>CAWGWI010000019.1:0-311104 GCA_963826275.1 Terriglobia bacterium | reverse complement strand
GCTATTTTGTACGGCCGACGATAGTCATTGTACCATCCTCAACTATTAGGCTCTCCAAGCGCAGCCCGATAGCAGCCGGACCAATCGCTCCTGTGAAAGCCTCTTGGATGGCGGCTGTGACGATATCATTCAGCCCAACCGGAACAGGCAGCGGGCCAAAGTCGGCGGAAGTCAATTCAAGCTTGAGCTGGCCCTGATCATCCACGCCAGCGGTGATGACGATTTCGATTGTGGCCTGGAAATAACCCTGATGAGCCAGCCCAAAGACCTGGATCTGACTATTGCGAAGGTAGACCTGAGGGTCGGTAAAAGGCGGCTCGGATTGAGGCTGGAGAAGGCTGGCAAGGTAGGCGGTTATCTGCGGCTCGGTGACGACTAATGAAAATTGTCCAGTCTCGGCCGCAGTATCTCCGGCGGCCTGAATAGCAGTCTGCAGTTCACCCATGGCCTGTGTGGAAACCGGGATACGTTGATCCGGAAAAGCCGGCCCGCCGATATTCATCGTACATGCCAGAACTGCCAAGATCAGAACTGACAATCCAATGAGAAGCGGAACCTTGTGAACATTCATTTCGTCAGCCCTTTGAATAACGGAGTAATTATAGCATGAGCGAATCTGAAAATCCCACTCCCGCTGGATGTACCGGCAGCTCTTGAAGCCCTTTTATTTGTTTCGGCAGAGCCAGTGACCACCAGCCAATTGGCCACAGCACTGGAACTGTCAGTTTCGGCGGTGGAGCAAGGCTTGACGCAATTGGACAGCGAACTTCAGACCCGCGGCTTACGCCTGCAACGACACGGGGGGCGGATGCAGTTGACGACTGCCCCAGAGATGGCCGAGGCGGTGGAACGGTTCTTGGGCCTGGAAGCCACCAGCCGTCTAAGCAAGGCGGCCCTGGAGACACTGGCAATCGTAGGCGTACCAGCAACCCGTTACACGCCCATATATTGAAGGCGTGCGGGGCGTCAGCAGCGACGGAGTGATGAAATCCCTGCTCGGCAAGGGTCTTGTCCAGGAAGTGGGCCGCGCCGATGGACCCGGACGGCCGATCCTGTATGGTACGGCTCCGGATTTTCTGCAGCATTTCGGCTTGAATTCCCTGACCGAACTCCCGGCGCTGGCACTGCCGGTAGCTCAGGCTGAGAATGAGAACGGGAACGGGCATGACGAGATGTTGAAGGGTTGAGTTTAGTTGTAATAGTGAAGAACGATTATTGGCAGAAGAGCGACTTTGGTCGCAACTATGAAGAAAATAGCGACTGAAGTCGCTACTACGGGTGAAGGTGGAAGGTTGAGATGGAAGAACGTTTACAAAAAATCCTGGCACGTGCAGGTTATGGATCACGGCGGAGCTGCGAAGAGCTGATCTCGGCTGGAAGGGTGCGCGTGAACGGCCAGGCAGTTGGGCTGGGTGACAAGGCCGACGCCGCCAAAGACAAGATCACGGTGGACGGGAGAGCGGTTAAACAGGCCGAAGCCTCGTATATGTGGCGTTGTACAAGCCGCGCGGGGTGATCTCGACCGTTTCCGACCCGGACCTGCGGCCGGGCGGTACGCGATCTTGTGCCGGTTGAAGGCACGTTATACCCGGTGGGACGGCTCGATTTTGATTCAGAAGGCCTGGTCTTGATGACCAACGACGGCGACCTGGCAAATAAACTAACCCACCCACGTTACGAGCACGAGAAGGAATACCGCGTGCGGTAGCGAAGCATCCGGACCCGGAGCAATTGAACCTGTGGCGACGGGGCGTGGTATTGGAAGATGGATTCCGGACCGGTCCAGCCGGAGTTTACGTGGTTTCCAAGCAAGGGAAGGGCGCCTGGCTGGATGTTACCCTGAAGGAAGGCCACAAACGCCAGATCCGAGAAATGGGTATCCAGACCGGACTACCGGTTGCAAGGATCGTGCGTGTACGAATTGGGGGATTGCGGGTGGGAAGCCTCAAGCCTAAAGAATGGCGCTTTCTCACCACGCAGGAAGTGGAGGCGCTGCAAAAGCCCGCCGTCGCTCAAAAACCAAGGACTACCTACAAAAAACCAAAGACCGATCGTAAAGAGTAACGCAGGATATCGCTCTTCGTCTGTTCCGCCGCCGAGGATGGCGGCGGAAGCAGTAATTCCAAAAATAAGAGACCGGCCGATTGGCCGGTCGTTGTGACGTTTAGCGACCGATGAAATTGGCAGAGCCAGCCGTAGGAAAAGAAACCGGCGTAGGCAAACAAAAGCATTTTGAGAATCTTGCCGAAGGCACAGGCGATCAGGAATTTCCAGAGGGGCAATTTAGGGCTCCGGAGGCCATTCCAGCCAGGTCGAAAAAGCGATTCGGGAATGAAGGCCACAAGGGCGATCATCAAGTAAGCCAGGTTTTGATGCTCCTTCATCCATTTCACCAAGCGCTCGTAGAGGGCGGCGCGCTCCATGACTCCCTGTCCGCTGAAGCCAGTCATATAGCCAGTCAGTTCACCCAAGGCCGCGCCCAGACCGGCAGCAACTGCTACGCCGATCGGGTTGAAGATGGCACCCATGGCAGTTGTAAAAGCCACTCCCGGCATAGGGAATGATGATGGTGGCATTGGCTGCGATGGAAATCAGGAAGATCCCAAAGTAGCCATAATTTTCAAGTTTTTTGACCTGCGCCCGGAATATAAAAAGCGCTACGATTAACGCCACCACAAACACCAAGGTAAAAATCCGCAAGATGGTGAGGCGGCGTTCAGCGCTCATGTTTCCTGGATGGTAACTTTATTCAGTTTTACAGCCGGAGAGGCGGGCTTTCCAGGGTCACGCGGGTTGGATAGCCATCAGCACATCCAAACCTTGGATGACCTGACCAAAGATGCTATGCTTTCCGTCCAGCCAGGGAGTGGCGACGTGCGTGAAAGAACTGGCTGCCGTTTGTGCCCGGGCCAGCGTTCGCCATCGAGAAGATCTCAGGCTTGTTATGCTTCAAGGAGGCGTGGAACTCGTCCGCGAAGCGATAACCAGGTCCGCCGGTGCCGGTGCCAGTCGGGTCACCGCCTTGAGCCATAAAGTCGGCAATGACGCGGTGGAAAATGGTGCCGTCGTAATAGCCTTCACCGCGCCAGGAACACGAAATTGTTGACCGTGCGGGGAGTTTTATCGGCGAAGAGTTCCATGACGATATCGCCTTTATCGGTGCTCAAAGTTGCTGTATATTTCTTCTTCGGGATCAATCACCATTTCTGGCGGGGTCTTCCATTGTTTGCTCATTCGATTTCCTTTCGGGGACGGAATTAGAGTTGTGATGATTTGCCCTTACGGGCGAATCAGGATTTTTCAGGTTTCGCCAGCAGCGAATTCGACGCGCGCCACGACCATATCCAATGCAGCGGTATTGAAACCACCTTCCGGGATAATCATGTCGGCGTAGCGTTTGGAAGGTTCGACGAAATCCAAGTGCATCGGACGTACCGTAGTCAGGTATTGTTTGATGACCGATTTGGTGGTACGGCCGCGCTCTGAGATATCGCGTTGAAGTCGCGGATGAAACGCAGATCCGAATCAGTGTCGACGAAGATCTTGACATCCAATAATTCGCGCAGCGGTGCTCCGCAAAAATCAAAATGCCTTCCACTAGGACCACGCTGCGAGGCTGGACGGTAAACGTCCGGTTGGTACGACTGTGCGTGGAGAAATCATAAATGGGGACTTCGACGGCATGGCCTTCCTTAAGTTGCTGGATATGCCACATAAGCAATTCATTATCCAGCGAGTTGGGATGGTCAAAGTTGACCTCGGCGCGCTGGACGGGGGGCAAGCCACTCAAATCCTTGTAATAAGCGTCATGCTGGAGGAAGGATATCCGATCCGGCCCAACCCGTTGCAGGATAGTCTGGGCGACCGTGGTTTTTCCGGAACCGGAGCCACCGGCAATACCAATCACGAGCGGGGTTGTGCGTTCGGACATACGGCGATTATACCCGCTGTCGAATACAAATTTCCGCTTGTGGATAATAAGCGATTGCAGAATTTAGATTGATGAATGATGATTAGTGATTGAAGAATTAAGATAAAATTCATGGACTAATCCTATGACCGAATTTTTGAAACTTGTGGCTCCATTAGAAGCTTTGAAAGCGTTAACGCAAGCTCTTCCCGATCTTTCAGCGGAGGAAGAGTTGATGGACGTGTTGAGCGCGATTGGGCGGGTTACCGCACGGGATGTGCGGTCCCCGCAAGCCTTGCCTTCGTTTTCACGCAGCAGCATGGACGGTTTCGCGGTGCGTGCAAATGATACTTACGGAGCATCCGAGTCGATCCCAGGTTATTTGTCGATCGCCGGAGAAGTACCGATGGGAGCCGAGCCGGATTTTGCTTTGCAGCCCGGGCAGGCGGCCTTGATCCATACAGGAGGTAATGCTACCGCGCAATGCAGATGCGGTCATCATGGTGGAACAAACCGAGCGAACCCTCAATGGCGAAATCAGCATCCTGAAAGGGGTCGCACCCGGAGAGAATGTGATCCTGATGGGGGAAGATGTCCAGGAAGGTCAGATCGTGATCAGAGGTGGAACCCGGGTACGACCGGCAGAGGTGGGGGGGTGTATGGCACTGGGAATCACCCAATTGCGGATAGCCAAGAAACCTAGAATTGGGATACTCTCAAGCGGCGACGAAGTCATTGCACCCGAACGGGAACCGGCTCCGGGACAGGTGCGTAATGTCAATTCCTACAGCCTGGCAGCTTTGGTGATGGAAGCGGGTGGAGAACCGGCATTATATGGAATCGTGCCAGACAAGCTTGAGTTAATGAAAGAGCGGGCTTCCAAGGCTTTGTCGGAATGCCAGGCAGTGGTCATTACTGCCGGCTCGTCGGCGAGCGTTCGCGATATGACCGCGGAAGTTATTGCCAGCCTGGGCGGTCCGGGGGTACTAGCGCATGGGGTCAATGTGCGACCAGGGAAACCGACCATACTGGCAGTCTGTAATGGCAAGGCAGTGATCGGATTACCGGGCAACCCGGTCAGCGCATTGGTCATAGCGGGCCTGTTCGTGGCGCCGGTAATCAAGAAATTGTTAGGGGAAAAGGTGGACCGGCCAAGAAAAGCATGCATGGCCCGGCTTAACCTCAATATTCCGTCACAGGCTGGAAGGGAGGATTGGATCGTGGTGAAATTGACATCCTCTGTTGAGCGGAACGTTGAGGACGTCTGGCTGGCGAACCCATCTTTTCGAAAAGCAATCTGATTTTTTCCCTGGTGGCGGCAGATGGATTGATCCGGATCCCCCCGGATGCCACCGGATTAGAAGCCGGGGAGCAAGTGCAGGTCTTTCTTTTCTAGCGGAGTAATAAATCGAATGTCTGTCTACCTTCATGATATTCCTCTTGAGGATGCGAAAGCACATTTTGAATCCGCGTTGAAAGAAGCGCAGCTTTGGGGTGTTTTGGGAAAAGAAACGATCCCGCTGGATGAAAATGCGCTCGGGCCGTGTCTGGCAGAACCAATCCTCGCAAAAGTTTCTTCACCGCATTACCATGCCGCAGCGATGGACGGATTTGTCGCTCACGCAGATCAAACCGTGGGCGCACAACCCTCCAAACCAATCGTACTGCAAATCGGAGAGCAAGCAAGATATGTGGATACCGGGGATCCCGTGCCGGAAGGGTTTGATTCTGTCATCCCGATCGAGAATGTCAGAAGTCTTCTGGATGAGGCTGGAGAGATCGCAAAAGCCATCCGCACGCCGAAAGCCATCCGAATCCGGGCGGCAGTGACCCCCTGGTCGCACATACGTATGATGGGGGAGGATATCATCGTCACGCAACTGGTGTTGGCGGCAGGCCAGGTTCTGCGCCCGGTGGACCTGGGCGCGGTGGCGGCGGCAGGCTACCAGGAAATCCAGGTGGCACGCCGACCGCGAGTGGCGACTGCGCAACCGGAACCGAACTGGTGCCGATTGGAAGCAAGCTGACTCCCGGGTTAATATTGGAGTACAACAGCCTGGTACTGGCTGCCCAGGTACGGAGTTGGGGCGGACTGGCGACCAGGCTGCCAATCATCGCGGATGATTTCGAGGCGATCTGCAGACGTGTCCGGGAATTTGCACCAGATTATGATTTGATCTTATTGGGTGCGGGTTCATCGGCCGGCGCAGAAGATTTCTCTTCAAAAGTTGTTGAATGCCTGGGAACATTATTGGTGCATGGGGTGGCTGTCCGGCCGGGACACCCGGTCATTTTAGGGATATTGAAGATAGATCACCGCAGCATACCGGTTGTCGGCGTTCCGGGCTATCCGGTCTATCCGCCATGACAGGCGAGATCTTCGTTGAACCTTTGCTGGCAAAATGGCTGGGAAGGCGAGCGAATGAGCTGCCGGTCGAAATGGCCGAGATGACACGCAAGACCAGCTCTCCGGGTGGGGATGATGACTATATCCGGGTAGTGCTGGGGCAAGTTGGAAAAAAAACTCTGGCGGCGCCGCTGGCACGCGGAGCAGGGATCATCACCTCATTAGTCCGGGCAGATGGCCTGGTGGTGGTGCCACGGGGTAAACAGGGTGTGGAGGCGGGTGAGAAGGTACCGGTCCAACTCTATTCGAAAAAAAGTGAGATCGAGCGGACCATTTTCTGCATTGGATCGCACGACCTGACCCTGGACCTGCTGGCCCAATTCCTGGCGAGCCACGGCCGGCGTCTTACGTCTGCAAACGTCGGGTCGCAAGGCGGGCTGGTGGCACTGCAGCACGGGGACAGAGGCACACCTGGCGGGTTCACACTTACTGGATCCGGAAACAGGTGAGTATAACGTGGCCTATCTCCCAAAGGTACCTGGACGGAATCCCTCTCAAACTGATGGCGTTGGTATTGCGGGACCAAGGCTTTATGGTTTTGAGGGGGAACCCGAAAAATATAAAGGACTTGGGGGACTTGGGCAAGCCGGGAATTCGATTTGTAAACCGGCAGCGTGGGGCAGGGACACGCGTTTTGCTGGATTACCAGCTAGCCTTGAAAGGGATTTCGGTACGAATTCCATCCGCGGATACCAGCAGGAAGAATTTACCCATTTGGGAGTTGCCGCGGCGGTCGCCTCGGGGCGAGCGGATTGCGGTCTGGGAATCGCGGCTGCGGCTCAGGCGCTCGATCTGGATTTTGTTCCATTGTTCCAAGAACGCTATGATCTGGTCATTCCCAAGGAACATGCCGGCAGCGCATTAATGGCGCCCTTATTCGAAATTATTGCCGGTAAGGAATTTCGGACGGCAGTGATGGCGATGCCGGGTTATGATGTCGGGGTTATGGGAAAATTGATCCTGGAAACGTAGAACAGCTTCATCCACCAATTTCACTAAGGACGCGGTTAAGCGGGATTTCGCCTTGGGCGAGGGCGTGGCCCCAGGGTTTGTCGTAGACAGCTTCCAGAACCATTTGGCGAAGCTGATCCTGGGAAGCGCCATTACGCAGAAGGGGTTAACAGATCCAGCTCGGATTCCCGTAAAAGACACAGACGCAAAACGCCATCAGCGGTAAGGCGAACACGATTGCATGAGCCACAAAAAGGGGCGGTAACAGAATAAATGAAACCGATGGTGCCGAGAGCGCCAGGGAGACGGTACAGGCGGGCCTCTCCGTCCAAGGTCTGATTATTAACCGGCATCAACCGACCCAAAGCGTGCTCGATCAGGCTGTGTGTCTCGACGGCTGTGACCATCTGTCCGGTCTGGAAATCGGTCTTCCCGGCAAAAGGCATCATTTCAATAAAGCGGACCTGCCAGGCATGCTGGATTGTCAGGCGTGCCAACTCAGCCACATCCTGCTCGTTAAAGCCGCGGACGACCACCACATTCAATTTGATAGGACCCAGGCCGGCCCGCTCAGCGGAAAGGATCCCTTTCCATACATTTTCCAGGTTATCGAAGCCGGTCAGCTGCTTGAACTTGAGCGGGTCGAGGGAGTATCAATGCTGATGTTGACCCGGTCGAAGGCCGGCTTCGGCCAAAGATCCTGACAGGTTTGATAACAGCACCGCATTGGTCGTCATGGAGACCGAACGGATACCGTCTGTATGGCTGATCCCATGTACCAATTCCACAATATTGGCACGCAGGGTCGGTTCACCGCCTGTCAGGCGGATCTTATCAAAACCCAGGCCGGCGAAAAGGCGGGTAAATATGAGGAGATCTCGTCGTCTTGCATCAGTTCGGCATTTTGGTGGAAGGCCATCCCTTCCGGCATGCAATAGACGCAGCGCAGGTTGCAATGATCCGTCAGACTGATACGGAGATAATGGATGTTTCTTCCAAACCGGTCAAGCGCCATTCCACCTCAAGAGTACAAAAGCGCAATTGCACACGCCGCAAAACAGCCCGTCAGTGCTTGGTACAAGGAGATCCTCCTGCGTGCTCTCGACGCACGGTTGGCGAATCATGTTGAAGGAGATCGTTGGAATATTCTGTGCCGAAGCTCACACCCCTGGGGCACAAAGGAAAATTCCTCGCTGGCAGGCAGGTGGCCCATTCAAGCCTTCTGTTGGCTTGAGTGGGGCAGTTCGACAGCTGGATGCAGCAGCCCGCTGCTCTTTCCAGCTTTCTTGCAGTCCATTCACATTCAACCTCCACGCGACCTTCGGTACCGGTGGCATACTGCAGAAAACTCCGGCAATTTGTTCGTGAAACGTAAAACGTGAAACGTTCTTGTCAATACCCCAAAACCTCAACACTTCACAAATTCCAAGCGCACGCAGCACTGCTATCTCACTGCCCTCAAAGGCCGGTCCCGTTTTGGCGCACAGCGAAAATATCGTGTCGCGAAGTGTCTAGTAGGTCCCCTCAGATTTGTCACAATAGATATAGGATTGAGGCTCGGGGAGATGAGCGAACCTCTAGCATTCTGACTACTGGCTACTGACTACTGCAGTTAACTCCTTTGTTTTATCGGATCACTCGGACTAACTGCTTTGTTTTGTAGGGACTAACTTATCCCATGCCCGTAAGCCCTTTAGAATGCGGGACACAGGGAGAGGGGGTACCCCATGGGATCTCCCAAAGCGGGAAAACCAGCGGCTGGCTCGGCGCCTTTTCGCAAAACCTGAAACGTAAAACGTGATCGGACGTTACCTGAGTTGGTATCCCCGCGCCAACCAACAGACGGTAAAGTGTTTTGATCGGAGAATGCCGCCATGTCAGGTGCGAGCCTTGCCTCCCACAAGTGGTCGATGATCGGTTTCACTCTAGCCGCGCTGATGGCCGTGAATGCGCCGCTGTGTGCGCAGGAGGCAGCCCAGAGCGGCGTTGCCGACGATTGGTCGCATCATCACGCCGTTTTTTCCGCTCCCGCCAGGGAACTGGACGCGCTCAAGAGCGGCCACTACAACGAATGGTTCAGGATCGTCACCGAGCCTCGCTACGTTACGCAGCAGCAAAAGCGCAACTCACCGATCATGCAGCCCACGCTGGTCGCGCCGTTGCATCGTCTGCCGATCGAAAATGGCGAGCGTGTGGGCGGATTCGCCGACCCGTTTTCCCGTCGCCCTCCATCCAGGACTCCGAAACCCTCCATTCATAAAGACTGGAGCATGAACGACGGCGCGACGGCCATCGCGGCCAACGCGTTCCCCGCAAAGTACTCGTTCTCCACCACCACGGCGAGCTGCAACGATTTCATCGTCTACCCCACCGGATCAGCCCCCACTAGCGCAACCGTCATCGCTTACAAGAATATCTACGCTGGCACATGCACCGGTGTGGTGCCCACCGTTGCCTGGGCCTACAACACAGGCGGCGCATCAACGCTCTCTCCGGTGCTTTCACCCGACGGGACTCAGGTCGCTTACATCCAGACCAATGCGAACATCGCATCGCTGGTGCTCTTGAAGCCACTGCTGACCTCGGGCGGCACCGTGGACACGCCGGCAGCAGCCACGCTGCAGTCCAACGCGAACTACCGCGCGTGCACCGCGCCGTGCTACACGACCATTACTCTTAGCGGCAGTCCCAACGACACCAATTCGTCACCGTTCTACGTCTACTACGGCACCGACTCGATGTATGTGGGCGACAACAGCGGAAAGGTACACAAATTCACGGGCGTCTTCAGCGGTACGCCTGCCGAAGCCAGCACGGGCGGTTGGCCGGTAACCGCGAGCACGCAGACGTCGCCGATTCTCACATCTCCGGTTTACGATAGCGGCGCGTCGCAACTGCTGTTCGTGGGCGATGGCAGTGGCTATCTGCATTCCATCACCACCACCGGCGCCACCACTCAAACCGTCCTTAACTCGAACCGAATGGTGTGTGGCACCGCCGGCATGGTTGACCCGCCGATTGTTGATTCAAGCACCGAGAACGTTTATGTCTTCGTCGGGGACGGCTGCGACGTGACCCCCGGCAATAGTTACGTCAACCGATTCGCAGCCGGAACCTCCATCAGCGGCACTTATGGGCAAAATTACGCCAGTTTCGGAAACGCGAGCACCAACACCACTGCCACCGTTCTTCGCACGGGTTCGTTCGATAACACGTACTATTCGGGCGCGGGGACTACAGGGAATCTTTATGCCTGTGTGAACGGAGTCCTGTTCCAGATTCCGATGTCCGGCCTCAGTGGAATCAACAATCCGACTCCCAGCAAATACAACACGATGGTCAGCACGGTCGGCAATGGCTCAACGTGTTCTCCCGTCACCGAGTTTTACAACGGCACGCAAGACTGGCTTTTCATGAGCGTGATAGCCAACGGAAACAAAACTGGATGCACGGGAGCTTGCCTGTACAACTTCAACGTTCAGGGTGCAGGGACGACCGGCAACGTGACCGACGGAATAGCTGCGGTAGGCGGGACCAGCGGGATTTCCATTGATAACAGTCTCTCCGGAGCCGGCGAATCGCAGATTTACTACACCACGCTTTCCAATCAGACATGTACCGGCAACGGAACGACAGGAACTGGATCGGGGACGTGCGCGGTGCAGACGTCGCAGTCTGCGCCGTAGGTCAGCGTGTTGCGAGATGGTGAGGAAATAGAAAAGGCAGCCCGAAGGCTGCCTTTTCTGAAACCGTTACGCCGCTAATTAAAGGGGCTGAACGTTTTCTGCCTGCAATCCCTTGGGTCCCTTCACCACGTTGAACTGAACCGCTTGCCCTTCTTGCAGGCTGCGGAAGCCGTTGGCCTGAATGGCGGAGAAATGCACGAAGACATCCTCGCCCGTCTGGCGCGTGATGAAACCAAAACCCTTGGCATCGTTAAACCACTTCACAGTTCCTTGTTCCATTTGTTGCTAAAACCTTCTTTGTTGAAATTACGTTGAATGAACCGGAGGGTACTGCAGAGGCAGAAACGCTTTGGTAAAGCAACTTCCTCACAACCGTTCAATACGACGCAAGCGCAGAGTAGCAGAAATAGGGCAATTTCGCCTAGAAAATTCGCCTGCCCGACACCTGACCGATTTCGTGCCAGGAAATGTATGTAGCTGAATTTGCAGTACTTAAACGACCCTGCGGGATACTCATTACGGCCGGGGCTTACAATCGATTTCATGGTCATCGCCAGCGACGAAAAGCTCAGAGCCGTTCTCGAGGTGCTGTCACAATTCGAACATCCGCTGCTCGACTTCTCGGCGCGCACGCACGGCGACGGCATTCAGCTCATCATCAATGCCAAGAACGTCACCGTTCCGGTCCACACTTACTACTACGATCTACATTCCCGCGATCTCGACCATCCGCAACTCGCCTGGACACTGCAACGTCAACTTTACGATTGCCTGCACGACTACTTCGTCGAGATGTTCATCCGCGCGCCCCACACGAAGCAGTAAGACCGTTTCGAGTTTCGCGTTCTAACTTTCACGTTGACGAGCGTTTCTCCGCGATCGGACACGGCGTACTATTTCCCCATGATCCTCACCATTGATCATGGCGCGATTCGCGAACTTCGCCTCAATCGTCCTCCGGTCAATGCTCTCTCTCCCGAGCTGATCTCTGCTTTGCGACAGGCAATCCTCGCGTCTCCGAGCCAAGGCGCTCGCGCACTGATTCTTTCCGGCTCGCCGGGCCGATTTTCCGGAGGACTCGATATTCCCTCGCTGATGGCGCTCGACCGCCCGACTATGGACTCTGTCTGGCGCGACTTCTACGGTCTGCTCGGCGCGATTGCGCAATCGCCGATTCCCATCGCCACCGCGATCACGGGTCATGCGCCGGCAGGCGGAACGGTTCTATCGATCTTCTGCGACTGGCGAGTGATGGCGCAAGGCGACTTCCGCATCGGACTGAACGAAGTACAGGTCGGCATTCAAATGCCGCCGCTGATCTTGAAAGCTCTGCGTCGATTGATCGGCCCGCGCGAAGCTGAGCACATGGCCGTTGCCGGCACACTGGTAACGGTGCAAGAAGCGCGTCGAATCGGACTGGTTGACGATGTGGCCGATCCCGAGCAGGTTGTGAATCGCGCGCTGGAATGGTGCGAACGTCTTCTGGCATTGCCTCCCGAAGCGATGCTCGGTACTCGCCGCGATGCCCGCGCCGACCTATGCGCGCTATTCGACCAGGAGACCGAGGCCGAGCTGCGCGAAATCACAACCATGTGGTGGCGAGCGGAGACGCAGAGTACGTTGCGTGCGCTGGCGGAAAAGCTCGGCAAGAAAAAGGGCTGAGCGAGAATGCGCTGGTATACTCTTCGGTCGGTACGCAGGGGCAGAACGGAGCCTATATGCGATACGTAAAATCTGCATTCTTTCTGCTGCTCATTGGACTGCTCTCCGCTGTGCAGCTCTGGGCTGGAAGCGACGACATCGTCGGTACCTGGCTCAACCAGAAACAAGACGCAAAAATTGACGTGGTGAAGTGCGGCGATGCTTACTGCGGCAAGATCGTGTGGCTGAAAAATCCCACGTATCCGGCCGGCTCGACCGAGGGCACGCCGGGCACAGTCAAAATCGACCACAAGAATCCAGATCCCGCTCGCAAAAAGACGCCACTCATGGGACTACAGATCATGGAGGGCTTTCAGTTCGCGGGCGACAACCTTTGGAAAAATGGCAAGATCTACGATCCCGACAGCGGAAAGCTCTACAGCGCCAAGGCCACCCTGGTTTCGCACGATCACCTGGACCTGCGCGGGTTTGTCGGCATCTCGCTCATCGGCCGCACTGAAAAATGGACGCGAGCTAACTGACATCGACGCCGCGGGATACGCTGCCGACGGCGAATAGCGGTCGCCTTCCTCAACCTTGTCCCGAGCGGACCGCGGCTGCTAGTTCGCGCAACAGTGGCAGAGTTTCGTTCCAACCGATGCAGGCGTCGGTGATGCTCTGCCCGTAAGTGAGCGGCTTACCCTTTTGCAGTTTTTGCGCCCCCGCAATCAGATTGCTCTCGATCATCACGCCGATGATGCGCTTCTCGCCGCCAGCGATTTGCACCGCGATATCGCGGCAGACCTCAGCCTGGCGAGTATGGTCCTTGTTGCTGTTCGCATGGCTGCAATCGACCATGACGCGCTGAGCAAGTCCCGCCTTCTGGATCAGCGAACAAGCTTGCGCGATGGAGGCGGCATCGTAATTCGTCGAGGTGCGGCCGCCGCGCAGGATAACGTGGCAATCGGGATTGCCCTTGGTGAAGAAAATCGCGGACTGTCCGTACTTGGTGTGGCCAAGAAACGTGTGCGGATGCGCGGCGGAGTGCACGGCGTCAATGGCGATCTGTACGTTGCCGGAAGTGCCGTTCTTGAATCCGACCGGGCAGGAGATTCCCGATACGAGTTCGCGGTGCACCTGGCTCTCGGTGGTGCGCGCGCCGATGGCGCCCCAGGAAACCAGTCCCGCCATGTACTGCGGGATGATCATGTCCAGGAACTCGGTGCCGGCGGGCACGCCCATTTCGTTCAAGTCGAGCAGGAGCCGCCGAGCGACTCGCAAGCCGTCGTTGATCTTGTAGGAGCCGTCGAGATTGGGATCATTGATGAGACCCTTCCATCCCACGGTGGTGCGCGGCTTCTCGAAATAAACGCGCATCACGATGCGCAATTCGCCGGACAGTTCCTCCATGGCGTGCTTCAACAGACCGGCGTACTCAAGAGCGGCTTTGGTGTCGTGAATAGAGCAGGGGCCGACAACGACAAGCAGGCGGCGACTCTCGCCGTTCAGAATTTCTTTGATCTCCGAGCGCGTTTTGTAAACGGTGGCGAGAGCCTTTTCGCCGGCAGGTAGTTCCTCGTCGAGAAACGCGGGAGGTAAAACAACCTTGGTGTGGTGAATCCGTATGTCTTCAGTTTTGCCGAGAGTAGTCAACGTCGTGGTATCGCAGTCACTTTCCTGTAGATAGATAAAGGTATCAAATCGGCTGGCAGATTTACCTTTTGGTAATCCTACCCCTCTTCGGTAGTCGGTAGTCAGCCAGTAGTCGGTTGTCGGTTGTCGGCCAACCGCACGGCTATCTCGGAGTAAATTAAATGGATAACGGACAAGCGCCGCGATCCGATTGCGTGCAGGAATGGGAAGCAAGCGTAATCCTGCATGATGAATTAGCCAAGGCTTACGACTTTACGCGACCTCATCAACTCAGGGCTTCGTTTTGGAGCCTTGTACCTCCAGGTCAATATTCCGCGACGGAGAGTCAGGAACTAATCCTTCAATATCGTAAAGCCGTCGAAAAACAGATGGCTGAAGAACTAAGTCAGCACTCAATTGCATATTGGTTACATGCTTACAGGCGTTTGGCCCCATTCGCAGCAGGCGAACAGGACTCACCGGCCACGATTAACATCACCCGTGGAATCATGGAGGCCGCATTTCAAAAGTACGGGCTGATGGACCCATGCGGCGGAATCGCATGGTCGAACGAAGTACCCGACAGTGAGATTGTCGGGGGATTGTTGATGTCGCCTAAACTCGACGCACTTAGGAGCGCTCTGCGGCATACCCCGCAACTGGTGCTTACAAGATTTGGCCCTGCCGAACTGGAGCAGCTCTATCGTTGTGAAAAGTTAGCGTTCGAGATGTGGCGCTGTGGAGCCGCGTACATCGGATCACGGGCAAGTGCGCCGCTCATAGTTGACCACACTCCCGCCAGTCTTCTTCGATGACCGCGGACGAGATTACATCATTGGTCACAAGTTACGATAGACGCGCGGCGATCGAAGCATCAGCAACAACAACATTTGAGCATGCACCGGAGCAGTGGACTCAGGCGCTCTGCTTCCACAGTACAACGGAGCACAAACAGACTGAGCATTCGTCCATACTCCCCTCTGGGCCTGAGAGCGTTGCGCACTACAACGCGCTTATCGAAGCCCCGTAACGCGAAACGTAATTGTCGTATCCATGAATATTTGCCAGTTGCTCTAGCCTACCTTGGACTGGAGTCAGCACCTGAAGAGATTGACGTAAGAGCTGCGTTCAAATTTCTGGAGCTCGAGTCTGCGAAACGGGATCAGATCAACGTGCTTTTGTGGGGACCACATTCTGTGTTCATCCCTTATGGTGAGGATAGGGTATTTGTCGATTTTGCATGGATTTCTCGGCTGCTATTCAACCTCTTTTTCGGGATCAAGATCGAAAACCAGAACTTTAAAGGAGACGCATTAGAACAGATCGTTAGAGGCGGAGCATCTGCACTTCCGATTGGGGAATGTAAGGCGCTCAACGGAACGAGTAAGCAAGTTGATGCAGCGTTTGACATCGGGGAAGTTCTCGTAATCGCAGAGTGTAGAGCTGTAGGGCGTTCGTTCGGAATCGAAAGCGGCGATCCTAAGGCGGTCGATTATCGAATCCGTGTTTGTGAGCGCGCCCTCGATGATGCGAATGACAAAGCTCGCTGGCTGGCAGCAAATCCTCTGGGCACCAACTACGACGTCCGCCGATACCGTCGGATACTGCCGATTGGTGTGACGCCTTTCGTCGAATACATCCCGAAGCTCGATCCTCAGTTCTGGTTAAACGAGGTACTTCCGAGAGTGATGACCCCTGCAGAACTGAAGAACATTTGAAGGACGGCAGTTTGAAATCTGCCGCCGAAATGATCAGGCCGCAGTCGAGACACCGTTAAGAGAAACGATAGAATGACTTCGCGTGAACCTGCGCGAGTACATCGAAGACGAAATCCGCGCGCGCGGACCGATTCCCTTCTCGCGCTACATGCAGCTGTGCCTGTACGGATCGGGCGAAGCTGGCGCGCCGGCGGGGTACTACAGCAGTCCACGAGAGCAGTTTGGAAAGCAGGGCGACTTCTATACGTCGAGCGACGTGCACGCCGTGTTTGGGCGCCTGCTGGCGCGGCAATTCGAGGAGATGTGGCGCGGGTTAGGCGAGCCTGCGGAGATCACTGTGATCGAACTGGGTCCGGGCCGCGGGTTGTTCGCTCAAGATGTGCTCGCCTGGTCGAAGAAGACATTTCCTGATTTCTACAACTCACTCTGCTACCGCATGATGGAGGGCTCGGCGGGACTGCGTGCCAGGCTGGCCGAACTGTTTGCGCCTGAGCTGACCTCGGGGAAAGTGCGGATCGCAGCGACGCTCGAAGAGATCGCGATCAAGACGCCTTTCATCATTTTCGGAAATGAATTTTTCGATGCGCTTCCGGTCGAGCTGCTCGACTATCGCGGCGAGGTGCGAGTGGCGATGGCAGGCGATCGCTTCACGGAGACATTCGTGCCGCCTTCATCAGCTTTGCTCGACTATGTCGAACGATATGCCGTGCGTCCAGAAGAAGGCGAACGCGTGGATGCGCCGCTGATTGCGCAGAACTATATGCAGCGAATCGCCGCACTAGCTGCGCGCAGCGAGCAACCCGGCTACTTCGTTTTCATCGATTACGGTTACACCCGTGATGAACAGCTTGCGGGACGCCATCGTGGGACCGTTCGCAGCTTTCGCAAGCACGCGCTGAGTGACTCGGTTTACGACGCGCCCGGTGAACAGGACATCACCGCCGACGTGAACTTCACCGCGCTCGCGACCGTTGCGCGGGAACATCGAATTGAACCGCTTGCGCTGGTGACGCAGTCGCAGTTTCTCGTCGGGATTGGTGAAGAAACGCAGTTCAGTGATGCGTTCAGCGAATGCAAATTGCCGCAGGAACAAACGAAGAGAGCGCTGCAACTCAAACACCTGATCACGCCGGAGGGCATGGGCGAAGTGTTCCATGTGCTGGTGATGAGTTTGGGGTTGGAAAAGGAAAAGGCCGCCCGATTGAGCGGCCTGAAGTTCGTGAGAGAAAGTGACAAGATTTGATCGGTGGATCGATAGGGCCGGCTCGGAATCACAGCATCTAAAACCCCGCAGCCAAAAGAAGGCTTGAATGGGCCACCCAGAGTTATTCTCCACTCAGAGTTATTCCCCACCCACAGTTATTCCCTATCCGTCCTGATCACTAGTCACCGTTACTGCCGTTGTTTGCCTGCGGATTGTAGGGCGCCTGCAGATACTTCCGCGCCTCTTCGAGTGCGCCTTGCGTGTCGTCCTGCGTTTGTATCGCTTGGCGATATTCATTGGAGGCGCGCTCGCGCTGGCCGGTGATGTCGAAGATCTTGCCCAGTTGCAGGTGGCTCCAGACCTCGGTCCACTTGGGCTCGCCATCGCCGTTCAACGATTCACGATAAGCATTCGCAGCCGCCTGGTAGTTCTTCTGCAGGAAGAACACTTCGGCGATGCGATAGTGCGCCAGCGAACTGTTCTTGTTGACGTCGAGCGCCTTCTGGAACTCCTGCAGGGCGCCTGCGAGGTCATTCTGCTGGACGAGTCCCTGGCCGCGCTGGATGGCAGCGCGCAGCTTGATGTCCGGCGAGTTCTTTAATACCCAGTTGCTGGGATCGATGGAAATCTTGCGCGGACGTCCGAAGGTTTCGATGGTGAAGGCCGAGTTCGTGCCGACCACGTCGATGCGCTGGGTCTCACTGCGCCCGTCGGTGTCGACCTTGATCTCAACCGGCATACGGAAGAGATCGAGATCCTGCGTGATTTCGCCAACGATGCGGAAGCCTTTGCACTTGTTGGGATCGGTGCAACTGGTACCGAGCCGATAGACGGTGTACTTGGTTTTGAACTCCGGAGCACCCGTCGAGTTCAGCCATTGAGTGAAGAACCAGGTGAGGCTGTCGCCGTAATTCTTCTCGGCGAGGGCGCGGAAATTTTCGACAGTGGCGGAACTGCCTTTGTACTGCGTGGCAAAGTCCATCATCGTCTTTTCAAACTTCTGGTCACCCATTACCCAGCGCAACATGCCGACGATGATGGCGCCTTTGTCGGTGGTGAGCGACTGGAATTCGGGCGAGAACATATCGAGCTTGCCGACGCTCAGCAGCGGCGTGGTGTCGTAGGCGAGCGCGCCCACTTCGATGTCCTTAATGACTTCCTGGTAAGCCGCCGGACCGGCTGCGTGCTCCACGTAGGCGGCTTCGCCATAGCGTGAGAAACCAGCGCTGATCCACCAATCATTCCGGGTAGCGGGACTGACTGACGATCCCCACCATTGGTGCGCGATCGTGTTCGCCATCAACCGGTAGTTGATTTTGCCACTAAGAGACCGCGAGGAAAGCGCAGCGACTTCGGTGGACCACGCCGCCGGGACTGTATCGTCGGGGATCTCAACCACATTGAGTGTTGGCGAGAGCGGTGGTCCCCACAGAGTGGTGAAGAAAGCGAACTGACGGCCGGCTGTTTCAGAGTAGGTTGCCGCCAGACCTTTGTGAATCGGCTTGTAGTAAACGTGCAGGTTCATACCTGCCGGGTTGCTAGTGCTCTCCTGAAACTGGCCCGCGATAATCGTGCCCGGGAAGGCCGGTTTAGTCCATGAAAACGTAAAGGTCTTGGTGTCGCCGGTGAGGGCGTGTTTGGGTTCGGATTTCGCCGCGGTCCTCGCTTTGGCTTGTGGCGCGTTCGCGCTTCGTTTCCGCAGCGGAGGAGGTTCGTCCCTGGTGTTGGAGCCTTCGGACTCTGGAGCGGATGCGGCTTCGAGCGCTGCGCCAGATCCGGCATGCGAACCCTGCGCACCCGTTCCGATCACAACCCAATAGCTGGGCACGGTGATGTTCATGGTCGCGGTGAAACGATTCGTACCGTATCCACTTACCGGGAACCAGCGCGCGGCATAAAGAAGATATGTGGTGTCGTCATTGATCGAGGCCAATCGCAAGCCCTGCACCGGACTATCGTCGGGCGACTCGAGTGAGCCCTCATAATCAAAGGTCAGCGTGGTCGAGGCACCCTTCGCCAATCCATTGGGAAGGGCTATGCGAACGGTCGAATCCTGGGACACGCGCTCGACGGAAAGCGAAGTACCACTGGGATCGGTGACCTTGGTCGGACGCAGTCCGTTATGGAGCTCGAAAGTAGCGACGGTGATGTCGTCGAGCGCTGTGAACTTCACGACCGCACGAGCCACGAGCCGATGCGTGCGGGGCACCAGTTCGGCGTCGATCTGGTAGTCATTGACTTCAATCCGGGGCTTATCCGCCGCGAACAGAGGCAAGCAGAACAAAATGGCAAAGATGCCAGAAAAGAGGGCACGCCGCAGGGGGCGCCGTGCAGTGGACATCGCGTAGTCTCCAGCCGAATAGCTGCTCATGCTTAGATTAGGACCTCACGGCTTGCAGATGCACCCTTTTATCGAGGCCCCAACTACTAGGTTACACCCTATAAAACGTATGTGGGACGGGAAGGTTGCGAATCTATTTGGGATTGTTCTACTTAGTGACGATTTTCTTACATTCAGCTTGAAGCCCCGGACTTTACGGCGCCAGTGAGGCAAGCAAGTACGGCTTCGGCGGCGCGGTCGGAGGCGGTGATGCCAGGCTCCTGCGGATGGAGTTTCGCCCTGACCTCGGCCAGGCCGTCGAGCATGCGCTGGCGGTCAGGGCCGTCGGGCAGGATTTTTCGCAACTCGGCGACGACTGCGTCGGCGGTGAATTTATTTTGTACGAGTTCGGGGACCACGTCGCGTTCGGCGATCAGGTTAGGCATGGCAAAGCGATCGACTTTTACGAGAGGACGGCCAAGCGTCCAACTGAGAGGCGAGACGCGGTAGACCATCACAAAAGGCGTACCGATCAGGGCGGTTTCGAGGGTGGCGGTGCCAGAGGCGACGACGGCGGCGCGGGAGATCGACAGGGCCACGGTTGCGCTGTCCATGGGGGTGATCTTTGATTCCCATCCAAGTGGGCACTGGCGACGAAGAAGCGACCCGAACCACTCCTTGTCGAGGGACTTCGCGATAGGAACGACGAAACGATAGCTCGGATCGAACTTGGCCGCAGCTTGCAACATGATCGGCAGATGAGTCTCGACTTCTTTGCGGCGGCTGCCGGGGAGGAGCGCGATGATGCGACTGCGCTGGACAGGCGATTCCAGAATCGCGCTGTCTACCGCTCTTGTTTTGCCGGGATCCGCCAGCGGATGTCCCACATATTCCGCCTCGACGCCACGGTCTCGATACCACTGTTCTTCGAAGGGGAAGATCACCAGTATTTTGCGGACGTGCTTGCGAATTTGAGCGATGCGACCGGCACGCCACGCCCAAAGTTGCGGGCTGACGTAATAGATCACCGGAATGCCGCGCTTGTGCAATTGGCGCGCGAGGCGGAGATTGAAGTCGGGGAAATCGATGAGGATGGCAGCATCGGGTTTGCGCGCATCGACCTCGTGCAGTAGACGGCGATACTCTCCGTAGATATGCGGCAGATGACGGACGACTTCGGCCAGCCCGAGCACCGAGATCTCGTGCGCGTCGATGACGGTGTCGCAACCGGCTTCGCGCATGCGACTGCCTCCGACGCCGAAAAATTCAGCCGCGGGCGCGCGATGCCGCAGGGCTTCGATCAGTTTGGCGCCGTAGTACTCCCCTGAGCTTTCGCCCGAAGAGATCAGGAATTTCGGAGGCACGCAGCCATTGTACAAATTTCAGGTATTCTGGTTGGCCTTAGTCGAAACAATCAGAGTCATCCGTCGCACCGGTGTCGACCACAAGGAAGGTACAACCATGAGCGCAACCTTGTTTTACCGCATCGCAGCAGGCCTGCTGATCTTCTTCGCCCTGGCACATACAGCAGGAATGCTGAGTTCGAAATCGGCGTCGCCGGAAGTGGCCATGGTCCGGCATGCGATGGAAGATGTGCACTTCAGCAATATGGGGCGGAGCAATAGCTTTTATGGCTATTACCGTGGGTTTGGACTGTCGCTATCGGCGTATCTTCTTTTCGCGGCCTTCGTTGCCGGGCATCTCGGCGGATTAGCCAAGCGCAATCCGGCAGCTATCGGCGGATTGGGATGGGCGCTGTTTGCGGTGCAGACCGTGCTGTTCGTGATCTGTTGTGCGTGGTTCTTTGCGGCGCCGATCGTGGTGTCGGGGCTGATCGTGGTTTGCCTGGGAATAGCAGCAGCGCGACCTGCCCACTCTCGCGCTTGAAATCGGGTAGAGGTTCCGGCCCTTTCCAAAAGAAGGGAAGGACCGGGCACCCAGCACCGATATGTAAGCAGGCTAGTCGTTGCCGCTTAGAACGGCGGGGGCTGGGGTAGCCAGATTCACGGCGGGAACTTCCTGATCCTTATATTGCAGCTGGTAGAGCTTGTAGTAGATGCCGCGCTGCGCCAGCAACTGCTGATGCGTCCCCAACTCACGGACCTTGCCCTTGTGCATGACGATAATCTTGTCGGCGCGCTGAATGGTGGAGAGACGATGGGCGACGACAACCGATGTGCGACCCTCGACCAGCTTGGTCAGTGCCTCGCGGACTTTCATTTCCGTCTCGGTATCGACGCTGGAAGTGGCTTCGTCGAGGATGAGGATTTTGGGATCGTGCGCTAGTGCTCGGGCGAACGAGATCAACTGCTTCTGACCTGTCGAAAGGGTGCTACCGCGTTCATGCACTGGCTCTTTGAATCCGTTAGAAAGCGAGCGAATGAAATCGCCAAGGTTCACTTCTTCCGCGGCAGTCGCGACCTGCTCGTCGGTGATCCAGTCGGAACCGAGACGGATGTTCTGCTCCAGGGTTCCGGTAAAGAGGAACGGATCCTGTAAGACCACCCCGAAACGGCGGCGCAGATCATTGAGGTCCATTTCGCGGACGTCGACACCATCAATACGAATGGCTCCCTTCTGTACATCGTAGAAGCGCAGCAGAAGCGAGATGATCGTGGTCTTGCCGGCACCAGTGTGGCCGACGAAGGCGACAGTTTCTCCCGGTTCGACGACGAAGGAGACATCTTTGAGGATCCAGTCGGGCTGCGTAGTTTCTTCTGACCCGCTCGAGGGCGAGCGGGCTCCATTGTGAGCAGGGGCTCCATCGTTGGACTCGGATGGCACGTTTCGATAGGCAAACCAGACGTGGTCGAACTCGATGCGGCCGGGGCCAACAGCTTTTTTTGGATGCTCAGGCGTGAACACTTCGACCTGCGCGTCGAGGAGCTTGAAGATGCGCTCGGCGGACGCCATCGCCCCCTGAAGGATGTTGTACTTGTCGCTCAAGTCCTGGATGGGCCGGAAGAAGCGGATGGCGTATTGCATGAATGCCACCAGCGTGCCCAAGGTGGTGATCCCGCGCAGGGTCTGATGGCCACCGAACCAGATGACCATCGCGATCGCCAGCGCCGACAGAATTTCGACCACCGGATAGTAGAGTGCGTAGGCCAGAATGGCATCTTTGAACGCCAGCATGTGCGCGGCATTGATCTCTTTGAACTGGCTGTAGGCGCGCTTCTCGCGGTTGAACAGTTGCAGCACCGTCATGCCGCTGACGTGTTCCTGGAGGTAAGAATTGATGCGCGCGATGGCGGTGCGAATGCGTCGATAGGAATCGCGCACCTTGCGCCGGAAGACCATGGTGGCAAAGACGATGAACGGAAGCACCGAGAACGTGAGCAGCGCCAGTCGCCAGTCGACCAGCAGCATGGTGCCGATGATGCCGGCAAGCACGAACACATCCTCAAAGATCGCCACGACGCCTGCCGTGAACATTTCGTTCAGAGCGTCGACGTCGGTGGTTACGCGGGTGACGAGACGGCCCACCGGATTCTTATCGAAGAAGCCGACATGCATCTGCTGGAGATGGCGGAAGATCTGCTTGCGCAGATCAAACATCACCTTCTGGCCGGTCCACTGCATGAAGTAGGTCTGCAGGAAGTCCAGAAAGAAGGAAAGTCCGAGAAGGCCGAGGTAGATTGAACTGATCTGGCCAATGCCGGTAAGTGGCTGGGAACTAAGCCATCGGTCGAGGAAGGAATGCGCACCCGGAGAGTGCGTCATGTACCTGTCGACAGCGACTTTGATGAGATAGGGGCCGAGAACGTCGGCGCCAGCTTTGAGCACGATCGCGGTCAGCGCGATCGTGACCTGCCACGTGTAGGGCTTCAAATAGCCCAGCAGACGGCGCATCAGCCGCGCGTCGTACGCTTTGCCTAGTACCTCTTCCTCTTGGTTCGCCATGCGCTGGAGCTATTTTAGATGTTTTGCACTCCCGGGCGCTTCAGGAACATAAACTCGGCCGGTTCCTCCGCAATGATTGGCTTGCGCGGCCTTGTCCTGCTGGAGATTGGCGGCAAACTGGTTGTCGACCCACTCGACGACAGGTTAGAGCGGGCCAGGCATGGGAGGATTGTCGTCGCTCTGGGTGATGCCGATCGATTGGCTGCGGCTTTTGCGGGCGATGGACATGTTGCGAATCTCGACGCGCGCGCCTTCGGCAGTTCCCTGCTGGCCCTGATGTACGGAACCTAACTTCTCGAGGGCTGGATCGTCGAGCGATTGCTTCAGCTTGTCTAGCTGCGAGGGGTCGAGCTTGCCAGTGTAGACGTCGGGCTTGGGCTGCTCCTTCTGATCGCCCTGCTCCATATGGAAGGTGCCGTCAGGTTTTACAACGATGCAATTGTCGCGATGGACCGAAGCGGTGATCACCTGTTCGCGTGCGCGAAGCAGGTAGCTCTGGGCGAAAACGGTAGGAGCGAAAAAAATGAGAAGTGCGGTAACGAGGAGCCGTGAGTTCATTGTTTGTAAGATGCAGATAAGTCATTGCAGATTTGAGACTTCAGATTGGAAATTGAAAAGCAATGCAATCTGAAATCTTCGATCTGAAATTCGCGATGGATTAGACTTGTTTGCATGTCATCCCCTGCCAGCCATGCCGCTGAAGAGCTTGAAACCACTCGCCCCACGATTGTTGATCTGCGTTCCGATACGGTCACCAAGCCTACGCCAGAGATGCGTATTGCCATGGCGGAAGCCGAGGTCGGCGACGACGTTTATGGCGAAGATCCGACGATTAATCGACTGGAGCAGCGTGCTGCTGAAATCTTTGGGCGCGAGGCGGCGATTTTTGTTCCCACGGGAACGATGGGCAACCAGATCGCGATCAAGCTGCACACCAAGCCAGGGCAGGAGATTATTTGCGAGGAGCGCGGCCACATCTTCAACTGGGAGATGGCCATGCTGGCATGGTTTTCCGGATGCACGGTGCGGCCGATCTATTCGGATGACGGCATCCTGACATGGGAGATGATCCGCAAGCAGATTTCGGCCCACATCTATTACCGCCAGCAGACCGGGCTCGTGGAGTTGGAGAACACGCACAACATGGCGGGCGGGACGGTGTATCCGCAGGAGATCGCCGACGATATCTGCGACCGTGCGCATGAAGTTGGCTTGCCGGTGCACTTGGATGGCGCGCGCATCTTCAACGCGGCAATTGCGTTGGGGCAGCCGGTGGCGGAAGTCACGCGCAAGTTCGATTCGATAATGTTCTGCCTGTCGAAAGGATTGGGCGCGCCGGTGGGATCACTGCTGCTGGGCAACAAGAGCTTCATCGAGCAGGCTCGCTCTGTGCGCAAGGCGCTCGGCGGAGGCATGCGACAGGCTGGGATTCTCGCGGCGGCCGGACTGATCGCGTTGGAGAAGATGCCGGCGCGGCTGCATGAAGATCACGCGAACGCGAAGTTTTTGGCTGAAGGACTGGTCGGTCTGCCGGGAATTGAGATTGATCCAACGCGCGCGCAGACGAACATTGTCATTTTCGATGTGAGCGGGACGGGCATGAGCTCCAGCGAGTTCACCCACAAGGTAGCAGAGAAGAGTCTGCTCGCCGGCACGGCCGATGCACAGCGAGTGCGGTTCGTCACGCACATGGACGTCAACCGCGAAGCCTGTGAGAGGGCGCTGGAAGCGGTGAGGTCAGTCGTTGGTCGGTAGCGTTTGCATCCGACCCGGGTGCGATCCCGTCGGTATACTTGAGTACTACTATGCAACCGGCTCTCACATTGCCAGCTTGGCCTACCCGCCTCATAGCGGAACTCGACGCTGCCGATAAAAGAGTTCGTGCACTGTTCACCGGAATTTCTGAAGAACAGCTAAACTGGCATCCGCGGCCCGGCGCCTGGAGTGTGGGGCAATGCCTTGAACATCTTTCTATAACAAACGAACTCTACCTGTCCTCGATGTCGGCCTCATTAAGGGGTAAACCATACGGAATGGTTAAGGAGATCGAGCTGGGTTGGTTTGCCCGGTGGTTCATTACCAGTTTCGTCGAGCCTTCCTCAAACACCAAGAAGGCTCGTGCGCCAAAGAAGATTGTTCCGGGTTCAAGAGTGGACTTGTCGATCCTGGATCGGTTTCTGCGCAGCAATGAGAATGCCCGCGAAATGATTCGGTCCGCCAGCGGGTATGACGTAAACCGAATTCGGTTCAATAATCCATTCCTGCCGCTGGTGCGTTTCACGGTTGGAACTGGACTAGAAGCGATGTGCAAACACCAACACCGTCATCTGTTGCAAGCTGAGCGCGTTATGAACTCACCTGAGTTTCCGAAATGAAGCGGCTCATCCGAGCGGTTGCTCTCACGAGTTATCAGTTTGCAATTCCGACACTTGCAAGCTCGAATTGAAGCTTGCACAATCGAGATCAGCTAACGACGAACGACTAAGGACCAAGGACCAGCCATGACGATCGAAATCAAACGCTGCTTCTTCTGACAAGATATCAAGACACAGGCCGTGAGCCTGAAACAGGACATCGAGCGCGAACTGAAGGTACCCGTCAAAATAAAGATGGGCGGCCCGGGTTCGCTCACCGTGATCGCCGACGGGAAAACGATCTACTCGAAATCCGAAACCGGACGAATGCCGACTTCGGCGGAGTTGATTGCCACGCTGCGGCAAACGGCCCTCGCGAAATAGCATCTGGACGGAGACCAACGCTGCCTGAGGAACACGCAATCCGAGTTGTGCTCTTCGACCTGGGCGGAGTGCTCGTGGAACTCGGCGGCGTTTCCACCGTGATCTCCTGGATGGCGACTCCCGTTGTTCCCGAAGAGTTGTTCCGGATTTGGCTAACTTCCCCGGCAGTGAGAGCGTTCGAGACCGGACGCATCGATGAGGCACTTTTTGCCGATCAGCTAATCGCGGAAATGTCACTCCAGGTGGGGAGAGATGCATTGTTGAAGGAAGTAGCTCAATGGCCGACCGGAACGTTTCCGGGAGCTCTCGAACTGCTGGAGCGAATTCCGCGCCGATATATACGAGCCACGCTTTCGAATACCAACGCCATGCATTGGCCGCAAGTGATGGGGCGAATGAAATTGGAGAAAGCTTTCGACCACCATTTCGCTTCGCACCTGACCGGCAAGATCAAACCGGACGAAGATGCCTTTCGGCACGTGACCGACGCCCTGCAACTGCGAAGCTGATGAAGTCCTGTTTCTCGACGATAATCGGCTGAATGTGGACGCGGCTGGGGAATTCGGGATGAACACTGCCCTCGTCAAAGGCGTTGCGGCGGCAGAAGCAGTTCTCCTGGAGCACGGAATCCTGGCGGGCTGACGATCCGAAATCTGCATAGAGACCCTCGGTGGCTAAAGCCGGTCGAAGTGTCTGAAGCGATAGCAGAGCTAAAGCTCTGCTCCACCCTACCGAAAACCTGCTCCCATCGTGCTATAAGCCAGCCTTTGCTACCCCCAAAGTTTATGTTATACATATCGGTCCCGTACTCGTGGGGAGACGGGCCAGCAATCTTCCAAAAAGGGGACAAACAGTTGGATTTTCAGCTCTCAGACGAGCAGCAGGACTTGCGCAAAACTGTGCGCGATTTCGCGGCGCGCGAGATCCTGCCGAATGTAATGCAGTGGGACGAAGCGTCGCACTTTCCCTGCGAGGCGATCAAGCATCTCGGCCAGCTCGGGCTGATGGGGATCATCTTCCCAACCGAATACGGCGGCGCGGGCATGGGCTACGCGGAGTATGTGATCGCGATCGAGGAGCTCTCGCGCGTGGACGGTTCGGTGGGCATCATCGTGGCCGCGCATACGTCGCTGTGCAGCAATCATATATTTGTCGCGGGGAACGAGGAGCAGAAGCGCAAGTACATCCCCAAGCTGGCGAGTGGCGAGTTTATCGGCGCGTGGGGACTGACGGAGCCGGGATCCGGATCGGATGCAGGCGGCGCGCGCTGCTCTGCGGTACGCAAGGGGAACAAGTGGGTGCTGAACGGCACCAAGACCTTCTGCACGAACGGGCACTACGCCGACGTCGTGGTGGTGATCGCGGTGACCGATAAGACGGCGCACACGCATGGTCTTTCGGCATTCATCGTCGAAAAAGGAACCAAGGGATTCAAGCCTGGCAAGAAAGAGAACAAGCTCGGCCTGCGCGCCAGCGACACCGCCGAACTCATTTTTGAAGACTGCGAGATCCCGCTTGAGAACCTGTTGGGCAAAGAGGGCGACGGATTCATCGATGCGATGCGGATTCTCGACGGAGGGCGCATCTCGATCGCAGCGCTTGGACTCGGGATGGCGCAAGGCGCTTACGAAGCGGCGCTGAACTATTCCAAGGAGCGGCGGCAGTTCGGAAAAGCGATCAGCGAATTCCAGGCGATCCAGTGGAAACTGGCCGATATGGCGACGGAGATCGATGCGGCCCGTTTGCTCACCATGCGTGCAGCGTGGATGAAAGATCAGGGGATGAAGACAACGCTGGAGTCGTCGATGGCGAAGCTGTACACCAGCGAGGTCGCCGTTCGGTGCGCGAATGAGGGCGTGCAGATTCACGGCGGGTACGGGTTCATCAAGGACTATCCGGCGGAGAAGTTTTATCGAGACGTGAAGCTGTGCACGATTGGCGAAGGAACAAGTGAGATTCAGCGCCTGGTAATTGCGCGTCAGATTTTGAAGGACTGAGTTTAGCCTCGTGGGCTTTATCTGTGCCAAAGCAGACTACGCACCCGGCCGGCCACGGCCGGGCTTTTTTTTACCGATAGTTTCCTGATCCCACCCTAGCCAACAGAAGGCCAGGATAGGGCACCCGAGCTTTCCTTATTTCTCTGAATCACTCGCGCGCATTACACTGAATGGTCTTGAAATCAGAAATTCAGAACCTGGTGGAGCGAGTGACGTCCGGCGATGCGCGCGCGCTGGCGCGGGCCATCACGCTGGTCGAAAACCGCGCGCCCGAATCGTCAGAACTGTTGAAGGCATTGTTCCCGCGTACTGGACAGGCGAAAGTCGTCGGCTTGACCGGCTCGCCGGGCGCTGGCAAGAGCACGCTGGTCGATCATCTGGCCCGAGAATATCGCAAGCAACAAAAGACGGTTGGGATCATCGCCGTCGATCCGACCAGCCCGTATTCCGGTGGCGCAATTCTTGGCGATCGTATCCGCATGGGATCGCATTTCGCAGATCCCGGCATTTACATACGCAGCATGGCAACGCGAGGATCGCTGGGCGGACTGGCGCGCACCACTGCCGATGTCACCTCGGTGCTCGATGCATCTGGACGCGATGTGATCCTGATCGAAACCGTTGGCGTTGGTCAGGATGAAGTCGATATCGTGCGTTTGGCCGAGGTCACGGTGGTGATTCTTGTCCCTGGCATGGGCGACGATGTACAGACGATCAAGGCCGGCATTATGGAGATAGCCGACATCTTCGTCATCAACAAGAGTGACCGCGAGGGCGCAGAACGCGTGGAACGCGAGATTCGTGCGATGCAATCGCTGGCGCACGCGAGGACAACTGGACGCCACCGATCGTGAAGACCGTGGCAACCGCGGGAGAAGGAATCGGCGAGCTCGCGGCGGCGATTTCGAGCTACCAGGACTTCCTGTCGCGCTCGGGGCTGGCGCATCGGAAGCAGGTGGACAATTGGCGAGAGCGGTTGCTGGAAATGCTGCGCGACGCCGCCATGCAGCAAGTGTTGCGTCAGCACGGCGAAGAAGCTCTTGCGCGCTACGCCGCCGAAATTGCGGATCACAAGCGCGACCCGTATTCTCTAATAGAAGAGATTGTCGGCAGTACCAAAGAAAAGGCAAGCGCCCTGAGGTAGACCATGTCGTTTTCGATCGATCATCTTGGCATCGCGGTGAAGTCGCTGGCGCAAGCGCGCAAGTTCTATGAAGGATTGGGGCTCGAGGTTCACGGCGAAGAGAGCGTCGAAGGCGAAAAGGTGCGTGTTGCCATGCTGCCCGTCGGCGACAGCCGCCTCGAGTTGCTCGAACCGACGGCTGACGATTCCCCGATCGCAAAGTTTCTGGCGAAGCGCGGCGAGGGATTGCATCACGTGGCGCTGCATGTGGACGATCTCTCTGGCGCGGTGGAGCAACTGAAGAAGCAGGGCGCTAGGCTCATCTCGGATGAGATCAAGGTGGGCGCAGGCGGACATCTCTATGTGTTCGTGCATCCGGCGAGCACCGGAGGCGTGCTGCTGGAACTTGTCCAGGAGGAGCCGCAGGGCGTCTGATGCTTCTGCTCGCGATCGACACTTCTGGCCGCAACGGAAGCCTCTCGCTGGCTCGCGGCAATGCGTCTGACAGCCTTGAGGTTCTCGAACTGCTGCCCCTAGCAGGAAGGATGTACTCCGCGCAGTTGATCCCACAACTCAAGATTGCGCTCGACAGGCATCAACTCACGAAAGCCGACCTCGATGGCTTCGCCGTCGCCGCGGGTCCGGGATCATTCACTGGACTACGTATCGGGCTCTCGACGGTGAAAGCTTTGGCTGATGTGTTAGAGAAGCCGATTGCTGCTGTCTCCGTTCTTCAAGCTGCTGCTCGCGTTACTGGCTCACAAGGGCACGTAATTGTCGCGGTCGACGCGGGACGCCAGCTAGTCTTCGTAGGAGACTATGAGATCAATCCGGACCTGACGATCTCCTCGTCACGTGAGGTGCTGGTACCCGTCGATGATTTTCTGAACTCGGTCGAAGGAAGCTCGGCATTCATTGCGAGCGCGGATCGAATGGTGCTCGACAGCGCGCTTCAGCGAGGCGTGAAGATCAAGGAGATTGCCGCCCCGCAGGCAGACACAATTGCCCGTCTCGGGTTCGAGCAACTGATTGCGGGACGCGGTATTACTGCGGAAGTGCTCGAACCTAATTACCTGCGGCCGTCGGACGCAGAACTGTTCTCTATCCCTAAGCTGCCGCGATGAGCGCGTACACGGTTCGCACTGCCAATGCTGGCGACGTTCCTTCCATCATGGCCATTGAACGAGAAGCGGAAACTGCCGCACACTGGCCCGCCGCCGAGTATGAACGCATATTCATGCCGGGCGGAATCTCGAGAATTGCGCTGGTCGTCGAGAGTGACGGGCAGATCGCAGGGTTTATCGTTGCACGATGTATTGATAAAGAATGGGAGCTCGAGAATGTGGCCGTCCGTCCAGCCTCGAGACGCCAGGGTCTCGGACGCACATTGGTGGAACGCCTGCTTCAACTTGCGCGCGAGGCTTCCGCTACTCGCATTTTTCTTGAAGTGCGAGAATCGAATGAGTCCGCCCGCAGTCTTTATTCACAACTTGGGTTCCGGGAAACCGGCCGCAGGTCAGGTTATTACTCGCATCCTGTTGAAGACGCAGTTACTTACGAAATTGTTATTAGAATGTAACCAAAATCATTGAAGCAACTTAGGTCTGGTGGTAGCGTATCGCCTTAACTCAAGCAGGAGGTTGTTCTGGATGGCAGCCCAGGTTCGAGACCTGCTCCTAGCAAATAACGATGAATTTCGCCGACTCTCTCAGGAACATCAACAATACTCACAACGCCTCGATTCCCTCATCAACAAACGTTATCTCTCCGAAGACGAAAAAGTAGAGGAAGTCCGGCTGAAGAAGCTGAAACTCCGTCTGAAGGACGAAATGGAGCGACTCGAGTCGCAGTTTCGTCGTGGCAGCGGACAGGTCGCTTAACTAATAATTATTCTCCCCGCGTGCTCTTTTATGCGGCGCAGGCGTCGATGCATCAACCGCCAGGCGCCGCCTTCATTTTGTCCCAAATCCTGCTACAGCTTGAACTTACCCGAACTCTCCCGCACATCGAAGGACTATAATTCCAAGAACGCATGGTTCGAGACGGCTATTTCTACGCGCTGGCAATGGCGCTGGTGGCGCTTCTGCTGGGATGGCTCACAATCCCGGCGATTGCGCTGATTCCGGTTCTTCTGGGCTGCTTCTTCCTGTGGTTTTTTCGTGATCCAGAGCGGACAATTCCCACGACACCCGGAGCGCTTGTCTCGCCGGCTGACGGTAAGGTCACCAGTGTCGGGCTAGTCAACATTGAAGGCCGACCCTGGAACCGGATCAGCATTTTCCTCAGTGTCTTCAATGTCCATGTGAACCGGACCCCGCTCGGCGGCACAATTCGTAACGTCGAATATCGAAAAGGTAAGTTCGCCAACGCCATGGGCGCCGCTTCGGCCGAACACAACGAGCAGAATATTGTCACGGTCGAAGGCGAAGGCCAGATAGTGATCTTCAAGCAGATCGCGGGACTGCTGGCGCGACGCATCGTTTTTACCAAGCAGGTGGGCGACACGGTTGCGCGCGGTGAACGCGTCGGTCTGATCAAATTCGGTTCGCGCGTAGACGTGCTGTTTGCACCGGAAGCTGCTGTTCAGGTACAGCTGGGAAGCATCGTCAAGGGAGGTTCCAGCGTTCTGGCATTGCTGCCTACTTCGACGAGTGGCCCCTCGGCGCCAAGGAAAACGCAGCAATACGCCGGTCCAGTAAGCGGAGGCAAGTGATGGCCGCAGAAGTGCCACAGCAGTTTCGGCGTTCGACCGATCAGCCCCGCCCACGGCGATTCCGCAAGGGCATCTACATACTTCCTTCGCTGGCTACCACTTTCAACATCGGCCTCGGGTACTACGCGTTATGGCATATATTCAGCGGGTCCGCCGCTGAGCCATGGCATTTCGACAATGCGGCGAAGGCGATTGGTTTTGCAGTAGTGGCGGACGGCATCGACGGCCGCATTGCGCGGATGACGGGTACGGAAAGCGACTTTGGCCGGGAATTCGATTCGCTGGCCGATGTCATCACGTTTGGTGTCGCTCCCGCTTTGCTCGCGTGGATCTGGGGATTCAAGCAGTTGGGTCCACTGAACGGCAATGACTTGATTGCGCGTACCGTTCAGTTAGGAGCGCTGGTCAGCTTTGCGTTCCTGATTGCCGGCGCTTGCCGCCTGGCTCGATTCAATATCGTGAAGAATCCGCAGCCGTCGAATCCCGGACGTCCAGGGAAGCGTTACTTCGTGGGCATGCCGATCCCGGCGGGGGCGGGTGTAATCGCCGCAGTGGTTCATTTCACCAGCGGTCAGCCGCTCGGCGCGTGGTGGGAGTCTATCCCGTGGGCTGGATTCGTTTTCGCAACCGGTCTATTGATGGTGAGCACATGGCGTTATTACAGTTTCAAAGACATCGATTTTCGGTCCCGCCATCCGTTCCGCTTGATCATGATCATCGCAGTGCTGATCGCGTTGATCTGGTATGAATCGCAGATCTTCCTTTTTGTACTTGCGATTGTGTACCTGGTCTCGGGGATCTTCACGCGCATGAGTTTCGAATTCAAAAAGAAGCGCCAAGGCACCTCTGCTTATCAAAAAGCTCCGGAGGCCCGATGAGCACAAATCCCAAACCTATCCGCCCTGTTTCGGCGGCAACACATCTCTATCGAGTGGCGATCGTCGGCGCCGGAACGCTGAAGGGCAAAGAGTTGGCGGAAGTGCTACCGGAAACTTCCTTTCCGGCGGTCGACATACGGCTACTGGATGATGAAGAGACCTTGGGGCAGTTGGAAGCCGTTGGAGATGAAGTCACGTTCGTGCAGCAGGTGCAGCGCGAAAACCTGGAGCACTCCGACCTGGTGTTTCTCGCCTCGGAACCAGAATCCGCGCGCAAATCCTATGCCTTGGCCACGCAGGTAGGTAGCTCTGTCGTCGATCTTTCCTATGGATTGGAGAGCGAGCGCGGCAGTGTGCTTCGGTCTTCCTGGGTGGAACACGAATTGGGCGAAGCGCCGGTAATTGAACTTCAACCCGGCCCCGTGGTGGTCGCTCATCCAATCTCGGTGGCACTCGCCTTATTGCTGTTGCGGGTGAAGAAACTGGGGACGCGATCGACGGTGGTGACAGTCTTCGAGCCTGCTTCCGAGCGTGGAAAGCGGGGCTTGGACGAACTTCATGGGCAAACGGTAAACCTGCTCTCCTTCCAGTCGTTGCCAAAGGATGTTTTCGACGTGCAGGTTGCATTCAATATGGTGGCCGACTATGGCGCGAAGGCTCAACCATCGCTCGCGGCCACCGAACGCCGCGTTCTGGATCATTTCCGCAAAATCACGCACGAACGCCTGCTGCCTCCGTCGCTAATGCTTCTGCAGGCTTCGGTGTTTCATGGATACGTCTTCTCGATCTTCGTGGAGATGGATGAACCGGTGTCGGTGGGAGATGCTGCCCAGGCCATCGGTGGCGAACACGTGGAGATTACGCGCAGCGGAGATCAGACACCGAACGCCGTGGACGCTGCCGGCCAGGACAACATCATGGTTTCGATTCGCCGGGACACCGAGAATCCAAATGGAATCTGGATCTGGGCCGCCGCGGACAACCTTCGTGTGATGGCCCTCAATGCAATCGGATGCGCGGAACAGCTTGTTGCCAGCCGCCCCAAAGGCAAGGTCCAGTAGTGAGGATGGAAAGAGCGGCGCTCGCCGCATCCGTTCTTCTTCTGCTGGTCAGCTCCATTGCTTGTGGATATCACACCGCGGGACATGCGGTGCGACTGCCCGACAATGTTCACACGATAGCCGTGCCCATGTTCACGAACAAGACAGAAGCCTATCGCGTGGAACAGATCCTTACAGCATCGGTGGTGAAAGAATTCAATACACGTACCAAGTTCCGCATCGTGAGTGAACCAGGTACCCAGGCCGACGCGGTTTTACATGGCACGGTGCTGCAGGTCCTCACTGCGCCGCTCACCTACGACTCGCAGACGGGCCGAGCGTCTTCGGCGCTGGTTGCCGTTACCGCGCAGGTTTCCCTGGTAGACCGGAACGGCAAGGTGCTGTACCAGGATCCGAACTACACTTTTCGCAGCGAGTACCAGATTTCACGCCAGCTTTCCGCGTTCTTCGATCAAGAATCGCCCGCGCTGGATCGCCTTTCTGGTGACTTCGCACGAACGCTGGTGAGCAATATACTGGAGGCCTATTAAGGCCTTTGCCCAACCCGATCGCTTCGTCTCCGAAGTGAAGGAGCACAAACTCCGGCCTGCGTATGTCTTCGTGGGAGATGAAGCATTCTTTCGTAAGCGCTGCCGGGACGCCGTGCTAGGGCATCTGATTCCCTCCGACATGAGGGATTTCAGCCTCTACGATTTCGATCTAGCCGAGATGCACCTGGCGGAGATTCTGGATCGTGCGCGCACGCCTTCGCTGATGGCGCCATTCCAGGTTTTCTTCGTTCGTGGCGTGAAGGAGCTTTACGGCCGCGGATCACACGAGGCGGAGTTTACTGCGATCCGTGAGTACGTCGGAAATCCTAATCCCGACGCGATTCTGATATTTGTTGCCGATCACATCAGCATCCCGTCCGACCCGCGTCGCATGGAGATGACGGATCGCGATCGCTATGAGCGGATCCGCGAAACTCTCGGTGAATTCTGCACCATCATCGAACTGGCCCGAGTGGAAGAAAGCGAAGCTGTTGGGTGGGTGAATGACACTGCCGCCAGCGAAAATGTGAAGGTCGATGCCGACGCCGCGCGCGAAATGGTCGATGCGCTGGGCGGGGATATGATGCTGGTGGCAGCGGAGCTGGAAAAGCTCATTCTTTACGTTGGCGACAAAAAGAAGATCACGCTCGGTGATGTCGAGACGATGGTGCTGGCTGCGAAACAGCGCACCCTGTACGAATTGACCGACGCAATTTCGGCCAAAGATCGCGAGCGGGCGTTGAAAGTCCTCGATGCAATCCTCTCCACCGGCGACGGCGAAGAGGCTGCGATCGGCCACCTGTACATGCTCGCCAAGACCTTCCGCCAGATGCTGGTGATCTTCGAGCGCAAGGTTCGCGATTCGCGCGCGCTCTGGCAGGCACTGTGGCAAGGCTTTCGACTTCCACCCTTTGCCGCCGAAGACGTGATACGGCAAGCTCGCCGCTACCAGTCCCGCCGCGAACTTACCCGAGCACTTCGCCTGATTGCCCGCGCAGACCTGGCATTACGTTCGAATCCCCCGAGCAAACGCTTGATCCTGGAACAACTCGTTCTGGACCTTTCCTCGCAGCCTCGCACCTATGAAACGGCATGGCAACATGAACTGCCAGTCTAACCAGGCTTTTAATATCGATTTAGCCGATTTTTTGCATCTCAAGCGACACCTACCCTGTCCTATAGTGTTGAATATAATGAGCACGCTCGGCAGAGCAGGGTAGTCGCTTCGCCCCCAGATGTACGGTTTGCCTTCCACGAACACAACTCGTCCTGCGCCGCGTTTCAAGAAGCGAAGAGTGGTCATCTATGTGATGGCCGCGCTGGTCTTTGTTTTACTTACGCTATCGTTCTCGCAGCAGGCTTTCAATCTCACCTTTCTCAAGCCCAACACGAGCAGCGAAACGCTGATCTTCGCTGCACTCTCCGCGTTAGCATTCCTGCTATTGGTGGCCCTCAGCCTGATGCTGGCCCGCATCCTGCTGAGGCTCTACGCAGACCGGCGCGTGGGATCGCTGGGCTCGAAATTCCGAACAAAGATGGTGCTGGGAGCACTGGGGCTTTCCATCGGTCCCGTTATCTTTCTGTTCATCTTTGCCTACGGCTTGATGAACCGATCGATCGAGAAATGGTTCTCGATGCCCGTCGAACAGGTGCGACGAGACACGCGCTCCATGGGCGACCTCCTGACGCAATATGCCCAGCAGAACGCCCAGGCAGAAGCACGCTCAATCGCGATGTCTACTCCCGCTCTTCGAAGCTTTCAGTCGGGCAACTTCACGCAACTGATGGATGTATTCCGCCATCGTGAGGACCCGCTGCAAGGGGGCTTCGCGGTCGCACTGGAAGATGGCGACGTGGAAGCAAGCTTCCATTTGCCGGTAACGTGGCCGATCCTGCGGCAAAAGCTTGGCCTGGAAAACGGAGCAGTTCCCCATATTCCAGAGTCGTTCGACCTGAATGGAACGCGCTACCTGATCGGCGTGGCCCCGGTGAACGAGCGCGGCATGATCCTGGTTGGCATGCCTCTACCCGACACGTTCACGCAGACCATGAGCCAGATTGAAGACAGCCAACATCGCTACCTGGAGCTTTCCCAGGAACGCAAGATGGTGCGGCGGACGTACATGCTGCTCCTGATGATGTTGACGATGGTGGTGTTGTTCGCGGCCAGCTGGTTCGCGGTCTTCATGTCGAAGTTTGTTACACGCCCGGTGCTGGCACTGGCTGAGGCAACCGAGGAGATCTCTCGCGGACGCCTCGACTATCGCGTGGACGTACCTGCCAGTGATGAGTTGGGCAAGCTGGTGAACTCGTTCAACGTGATGGCAGCTGAAATCCAGATGAAGCGCCAACAGCTGGAAGATTCCACCCGCGATCTTGCGGAGGCGAACCAGGAACTGGAACAGCGCCGGCGGCAGATCGAGACCATCCTCGACAACATTCCAACCGGCGTTCTTTCTCTCGATGCGGCGTTGAAGATCACGCACGCGAATCCGGCGATGATCCGCATGTTCCGGCCGGAATCGGATGGTGCTGGAGCCGATGTTTTGCGAGGAGCGCACATCCGCGAGGTATTCAGCCAGGAGCTTCTGGATGATCTGGCGCCGATGATCCGCAAAGCCGATCGCATGGGAACCACGACGAGCCAGATGGATGTTCCTGCACACACCGAGCAGTTGAACATGGCGGTGACGGTCGCATCGTTGAAGAATGGCCTGCAGCGCCAGGGCTACGTGATGGTATTCGAGGATCTCTCCGATCTGCTGACGGCGCAGAAACAAGCAGCGTGGCGTGAAGTGGCGAGGCGAGTGGCGCATGAGATCAAGAATCCTCTCACTCCCATTGCGCTCTCCGCTCAGCGAATCAAGCGGCACATCGAAAAGGGCGGAACCCCCGACGATGCTTCCCTAGCTGTGATCAGCGGATGTGCCGATACGATTGCGGGAGCCGTGGAGACGGTTCGAACACTGGTAGATGAGTTCTCAACGCTGGCCCGCTTCCCTGCCGCGCAAGTTCGGCCTGCCGACATCAATCAGGTAGTGGAGAGCGCCCTCGCCATGTTCGAGGGGCGTCTGGATGACATCCAGGTGCGCGCGCATCTCTCTGCCGATCTTCCCAATGTGATGGGTGATCCGGAGGCTCTGAAAAGAGCAATCGCGAACCTTGTCGATAATGCCGCGGAAGCCATGGAAGGCTGCATGGTGCGCGAGATCGCAATCTCCACGGCGTTACTCAGCAGCAAGGACATGATCGAAGTTACGGTCGCGGACACGGGTCATGGTCTAACCCAGGAGACCAAAGAGAAGCTATTCCTCCCCTATTTCTCTACCAAGCGCCGCGGAACGGGACTGGGGCTGGCAATTGTCAGCCGAATCGTAGAAGATCATCATGGTTCGATTCGCGCGGAAGAGAACAAGCCAGTCGGCGCACGCTTCGTTTTGGAATTGCCGCTGGCGGTCGCGGAGACCACGCTAGAAAAAATCGCACATGCCTAACATCCTGATCGTGGATGACGAGCTCGGTATTCGGGAATCGCTGAAAGGCATTCTTGAAGATGAGGGATACAAACCGGCGCTCGCCGGCAGCGCCGAAGCCTGCCTCGATGAGGTGCGGACGCGCGCTTTCGACGTGATCCTGCTGGACGTTTGGCTGCCGGGCATGGACGGCTTGGACGCCCTCGAGCAGATTCGCGAGATGGAAGATCCGCCGGAAGTGATCATGATCTCCGGCCACGGAACGATTGAGACGGCGGTAAGAGCAACCAAGCTTGGGGCGTTCGATTTCCTGGAAAAACCGCTTTCCCTCGAAAAGACGCTCATCGTCCTGAAGAACGCCTTGCAAGCGAAACGACTGCGCTCTGAAAACCGCGATCTGAAACGCCAATTGCCGAAAAGCGTAATCGTCGGCGAAAGCATTCCGATGAAAGCGCTTCGTCAGCAGATTGGCCTGATGGCGCCCACGAATGGACGCGTGCTGATTTATGGCGAGTCAGGCACCGGGAAAGAGCTGGTCGCTCGCGCCATCCACGACCAAAGCCCGCGCAAGGACGCGATGTTCGTCGAGGTGAACTGCGCCGCGATTCCCGAAGACCTGATTGAGAGCGAACTGTTCGGGCATCGGGTGGGAGCATTCGCGGGGGCGACGACAGCGAAAGTGGGCAAATTCGAAAAGGCCCATGATGGAACTCTGTTCCTCGATGAAGTCGGCGATATGAGCCTGAAGACGCAGTCGAAGGTGCTGCGCACGCTTGATGAGTGGCGATTCGTTCCCGTCGGGAGCGAAGAGACCATCACCGTGGATGCGCGTGTGATCGCTGCGACGAATCATGACTTGGAAGACGAGATCTCCAAAGGCAATTTCCGGGAAGATCTCTTCTACCGGCTGAATGTGATTCCCTTCTCGGTGCCGCCGTTGCGCGAGCGGACCGAGGATATCCCGCTGCTGGCACGACACTTCCTGAAGGAATTCTCTTCGCAATACAGCCGTCATACAAAAGAGCTTACCGACGATGCCATTGACACCCTCATGCGCTATTCGTGGCCAGGCAATGTGCGCGAATTACGCAACGTGATTGAGCGCATCGTGATCATGAATCCTACGGTAGCCAAACTCGATCGCAAACATCTTCCACCGCTGGTCTATCGGGACGGGAGCAGGCGCAGTACAGGCGAATTCTCGACCTTGCAACAGGCGCGCGCTGCGTACGAGCGCGACTTTATCCTGAAGAAACTGGACGAGAATCATGGGAATGTAAGCCGCACGGCGGAAGTGCTGGGGATGGAGCGCAGCCATCTGTATCGGAAGATGAAGGCGCTGCAAATTGCGGTGAAGGAATAGCCTACTCGCTCGGCCCGATCAGACCTTCCAACTGACGGCGCCAGTCTATCTCTTCCACGAAGCGGCGTGAATTGCGCCATTCCGGTTGCACCTTCACGAATAGTTCCAAAAATACTTTCTTGCCCAGCATTCTTTCAATTTGTAGACGGGCGCCCGTTCCGATCTCCTTCAATTTGGCGCCGCCTTTTCCGATCAGGATGCCCTTCTGTCCATCGCGCTCGCAAAAGATTGCCGCCGCGATGCGCGTTAGCTTTGGTTCTTCTTCCCAGCGCTCGATCATCACCGTGCTGGCATACGGCACTTCCTGTTCGGTGGTGATCAGCACCTGCTCGCGGATGATTTCTGAAGCCAGAAAGCGCTCGGGTTGATCCGTGATCTGGTTTTTCGGGAAGTACTCCGGTCCTTCGGGCAATGCTTTCACAATCACGCCCAACAGGTCATCGAGCCCGTCTTTTTTCAGCGCCGAGATCGGAATGACTTCCTTGAACTCGTGAACCTGGCTCCAGCGCTCGATTTCCGGCAGTAGTTTTGGTTTCTCGATCTTGTCGACTTTGTTGAGGACCAGGAACACAGGAGTCTTCGTCTTCTTCACCAGATCGATCACATAGCGGTCGCCGGCATCGGATTTTTGGCTGACGTCGGTGATCATGAGAATGAGATCGCTGCCCTCGAGCGCATCGCGGACTTCACGCATCATCTTCTCGTTGAGCCTTGTCTCTGGACGATGAATACCGGGGGTATCAATGAGGATCACCTGGGCTGCGGGGCGTCCCTTTTTCGGCGGCAGGTTGAGGAAGCCTTGCACGCGGTTGCGTGTGGTCTGAGGCTTATGCGTGACGATAGCCAGTTTGGAGCCAACGAGGGCATTCAGCAAAGTAGACTTGCCGGCATTGGGACGTCCGATGATGGTAACGAAGCCGGAACGCATGATGATCCATGGTATCGCATGGGAGTGGTTTCGCCCGTTTCGCAAGCTTTGTGACGGATCGCATTGGCTGACAATCAGCGTACATAGTTTCGCCGTCGGGAGCTGCAGTAGAAAGATGAGCTCCTTCAAATGCGGCTCCTATAGACTCTTTTCCCAGAGTTTGTGACAATCTGTCACAAACGTGTGTGCTGTTTTCAGCATCACACCCCGTACCGGAGCGCAGGGTGCAAAAACAGATTGATGATCTGGTGGAAGCTCATTCAGCTCTCGTAGGACTTCTGGAGAGCGCAATTCTTTCGCCTGCGACTAGAAGACAGCTGGAGGAGCTGCGTGCGCGGCTTGAGGGTGAACTGGCATCGCTGCAGGCGGCCCGGGAACAACCTGCCGAATAACGCGCCTTATTGGATGTTGAGGCGCATCTGCTGTTGAGAAGAAGGCTGGTTCAGACTGATTCGCAGGCGCAGAATCTTCCTGTCGGTAGACTCGAGAACTTCGAAATTCAATCCATCATCGGTAATGACTTCGCCGGAACGAGGGATGCGTCCGGCGATCTCGCTGACGAGGCCCGCCACTGTGGTGGCTTCGCGGTCTTCCAGTCGAAAACCGAACATGCCGTCCAGGCGATCGACGTCCATGTTGCCGGGGACAATCCAGGCGCCACTGATCTCTTTCACGGCTTCGACTTTCGCTTCGTGCTCATCAGGGATATCGCCTACAATCTCTTCCACCATATCTTCGATCGTGACCACGCCAGAGACCGCGCCGTACTCATCGATCACAACTTCGAGGCGAAGGTTATCGCGCTGCATCTCCCGCAAGAGATCGCTCACGCGCTTGCTCTCCGGCACGAAACGCACATCGGTTTTCATAATGCTGCGCACCGTGCGGAAACGCGCTTCCGTATCCGCTACTTGTAGCACGTCGTGGGCGTGAACAATTCCCACCACGTGATCGATGGAGCCCTCATAGACCGGAATGCGCGAATAGTGGCGAGTGCGAAGCATTTCGGTGAATTGCTCGATCGTGGTATCGGCGGAGACCGCGAAAATCTCCGGCCGCGGCTTCATCACCTCGCGCACGGTCTTATCACCAAACTCGACTACAGACTGGATCAGGTCGCGATCGCCTTCCTCAAGAATGCCTTCTTCCTGTCCAGCCTCAATCAGCGCGTCGACTGCTTCAGAAGGATGTTCGGGCTCAGGTTGCGCATGCTCCCGGGTGAGCGACGCGACCGATTGGCAGAAGCCAATGGCGAGGGTCACGGGAAATGCGAGATAGATCAGTCCTCGGATGAGGTAGGTAAACGCAGAAAGCCACTCGCCGCGTGTGCGCGAAAACAGTACGTACGGAATAACGCGATTGAAGACAATCACGAAAACAACGATCTCGCCTGCTGCCTGGGCTACTTCTTCGAGCCGCCACGCACTTCTGCTGAAAACCCCGTAGGCGACGAGAACCGAGATGGCAGCCGTGGTCAGTTGCTCCAACACCGCCATGGAAAGCGCCGCCCGCTCGCGGCTGACGTGCAGACGCGGTTCGACCGTCTGCTCGAATGCCTCAATATTCTCCTGAAACTCACGCGACAGGAACTTACCAGCCTCGGTGTAGATCCGCTCCACATAGGAGACCAGCGCCAGCAGCGCGAGCAGAAGAAGTAACGTTAAGCTGAGGGCCACGTTCATCGGCAGACCATGTCTTTCGCAATCCGGGACTTGGCAGAAGCCCCTGCAGAAATGGTACTGCGGCTGAGTGCTCCGCGTCTTGCATTCGAGGGCGTGACGGCGCCCCCGTTTTCAGAACGGGCAATTAATCCGTCGCTCAGTCCGAGTTTTCGGCGCAAACGTGATTCGAGGCGCGCCATCTCGCCGTCATCGCGCTCGTGATCGTGTCCCGAGAGGTGGATAAGACCGTGCAGTATCAGGATCTTCAGCTCCTCCTGGAGTGGCAGCCCAAAATTCTCGGCGCTACGCGCGGCATATTCCACGGAGATCGCGATATCTCCGGCAAAATCCTCCCCCGCTTGAGCAATCGCAGGAAACGATAAGACGTCGGTCGGCTTATCTTTTTTGCGGAACGTGCGATTCAGATCGCGGATTTTGCGGTCGTCGGTGAGCAGGATATTGATAGGCCCGAGTCGCAATTCTCTACGCGCACGCGCCGCAAAGCGCGCGAGCGAAAGCTGATTAATCTGCGGAAACGATTTGTGCGTAATGATCAACGTTCAACGTTTGTAAAAGGAAAGGGAGGGCCAGCGTAGCAGCCCTCCCAGTTTCAAGCGACAATTAAATTTCTGCTGCCTGGTCGTATCCGTTGTCTGCCGGCAACACGTCGGCCGTCAAACCGGGTGTTGCAGGGTTGTTTCCGTTCGTAACAGGTTTCACTCCACCATTCAGTGCCAGCGAAAGCTGAGCGTCCGGACGGCTCTTATGGTCGTCGTAGGCGCGCACGATCCGCTGTACCAGGTGGTGCCGAACCACATCGCTCTCGTCGAAGTGCACAAAGCTGATACCGTTGACGTCCTTCAGAATCTCAAGCACTTCGACCAAACCGCTCTTCTTATTTGACGGCAGGTCGATCTGCGTGATGTCTCCGGTGATCACAGCTTTCGAGTTGAAGCCCATGCGCGTGAGGAACATCTTCATCTGCTCGGAGGTGGTGTTTTGTGCCTCGTCGAGAATGATAAAGGCGTCGTTCAGCGTGCGCCCGCGCATGAAGGCGATAGGCGCGATCTCGATGATGTTCTTCTCGAGAAAACGATCGACCTTCTCTGGCTCCAGCATGTCGTACAACGCGTCGTAAAGCGGACGAAGGTAGGGATCGACCTTCTCCTGCAAGGTGCCAGGAAGGAAACCGAGCCGCTCGCCAGCTTCGACTGCGGGACGCGCCAGTACGATGCGATTCACGCGTTTGCTTACCAGGGCAGAAATGGCCATGGCCACGGCCAGGTACGTTTTGCCTGTACCGGCGGGACCAATGCCAAACACCATGTCATTCTTCTCGATCGACTCGAGATAGCGGCGCTGGTTTATGCCCTTGGGCTGAACCGTCCGTTTGCCGAACGATCGCTGCTTTCCGGCTTCCGCCAGACCGCGAAGCGTAACGCTCGCGTCCGACGCAAGTACGCGCAGCATCGACGGCAGATCGCCATTCACGAAGCTGAAGCCGGAGCGTTGCAGGTGGTCGTAGTCGGTGAACACCTGTTCTGCACGGCTCACATCGCGTGCGGCGCCTTCGATTTCGACGGATTGGGCTTTCAGATCGATGGTTACGTTCAGGCCGTCTTCCAACAACCGCAGGTTTTCATCGCGGGTGCCGAAGAGAGTCTCAATATTGGGCGTGATCTCGATATTCTTCTTCATCTAGAGAGTGGGTTCGCCTCCATTACGACCCATGGACTCGGTACGAGAATGGCAACACGACGAGCGTTGCCGCCTCTGAGACAAGTTGATGTTTTTGATCGGAAGAACAACGGACTTCGTCAGGCTGGCTCGCGTTCGCCACTGACAGGAAGCAGCGACCATTGGGCGTAGAGTACGACGTAGTTTTCTGAGAGTCAACGTGGAAATCAGTCCGGTGACGCTCCTCAGTTGATTAGATGATCACCAGTCAAAAAGGGTGCCGCGGTCACCTTGCAAGTCCGCAGAAAGATTGAAAATCAGTAAGTTAGCGGCAAAGAAGTTTGACCAAAGCTGCCAGGAACCGCTAAAATACCCTTTTGCTCAAGCACTATTTTTCACAGAAGGGTAACGTAGCAAGTTATGGCGAATCATTTTTCGGCCCTGAAGCGGGCCCGGCAGACGGAACGTAAGACGGTAGTTAATCGCAGCAACAAGACTCGTCTGCGCAGTGCAATCCGAAAGTTCCGTGAGGCGCTGGCCGCCGGCAACAAAGACAATGCCAACCAGTTGTTCCGCGAAACCGTCTCCGCCCTCGATAAGTCCGTCCAGAAGGGCGTGATTCACAAGAATACCGCGTCGCGGTACAAGTCCCGTCTGAGCGCACGGCTGGAAGCAGTCGGCAAGTAAGAGCGCAGTTCAGCGAAGATTGAGACGGCAGGCGAAAAGCCTGCCGTTTTTGCGTGCACGGTCCATCGTGAAAACAATCAGGTTTCCGAAACTCGTTCCCTTCTGTGCGTTGGGACTGCTGATCATTACGTCTCTTGCAATATCGTCTCGAGCCCGCGCGCAAGCTCCGAACAAGGATCAAACAAGCTGTACGGTGCGCGGCCAGACTGGCGCCCAGCTCCCGAATGGAACATTTGTAGCAGTCGCCCGTGCCAAGGTGTACCTCTTCTACAGCTCGGAATATGCTGACCGAAACTTTACGCATCGACCGAACGCATTCACAGCGGGAGGTCAATTCGATCAACACTACAGAAGCTACGTTGAACAGGATAAGGAACTCAAAGTTATCCAAAAAGATCGAAGTAGCCCGCTTGACCAGCGTGCCATGGATATTGCCGAACATATGCTCAACGCAACGGACGAAGCTCTCGCTTCCGTGGTGGATTGGGCATCAAAGCATCCAAACGATGCGTGGCAAATGGTTATTGTTGAACCGGATCAAGAGGGCTTTTGGTCAGTCGCTGGATTGAAACCCGGTTCCTACAGCGTCGTTGTTCGAGGCACCGTATCTAGACTTGACGCCAACTGGGGATACTCCTTTGACGCGTCTCCCGGAAGCACTTACACGATTCCAATGACTCATCCGCAATTCTACCGTCCGATTCGCTGAACGCATCGTGTGAACAACGACTCAGTATCTGCTCTTCTTGCCCACTCGAGGCGAGTGGGCTCCATTAATTTATGCATGTCATCACGGTGCCGCTCCCGCCCCATCCTTCCCTGCCAGCCCCAACTCCTCCGCGATCGTCTTCATCGCCTCAATGCAGAACGTGATGTGCTCATCGAGATCGACGCCCAGGTCTGCCGCGCCGTTGATGATGTCATCGCGATTGACCGACCGGGCGAAGGCTTTGTCCTTCATTCGCTTGCGGATGCTCCTGGCATCCACCTCGGCCAGCGACTTATTCGGCTTGACCAGTGCCGTAGCGGTGATGAACCCCGAAAGCTCGTCGCACGCGAACAGGGCTTTCTCCATCGGGGTCTCGCGTTTCACGCCGCTGTAATCGGCGTGCGAAAGGATCGCCCGGCGAATGTCTTCCGGATAGCCGCGCTCCTTCAAAATCTCGCTGCCCTTGAAAGGATGGTCTTCAGCCGAGGGATAGCGCTCGTAGTCGAAGTCGTGCAAAAGGCCGGTCAGCGCCCATTTTTCTTCATCCCCGCCGAGCTTGCGGGCGTAAGCGCGCATGCACGCCTCGACGGCCATAGCATGCCGGCGCAAACTTTCCGAGGGGGTGAATTCAACTAGTAAACCCCATGCCAGGTTACGATCGACCATGTATCTTTCTCCCCGTTTTCGCCTGTTTTTGTCCGATATCTTCGGAATTCATACAAGCCCTACCCAGTTTTCTACCAGAATTCCCTTGACACAAACCAGTGACTGACCGCACATTACACGAAGCATTAGCAGTAACTAGATAGGTGCCCGCTCTGGCATCTTCCACAACCTGATGGCAACGACTCTCGCGCCCGTCGATTCACGGGAAGTGGTCCGCTGCGACCGTTGCATGCTTGTGCAATTCCGCACGATCAGCAACATGTGCCGGAAGTGCAAAACCGCTCTTGACGAAGAACCCGAGCCGGAACCACAGCCAGTGGCTGTCCCGGAACCAGTGCATCATGGAATTCCAACCGGCAACGGACATCTGCAGGTCGCTTTTGCGATTCGCAGTCTGCGCCAGCGGTCTGGCTTGAGCCAACGTCAGCTTGCGTTGCGCATGAAAGTGCCTCGCACCTACGTTTCCAAGATTGAAAACGAGAAAGCAACACCAACGCTGTCCTCGCTCGAACGACTGGCTACAGCACTGGAAGTCAGCTTACCCGAACTGATCAACGGCGGCTGTTCGCGGGAACGTGAGGTCCGCGAACTGATGGCCGATGAGTTCATCAACGAACTGATTCCGTTCGTCGGCAAGCTGAACGGCATGCAGTGGTCAAGTCTGCTGACGCAGGTCCGTGACCTAGCCACACGGCCCCGCCGCACAAGCTAACACCTCTCCTCAGAACAGCCGGGGTTTATAGCCCCGGCTCTTTTTCATAGCTAATTTGTAATTCGTAATAGGTAATTGAACTGCCTTCCCCAACTACCCTTGCAACGGTTTTCGATTACCTGTTACCTATCACCAATTGCCTATTGCCGAGTAGCTGGTTTGCAACTCCAGATACCCTGTGTTACGTTCGAAGTCTGCAACAAGAGCTTTACGAGGTAGAGTTTGATCTCCACAGTTCCCGCCGGGCTGGACCGGAAAGAAGCGAAAATCTTCTCCAGCCTGGATGCCGAAAGGCTCCCAAAACATATCGCCATCATCATGGACGGCAATGGCCGCTGGGCGAAACGCCGCCACTCTGCCGCGCATCGCCGGACACAAGGTGGGCGTGGAGTCGGTGCGCTCGGTTGCGGAAGCGGCTTCGAACAGCGGCATCAAAGCGCTGACGCTGTATGCCTTCTCGGCGGAAAACTGGCAGCGTCCGCAGACGGAAGTCAGTTTTCTAATGCGCCTGCTGCGCTTCTACCTGAAGCACGAGATGCCCACGTTCCAGAGGAACAACATTCGCGTGGAGTACATCGGTCGCCAGCACGAAATGTCTCCGCAGGTATCCGAGCGGATGGATTGGGCGCGCCAGCAAACGGCGAAGAACACTGGGATGGTGCTGACCTTTGCGCTGAACTACGGCGCGCGTCTGGAGCTGGTCGATGCCTTCAAGTCAATCCTCGATGCGGCGCGGAACAATGGCGGCATCGATCATCTGAAGATTGATGAAGAGCTGATCGGGAAACATCTCTACACGAGCCACCTTCCGGATCCAGACCTGGTGATCCGTACCAGCGGCGAGATGCGGCTGAGCAATTTTCTTCTTTGGCAGGTGGCCTATTCGGAGATCTACGTCACCGACATTCTGTGGCCGGACTTCCGCGGTGTGCACCTGCTGGAGGCGATCGCGGACTTCCAGAAGCGCGAACGGCGTTTTGGCGGAGTTGTGCCGTTTCACGGGAATGGCAGCCACGCCAAGTAGCATTTCACACTGAAATCTATCTAATTCTTCCCCGCCGACGTTTCGTTGAAGAGCGGCTCGTCGAATTCCGGCAGTTGCAGATTGCGGCTCACTTTATCGACCGGTACCGGCTCTTCAATCTCATCTCCGGTGGCTGCGCCGAGTTCCCGTAATTTGCGAGCTGAGACCATCACGCGCGACTCGAGCGAACCGACGGCGCGATTGTAGGAGTCGACCGCACGATCCAAACCCTTGCCGACGGAATCGAGATGAGTGGCCACGGTACGCAAACGGTCGTACAGTTCGCGGCCCAGGTCGCTGATGGCTTGGGCATTCGCGGCAAGTTTCTCCTGATTCCATCCATAAGCGACGGCGCGTAGAAGCGCGATTAGGGTTGTTGGCGAGGCAGGGATCACTCGCTGCATCACTCCTTCTTCGATCAGGCCAGGATCCTGTTCAAGCGCTGCGCTAAAGAAGGTTTCTCCGGGCAGAAACATCACCACAAATTCGGGCGACGGCTGAAACTGCTCGGTGTACGCCTTGGAGCTCAGGTTCTTCATGTGCTCGCGGATCTGGCGAGCGTGCGCAATCAGCGCGGAACGGCGACGATCGTCGTCGGTGCTTTCCAGAGATTCGAGGTAGGCCTGCAAGGGAGCCTTCGAATCGACCACGATGTTCTTGCCGCCCGGCAGGCGAACGACAAGATCAGGCCGCAGCTTGCCATCCTGAGTGGAAACGGTCGCCTGTTCCTGAAAGTCGCAGTACGACACCATCCCTGCAAGTTCAACCACGCGCCGCAGTTGAATTTCTCCCCAGCGTCCGCGAACATTGGGCGCGCTGAGCGCCTTCACCAAGTTACCCGTCTCGCTCTGCAATTTTTCCTGGGTAGTGATGAGCGACTTCACCTGCTCGCTCAATCCGCCGTAGGCTTCGCTGCGCGCCTTTTCCATCTGCTGGATCTGCTGATCCACTTTGCTGAGCGATTCATGGATCGGCTGCACTAGCGTTTCGACTGCCTTCTGTCGCGACTCCAATTCCTTATTCGCTTCCGACTGATAGCGCTCGAGCGAGCTCTTCGCCAGCTCCAGGAACGATTCGTTGTTGGTCTTCAGTGCTTGCGCGGCGAGGGCATCAAATGCGTCTTTGAACTTGTTTCCGGCCTGTTCCAGCAATTGCCGTTCTTCGGTCAATCGCTGGCGCTCGGCCTTCAGTTCGGTCTCCGCGGTGATCCGGGAGCTTTGGGCTTCTTCCAAGCGGCGCCGGGTTTCGCCGAGCGTGGCTTCCAGTTGCTTGCGATTGTTTTGTTCAGCCGTGGCAAGCGCTTCCGCCGAACTGGCGCGGCTTTCCGTGTTCAGAATCCGCGACTGCTGCTCGCCGCGCGTGCGATCGCGCCCCAGAAAATAGCCGATGGCAATGCCAGCAATCACGCCGACTACCACGGCGGATAAAATGAGTACCGGTTGCATAGGTCTCCGAAAGAACTTGGGCGAATCGTAACATAGCGGAGAGGCACAATCTGTAAGGGAGAACATTTACCCGCAACCGCGGGTTCATATTGGCATGACTTGGGTCAGAGGGTTGGGTTGGATTTTCGTGATCGGGTTGATCCTCGCTCCGCTGTCGATGCGGGCCCAGCAAGAATTTGACTCAGCGGCTGAACAACTGGTACTGGAGCAACTGAACGAAGCGCGAGAGCAAGCTGGATCAACTCCGCTGAAAAGCAATCCTGGGCTGGTGGAGGCCGCTCGGCAGCACTCGCTGGCCATGGCCCAGCGACACACGTTGTCGCATCAACTTCCTGATGAGTCCAACGTGCAGGAGCGCCTTCAGGCGACGGGAGTACATTTCAGCCGCAGTGGTGAGAATGTCGGTTTCAACGATCGTGCCGACCTGATCCATTCCGCCTTCATGCATTCGCCGCCACATCGTGCCAATCTGCTTACTCCTGGGTACAACGCGGTGGGAATCGGGATCGTCCATCAAGGTAACAACTTTTGGGCGACCGAGGATTTCGCCACCGTGGTGACGGCGCTCTCCCTCGATCAGGCGACGGCACGTGCAGCACAGGCGTTCATCGAGTTGCGGCAGCAGCAGAAGCTGACGCCGCTGGCCCAAGTTGACGTTCCGCAACTGCGTGACACGGTGTGTACGATGGCGAAGACCGGCGATCTGAATAGTCAGCCTCTTCTGCGGATGCCCGGGGTGCGCTATACCCTGACCTACACTAACGCCCAGCCTGAGGTACTTCCGGCAGATGTAACGCGCATTGCGGCGCAACCGACTTTAAAGCGCTTCGCCGTCGGCAGTTGTTTTGTGCAGAACGAGAGAGCTCCCGGCGGAATGTTCTGGATCGCAATGATTTTCTACTGAATGTCGCATGGGCGAGATTTACATCGGCGTCGCCGGATGGGCCTACAAGGACTGGGAGAATATCGTCTATCCCAAGTCTCTGAAGAAGACGCAGCATCCGGTGGAATACCTGGCACGCTACTTTGATCTGATCGAGATAAATACATCGTTCTACGGACATATCAAGCCGGAGGTTGGACGCGACTGGTGCCGAAAAGCCGGAGCCGTGAATCCGAGGTTTCAGTTCACGGCAAAGCTGAATAAGGCCTTCACACATTCGCCGATCGCGGTGGTGGAATCGACTTCGGCGACGACGATTCGTTTCAATCCCGAGGACGAGCGAATGGCGAAAGAGGGCTACGACGCGCTAGCGTCCGAACGAAAGCTTGGCGCACTGCTCATGCAATTTCCCATCTCCTTCAAGAACACCGAGGAGAACCGCGCTCATCTCGACAAATTGATTCACATGTTCAGGGAATATCCGCTTGCAGTGGAGATCCGCCACAGTAGTTGGAGCGACGACAACATCCTGCAGTACTTCGCTTCGGAAGGCGTGGCATTCTGCAATATCGACCAACCGCTGCTGGGACGCGCGATTCGTCCCAGTGGGCATGTTACGTCGTCGATCGGCTACGTGCGCCTGCACGGGCGCCGCTACGATCAATGGTTTGATCCGAAGAAGCCGAGCGACCGATACGATTATCTATACAAGCCCTACGAACTGGAGGGCTGGCAGGCGAAAATCGAGAAGATTGCGAAGAAGGCCGACAGAGTCTATGTAGCGGCGAACAATCATTTCGAGGGCAAAGCCCCGGCGAATGCCCTGGAATTGAAGTCGATGCTGATGCGACGAAAGGTGCGCGCACCAGAGTCGCTGATACGGCAATATCCGGATTTGCAGCCCTTTACCGAACCAGACCAGCCAATCCCTGCCCAGGATGTTAATCCCACATTACAGGGCCTTCAGTAGTCATCTGCGGGGACATGTCCCTTGGTGTGCGCCGTTTCGCGCCCCCATTCATCCAACAAACATGAAAAAATGCGAACTTTTCTGTGTGGCACTGCGTATTACAGAACAGACGCGGTTGAAAATCGCAGCTAACAATTGCGAAGCCAACACGTCAATCAACTAGGAACCATAAAAGAAAACAGGAGGCACCTATGGACGCAAAATGGAATTGGTTTATCGACAACATGGCAGTTCGAACGGGACTGATTGTCAGCGGCTTCTGCGCTTGGCTCGCACTTTCCGCAGCTCTGTTGAAGCTGTAGCGGAGAGTGGCCCGAACATGACAACACTGAACGAATCACAACAATCCGCGTATTCGAAGTTCTCTTCCTCAGCGCCGGGGCTGTGTCGTTGGATAGACCAACACACTCGCCTCGCGCGCTAGCTTGATTTTCTAATCTCAAAAGAAAACGGATTGCCCCAAAAGGGGAACTGCGCGCCGAGGTTCGCGTTACAAATTCGTCATTTTCGTTCTCCAACCTCTCCTCTTTCGCTCGCCTCTATTATTCTTTGCACGTGCCTCATGACTTCGTTGCGATGCGAGTTCCCTGGGTACTAACGCGCTTTCTTGCGCGTCGTTTTTGTGCGAAGCATAATCAATTTGCCGTACGCGCACCGGCTAAGCCCCGTCGCATTTGTTGTCTGCGCGGCCGTGCTGTTCGTCCCGGTGTTCCTGCTGGTTGCGAACGCGGCGGATCATTCCGCGAAGACACTCCAACCGGTACGCAATGCAAACACTGAGGCTGGACGCGAAACCTATCGATCAGCTTGCGCAGCCTGCCACGGCAACGACGGCAGGGGGACGCCCCACTCAATTGCAGGCTTTCAGCAACCACGCACCTTCCCGGACTTCACGCGTTGCGACCAGACAAGCGCCGAGTTAGATACGACGTACAAGGCCGTCATTGTTCATGGCGGGCCGTATCGCGGCTTCTCGCAGATCATGCCGTCGTTTTCGGAAGCTCTCAACTCTCGACAGGTCGATGACGTTGTCGCCTATCTGCGTACGTTCTGCAGGAATCCGCACTGGCCGCGAGGCGAACTGAATCTCCCGCGGGCCATCGCGACGGAGAAGGCGTATCCCGAGGACGAAGAGGTGATCTCAACGGCCGTGAACATACAAGGTTCCCCGGGGGTAGAAAATCATGTAATTCACGAGCAGCGTTTCGGAATGAAGAATCAGATCGAAGTCGATGTGCCGATCAATTTCGTACATCCGGAACAGACCTGGTACGGAGGCATCGGCGACATAGCGCTCGGCGTGAAGCGAGTGATGGTCTCCAGCCTGCATACGGGATCGATCCTCAGCTTGCAGGGAGAGTTCGTGGCACCTACGGGTAATCAGTCGCGAGGACTGGGAACCGGGACGACTACGTTTGGAACATTCGCGATGTTCGATCAACTCTTCCCGACTAACACCTTTATTCAGTTCCAGGGCGGGGCCAATTTGCCCTTCGACACCAAGAAAGCTCCACAAGATGTGTTCTGGAACACTGCCATCGGACAGAGCTTTGCGGCAGATCGTGGACTGGGCAGGCTGTGGTCACCGATGGTGGAGTTCCTCGCCGATCGTGAGCTGACTACGGGCGCAAAAACGAATTGGAACGTGCTGCCTGAGATGCAGGTGACGATCAGCCGCCGCCAGCATATCCGCGGCAACATCGGCGTTAGTTTTCCGGTGAACAACACTGCTGGCCGACAGCGTCAGGTTCTCTTCTACCTGCTGTGGGATTGGGCCGACGGTAGACTGAACGAGGGCTGGTGATGCGCAAGCAAGCTCTCTATTTTTCACCTGTAGTAGCGCTACTGCTCTGCTCTCCGGCATTGCTACGCGGTGGCGCAAATCACGCGGAGCTTCAGCCGGAGTTCCGCACCTCTGATCGTTGTCTCGCTTGTCACAATGGTTTGACCACAGCCGCGGGCGAGGATGTCTCGATTGGCTTCGACTGGCGCGCCAGCATCATGGCGAATTCTTCACGCGATCCGTATTGGCAGGGGAGCGTACGTCGCGAGACGCTCGACCATCCGGAGTCCAAACCAGCCATAGAAGATGAATGCTCAATCTGCCATATGCCGATCACTCGTTATGAAGCGAAGGTGAAGGGTGAGAAAGGTGAGGTCTTTTCGCACCTGCCGTTCATTGATGACAAGAAGCAAGGCGCTCAGGCGGCGGACGGAGTCACCTGTTCCGTCTGCCATCAGATCAGCAAGGAAAAACTGGGAACCCGGGAGAGCTTCAATGGAGGATTTGTCGTCGCTCCGCCTAAATCAAAAACTGATCATCCCGAATACGGTCCTTATCAGGTCGACGCGGGACGAACTCGCATCATGGATACTTCGACCGGCGGCTTTCAACCAACTGAGGCTGCCCACATTCGGGAATCGGAACTCTGCGGCAGTTGCCACACTCTGTACACGACAGCCCTGGGAGCGAACGGTAAAGAGATGGGAACGTTTCCCGAGCAGATGCCCTTTCTAGAATGGCGGCATAGCGAGTACCCCGGCAAATACGCTTGTCAGACCTGCCACATGCCAGTGGTACAAGGCGAGGCGCCGATCGCCGCAGTCTTGGGCCAGCCTCGGCCGGAGGTACACCAGCATGTTTTCGTCGGTGGCAACTTCCTGATGGAGCGAATGCTGAATCTCTACCGCGACGAGCTTGATACCGCGGCCATGCCGGCGGAACTCACTGCCGCATCGCAAAGAACGATGGAGCTTCTGCAATCGCAGGCAGCGCACGTAAGCATTCGAAGTGTGGACTTTACTTCGGGGAAAGCACGGGTTGAGGTGTTCGTCGAAAACCTGACCGGTCACAAGCTGCCAACAGCCTATCCTTCGCGCCGCGCATGGCTGCATGTCGCCATTCGCGATCGTGACGGCAGGACTGTATTCGAATCGGGAGCGCTGAATCCAGACGGCTCCATCCAGGGCAACGACAACGATGCCGATCCCTCGCGCTACGAGCCGTTCTATCGCGAGATTACCAGCGCTCAGCAAGTGCAGATCTACGAGCCAATCCTGGGCGATTCGGAGGGGCACGTGACCACCGGACTGCTAGCGACAGTTCGTTATCTGAAGGACAGCCGATTGTTGCCTGCGGGATTCGATAAACAAACAGCCGACAAAGATGTCGCCGTGGTGGGTGATGCTGCCAATGATCCAGACTTCACCGACGCGGGGGACGTGGTGCGCTATTCGGTTCCCATCGGCGACGCGCAGGGGCCGTTTCACGTGGAGGCTGAACTGTGGTACCAACCAATCGGATTTCGCTGGGCGCACAACCTTGCGTCCTATCAGGCGATGGAACCGCAGCGGTTCGTGCGTTACTACGAAGCGATGTCGAAAACCACAGCGGTCGTGCTGGCGAGGGCTGAAGCAACGCGCTGATCAGGCCTTTAAGCGAACAATTTCACCGCAAACAGACTTCAAATGGGACAATTTTTGGTTCGGCTGAACCTTTCCATCTCCGACTACGACATTTAGACGAATGAACGACGAGACGCGAGTTCGGGATGAATGGTTGGCGCTCCGGTGCCAAACCAATGAACCGGATGCCTTCTCCGATCTAGTGTCTGTTATGGAATTGCCGTTGCTCTACTACGCCACCAAGATCAGCGGAAGCAAGGACAGAGCTCTCGATATTCTTCAGGAAACTTGGATTCGCGCCCTGCGAGGTATCCGAAAACTGAAGGATCCTGGTTCTGTTCGACCATGGCTATACCGCATCGTCCACGGCATTGCTGTCGACCATATCCGCCAAAGCACGGCCCGGGAACGCTCGGAGATAACCGGAATCGAACTTCCCGAGGTTGCGGAAGACACCAGCTTCGACTCTGACGACGAGGCCGAGGTTCATCGCGCACTGGACGAACTCGAGCCCAGGCATCGCGAAGTGCTGGTTCTGTATTTTCTGGAAGAGTTCTCGATTTCCGAAATCGCCGTAGTGATCGGGGTGCCGGAAGGAACCGTGAAGTCTCGTCTTCATTACGCCAAAAAAGCGATGCGCGAAGTTATTTCAGGAGGAATCTATGCGAAACATGAATAAGATTCGGCAGGGGCTTCTGTCACAATTGCCGCAGCCAGAAAATTACTCTCAATATCGTGACCAGGTTGCGGCGGCCATCGAAACCGATCGAAAACGGATGCGCGTCGAGCAGGTATTGACGATGCTGTTCTGGATCTTCTGCGCAGCCAGTGCCACGGCTTACCTTTGGTTTGGGAATAGCAGTTCGCAGTTGCCGAGAGCGCCGTTCCTGGCGTGCATCTTTTTTCTTTGGGGCGGGGTCGAGCTGCTGAAACACCGCATTCACGCTGCGCAGATTGAACTTCAAAAGGAAATCAAGCAATTGCAACTGCAGGTGCTCGCGCTGCAGGCCGGACGAACGGGAAATGCACCGTCCGCTTAATGTGCGTTACTGCGCGACAGCTTCTGTTTTCGCCGCGTAGTGCGAGTCGACGTAGTTGTCGAGAATATCGATGAACTCAGCAACGATACGATCGCCACGAAGGGTTGTCATCAGGCGGCCATCGACGAAGACAGGAGCTTTCGGTTCCTCAAATGTTCCGGGCAGCGAGATGCCGAGATTGGCGTGCTTCGATTCGCCCGGTCCATTTACCACGCATCCCATGACCGCGACTTTCATCTCTTCTACGCCGGAGTAGCGTTGCTTCCAGACGGGCATTTGCTCGCGCAGGTAGCTCTGGATCTGCTCTGCCATTTCCTGAAAGAAGGTGCTGGTGGTGCGTCCGCAACCAGGGCAGGCAGTCACTTGCGGTGTGAAGCTGCGGATGCCCATCGACTGCAGGATCTGTTGGGCGACGATCACCTCTTCGGTGCGGTCGCCGTTGGGCGCAGGCGTTAGTGAAACGCGAATCGTGTCGCCGATGCCTTCCTGTAGAAGGATGCTCAAACCGGCTGACGATGCGACGATTCCCTTCGCTCCCATGCCAGCCTCGGTAAGACCAAGGTGAAGAGGGTAATCGCAGCGCGACGCGAGATTGCGGTACACGTCGACGAGGTCCTGCACACCGCTCACTTTCGCGCTGAGGATAATCTGGTCACGACGCAGCCCGTATTTTTCCGCCAGTTTCGCGGAATTCAGGGCGCTCACTACCATGGCTTCCATGGTTACGTCGCGCGCGGCTTTTGGCTCGGCGGCACGCGAGTTCTCGTCCATCATGCGGGTGAGCAGTTGTTGGTCGAGCGATCCCCAGTTCACGCCGATACGAACCGGCTTTTGGTTTTCGACGGCAACTTCGACCATAATGCGGAAGTTGTCGTCGTCCTTGCGGCCTACGCTGACGTTCCCGGGATTGATCCGGTACTTTGCCAGCGCGCGAGCGCAATCAGGATATTTCTTCAGCAACAGATGTCCGTTGTAGTGGAAATCGCCGATTACCGGAACATCGATCCCGCGACGCAGCAGCAGATCTACGATCTGCGGTACGGCCTTGGCGGCGTCGTCGTTGTTGACCGTAACGCGAACCAGTTCCGATCCTGCTCGAGCAAGCGCCTCGATCTGCTTCACGGTTCCGAGCACGTCGGCGGTATCGGTGTTCGTCATCGATTGCACCACGACCGGTGCATCGCTGCCCACGCGCACTTTGCCGATCGTGCAAGGAACAGAATTTCTACGACGGATCTCTGCCATATCTTGTGAGTAGCCTTAAGACGGCCTCAGGTATGTACTCAGTTTAGCATGTGAATTCAGCCGATTCTGGCGCTCGTATATCCCCATTGAACCAATCGACTCACCCCTTAAAATTGCCCATCCAGAGCTCATCTTTGCACTTGAACGAAAGCAGGAGCTCTCATATGATGCGCAGCAATCGAGGCGAAAGCCATAGCAAGTCCTGCAATACCAAGTTTCCCCCGAGGAGTGGTTATGGGCAGGCACCGTTTCACCCTCTTAATGGCGTTGATCTTGACGCTAGCTTGTTTGCCGCTGACAGGCGAGACACCGGAAAGCATCATTGCTTCACTGAAGAAGTACACCCCGCAGGATTTCGAAGCGCTGCGAAAACTGGCGAAACGTGATCCGCAGGCGCAGAACATTCTGGGCCTGGCCTATCTCACTCAAACGCGAGTGCAACAGGATTACGAAGAGGCATACCAGCTCTTCCATAAAGCTGCGGTTCACAACTACGCTCCGGCCCAGAACAACCTGGCCTACATGTTCACGCACGGACTCGGCATGCGGGTCGATATGCAGCAGGCGGTGCTGTGGATGCGAAGGGCGGCCCAGAACGGCGATCGTCTCGCACAGGTCAACCTGGGAAACATTTTCTTTACCGGCGCCGGGGTGAAACAGGACTACGTTGAATCGGCGAAATGGTTCGAGGTGGCGGCACGATCCGGAGACGCGCGGGCGCAGAACAATCTTGGAATGATCTATGACCGCGGTCTTGGTTTGCCGAAAGACGAAGCGGCCGCAGCGCGGTGGTTTCGCGCGGCAGCAGAACAGGGAGTGGCACAGGCACAGAACAACCTGGGCTTGCTCTACATGAAGGGTGAGGGCGTGCCCCAGGATCATCACGAGGCGTTGAAGTGGTTTGCTCTCTCTGCGGATCAGGGCGACGTGAACGCCCAGGAGAACCTGGCCAGCCTATACGTCCACGGACACTGTATGCCGGAAGATGTCATCTCTGCTTACGTCTGGATTTCCCTGGCCGCCCAGAAAGAAGCGAAAGATAAGCGATTCGTCCAGGAATTCGAATCGCGCATGTCCTCGGAACAGCTGCAAAAGGCTCGGCAAAAGGCCCAGCAATGGGAGTCGGCGCACAACGCCGGGGCGCCTCCGATTCGTTTCTAAAGTCACTTTCTTCGATTACCTCGGTACCATGGGCCGCGGCGCGGAATGACAGTACCCTAATCGGGTGAATTTCCCTTGGCTTAAAGAGGATTGGGAGCCTACGGGCAGGACCACCACGGGGGCGTGGCTCGCCTTTTACGGAATGTTCCTGGTCTACGCGGCGCTCGAAAAAAGCGGATTCCTGCTCATCGATAACGTCAATCTTGTGATTCACGAGGGCGGCCATCTTCTATTCGGATGGCTCGGGCCATGGATCGGCATCTGGGGCGGAACAATACTGCAGTGGCTCGTTCCTTTGCTCCTGGCAGTGTACTTCTTTGTGCAACGCAAGCCGGTAGCATTCGCGTTCTGTCTCTTCTTCTTCTTCGAGAACTTTCTTTATACCGCGACCTACATGGCCGATGCTCGCGCCATGCAGCTTCCGCTGGTTTCCGCGGGCGGCGGCGATGAGCCTGAGCATGATTGGAACACCATCTTCTCCCGGTTGGAAGTATTGCAGTACGACACGCGTATCGCCGAGGTAATTCGCGGTCTTGGTTGGATTGGAATGCTGAGCACGACAGGGTGGCTCGCATTCCACGGCTTCAATTCCCGAAAGGCGAGTGCCGAACTCGTCCACAACGAGGTCAGGTGAGAGTTATGCTGTCGCCACAAAGTCATCGACGCAGTGCGCGCATCGCCATCCACATACCAGTCGAGGTGTCGGGGCGTGAAATCAATGGCCGTACCTTTAGCGAACTCGCGCGGACCGAATCCATCAGCGAGCACGGCGGCTGCCTGGTTCTCAAGCGCACGCTCGCACCGCAACAGGAGTTGTTTTTGCGGCGTCCGCAAGGTCGAGACACCGTGGCACGTGTGATTGGAGAGGTAAAGAGAACCCACGAGGGCACACTTTACGGAGTGAGCTTCGTGGAAGGCGGCTTCGACTTCTGGGGCATTCACTTTCCGGCAACGCCTCTGAAGCTGGCACTCTTCCGCGTTCTGCTGGAGTGCGTGCATTGCACGACCCGTGAAGTGATCGGTCTCAGTGACAAGCAACTCGAACTTCTGGATGACGAGGGACGTCTCGTGCGCGATTGCAACACCTGTGGCAAACGAACGGAATGGGTCCGAACTGAATACGAGACCGGACGAACCCGTGCAAACGTTTCTGCGAAGCCAACAGAGAACCGTCGCAAAGCTCTTCGCGCGAAACTGAAACTCACAGCATGCATTCGAAAGCCCGGAACCGAAGAGGTGGTTCCCATCGTGGACGTTTCGCGCGGCGGTCTCCGCTTCAAGACTCAGCGGCTGTACGCCGCGGGGAATTGCGTCCAGGTAGCAGTTCCCTTCACCAAGGACGCAGCCAACATCTTCGTTCCAGCACAAATCGTTTGGCAGGACCGAACTGCTGGTCCAGAGCGCGAATACGGGCTGAAGTATCTGAAATAGCGAAACCCGGCTTTTGACAGCGCTTGAAAAGCAACAGCCCGTCATCAGAATTTCTCTGACGGCGACGTTCCCTGCCTAATGTACCGCCCCGTCCGACTGTGATAAAGTTCTCGCCGCTTGACGTGCCGAGGATGGAACGTCAGGAGGGCCGGCGCGGCATCTCGATGCCGGGCGTAGCCCATCAATCGATCACTCCAGAAGCGATACAAAGGTAATCGTTCGCAATTAGCGGGACAGCGTGCCCTCGCGTGCCGGCTGTCCAGAAGGAGAATGCCGCATGAGTGTTATATCCCCCGTTCAAATCCAACCGCGCGTTTCTGAGTTCATCTCCAAACCAAGAAAGATGATGATCAATGGCCAGTGGGTCGACTCTATTTCAGGCAAGACGTTCCCTACCTACGATCCCGCCACTGGTAAGGTGCTGGCGCAAGTTGCCGAAGGTGCGGCTGAAGACATCAACCTGGCGGTTAGCGCTGCGCGCCGTGCGTTCGATCAGGGCCCGTGGCGAAGGATGACCGCCTCCGAGCGTGGCCGCCTCATATGGAAACTTGGCGATCTGCTCGAGCAGAGCCTGGAAGAGTTCGCACAGTTGGAAAGCCTCGACAATGGCAAGCCGCTGACGGTAGCACGTGTAGCTGACGTGCCTCTCGCCGTCGACCTGTTCCGCTACATGGCCGGATGGGCAACGAAGATTGAAGGCAACACAATCCCGATCTCGCCGAAAGGCGGACGTTATTTTGCCTATACGCTGCGAGAGCCGATCGGCGTCGTAGGGCAGATCATTCCCTGGAACTTCCCGCTGCTGATGGCCGCCTGGAAGCTGGGTCCCGCACTGGCTTCGGGCTGCACAGTTGTGCTCAAGCCAGCTGAGCAGACACCGCTCTCTGCTCTGCGCCTGGGCGAGTTGATGCAGGAAGCGGGATTCCCCGAAGGCGTGGTGAACATCGTTCCCGGATACGGCGAGACCGCCGGAGCTGCGCTCGCGGCGCATCCGGACGTAGACAAGATCGCCTTCACTGGCTCTACCGAAGTCGGCAAGCTGATCGTGCAGGCGGCCGCGGGAAATCTGAAAAAGGTTTCTCTTGAACTCGGCGGCAAGTCGCCGAACGTTGTTTTCAAAGATGCGGATCTGCGAACAGCGATCCCCGGAGCTGCCAGCGCGATCTTCTTCAATCACGGACAGTGCTGCTGCGCCGGTTCGCGTCTCTATGTCGAAAAGGACATTTACGACGAAGTCGTCGCGGGTGTGTCGGAGCACGCGTCGAAAATCAAACTTGGCCCGGGACTCGATCCGGAAACACAGATGGGGCCGCTCGTCTCTGACGAGCAACTCAATCGCGTTTGCAGCTACCTGGAATCAGGCGCGAAGGAAGGCGCCGAGGCGAAGGTCGGCGGCAAGCGTCATGGATCGGAGGGTTACTTCGTCGAGCCAACGGTTCTCGTGAACACGCACGAGAACATGAGGGTAGTGAGCGAGGAAATTTTCGGTCCGGTGGTCGCTGCCATCCCGTTCGAAAAGACGGACGACCTGGTTCGCCGCGCCAACGACAACATCTATGGCTTGGCGGCAGCCGTATGGACTCGCGATGTCAACAAAGCCCATGCGACAGCGGCCGAGTTACGCGCGGGAACCGTGTGGATCAACTGCTATAACGTCTTCGACGCGGCGCTTCCCTTTGGCGGCTACAAGCAATCTGGTTGGGGTCGCGAGATGGGACACGATGTCCTGGAGATGTACACCGAAACAAAAGCGGTGTGCGCGAGAATCGGTTGACTCTTCACCACAAGAGACACGGAGACACAGAGAATTGAAGATTGAAGATTTCGTATGGCGACGCGTTGCAACGCAGCTTCAATCTGAAATCTTAATCCTTAAATTCTCTGTGCTTCTGTGTCTCTGTGGTGGATTTGCGTTACGGCAACCGCTGCAATCCTGGGATCACTTTGGTCAGATCGTTATAGATCACCATCACCGCGAACAGGATGAGCAGAACGTAGGCGACCTGGTAAATCCGTTCTTTCACTGCCAAGCTGATATCTCGCCGTCGCACTGACTCCACCAGCAGCATCAGGATCATGCCGCCATCGAGAATCGGAATCGGGAAGAGATTGAAGATTGCCAGGTTCAGGCTGATAGCCGACATCAAGGAAAGCAAAGGCGTCCACCCTTGCTGCCGCGCGGCATCTCCGGAAGCCTGCGCAATTCCGATCGGCCCCGACATCTGCGTTACTGAAACTTTCCGCTGGAGCATTTTCTCCACGAGTTCCAGGATCAACAAAGAAAACTTTTTGTTCTGCTCAATGGACTTCGAAAGCGCCTGAGCGAAAGGCAGCCTGTCGATTCGCGTGGGCTCGGAAGCGATACCAATTCGGTACCAATCCTGCCCGTTCGACAGTTTCGTCAACTCAGGTGTCACGGCGAAAGTTAGCTTTTCAGTCCCACGCAGAACATCCAGCGTTACTGGCTTATTCTTATTGTCCTGTAAGGCTTCCACCATGGCTGCCCAAGTAGGCGTCGGTTGTCCGCCGACATTTGTAACCAGATCGCCGACCTTTACTCCCGCATTCGCTGCAATCGGAACTGAGGGATCCAATCCAGTAATGATGCTTGGCCGGTTAGGAGCCCACCCGATCGTCGGGCTCTGAGCTCCGTTCTGCATCTCGGGAAGAACAGTTCTCGTGAGGTCTTGCCCGTTTCGATCGATAAGCAGCTGCAGAGGCTGTTTCCCGTTCACTTCCGCCCGAAGGGTCACATCTTCCCATGTGGGGTTCTGTACGCCGTCGATGCGAACAATTCGATCGCCGGGTTGCAGATCAGCCTTAGCCGCGGGAGAGCCCTTCGAAACCCAGCCAATCACAGCAGGTTCGTCGAGAATGACCGGATGCTCATACCGAACCATGAAGACGCCGGTAAGCAGACCAATGGCCAGCACGATGTTCATGAACGGGCCGGCGAATGCGATCACCAGCCGTTGCCAGCGCGGATGCGACATGAACTCGTATGGCGCGCCGTTGCGTTCTTCCGAGAAATTCTCGCCCGACATTTTGACGTAACCACCGAGCGGAATTGCGCTGACGCGATAGTCGGTGTCGCCTTTCTTGAAGCCGAGCAGCCTTTTGCCGAATCCGATGGAAAAAACTTCTACGCGAACACCAAACAGCTTGGCGGCGGCATAGTGGCCGAACTCGTGCACCAGGATCATGACTCCCAGTACCAGAGCTACGGCCGCAACATTGATTAAGAAATCTTGCATGAAAATCAAAAACCTCAGTGGACCTTGGCGGGTTGCTGGACTGCGCCACCAAGGTGACCAACCATGTTGCGCGCTACGTCTCGAGCTTCAGCGTCCAATTCCAATACTTTCCATATAGATTCAGGATGCGATGCCTCCGTTTCACGGAGTGTGGCTTCAATCACCGCTGCAATCCCATTAAACGGGATTTTGCCTTCCAGAAAGGCTGCCACAGCGATTTCATCGGCCGCATTTAAGGCAATCGTCTTAGAGCCGCCCGCCTCGGCTGCTTCATATGCCAGTCGTAAGCAAGGAAACTTATTCAAGTCCGGAGGACAAAAATCGAGTTGTTTGAGATCGCGAATGTTAAAACGCAGATCGCTCTCCACCCGCTCCGGATACGTGAGCGCATAAAGGATCGGAAGGCGCATATCGGTGACTGACAGTTGCGCCAGGATGCTGCCGTCGCGGAATTCCACCATGGAATGGATCGTCGACTGCGGATGCACGACTACGTCCACCTGGCGAGGAGGCAGGCCAAACAAGCGGCACGCCTCAATCACCTCAAATCCTTTGTTCATCAGGGTTGCTGAATCTATTGTAATGCGTCGGCCCATTTTCCATGTGGGATGATTCAGCGCCTGCTCCACCGTGATGGCGTCGAAGTCGCGAGCCGGCGTATGCAGAAAGGGTCCGCCAGACGCGGTCAGCCAGACACGATCCACTTCGTGCAACTTCCCGCCGCGCATGCATTGATGCACCGCGTTGTGCTCGCTGTCGATCGGGAGCAGCGGTTTGCCCTGACGCTTCGCTTCCGCAGTAACGAGCTCTCCGGCGACGACTAGCGATTCCTTGTTCGCGAGGCCAACTTCCTTGCCGGCTTTCACGGCTTCGTAGGTCGCTTCCAAACCGGCCACGCCGACAATCGCGCTCACGACAAAATCGACATCGGGATGAGTGGCGACGCGCACTGTGCCTTCCGCACCGCAGAGAACTTCCGTGCCGGCATGATCCGCTTCGCGGAGCAGCGTGCGCAATTTCTCCGCATCGCTCTCACGCGCAACCGAAACCAGTTTCGGATGCCAGCGTAGAGTCTGCTCGAACACCAGTTGAAGATTGGAACCGGCCGCAAGAGAAGTAACAGCAAAGCGGTCGGGATAGGATTCGACGATACTCAGCGTACTACGCCCGATGGATCCCGTGGAGCCCAGGATGGCAACGCGTTTCATTCAGTAAATGCCAGCGAATCAGCCACTAAGAGCTGAGGACACGCAAAGCCGAATAGTACCACAGCACCGGAGCTGCAAAGAGCAGCGCGTCTACACGGTCGAGCATGCCCCCATGTCCGGGCAAGAGCGCACCCGAATCCTTGACACCGGCGCCGCGCTTGATTAGCGACTCGACCAGATCTCCTAACTGGGCCGCAATGTTAATTAGACCGCTTAAGATGAGCAGCGTGAGCAGGTCGGGAGGTTGCGGGGCAAAGAATCCCTGGCCTTGATCGATCAGGTGCGCGCGGAACAAAGCAAAGCTGACGGCCTTCGCGTTCCAGAAAAACCATGTGCCCACGCCGACGCTAACCACGAACGAAGCGATGGTGCCTTCCCACGTCTTTCCCGGACTGATGCGCGGCGCGAGCTTATGGCGGCCGAAGAGACGACCCGCGTAGTAAGCAGCCGTGTCGCCGACCCAGACGACAATCAGAAGATAAAAGATGAGAATCGCACCCGCCCACTGTTGCCGAAGTTGCGCGAGCAGCGCAAATGGAAGAGCCACATAAGCTATGGCGAACACCGACGCTGCCGCTCCGGGAAATGCCGTGCGCAAATCGCTGTTGCGCATCCCAACCACCAGCAGGATGAATGCTCCGATCACCGCGGCGAAGCCCACGGCGTACATCATGCCGGCAGTAGAGACGAGCGGCTTTTGTCCCGCTTGCACTGCTACACCGACAAATAACAGGATGATCAGCACGTAAGTTGTTCGCGGGAATGGCTGCATCTGGTAGTGCGTGGTGAGCTGTAGAAATTCGCTAGCCGTGAGCAGCGCCACGACAGCCACTAGAAAAGAAAACAGCGGTGCAGGCGCACGCAGCACCGCCAGAAGAACGAAGGGAATGAGAACGACTGCCGTCAGTACACGCTTCATGAGGGAATCGGTAAAACTGTGAAGCGCGATTATAAATGCAGTCGATGAGACAATCGCATTCTGGCACCTTTGAGCAGTCAGTACTCAGCATTCGGCATTCAATCCAGGCGACTGAGTGCTGAATGCTGAGAGCTGGGCTCGCCCGCGAGAGAGCGGTGCGACTTCGCTAATCCGCCGCCACGAGCATCGTTATTACGCCGTCACCTTCTTGCGCTCTTTCATCTCGACGAGCAACTGATTGATCTTGTCCTCTTTTTCAAGTGCAACCAGCTTGTCGCTAAGCGAGTCTTCGCCGGCAATCTCACCCTTTGCCTGCGCAACGGCTTCTTCGTGCGACACTTTGCGTTTCATGCGATCGAATGTCCCTGAATTGGCGCTGTTGGTCGCCGCGATCTGCGCATCACGGGCTTTACCGAGCACGCGCGAGCGCCGGTGCTGTGCAACCAGCAGATCGGCCTTCGCATTCGCTTCCGAGAGCTTCTGCTCCAGCTTCTGCAACGCCGACTTCAGGTTCTCGACCTCAATCTTCTGATCAGCCACTTGCTGGCCGTAGTTCTCCGTCAACTGCCGGTAGCTGAGGGAGCGCTCAATGGCCGCCTTCGCCAGATCGTCCTGTTTCTTATCGACCGCCAACTCAGCACGGCGAATCCAATCTTTTTCCAGATCACTGGTTTCGTTAAGCTTTTTCTCCAGCAGGTGCTGATCCGCGAGCGCGATCGCAACCTGCGTCTTCACCTGGATGAGTTGATTCTGCATATCCAGAATCACCTGCTTGATCATCTTTTCCGGATCTTCGGCCTTATCGACCAGGTCGTTCAGATTCGCACGAATTAACGTAGAGACTCTTTCCAGCAGCGCCATAATCCACTCCTTCTACTCGATTACTTCCTACAGATTGCAAACTCCTGAGCGGTGCGAGTCGCGGGACCGCACCACTCCGGGAATAAGGCCTTTCCTTACCGCTTACTCTCTCGCGGTTGGTTCACTGCTATTGCGCCGCGGGTTTAATGAAGTAGCCCGATACGCGCCATTTACCGTCTGTGTCGAGCATGGGAACAATCGTCTCGATAGTTGTCGGCTGGTTCGTAAATGCGCTCTTGTACTGAATCACCACATACTGCCCATCCGGCGCGCCGGGAAGAGTGGTCATGTACTGGGCCGACGACAGCGTGCGGTTCTCAGACTTTCCGACCTGGCTGCGAACTGAACCCACCATCTTTTCCCAGTCCGCCTTCGAGACCTTTCCTTTAAAGAATGATGCCGCTTGTTCCCAACTCTGCCCGTAGTTCCCCGCATCCACTAGCGCCAGCCACGATTCTGCCGATGCCTGCGCCTCTTTCTTCTTCGCCGCTTCGTCCTGCGCAAATCCAACTGCGCACAGCAACAAGGTAAACATCGCAATAGAAATAAGCCGCTTCATGATTCGTCCTTTCCTCTCGAGTACGACTGGGCTCCGCCGCAGCGGAGCCCCCTTTTACGACCTATGCCCCTGCTCCCTTCGCCTTCGTCTCGCCACCGCCGTTGCCGTCGATGGTGGGTGTGGGCGATTTATCTCCGATGTTGCGGATGCGGCCAAACAGCTCCGACATCTGCATCCCCGATAGCGTCTCGAATAACGCTGGAACCTGCGCTGCCATCTTCGCAATGTCCCCGGTGATTTTGCTCATCCCGGCAGAATCGCCGTTGCCCGTCGAGACGATAGTGATCTTGTCGACGTTGTTCAGCGGACTCGCCAGTGCCTTCACCACCTCCGGCAAGCTGGTGATCAGTTTGTCGACCACAGCCGCCTGGTTGTATTCCTGGTAGGCTTCGGCTTTCACGTTCATCGCCCTCGCCTCGGCATCGCCCTTCTTGAAGATGATTTCGGCTTCGGCCTCACCCTGCTGCTTGATCGCCGACGCCTTACCTTCCGCTTCCGCCATCAGCCGTGACTTCTCTGCTTCCGCGAGCGTCTGGATCCGCTGGCGTTCGATCTCGGCGCCCTTCAGCACCGTAGCGATCAGCTCTTTTTCTCGACGCGCGATTTCCGCGTCCTGCACCTTCACCTGCTCCAGCTTTTCTATCTGCTGGATTTTCACCTGCTCGGCTACGACCTGCTGCTGCATCACGTTGGTCTGGATCTCGTAAGCCTTGTCAGCTTGCGCTTGCTGGCGCTTGCTGATTTCCAGAGCCTGGGCCTTTTTCACGTCTAGATCGCGCTGTGCCTCGGCCTGCTTCGCCAGCGAAACTGTCTCCGCGAGCACGCGTTCCTGATCGGCCTGCGCTTTCGCGACCGCCGACTCCCGCTGCGCTAGCGCACGCTTAATCGCCGTGTCGCGCTCAGCTTCCGCGGCGGCTACATCGGCATCGCGCTTGATCCGCGCGATATCCGGACGTCCCATGTTGGTGATGTACTCGTTCTTGTCGCGCACTTCCTTGATGGTGAACGAGATCACCTCGAGCCCCATCTTGCTCATATCGTCAGCGCAGGTTCCGCGCATGCGATCGCTCACCATCTCCGGCTGCTTCACGATCTCTTCTACCGTGAGCTGACCGATAATGCCGCGCAGGTGACCTTCCATCACCAAGCGGATCAGCCCTTCGCGCTCCTGATCCGTCTTCGTCAGGAACTGCTCGGCAGCAGTCACGATCGATTCCGGATCGGACTTCACCTTGATCTGTGCAACGGCCTCCACGGTCACCGCGACGCCTTGTTTGGTGTAGAGATCCTGTTGCGGTGCGACGTCGAACGACATCAGCTCCAATGAAAGCAGCCGCGCGCTTTCGACCATGGGGAAGATCACGGTGCCGCTTCCCTTTACGATTCGTGTTTTGCGATAGCCATAAACGATGAGCGCTTCATGCGGCCCGGCCTTGCGATAAAGCCGGGCGAAAACCGCCATCAGGAAGAACACCGAGAGCAATACCAGTCCAACAATGATCAGAATGTCATTCGGGATACCCATAACGCCTCCAAGCGAATTTCAAAATTGCAAATCAAACCGACTTCATCATTACGTCCAAATCCTTCACCAGCCGCTCCGGCTGATCGTGCCCCAGGTATACGGTGCGCTGTGGTGTGCGAATCCTTACCGCTTCATGCCCATGCCATATGAATGCCCGTTTCCCGGGAAGCATGCGAATTCCCCAGCCGCCAAAATCACCGAGCGGATCGATCTGCGCGACGCGGTACTCCTGAATATTCGCCTTCGGAATCGAGCACACGCGAATACCACCCGTCCGCACTTCCACGCCCGTGCTGGTGATTCGATAACGGAACCCGCCCCACGCCTGCGTAATCACCCACAGCATTAGCGCCGTAACCGCATAGAGCAAAAACCTCAGCCAGATCGGCGACGGCGGCAGCTTGAACGCAATCACCAGAAACAATCCGGCCAGAACCGCGAACAGTACCGCAGCCAATGGCGCGCGTTGCGATTCTTCGGCCACCAGGCGTCCTTGCGAAGGCGAGACCACCGGACCGGTTGGCGCGCCACTCACCACCGCAGCGGAATGTGCATCGATCTCTTCACGCCCACCCCTTACCACAGCAATCACCACTGCTACGATCGCGGCCACCGGCGTGAACATCGCTATCCGTCCTGCGATCCGCAGTACGTCCGCGCGATTCAGAGCATTGAACTCGAGGATCCCAATAAACGCCAGGCACATGACCGCCGAAACGCCGTACTCGACCAGCATCAGTACCCAGGCAAAACTCTTTGGCCGCTTCGGCAGAAAGCTCAGCACGGTGAACAGCGCCAGCATTCCGACCGTCATTCCCAGGAATCCGAACGCGAAACTGCCAGTTTCAGACCAGCCATTCGGCATGTTGCTGGCGTTGAAGTGCACGGCAATGCGCCCCGGCAACAAATCCTGTAGTTGCCAATAGCGGAGAAGCATCAGCGGCAAAATCAGCCAAGGCAGCAGGCTCAAATTTCGCCAACTCGAGCGCGTCATTGCTTTCTTCCTTTCTGCTCCTCTGACTCTTGCGCGGATCCCGTCAATTCATCCCAGCGTTGCACGTACGCGATCCCTCGCTCATAACGCGTCACGACGACCTCCGTCCCTTTGGGAATTGCGCCCACACCATCACTGCGCGCTCCCGCACAGCGGCGCGCTCCTTCCTGGGAGAAGACGATCTCGCCCGTTCCACCTTCGCGGATGGGGACCAACACCGTGCCAAGTACGCCCACCATGTCGTAATCCGCAGGATCGAGATGGCTGTCGTATTTCATCAACACCTTCGCCACGAAAAAGAAGATGATCGAAGCGCCAATGAATCCCACGACGGCGGAGATCATCAACACAAATCCGATCCACAGGCCCGAGTAGCGCGTCAGCAGATAGCCCGTTCCGCCGAACCATGCCAGGAATGCCGCGACTGTGCCGAAATTAAAGAGCGACAACTGCTCGCTGGCACCTTGCGCATGGCCGGGCGCGGGATGCACTGCCGTCGGCGTTCCATGTGTCAGGTCGAAATGAACATGCGCGCCGCCATGAAAGTGCATGTGCGGCAGATGCAGATGAAAACTGCCCAACAGAAACGAAACAAAGCTCAGTGCAAACCCGATCACGAAACACGTCAGATAGACATCAGCCCAGCTCATCGTGACCTCCCATTCGAGGGCGCGCCCTCCATCCCTTCCGTCTCCGGCCTCAATACCTGCAATAGCCGATCCGCGAGTTGTGGCGTATCCAGGATCGCGCCCAGCAGGATCAGACATTTTCTCGAATCATCGTGTCGCGATATCTCCAGCAAGGCATGGCGCAGTTGCGGATCGCGACGGAAACGCTCGGCACCGCTCACCAGCCACAAGTCCAGCTTGTCTTCCGCCACGCGCAGCGGAGACTGCAACTCCGTGTGATATCCATCGGGATCGTCCACCAGGTATCCCGGATGAACGTTGAAGAATCGTGCCAGCAGCATGCGCGTGGAATTCGTCAGATGCGGGCGCGCGCCACTTTCGATCTGTGACAGGTACGACTGGCTGATCGGTTTTCCGATCTCCTTCTTCACCGCCTGTTTTACTTCCTGTTGCGTCATGTCGCGGCCCAGGCCTCGAAGGGCGCCTTCGACCTCTCGGAGGTAGCGTATTTTTTCGCCTAGCTTCATATTGCAGATTGCAATTGTTATATTGCGATCTGCGATGCGTCAAGTAAAAACTTAATAAGAAGTGACGATTCCTGGCGTACCCAGTCCGAACCGGAACGGACTGCCTGCAAGTGCCTTCTATTCAGAGGGTTGGCCGGGGCTGCTAAGGATTTGGCTGCTGACTGAGTGAGAGAACTGAGGAACTGATCGACTAAACAAAAGCCCCTGCGGGCGCAGAGGCTTTGACTTCACACTTGTGAATTCGCTAGATCTGACTTGTGCTTACCGAACGCGTCCGTTGTGCTTCTTGTTGTAAATCGCCTTGGAAGTTTTGTTTTCCTGATGATTCACCAGGTTGCGCTCGCCCGGCGTGAGTTTTCCTCCGTTCGCCGCACGCATCGTATTTACTTCCTTATTCAGGTGCGTCTGCTGATTCTCCAGGTGCGCCGATTCGCGGGCCGTCAACTGGCCACTCTTGATTCCCTGCCCAATGCGCTCCTGTTGATTTTGCTGCCGCGCTCCCACTTCACCCTTATAGTTCTGAGCGGCGGCGTTGTGCTTATCCTGGTAAATCTGTTTCGACACTTGCTTCTGCTGCTGATTCAGTACCGCGCGATCGCCCTTCGTCAATTTGCCATTGTCCAGCGCGCGCATCTGATGCTCTTCTTTGTTCACGTCCGACTCTTGCCGCTCCAGCGAACGCGTTTCCCCGGATGTTAGCGACCCGTTTTCTACCCCATTGCCGATTCGCTGCTGCTGATTGTCTTTGCGCTGGTTAATGGTGGGTGGATTAGTAGTTGTTGTGGTCGTGGAACTTGTCTGGGCAAATCCCGCCGGCACGCAGATTGCGCACGCCGCCACAACCAGCATCGCCTTACTCAAATCACACTTCATAACTTCCCTCCAGTGCTTCCTCGCTCTCTTCGTGAGCGATGTCATTTGTCACCGGATGGAAACACAGCTCCCGATTGTGAGTTGCGGGATTTTTGGGGGAGTCTACCTAAATATCAAAACAAACTTTGTTACGAAAGTTACGCGACTTCAGCACACGGCGCGGGTTATCTAGAGACCCGCTTCAATGCGCGCGCGCGGATCAAGATAATCACGCAGCGCGTCTCCAAGAAAATTGAAGGAAAGCACAGCCAGCATCACCGCCATCGCCGGAAACAACACCAAGTGCGGTGCGTCGAATAAATGCGAACGCCCATCGTTGAGCATCGATCCCCAACTCGCCGTCGGCGGCGGCACGCCGAGCCCAAGAAAGCTCATCGTCGCTTCTGCCAGGATCGCGCCAGCCATGCCGATCGCACCCTGCACGATCACTGGTTGAATCATGTTCGGAAGAATATGGCGCGAGAGAATACGAACATCCGAAGCTCCCAGCGCGCGTGCGGCTTCGACGAACTCGCGCTCTCGCACCGCAAGCACTTGCGCACGCACCAGTCGCGCATAACCTACCCAACCGCCAATCACCAACGCCAGAATCAGATTGAAAATCCCTGGGCCGACAAACGCAACGAAGGCAATCGCCAACAGGAATCCCGGGAACGACAGAGAACGCATTCATCACGATCACGTTCACGAAACGATCGATGCGACCGCCGTAGTAGCCTGCGAGTGATCCGATCATGAGTCCGAGGGCGAGCGAGCCTGCGACTACGCTGGCGCCCACCAGCATCGAAATTCGAGCGCCGAAGATAATGCGCGAAAGAATGTCGCGCCCCAGTTCATCCGTTCCGAACCAGTGCTGTGCCGAAGGCGGCGCCAAACGATGTGGCAGATCGATGAAGGCGGGATCGTAAGGCGCGATCCACGGCGCGAGCAGCGCGAAGAAGACAAATATTGTGATGAAACACAGTCCAACAGTCGCCAATGGATTGAAGCGTGCCGCTCGCAGCACGCTTCGCGAAGCAGACGACGCGTCGGCGCTCATCGGACTCGAAGTCGCTGGGGCAGCCACGTCGAGATGATATCAGCCGCTCGCTTCCGAAACATTCAATCCGCCGCGGCCGTTGTTGCCCCGATGTATTCCTCGTACGGGCCTTTGAAGTCCTCGATCTTTCCGTGCTCGAAGTGCCATATGCGCGTCGCCACTTCGTCGATCAGATCATGATCATGCGACACCAGCAGCACCGTTCCCTCATAGCGCTGGATCGCGATGTTGAGCGCGTTGATCGCTTCGAGATCAAGGTGGTTGGTAGGTTCGTCCAGAATCAGAATATTCGGTTTTTGCAGCATTAGCTTGCAGAACAGCAAGCGCGCCGATTCTCCGCCGGAGAGAGCCTCCGTGGGCTTCAGTCCCTCTTCGCCACTGAACAGCATCTGCCCAAGCAAACCACGAATCTCTTCTTTCGAAGCCTTGGGATCAAACTGATGCAGCCAGTCAGCCGCAGTCGTGCCCTTCTCGATCAGAGCCGTGTGATCCTGCGCGAAGTAGCCGATCTGCGCCTCGTGACCCCACTTCACCGTACCGGAATCAATGGCGTCTTTCAGTCGCGGCATCTCCGGCGCATTCGCCAGCAACGTCCGCAGCAGCGTGGTCTTGCCCTGTCCGTTGCGGCCCATCAGGCAGACCTTCTCGCCGCGAATTAGCGACGCGGTGAAGCCATCTATCACTTTCTGGTCGCCATATGCTTTGCTGACGCCTTCGAACTCCAGACACATGCTTGCCTGAAGGCCGCGCCTGATCGAAGCGAATGTACGGGCGCTGAATGTTCGACCGCGCCAGTTCGCTCGTCTGCAGCCGCTCCACTTCTTTCTTACGTGACATCACCTGGCTCGATCGCGTTCCGGCCGAGAAGCGCGCGATGAACTCGTTCAGCTGCGAAATCTTCTTCTCGCGCTGCGCATTTTCCGATTCCAGACGCGAGCGAATCTGCGTCTTCTGCAGCACCATGTCGTCATAGCCACCGGTGTAGGTAATGATCGTCTCGTAATCGATGTCGGCGATGTGCGTGCAGACGTTGTTCAGGAAATGCCGGTCGTGCGAGATCACGATCAGCGTTCCTTCGTATCGATTGAGGAAATCCTGCAGCCAGTGAATCGAATCCAGATCGAGATAGTTCGTAGGCTCGTCGAGCAGTAGCGCCTGTGGCTTGCCGAACAGAGCCTGCGCCAGCAGCACGCGGACCTTTTGTCCACCCTGCAACTCGCTCATCTTGCGCTCGTGCGCTTCGTCGGGAATATCGAGCCCCTGTAGCAGGATCGCCGCATCAGCCTCTGCGGTGTAGCCGTCTTCGTCGCCGACGATGCCCTCAAGCTCGCCCAGACGCATGCCATCGTCGTGCGTCATCTCCGCTTTGGCGTAAATGTGCTCGCGCTCTTCCAGCGCCGCCCAAAGGCCCTTTGTTGCCCATGATCACGGTATCGATCACGCGGAATGCGTCGAAAGCGTACTGATCCTGGCGCAACACGCCGAGCTTCTTCGGACGCACCACGTTTCCCTTCTGCGGATCGAGTTCTCCCGTGAGCAGCTTCATGAACGTGGACTTGCCCGAACCATTCGGCCCAGTGAGACCGTAGCGGCGGTCCGAGGTAAATGTGGTCGAAACTTCTTCGAAGAGCAGTTTTGCGCCGTAGCGCATGCTGACATTACTGACGGAAATCATGCGTTGCCTATCTTCTGATTGAACTGGAGGGGGTCTTCGAACGACAGCCACTATGGCAGAAACGTGAATGTATCCCCGTTGCAACTATTTTATCAGTCGCGGCAGGATTAATCGCGTTCCAGGTCCTTGATGTCGTCGCGCAGGCGGCCGAACCCGCGGGTCAGAATAACCAGGTAGATGATGTGAACGGCCCAGGTAACTCCGTAAGCAGCGTAGAGGAATTTCATTACTTTGCTCCCGCTTCGTGATGCAGCAGTGACTTCATGGCATGTGCCTCATCGACTTTCTGGCGCGTGCGCTCCAGCGTGTAACGAATCCACACCAGCATCGCTCCGTAGCAGGTGAAAGCCAGCATGTTGATGAGGAAAGCATGCATCATGCGCGGATCGATGCCTGAGTTCGCTCCGCCTCCAAAAACCGGTTGCGGATGTTGCGTGCGGAACCAGCGGATCGCCATGAACACGAAGACGGCGTCGAGGCAGCCGAAGATCGCGAATGCCGCCGCGAGCACCGGGATTCGGACCTCCAGTCGAGAGCTTCCTCAGCATCAGGTAACCGACGTAAATCAGCCAGAGCACCAGCGTGCTTGTGAGGCGAGCGTCCCACGTCCACCAGATGCCCCAAACTGGCCGCGCCCAGATCGGCCCGGTCAGCAGCACGACTGTGCAGAAGACAACGCCGACTTCCGCCGTCGCAACCGCGAAGGCATCGACTGCGGGCTTGCGCGTGATGAGGTAGATGATCGAGGCCAGGAAGTTCAGCGGGAAGCACAGTTCCATGACCCAAGCGTTCGGAACGTGGTAGTAGAAGATGCGCTGCACTGGACCCATTGTCGCTTCCGTTGGAGCGCCGACAAGCGCCTGGTAAAGCCCCCAGGAAAGCAGAGCCAAGGTAAACAGGGCAAAGATGGCGAATTTAGATCTCATTCGGCCTGCAACACCGTTTCGAAGAGGAATAGGCCCACGAGCGTGAATACCACATCGTACACCGCAAGGAAGACCAATGGGAGATGCGCCGAACCTTCTCCGGTCAGAGTAGATGTTGTCGCGCCAACCATGGCGAGCAACGCGGGAATCGAGATGGGGAACAGGATCAAAGGCAACAGAACTTCGCGGCTGCGCGTGCGGATCGACATTGCCCCGAAGAAGGTTCCATTAACGACCAAAGCCCAATTCCCGAGTAGAGACGCGAGCACCAACTGATAAACAGGTCCGACGCTGCGCAGGTTGTAGAAGACGATGAACAGCGGCGTCATCAGCAGTTCCAGCACGGCCACGAACAGGAAATTGCCGATCGTCTTTGCCAGGAACAAGGATTCTGCCGGAGCAGGCGAGACACGATAGGCGTCGAGCACCTGGTTGCGCAACTCGCGAGCCCAAGTCTGGTTCAGCGCCACGACGGCAGCGAACAGCAACGCAACCCAGATCAAGCCCCCGGCGATCTGGCGCGACTCTTCGGCCGTGAGGTCGAACGAGAAGCTGAAGATCACCACGACCAGCAAGGCGAAGAACAGCATCGAGTTGATGGCATCTTTCGAGCGCCATTCCATGCGCAAGTCCTTGGCGAGCGTCACGCGCAGAATGCTGAGGACGCTCATCGCTTCGCCTCCGGTGTTTCGAGTGACGACGTGTGATGAGCGACGCGTTCGATCACACGTCCTGCGGACATGTGGACACTCTCGTCGGCAACACCTTCCAGCAAAGCAGGTTGATGCGTAACCAAGAAGATGGTCTTGCCGGAATCGCGCATGGAACCGAGCAGGCGCGTCATCTCTTTCGCGGATCCGACATCGACGTTCGAGAACGGCTCGTCGAGAAGCAGAATGCGCGGATCGTTCAAGATCGCGCGCGCCAGTGACAATCGTTGGCGCATGCCTTGCGAATACTGGCCAACGCGGCGCTCGAGCGCAGGATCAAGCCCAACCGTTCTTATTGCCTGATCGCAAATCGCGCTATCGCGAATTCCGTATAGCTCACCGAAGTAGGCGAGATTCTCGCGCCCGCTGAGTTCGTCGTAGAGCATCGACGCATGCGCCATGTATCCAAGCTGCGGCTTTACCGCCTTGCGATCCGAGCTGCCCAGAATGGTGAGCTTTCCATGCGATGGCTCGATCAGCCCGGCGATTACACGCAGCAGCGTCGACTTGCCTGCACCGTTTTCGCCAAGGATCAGGTACAAGCGTCCGGGTGCGAACTCGCCTGAGACCATGCGCAGCGCCGCGAAGCGCCCGTAAAGCTTCGAGACTTCGTCGAGCACAACGGCTGGATTGTCAGGGGATGAATTCACCAGAGGGGATTGTATTGCGAGACAGTCTCTCAGTCGATCAGTCTCTCGTCAGTCACTCAGTCTTTCAGTCTGTCAGTCAAAAGCTACTGCGCTGCTATTGGCGCGCTAAGGCTCGATTGCTGAGTTGCTGGCGCTGGTGCAGACGGCGCAGTTCCTGGCTGCTGTTGCGGCGCGTACTTCGAGGCGCACTTGGCTTGCAGGCCTTTGGCGTGGAAGACGCCGTCATGACCGAAAGTGCCTTCGGCAAGCGCTTGTGAGTCGTCTTTGAAAGTGTCGGGCGGAACTTCGGTTCCGGTGTAGACAACGGGCAAAGTGCGGCCTTCTTCCGCGAGCTGGAATTCCACGTGACTTCCCTGCCGCTTGATCGATCCGGGCACAACGTTGCCGGCAACGCGCAAGCGCTTCACGTAGACGCTGTCGTCCATCGATTTCAATTCCTTGATGGTGACGTAATAGCTCTTGGTGTCTTGGACGCCCGTGTAAGCAAGATAGCCGAGCGACACGACAATGATCGCGATCACCAGGCCGAACTTTACATATTTGTTGCTCATGAGAAAACCTGCTTTGTCGATTGTACGCGACCATGCGACCGGGTCAAATGTCACTTCCGCCAGTGATGCCTCTGTGGCGAGCGAATTGTGCAAATTACGAAGGGTATAATGTGGGTTTCGAGCCACAGGAAGGAACTCTGCAATGACGCCTCCGAACGCGAACGGCAATGGTAACGGTCACAACGGCAATAGTTGGATCCAGCAACCTCGGGCAGAATGGATCCGCAAACGGCGCGAGGAAGCGGCAAAATCGGGCGACGACAACGTGTCGCAGATGCACTTCGCGCGTAAAGGCCTGATCACCGAAGAAATGGTCTATGTCGCCGAGCGCGAACACATCACGCCGGAACTTGTGCGTGACGAAATTGCGGTTGGACGCATGATCATTCCTGCGAACATCAATCATCCTGAACTCGAGCCGATGGCGATCGGTGTGGCTTCGAAGTGCAAGATCAACGCCAACATCGGCAACTCCGCGGTCACGTCGAATGTCGATGAAGAGCTGAAAAAATTGCACACGTCGGTGCACTACGGCGCCGACACGGTGATGGATCTTTCGACCGGCGGCGGCATTCACGAGATTCGTGAAGCGATCATCCGGCACTCGCCGGTGCCGATCGGTACCGTGCCAATCTACGAGGCGATTTCCCGCGTAAAGCGCGTCGAAGACCTGACGGCCGACATCATGCTCGAAGTGATCGAGGAGCAGGCCGAGCAGGGTGTGGACTACATGACCATCCACGCCGGCGTGCTGATCCAGAACCTGCCGATGATCTCCAAGCGCATCACGGGAATCGTCAGCCGCGGCGGCGCGATCCTGGCGCAGTGGATGGCGTACCACCACAAGCAGAACTTCCTCTACGAGCGCTTCGAAGACATCGTAAAGATCTTCAAGAAGCACGATGTTTCCTTCTCGCTCGGCGATGGCCTGCGGCCCGGTTGCCTCGCAGACGCGAGCGACGAGGCGCAGTTCGCCGAACTGAAGACGCTGGGCGAACTGACAGCGATCGCATGGAAGCAGGACGTGCAAGTCATGATCGAGGGGCCCGGCCACGTTCCCATGGACCAGATCAAGGACCAGGTCGACAAAGAAATCGAGCTCTGCTTCGGCGCTCCTTTCTACACGCTCGGGCCGCTGGTTACCGACATCGCACCCGGCTACGACCACATCACTTCGGCGATCGGCGCGGCCATGATCGGCTGGTACGGCGCGTCGATGCTTTGCTACGTCACGCCGAAAGAGCACCTCGGGCTTCCCAACGAGAAGGACGTGAAGGACGGCATCATCGCCTACAAGATCGCAGCGCACGCGGCTGACGTGGCGCGGCATCGTCCGGGGGCGCGCGACCGCGACGACGCGCTCAGCTTCGCCCGCTACAAGTTCGATTGGGAGAAGCAATTCGAACTGTCGCTCGATCCAGAGACAGCGCGCTCGATGCATGACGAGACGCTCCCCGGGGGCGATTACTACAAAGCCGCGTTCTGCTCGATGTGCGGTCCGAAATTCTGCTCGATGAACTATTCGTCGAAGATCGACGAGTACAACAAGACGGTCCACGGCATCGAGAAGAAGGACTACACGGATCTGGTGAACAAGCTGGTGGAAATCAAGTAGTCGATGATCAGCTTTCAGCTATCAGCTTCTCAGCTGTCAGCTCAAGCCTATTATGTGATCTCTTGGCGAGCACCGCGCTAGATAGTACCCCCTCCCTCGTATCCCGCATTCTAAAGGACTTCCGGGCATGGGATGAGGCTTGTCCCGGCAAACAAAGGACTTAGTCCCATCGTCCCGCAAAACAAAGCACTTACGGGATCCTTCGGCTTCGCTCAGGATCTCGGCAGCGGGCTCGGACGCCCGCTAAACGCCTCGACTTAGTCCCATCGTCCCGCAAAACAAAGGACTTAGGTCGGCCGGAGGCCGACAGTAGTCAGTAATCACTTGTCAGTAGTCAGAAAAAGCCGAAAGCAAAAAACTCTCATGTCTACCCTCTCTTCTATTTTGACAAATCCGAGTGGACCTACTGGACACTTTCGGCAAATTTATTTCTGGATTGAAATCAGAGAGTTGCAGCGAAATTCCTAGATTCGGGGCCTTGACAAAAAATCGCTCTGGCGCTCGTCGTTCGGCTAATCGTGTTTAGCGTAAGCGGCTGCGCCCATGAAATGCAGCGACACGTAGGGCTCGTCGCCGACGACCCAGCTATCGTGACCGGGGGCAATGTAGAAAACGTCTCCGGCTTTCATCTCGATGATGCGGCCGTCGGTCATCGCTGCGACGGCCTTTCCCGAGACGACCATGCCTACGTGTTCGACGGCGCAATTGGTGAGCCCAGCGGGAGCTCCGACATCGACGGACCAGCGCCAGCCCGGCTCGTAGGTGGCACGACCGATGGTCATGCCGCCGAGGTGCACCAGATCGAACTTCCCCTTCGAGAATGTGCGCGTCTCGTCCGGTTGGTCAAAGCGTTTCAGAATCACGTCGAACATTTCAGAATCTCCTGGAAAGGTCGGTCTCGTGAGTGACGACGGTAACGACCTTCGACTTTTTAGGATTTGTCGCCCCCTGCTGGCGGAACTCTGCGAAGCTATTTGATCGGATAGAACTGACATCCATTCGGTTGTTCTTTAAATCTGCGTAGTGGTAAGGACGACGGCAGCTCCGATTGAGTGGCAGAGGTCGACAACGCGCAAGACTTCGCCAAATGGGATTTGGCCGTCCGCTTTGAGCACAACGTTTCGCTCAGTTCGGCTCGCCAGCTCTCGCGGGAGAGCAAGTTGCAGATCCTCCCAAGAAACACTTTCCTCGTTCATCTGGAATGTGGGTGCTTGCGTCACGGCGCCGTGGATTCGAATGACCATTGAGCTTGAGGCAGAGCGGATCAGCGAATCGATCAGCACCCTGAGTCCGTTCGGCGGTGCCGGAGTACCCGGTGCGGAGGAGTCTGGCGGAGCCGTGAGAAGAACCGCCGTCCGTGCTCCCGCTGTATGCACTGCGTACAGCACCGGCTCGACAGCACGATAAGGCGCGCCGGTATCAGCTTTAATGTAGACGGCTTTCCATGGCTCATAGGAGATGGCGCGCTTGATCTGGGCCTGTAACTCACTCGGCGTGATGGGATCGCTTCCCAGATATGTATCGCCGGTCTCAGTCACTGTCACAATCAACGCGCCTTCTTTGTCCGCGTCGGGAACCGCACTCGCATGGACAGCACGTGGCAGAGTCACACTGATCCCTGCTTGCAAGACCTGGGCGTGGCACTCGATGGCCGCGAAGAGCGCGACGATGAGGGTGAGCGCGAGGAAAGTTCGCAGGTCGGTCCCTGAGCTTCCTGTGATCGAAACTGTTCGCGAGTTCATGCCTCTCTCCTTGCAAGATAGTCAGGGCTTCACTGCGCTTTTGCGACGGCCGCAGTGGCAAGCATTCCACCCAAGCCCATGGTCTCGACGGCGGAAGAAGGCACGATCACCATCGATCCACGTTCCTTGATCGCCTCGTAAAGCATGTTCATGGCGCGTAGGTGAAGAGCGGTTGGATTTTCGGAATAGGCGGCCGCAGCCTGGACGAATTTGTCTGAGATCTCAGTCTCCGCCTGACCGAGAATAATTCGCGCCTGGCGTTCGCGCTCAGCCTGCGCCTGACGCGACATGGCATCCTCGAGAGCCTGTGGAATTCTGACATCTCGAACTTCGACCGATTGCACGGTAATGCCCCACGGATTGGTCTTCTCGTCGAGAATGCGCTGCAGTTCGTGCCCCAGCGTTTCGCGTTCGGTAATCATCTGCGCGAGTTCGTGACGGCCAATCGATTCCCGAAGCGCGGTCTGCGCGCTCATGTTGATCGCCTCGAGGAAGTCTTCGACTTCGAGGATCGCCTTTTCGGCATTCCATACCAGCCAGAAGACAATAGCGTCGACATTCACCGGAACGGTGTCACGAGTGAGCGTCGATTCTGCAGTTACGCTGGCGACGCGAACGCGCTGATCGACGAACTGGCTGAGGGTTTCAATCACGGGCACGATGAGGAACAATCCTGGGCCACGCAGTCCGACATACTTCCCTAACCGCAACAGCGCGGCTTTCTCCCATTGCCGAACCACCTTGATGGCAAACAGGAGATAGGCTCCGACGAGTGCACCCGAGACAAGTGGCGCGGGATGATGAAGAGCAGCGCCGATCAGCGCTCCGGCTGCAACGCAGATCACGCATGACGTAACGGCAATGCCGTTGATGGGAGCGATTCCGATTTTTGCCATCACTTACCTCCTGCGAGTAGGTTCCGAAAGCGATGCTCGTAGCTGATCGATAACTTCGTCCACGGTAAAGCCGGCGGCGCCCGCACGCGCGATGCAATCGGCGGCGATTTGCCCAAGTTGGCGCGCCCGCTCCTGTCCCCCGTTGCGAAGTTTCTGGGCGCTGATAAAAGTCCCGGTTCCCTGATGAGTTTCCAGCAATCCACCAAGTTCGAGTTCACGATAGGCACGAACGACAGTATTGGGATTAATCGATAAATCCACGGCAAGTTGGCGGACGGTGGGCAATTGATCACCGACCGCTAGCGATCCTGAGGCAACGCCGCCACGGACCTGATCGATGATCTGGCGATATACCGGCACTCCGCTCTGAAGATCGAGTCGAAAGCGGAATGGCAGGCGCCTGCTCATCATGCGGAGTAATGTACTATAACACTAGTACACTATGTCAATAGAAAAATTGGCGTGCCTTGGAATTGTGGAAACGCCGGTTGAAGCGGAAACGCGGGCGAGGGCGCCCGCGCCACTTTGCCTAAAGTTACACAACAGTTTTTCTTCTTTGGTTAAAGATCCACTTTTTCGGAGAAGGTCAGCAGTGGATCGTCGACGGTTTCAGATTCGGCTTCGCGGATCGTGAGCCAGTCCGTGCGAACTTTATTCCATTCCTGGATCAAGAAACCTTGCGATTCGAAGAACTCGCGAATGTGTGTACGTTCCCAGCAAACGATCTGCTCGAGAATCGGGATCGCCACGGCCAGCGCATTGTTGCTGAGCACGGTGCGGCGCGCAATCGGCGCAACAAACTTGTTTTCGGAAACGGCGATGGTGTAGCCGTCGCGCGCGTTTACATGCAACATGACGTGCACGTCGGAGCTGCCGTCGCCGCAGTAGACGATGTGGTCCGGTCCGATCTGCAGCTTCTGTTGCAGCGCGTCGAGAGTGGCGACTTTGCCATAACCGGCGGTGACTTTGCGTACGGTCTCGATTTCCCCCGAAGAATGGTAGGTGAATTCGGTGCCGTAAATGTGGTCAGCGGGAACGATGTTCTCCAGGGCAGAGCGGACGATCTCCACCGGCGCTGCCGAGAGCACGTAAAAATCGAACTCAAAGCCGGGTATTCCGTGCGAGAGCAGATCGTACAAACGATCGATGTTCTCTTTCAGGCGAATGCGTTTGCCGACCTCGGCGAGGTGATGACGGCGTACTTTGCCGTGGAACTCGGGATCATGCAACAACAGATAAGCCAGCTCGGCGCCCTGCTGCACGAGTTGCAGGCCAGCCATGCCGGCAGCCTTGCGTTCGAACTCCTCGGTCGAAATACCCAGCATTTCGCTGAGAGCGTATCCGGAATCATTGAAGCTGAGCGTCTGATCGAAATCGCTGGCTAGAATGTACCGTTTCATCAAATCAGCCATACCTTCCTGTCCACACCCGCAAAATCAGTGAATCACAACGGTGTGAATATTTGATTATGAGAGTGGTTGGCAGGGCTCACATGCGGAATCGCCGATAGACATCTGCTGATCTTTCGTTGAGCCGTCGCGCATCGGCTAACGCATTTCGCAACAGCAAGTTACAAAATCGCAGACGCAGGCACTTATGGGGCTGAAAACAATAATCTATGGAAGAGTGCCGAGTTTATCATCAGCTGGCGGGAGCTGGAGTGCGAGTGATTCCGGTTTTCGGGGCACGGCGGGCTGATATTTCCGTCGACGCCGTGACCGGCGGTGTGACCAACTCGCGGATCTGTGGCAGCAAGGCTCTAGCAGCAGTTTCGCCAACCTGGATGAGTTCGGCAGCACGATCGAAGCAATCGTAACTGAAGCCGCGGACATCCGGTTCGATCTTCACATCCGTATGCGGATGCCAGCCGTCGCACATGCTCTCCTGCGCGATGGAGAAACACTGGCCAATGACGTCGAAAATATGTCGCGGTCCCGGCAGGTTTCCCCAGCTCGGGCTCAGATGAACGGCAATGACGCGATCGGCTCCCATCTTGCGCAACGGTTGCGCCGGCACCGGATAGGACAACATGCCGTCGACATACTGGCGCCCACCGATCTGAACCGGAAGAAACATTCCGGGATAAGCGCAGCTGGCACGTACCGGATCGACGAGATCGCCGGTGCGAAACACCATGCCTTCACCGCTGACGAAATCGGTGGCGGCGACCGCGAGAGGAATCCGCAATTCCTCGAAGGTGCGGCACTTGAGAAGCTTGCCCAGAAACACAGCCATACGATCATTGGAAGCGAAGCCATAGCGCGAAATGGTCCAACGGGCGAAATCTTTGAAGCGAACCATGCGAGCGACTTCTTCCAGTTCGCGAGTGTCCATCCCGCTGCAATAGGCGGCGCCGATGATGGATCCAACACTGGTGCCGGCGATGAAATCGATCGGAATGTTTTCCTGCTCGAGAACTTTCAGTACGCCGATGTGGGCGAGTCCACGCGCAAAACCCCCACCGAGGGCGATGCCAATTCTGGGCTTAACCGAAGGGATTGCTGCAGAAGTAGAACGACCGAACTCCCTGCTAAATGCGCGGAAACTGCGTGACCATCTTGCCAAAGCCCCCATGGACCAGGCCCCCATCCCCACTACTGTTCTTATACCCTAAGATGCCGCTGAACTCTCGCGCGATGTAACCCAATGGGATTACGCAGGGGTGTAACGAATAGAAACCGTGTGCTTGCAGCGTTTGGCGCAGAGAACAATAGCCCGGATTCGAGGGCGACAGTTTATGATTGCGGAAAGATGGCGCGAGAGTTCTCGGCAGGCGGCGTACTGGTGCGGTGGCGCAAGGGTCGCTGGTGGATGGCGGCCATCGAGCCGCAGGGCCGTACAACATTTTCGGAATCCGGCAAAGATACCTTGGCTCTGCCGAAGGGGCTGATCGATCCGGGAGAAAAGCCGGAACAGACAGCACTTCGCGAAATCCACGAAGAGACCGGGGCGGTGGGCGAACTGGTCACCAAGCTAAAGGACATCAAGTATTTCTACGTGAGAACGTGGGGCGACGGCAGCCGCGTCTTCAAGGTCGTGAGCTTCTACCTGGTGCTATACCGCTCGGGGAAGCTGGGGAATATCACCCCAGAGATGCGAAAGGAAGTGCGCCGGGCAATCTGGTTGCCGCTAGACGACCATGACCAGCTTTCATACAAGGGCGAGCGCGAAGTCACTCACGCTGCCTGGCAATATTTGCAGGAACATCCAGAGCTGCAACCGGGCAGGAAGGAAACGCCTTCTGAAATCTGAAGCTGCGATCTGCGACTTTTAATGCCAACAACACTACACACAGAGCGGCACTTCACCGGCAAGGAGATCGTTCGCGACGTTGTCATCGGAATGGCCGACGGCCTGACCGTCCCCTTTGCGCTGGCGGCGGGATTGTCGGGCGCGGTGAAATCGACAAATGTCGTCGTGATCGCGGGATTGGCTGAGATTGCCGCCGGATCGATCGCCATGGGCCTGGGCGGGTATCTTGCCGCTCGCAGCGATGCCGAGCACTATGACAGCGAGCGCGAGCGTGAAGTCCGCGAAGTGCACGAACTACCTGACGAAGAAGAGCGCGAGGTACGCGAGGTACTGCACGAGTGGGGCATGGCGCCGGAAGAGAGCGGTCCGGTGGTACAGGCTTTGCGGAAACGGCCCACGGCTTGGGTGGACTTCATGATGCGCTTTGAGTTGGGGCTGGAGAAGCCAGATCCGGGACGTGCGGTGCGAAGTGCTGGAACGATTGCCGCTTCGTACGTGGTGGGTGGGCTGATACCGTTGTTTCCCTACATGGTGATTCACCAGGCGAATCAGGCACTGCTGCTCAGCGTGGTGGTGACGTTGATTGCCCTGGGTGTATTTGGATATGTGAAGGGGCGATTTACGGGGCTGGCGCCGCTTCGAAGTGCGTCACAAACAATGGTGATCGGTGCACTTGCCGCAGGAGTAGCCTTTGTGCTTGCAAAAATCATATCTAAGTAATTTATTTTCAATAAGTTACTTGACATCCATGAAGAGCGGAAGTAAGCTCTATTCAACTTAATAAGGCGCGCGTCGTTGCCATCCTCACCCCACATCTTCTTCGGCGCGCGCCGTTTCTTTTTCTGCCGCGAGTTCGCCAAACCCACCTTCTCAACCCAAGTCCAAATCCACGGTTCCCTCGACTGCGCTCGGGATTTCGGCTGCGGGCTCAAACGCCCGCAAATCGCCTCAACTTCGGCGTTCGTCGTCTATTTCCAGCCGCTCTTTCATCCTTTTGCCCCTCACATCCTCTCCACTGCCCTGCTCCTCCTGAGTTCGAGTCTTTCGTTCTGAGTGCGCGGACAGGAATGTCCGCGCCACACAGCCAGTTTTCCCGTTATGAATCGCTAAGCAGAGGTTTTTGTGCAACTTCTGCATCTAGTACGAGTGCCGGTGTATCTTTTCTGCTGGTTGAAATGGTCGTGGGGACTGTTTCGTTTTACCGGGTTTATTCGTGCCAGGAAATCATCATGAAACGCATTGATAAGGTTGCTGTATTGGGCGCTGGAACTATGGGCGCGCGCATCGCCGCGCATCTGGCCAATGCCGGCGTTCCCTCTTTTTTGCTGGATCGCGTGGTCCCAGACGCTGACGGCCCTGCCCGCAACGGAATCGCCGCCCAAGGACTCGAGGCAGCGGTCAAGTCCAGGCCTACGGCGTTCTTCGAGCCCTCGCTGGCCAAACTAGTCACCATCGGCAATTTCGACGACAACCTGAAATGGGTCGGCGAGTGCGACTGGGTGATCGAGGCGATCGTCGAGGACCTGGAGATCAAGCGCTCGCTGCTGAAAAAAGTGGAGGCCGTGCGCCAGCCAGGGACGATCATCACGACCAATACCAGTGGGCTGCCGGTGGGCAAAATCGCTGAGGGCTTCTCCGAAGATTTTCGGCGGAACTGGTTCGGCACGCACTTCTTCAATCCGCCGCGCTACATGCGGCTGCTGGAGGTGATTCCGACGCCGGATTCTGATCGCGCCGCAATGGACGCGATTTCCCAGTTCTGTGATTTGCGGCTGGGTAAAGGGATCGTCTGGGCGAAAGACACGCCGAACTTCATCGCCAATCGCATCGGAACGTTTTCGGTGCTGAACGTGATGCGGCTGATGCAGGAGATGGACCTCACAATCGAAGAGGTGGACGCGCTGACCGGGCAGGCCGTCGGATGGCCAAAGTCGGCTACATTTCGAACGATTGATCTGGTGGGGCTCGATGTTCTGGGCCACGTAGTCGGCAACATGCAGGCCAACGTGCGCGACGAGCGCAGCGATCTGAAGCTGCCCGACTTTTACCGGCAGATGCTGGAGCGCAAGCTGCTGGGCGACAAGACCAAAGCCGGCTTCTACAAGAAGCAGAAGAGTCCCGAGGGTGAGCAGCGGCTGAGCATCGACTGGAAGACCCTGGAATACCATCCGCGCAAAAAGGCGCATTTCGCGAACCTGGAGATGGCTAAAAACGTCGAAAGCACGCCCGAGCGACTGAAGATCCTGCTGGCTCCGACGAAGGGCGACAAAGCCGCGCAGTTCCTGTGGTCGGCGCTGTCGGACTTGTGGACGTACGCGGCGAACCGTATTCCCGAGATCAGCGACACGGTGGTGGAGATCGATCGCGCGATGCGGTTGGGCTTTAACTGGGAACTCGGCCCGTTTGAACTGTGGGATGCGGCGGGCGTTCCGGCGACGATCGAACGCATGAAGAAGGAAGGTAAGCCGATCGCCGCGAACGTGGAGAAGCTGCTCTCTTCCGGCGCGACTACCTGGTACGAGGATGCGCCGAAGGTGGCTTCTGGCAGGTGCTACTTCGATCTTGGCTCGTTGAGTTACCAACCTGTGCGGGTTCCTGAGGGCGTCTGGTCCGTTTCCGTCGTTGAGAAATCTAATGGAGTGGTAAGGAAGAACGCGGGGGCCTCGCTCATCGATTTGGGCGATGGCGTCGGCTGCATTTCGTTCCACTCGAAGATGAACGCGATCGGCGGCGACATCGTGCAACTGATCACCGAGACGCTGAGGCCGGGATCGAAGGTGGGCGCGAACTTCGACGCGTTCGTAATCACGAATGATGCGGCGAATTTCAGCGTGGGCGCGAACATCATGCTGCTGCTGATGTCGATACAGGAACAGGAGTGGGACGAGATCGACTTCATGATCCGCGGCTTCCAGGGTATGACGCAGACGATCAAGTTCTCGCCGAAGCCAGTGGTCGTGGCTCCCTTCGGCATGGCCCTTGGTGGAGGCTGCGAAGTGGCTTTGCATGCTCCGGTTCGCGAACCTCATGCAGAGCTTTACATGGGCTTGGTAGAGGTCGGCGTGGGCCTACTGCCGGGCGGTGGTGGCTGCAAGGAGATGACGCTGCGCGCCGTGGATGCTGCAAACGCCATCCGCAAAGACGGGCGCGGTGAGTCAGTCGAAATCATGGAGGCCATGAAGCGAACGTTCGAAACGGTTGCCATGGCCAAGGTTTCGACGTCGGCGAACGAGGCACGAGGCTTGGGCTTCCTGCTGAATGGCGATGAGATCGTGATGAATCGCGAGCGCGTGCTGGCGGATGCCAAGGATCGCGCGCTGGAGATGGCGCATTCGGGCTATCGAGCACCGATTCCGAGAACGGATGTGCCCGCTCCGGGCGAAAGCATCCTGGCAACCCTGAAGCTGGGCGTCCACCTGATGCGGCAGGGCGAGTACATCAGCGATCACGAACAGAAGGTCGGCAACAAAGTGGCTGAAGTCCTGTGCGGTGGGGCGGTCTCGCCGGGAACTCCGGTGAGCGAACAATATCTGCTGGACCTCGAGCGAGAAGCATTCAAGTCGCTCTGCGGCGAGAAGAAAACGCAAGAGCGGATTGCGTTCACGTTGAAGACGGGAAAGCCGCTTAGAAACTAGTGGCTAGTGGTTAGTGGTTAGTGGTTAGTGGTTAGTGGTTAGTGGTTAGTGGTTAGTGGTTAGTGGTTAGTGGTTAGTGGTTAGTGGTTATTAGTGGTTAGTGGTTAGTGGTTAGTGGTTAGTGCTTTTGGGAACAGAAAGAAATACATGCGAACTCGGCATTGTGCTTTGGTCTTAGTTCTATTCGGATGTGCAGTTTCGGCGGTTGCTACGGCCGAGAATTGTGGTTCCTCCGTAGCTTACGAGAATCACAACATGGTTGATTATAGCCCGATCAAAGTGAGCGGAATACGCGGAGTAGCGGTCGATGTGAGTGGCGCGAGCGTCCCAACCGTCTGCATAGCTCTCTTCACCGAACAGGACCACAAATTCATCGCTGCCGCGATAACGTCCGATGATGGGCAGTTTGCAATCGCAGACATCAAACCGGGCAAATATCGACTGACCGCGAGATTGAGCCCATTTTGCACTGCGAATGTTCCCGTGCAGGTTGAGAGGCACAAGCCGGATCAGTTAAGAGTTCAAATGCGAGCTGCGGGAATGGACTCCTGCAGCTTCGGCGAAGTAACCAAAGCTAAGAGCTGAAGGCTGAGAGCGTAGTCATGCGAGAAGCTGTAATTGTTAGTTCGGTTCGTACTGCCGTGGGCAAGGCCTACAAAGGGACGCTGCGTGCTACGCGTCCCGATGACCTGGCGGCCACGGCGATCAAAGGGGCGCTGGAGAGCGTGCCGCAAGTGGATCCGAAAGAGATTGAGGACGTCATCATCGGCTGCGCAATGCCGGAGGCGGAGCAAGGCATGAACGTGGCGCGCATTGCATCACTGCGTGCAGGCTTGCCGGTGGAGTGTTCGGCGATGACGATCAATCGTTTCTGCTCGTCGGGCCTGCAGGCAATTTCACTGGCAGCGGATTCGATTGTGTCCGGACGTGCCGAGATCGCGGTCGCCGGCGGAGTTGAGTCAATGACGATGATCCCGATGGGAGGACACAAGGTCTCGGCGAATCCATGGCTGATTTCCAATTATCCCGACTCGTATCTCTCGATGGGATTGACCGCGGAGCGTCTGGCACAGCGTTTCCATATACCGCGCGAAGAGGCCGACCAGTTCTCGTTGCGCTCGCATCAGAAGGCGATTGCGGCGATTCAGGCTGGTCGCTTCGAAGATGAGACCGTGCCGGTGCCGGTGAGCTTTACGACGCCGAATGGATCGAAGCCGAAGCGAGTGGAGATCACGTTCAAGGTCGACGAAGGGCCGCGCACCGATACGACTCTGGAAGCACTCGCGAACTTGAAACCGGCATTCCATGCGAGGGGCACGGTGACCGCGGGAAATTCGTCGCAGATGTCGGACGGAGCTGCGGCGGCGGTGCTGATGTCCGCCGATCGCGCCAAACAGTTGGGACTGAAGCCGCTGGCACGACTGGTGGCTTTCGCCACCGCCGGATACAAGCCGGAAGAGATGGGACTGGGTCCGGTGTTCGCGATCCCGAAAGCACTGAAGATCGCGGGTCTGAAGCTTTCGGACGTCGAAGTTTTCGAACTGAATGAGGCCTTTGCGGCGCAATCGCTGGCGGTGATCAAGGAAGCGGGGCTGGATCCGGAGAAGGTGAATCCGAACGGCGGCGCGATCGCCCTGGGGCATCCGCTGGGCTGCACGGGAGCGAAGTTGACGGCGACGATTATCCGCGAACTGCAGCGGCGCAAGGCGCGCTATGGCGTGGTGACAATGTGCGTAGGCGGCGGCATGGGAGCCGCAGGGGTTTTTGAGAATCTGCAATAAAGCAATTCACCACGGAGGCACGGAGAAATTTAAGAATTTAGATTGAAGATTTCAGATTGACCCGGGCTGCGTCGTTTCACAAAATCTGAACTCTGAATTCTTAAATCTGAAATCTGTTTTTCTCTGTGTCTCCGTGGTGAAAAGGATTTTGGAGAGTTCATGGCAACCGCAAGCATTACCAAACGCAAAGTGATTGGCGGGAGTTTTTTGCTCGACGAAACACCGGTCGAGGAGGTGTTTACTCCCGAAGACTTCAACGAGCAGCATCAGCTCATTGCGCAGACGACCGAAGATTTCGCGAATAACGAGATCGTCCCGAATATCGACAAGATCGAGCACAAAGATTTTGCGCTCACGCGTGAGCTGATCAAGAAGGCCAGCGAACTGGGTATCAGCTCGGTCGATGTGCCTGAAGAGTACGGCGGCATGGAGATGGACAAGATGTCGTCGGCGATCATCGCCGACCGCATCGCCAAGTCTGGGAGCTTTTCTGTCAGCTTCCTGGGACACTCCGGTATCGGCACGCTGCCCATTGTCTATTTCGGCACCGAAGAGCAGAAGAAGAAGTACGTACCTCGACTGGCTTCCGGCGAACTGGTGGGTGCATACGCACTTTCGGAGTCGTCGTCTGGATCCGACGCGCTGAATTGCCGAACCAAAGCCGTGCTTTCGCCTGACGGCAAGCACTACGTCCTGAACGGCGAAAAGATGTGGATCACGAATGCATCGTTCGCCGATGTGTTCATCATCTTCGCCAAGATCGATGGCGAGAAGTTCACGGCGTTCATCGTTGAGCGTGGCTACCCGGGATTCTCCGTCGGCGCGGAAGAACATAAGATGGGCATACGCGGGTCATCGACCTGCCCGTTGATCCTCAACGACTGCAAGGTGCCAGTCGAGAACCTGTTGGGCGATATCGGCAAGGGACACATCATCGCCTTCAACATTCTGAACATCGGGCGCTTCAAGCTTGGCGCCGCGTGCGTGGGTGGAGCGCGCAACAGCCTGCAGAGCGCGATTGGTTACGCCAAACAGCGCAAGGCATTCGGAAAGACGATCGCCGACTTTGGCATGATCCGCGAAAAGCTCGCCATTATGGCGGCGCAGATCTATGCAGGCGAGGCGGTCACGTATCGCACTGTCGGTATGATGGACGTCGCACTAAACGAGGTAGACAAGGCAGCCGCCGATGCCAATCAGCAGACCCGCAAGGCGATCGAGGAATACGCGGTCGAGTGCTCGATCATTAAGGTGTGGGGCTCGGAGATGCTGGACTACGTGGTCGACGAGACCGTGCAGATCTACGGCGGCTATGGATTCGTTGAGGAGTATCCGGCGGAACGGGCTTACCGCGATTCGCGCGTGAACCGCATCTTCGAGGGCACGAACGAGATCAACCGGCAGATCGCGATTGGCTGGATGCTGAAGAAGGCGATGTCGGGCCAACTGGCGCTGATGCCGGCGATCAAGAAGGTGCTGGACGAAGTAATGGCTGGTCCGAGCTTCGCTGATGGGAATGAAGGTCCGTTGGCGGCGGAGCGGGCGATCATCGCCAATGCCAAGAAGATCGCGCTGTTTGCGTCGGGCTCGGCATCGCAAAAGTACATGCAGGCGATCGGCGAGCAGCAGGAGATCCTGGGCGCGCTGGCGGACATCCTGATTGAAGCCTATGTGGCGGAATCGACGGTACTGCGCACGCAAAAGCTGGTACAGAGCCAGGGTGAAGCGGCGGCAGCGTTGGCGATCGCCTACACGCAGCTTTACCTTTCGGAAGCAATGAACCGGATCGAAGCATCGGCGAAGCGGGTGATCGCGGCAGTTTCCGAGGGCGATATGCTGCGCACGCAGATGGCAATTCTGCGGCGTCTGGTGAAATATGAGCCGTTCAATACGATTGGCCTGACCCAGCAGGTAGCAGCGAAGGTAATCGATGCGGGCAAGTATGTGACTGCCTAAGCTGACATGTTCCTGGACAAAGATCGGCAGCCTTTCGGGGCTGCCTTTTTTTGCGCTTGAACACCAGCAGCGCAACCTGTCCGGCCAATTTGGGTTCCAGTCCCTAGAAGGGATGCGGGGGAGAGCGACCCGGGCGTTCGTAGGTTGCGAACCTCGAGGCCGGAGGTAACCTGAGGACGTATCCCACTCGTAACTTGAAACGAGGGCTGAGCGGGTCTACTTTAGCTCACCCGTTGTTAGTGGGGAGGTATGCGATGTTCGCAGTCACATTAGTAGTTTTGTTCTTCTTCGCGATTGGAATTGCCGCGAGCTCGGAAGAGACGCACATGCGGCAGCAGGCGAAGCAGATCGCTCAGCGGCACTTCTAACCGCGAGCATCAATACGCGTACGGTCTTCCTCCCTGGAGCCCGTTCCCTAGCCTAAAAACCCAAAAACCAGGAACCACGTCTTTACGAGGCCACAGCCGGCATTTCCAGGCGGCGGCGGCATTCGTCCAGCATAGTGGCCGTGCGACTGGCGCCGCAGCGCGTTACACCCATCTCGCGAAGCTTCAGTAGAGTATCCAGGTCCCGCACGCCGCCAGCAGCTTTCACCTGCACGTTCTTGCCTACGTTCTTCAGCATCAGGTCAATGTCTTCGAATGTGAAGCCGCCGGTGCCATAACCGGTGGAGGTCTTCACCCAATCGGCGCCGGCTTCCGTGCAGATCTCGCAGAGAGCGACCTTCTGCTCACGATTGAGATAACAGTTCTCAAAGATGACTTTGACCTTCCCGCCGGAATCGTGCGCCAGGTCGACAATCTGCTTGATCTCGTCCTGGACGTAGTCGAAGTGGCCGCTCAGCACCTGGCTGATGTTGACAACCATATCCAGCTCGAGGCACCCGTCGGCAAGTGCCTGCTTTGACTCGGAAAGCTTGGTGGCCGTATTGTGCCCGCCATGGGGGAAGCCGATGGTGGTGCTGGGGGCTACACCGGAGCCGCGCAGCATCTCGGCGCAGCGTTTCAGATAAAACGGCATGATGCAGACGCTGGCGACCTGGTAGCGGTTCGCCAATTCAATGCCAAGATCGAGTTCGGCGACCGGCAGTGTCGGATTCAGTAGCGAGTGGTCGATCATGCCGGCAACATCTTCGTAGGTGAAATTCAGGTTAGCCATGGAATCATTTCTCATCTGCCGAAGGACCGTAGAGTCCGGGCACGGGAATGTCGTTCAACCGCATGTACATGGTGAGCTGTCCGCGATGATGTATGGAATGATTCATCACCATATTACGAATGACCTCGGCGCGGAGCAGAGTGAACATCTTGTGCCCGGCGGAGAGAAGGCTCCAGGGCTCGGCGAGAGCTGCATCAGTCGTGTGGGCGAGCGCAGCGCGGGCATCGGCGACATTCGCGTCGAAGCGCGCCAGGACCTCCGCAGTCGAGTTCAGCGGGATCGTTCGCTGCGGCGGAGCACCAGCCGGACTGAAATCAAAATCGTCCTGATCGAGGGCGCGTACCGTCCATACGGGGATGTTGGCCAAGTGAGTCACGATCCATCCCATGCTGCCTGATTTTGGATGCGGCTTGTAGTCGAACTTGTCATCTGGGATGCGCTCCAGCGTTTTGCGGGTATTCGCCATTTCCTTGTCGAACTCGGGAAGAAGTGAATCGATAATTGCCATAATCTTGCCTTTCTAGAGGGCCGGCTCTTGCGGCTCTTTCTGTTGCTTCAATTCGTCCATCACGCTGCGAATGAGCTCTTTGGCTTCTTCGAGCGACTTCATGATGATCTGGATATCCATTACGGGTTTGCCGGGCCAGCGCTGGCTCTGGCAATAGACACCATGTTGACCGACGAGTGCCATTGCGTCTGTGACGACGTCCATTGTTACAGCAAGTCGGCCGCGAGCGGGGCCCATCATGAACTCGTATTTCTCGAGTTCGTCACGATGCGTTTCAAAAGCGGACATGGGCTGATTGTACGAGGAGCAGGCGGTTTGTGATAATCATCCCGCTTACGATTTGCATTTTTTGGAAAACTAGGAGGAGAGATGCGGAAAGCGTTACCACTCTTTGCAGTTCTACTCTGTACTCTGATGGCAGCCGCGCAGGCAGGCGGGAAGGCGCCCGTCGACAAGAGTAAGCGGCCGAGTCCCCCGGGACAGGCGACCGTCACGCTTGCGGATGGGAAGACGATCACGATTGACTACAGCCGTCCTTCCGCAAAGGGCCGGCAGATCTTCGGTGGCGTCGTCCCTTACGGCAAAGAGTGGCGCACGGGCGCCAACGAAGCGACGACATTCGTGACTACTACCGACCTGATGGTCGGCGACAAGCATGTGCCCGCAGGCAATTACACGCTGTACACAATCCCCAATCAGCAGCAGTGGACGCTGATCATCAACAAGCAGACCGGGCAATGGGGAACGATGTACGACGAAACGCAGGACCTGGTGCGTGTTCCGATGAAGGTCAGCAAGACCTCGGCTCCGGTGGAGCAGTTCACGATCTCCTTGGATAAAACGGGAGCGAAGGCTGCCACACTGAAGCTGGAATGGGCGGACACACAGGCTAGTGTGGACATCACAGAGCACTAGATCCTATTCACCACAGAGACACAGTGGCACAGAGAAAGGCAACAGATAGAAAAAGCCCCAACATTGGGGCTTTTATTTTTCCTTACAGCTTTTTCTGTGCCTCTGTGTCTCTGTGGTGAAGGTTATTCTGCGGCGGACTTCGCCTGCTTCTTCCACCTCAGCACTGGCTGTCTCGCGGCACGGACTTCGTCCAAGCGCGAGATGCGCGTGGTGTGCGGCGCGTTCAGAACCGTCTCTGGCTCTTCTTCGCATTCCTTGGCGATCGATTTCATCGCATCGATGAACAGATCGAGCTCTTCTTTTGATTCGCTTTCGGTGGGCTCAATCATCATGGCTCCGGGAACGATCAGCGGGAAAGAAACCGTGTAGGAGTGGAAGCCATAGTCGATGAGCCGCTTGGCGACGTCGCCTGTCTTCACTCCCTTGCGCTGCTGGATGCGGTCGTTAAAAACCACTTCGTGCAGCGTCTGCGTTTTGTAGGGCAGCTCGTAAATGCCTTCCAGCTTTTTGCGTATGTAGTTGGCGTTGAGGACAGCATCTTCCGTGGTCTGCCGCAGGCCATCAGGACCGTTCGCCAAAATGTAAGCGAGTGCACGCACGTGCATGCCGAAGTTGCCATAGAAGGCGCGCACACGGCCAATGCTATGCGGATGGTTGTATTCGAAACCAAGCGTCCCGTCGGACTTTTCAACGACTACCGGCGTCGGCAGAAATGGCTCGAGAATCTTCTTGCAGGCTACGGGACCAGAACCTGGGCCGCCTCCGCCGTGCGGCGTAGAGAAGGTCTTGTGCAGGTTCAGGTGCATCACGTCGACGCCGTTCTTGCCCGGCTGCGTCTTGCCGCAGAGTGCGTTCATGTTTGCGCCGTCCATGTAGAGCAGCGCGCCCTTGCGGTGCAGAATCTCAGCGATGCGATGAATGTCGCTCTCGTAGACGCCGATGGTGCTCGGATTAGTGAGCATGAGCGCGGCGACGTCTTCAGTCACCTGCTTTTCGAGCGCGACGAGATCGACCATTCCCTTCTCGTTGGACTTCAGGTTCTCGACCGCATATCCGGCGATGGCGGCTGTGGCGGGATTGGTGCCGTGGGCTGAGTCGGGGATGAGAATCTTCTTGCGCGGATTGCCCTGCGATTCGAGATATGCGCGCACCAGCAGAATGCCAGTCAGTTCCCCGTGCGCACCAGCGGCAGGCTGCAGGGTGATCGAGTCCATGCCGGTGATTTCGATCAGGCACTCCGAAAGCAGCTGCAGGATCTTCATCGCTCCCTGCGAGAGCTTTTCCGGCTGATAGGGATGCGCTCCGGCGAGGCCGTCCATGCGTGCGACCACTTCGTTGATGCGCGCGTTGTACTTCATGGTGCAGGAGCCGAGTGGATAGAGTCCGGTATCGACGCCATAGTTCCACGTGGAGATGCGCGTGAAGTGGCGGATGATTTCGATCTCGCTCACTTCGGGCAGCTCGGCAGCCTCTTCGTCTTTGCGCTCGAGTTTTCCGAGCAACTTGGAGACGTTCACGTCGGGCACGTCGAGCGGCGGCAGCTTGTAGGCTTTTTTGCCGGGCGAGGACTTCTCCATGATGAGGCCCTCGTTCTGGTTAACGTGAGTGGTGGCTTTCTTGATGTCGCGGTCGCTCATTACGCCACCTCCTTAGCAGCGGCGTCGATGGCCGCGCGCGGGCTCAGCTCGGTAAAGCACCAAAGAGATGCGTTCCCGAGTTCCGGATAAAACTTCTTCAACGGGAAGCCACCCACGATCTTGCGATCGAGCAGGCGATCGTTGATGGCCCGCGAGTCGTCCTTGGTCTGCACGACGAACTCGTTGAAACGCGGAGCGCCGCTAAACAGCACTTTGCCTTTGCGTCCGAATTCTTCGGCGGCGTAGGCCGTCTTCGCAAGGTTCTGTTGCGCCAGTTCACGAATACCCTCGCGGCCGTAAACAGTCATGAAGATGGTCGCCATCAGCGCGATCAGCGCCTGGTTGGTGCAGATGTTCGATGTCGCCTTCTCACGGCGAATATGCTGCTCGCGCGTGGAGAGCGTGAGGACGAATCCGCGGCGGCCCTGCTTGTCGACGGTCTCGCCGACGAGGCGTCCGGGCATCTGGCGAACGAACTTTTCTTTCGTCGCGATCACGCCGGCGTAGGGTCCGCCAAAGCCGACGGGCACGCCGAACGACTGCGCTTCCATGGCAACGATGTCGGCTTCCACTGGAGGACGAACAATCCCGAGCGAAACCGCTTCGGCGATGGCAACCACCAGTAGTGCGCCTTTCTTGTGCGCGATGTCGGCGATGGCAGCCACGTCTTCGAGTGTGCCAAAAAAATTCGGCGACTGAATCAGCACGCAGGAGGTCTTGTCCGTGACAGCCTGATCGAGAGCGGCGAGATCAACGCGTCCGTTCTCCTGGTAGCCGACTTCGGCCAGTGACATGCCCTGGTTCTTCGCGTAGGTGGTGAGCACTTCGCGGTATTCGGGATGCACGCTGCGCGCGATCACGGCTCCGGTGCGTCCGGTGATGCGGTCGGCCATGAGCACGGCTTCGGTTGCGGCTGTCGATCCGTCGTACATCGAGGCGTTCGCCACTTCCATGCCGGTGAGTTCGCAGATCATCGTCTGGAATTCAAAGATCGCCTGCAGAGTTCCCTGCGCGATCTCCGGTTGATAAGGCGTGTAGGAGGTAAAGAACTCGCCACGCGAAATCAAACTGTCGATCACAACCGGGCGGTAATGGTAGTAGGCGCCGGCACCGAGAAAACTGGTGTAGCCGAGCGCGTTCTCCGCTGACCGCTGGCGAAAGTAGTCAAAAATTTCCGACTCGGCCATCTGGCGCGGAATGTTGAGGTCGCCCGTTACTTTCGAGTCGGGCGGAATAGGCGCGAAGAGGTCGTCGATGGAGCGGACGCCAATTTCGCGCAGCATCTGGTCGCGGTCACTGGGGGACTTTGGAAGATAGCGCATATTATCCGGGTGTGGCCCTCGCCGCTGACGAACCCAATACGCGGGAGCCGATCAGACGAGATCGCTCGAGGGGATCACAGATGATTGTAAATGGCGGAGGGCGAATTCGTCAGCGTGGACCGGAGAAAGCTGAGGATTTTGCGGGTGGGGAAAGCGGAAGAGACAGATTTCACCACGGAGACACAGAGGCACGGAGAAGGATTTTAGATTTAAGAGTTCAGATTGAAGATTTCCTGCGCGCATCCCAGAAAGAGCTCGCCAATCTGAAATCTTGAATCTTAGATCTTCAACAACTCCGTGCCTCCGTGTCTCCGTGGTGAAGGTTCTATGCCCCTTCTTCGGCGATGAATTTTTCGTAGTCAGCAGCGGAGAGCAGTCCGCTGGCTTCTCCCGCGTTGCTGAGCGTCAGCTTGATGATCCAGGTATTGTTGGCGTCCTGATTAATCTTTTCGGGGGCCGACGCGAGCGTGTCGTTGATCTCGGTGACAGTGCCGCTGACGGGCGCGTACAGATCGGAGACGGCTTTCACTGACTCAACCGTGCCAAAGCTCTTCCCTGCACTGATCGTCGCGCCAACTTTCGGCAGCTCGACAAAAACGATGTCGCCAAGCGAATTCTGCGCGTGGTCGGTGATTCCGACGGTGCCGGTGCTGCCGTTAATTTTGATCCACTCGTGTTCTTTCGTGTACTTCGCGTCGGTCGGATAAGCCATGATGATCTCCAGAAAAATTTAATTTAAACCACAGCGGGCACAGAGGAACACTGAGCTACGACGTCTGCGTCTTTTTAGGTCGCTTGTAAAACGGCGTTGGAACTACGCGCGCCTTCACTGCCTGTCCGCGAATTTCGACGGCAAGTTCCGAATCGACCGTCGAATGCTCAGGCGGCACATACGCGAGCGCAATATTCTTCTTGAGGAACGGCGCGTACGAACCGCTGGTCACGTAGCCGATTTCGTTGCCCTTCAGATCCTGAACCTTGTAGCCGTCGCGGGCGATGCCGCGCTCCAGCATCTCCAAACCGATGAGCGTTCGCTTCACGCCTGCGGCTTTTGCCTTCACCAGTGCATCCTGTCCGGTGAATTCAGCTTTGTCGATCTTGCAGAAGCGATCGAGGCCAGCTTCCCACACATTGATGGTGTCGGAGATCTCGTGGCCGTAGAGCGGGAGCTTCCCTTCCAGACGAAGCGTGTTGCGGGCGCCCAGTCCAGCAGGAATGGCTCCGAACTCCTGGCCAGCTTCCAGGACTTTGTTCCAGACGATGGCGCTGGTTTCAGGATCGGAAGGCACATAAATCTCGAAGCCGTCTTCGGCCGTGTAGCCGGTGCGCGCGATCAGAATGTTTTTCAATCCGGCCACGGTGCCGTGCGTGAACCAGTAGAACTTCACCTTGCTCAGATCGGCGTCGGTGAGTTTCTGCAGCGTATCGACACCGCGTGGGCCCTGGATGGCGATCTGCGTGAAGTTGTCGCTAAGATCGGTCACCGTACAGTTGAAGCCACTCGCGTTGTCGCGCACCCAGTTGAAATCTTTTTCACGCGTGCCGGCGTTGATCACGATGAGGTAGTCGTCATCCGCCATTTTGTGCACGATCACGTCGTCGACAAATGTGCCCTGCGGGTAAAGCATCGCCGAATACTGAGCCTGTCCAACACTCAGCTTCGAAGCGTCATTGATGGTGATGTGCTGGATGGCCGCGAGCGCCTGCGGTCCGTAGACGCGAATGTCGCCCATGTGACTCACGTCGAATACGCCGACGCCGTTGCGCACCGCGAGATGCTCGGCGATCAGGCCGCCGTGCTTGGGATATTCGACCGGCATGTCCCAGCCGTTGAAGTCGACCATCTTGGCGCCGATCTGGCGATGAACGGCATTCAGTGCGGTTTTACGGGGCGTGGCGACATCAGGGGAGACAGACAAAATCGGTTCCTCTCTGCGAGCCCGGACGCTGCTGGGCAAACTCGAAAAGTTAACACAACGGGCGGGGAATGAAAAATCCGAACGCGGGGTCGGAAGGTAGGCTGCAACCGCCACATTTGTGAGGCAACTTCGGATTTACCCCGAGAAATCCTATGAAAAGTAACTATCTGTGGAAAAAGTAAGGGCGTTTGCGCTTGCGTTGAAACGATTAGATACCGATAATCACGCGTAGGTCACAGGCTCTTTATAAACCCGTGCATCGATATAGACGAGCTGACGTTCTGCGAATACTTCGCATCACGCCGCGACAGCTGATCCAATGGCAAAAAGCCGGGCTGGTAGCGGCAGCGGAACCCTTCTCCTTTTTTGACCTCCTCCAACTGAAAAAAGTACGCGATCTACGCGCCAAGCGAGTGCGTCCGGCGGTGATCCGCGAGTCGCTGATCGCCATGCAGAAGCAGGTGGCGGGCATGGAGAATCCGCTGTTGGAAGCGGGAACATTCATGACGGGATCGCGCGTCGCTTTCCGTCATGATGGCCGTGCCTTGGAGCCATTGGCTGGACAGTGGGTGATGGACTTCGAGCCCAGCGGCGAAGTGGTCCCCGCCAATGCGAAGATGACCATGCTGTACCAGACGGAGACGGCAGCCGAGTTCTTCGCACGTGGCATCACCCTGGAAGAAGATCCGAACTCGCAGCTCGAAGCAATGGAGTGCTACCGGCAGGTTCTGGAACTTGAGCCGAATCACGCCGCCGCACACATCAATCTGGGCACGCTTTACTACAACGCCCAGGATTATTTGAAGGCAGAGTCACACTACCGCAAAGCGATCGATGCCGACGCGCGATATGCGCTCGCTTATTTCGACCTCGGTAACGTTCTCGACGAAACCGGACGCATTCAGGAAGCGATCAAGGTTTACCAGATCGCGCTGCAGCTCGCCCCTACTTACGCCGACGCGCATTACAATCTGGCGCTCGCGTATGAAAAGGTACGCGATCCTCGCCGTGCGCTGCAGCACTGGAAGGCATACGTTCAGCTGGATTCCGGTAGCGCCTGGGCTGCTCACGCACGCAGCCAGATCCAGCGAATTCTGGAAGGCGAGAAGCTGAAAGTGGTATATCGGCGGAAGTAGAAGTCGATCAGTCCATCAGTCACTCAGACGTCCAAAGCTGTCCTGTTTTTCCTATCCCACTTGCCTTTGGCTTTTCAAAACGAATCTATTTTCTGAAGCGGCGACCTGCTGGCGAGTTCCACCATCAGAGCAAACTGACCGACCGAGACTGATGGACTGATCGACTGAGCGACTCTGGCTTTGAGCAACGACTCTGTAATTCAGTGTTCGCGGCACAACCTCCCCTATGGCAAAGGAATCTCTTGATGGAACCTGACGGATTGTTGTAGGTCTCCTCCACTTCGTCGCCGAAGGAGAACATATGCCTAAGAATTTCAAATTCGCCGTTTCCTCACTGGCTTTAGCGATCGCATGCGGTGCAACGTTTGCTGCTGCGCAAACATCCGGCACGCCCTCAGCAACGGGGCAGTCTCCGAGTTCCAGTTCACAAGCCAATCCTGGTGGCCAGACTGCCGGCACAGCGGGCGAAACGCAAGCAGCACCAGCGCACAGCCAGGTGGACGAGACGATTGCGTGGCTCACGCAAAGCGTAAACCTTACTCCCGATCAACAGACCAAGCTGCGGCCCATTTTGCAGGGCGAAGTGACGCAAATGACCGCGGTCAATAACGACGCGTCGTTGAGCCCAGAGCAGAAACAGCAGAAGATGGTCGACATTCGCCGTACGGCTGGTCCGCAGATCCAGTCGATTTTGACGCCGGAGCAGCAGCAGAAACTGACGCAAATGCGCCAGGCCCAGCAGGGCGGCGCACCGCCGCAACAGTAGATGGCGACGGATCGAACCAAGTGGCAGGTTCAAGCCTGCCACTAGCACTACAAAGCTGCCTAGCGGAGTGAGTCCTTCTGCGGAGAAGCCGACCGCCTTGTGACATCGCTGTGTTCTCCCGCCGCCAGCCTGGATTTCCAGTTCTCAACCAGTTGTCCTATTGGCAACCGCTGTCCGATTCCTTCGGCTCGTTTTTCGAGCCCTCCTGCTTGCAACAAATCGCGCACATCTCCATGCACCTCGGCTAGTTTCAGAGCAACTCCCATTTGGGTGAGTTCTTCCTGCAACTCTCCGAGCATGCGTACTCCAGCTATGTCGATGTTTGGGGTGGTCGAGAGATCGAGCACAACCAGGCCCACATCTCGCTCATGCTGCAGACTCGACAAGACGTCTGCTTTGACGTCTTGTGCATTGAAGTAAAAGACTCCCGACTCGATGCGCAAAACAAGGACGTTCGGTACCACCTCAGCTTCGGGATATCGCGCGAAGTCCGCAAAACGAGTGGTATCGGGTAGCCGTCCCAGCTCCGCGATTCTCGGATGCGATGCGCGTTTCAACATGACCAGGACAGAAAAGATTGCGGCCAGCAGCACGCCCTTCAGAATGCCGAACAACAGAACACCCATCATGGCTACGAGAGCAATACGAAATTCGAACCGGCTCACCCGGTACAACTTGCGAATCTCGCGCGGGTTGATGAGACCGCCTACTGCGAACAGAACGACCGCCGCCAGCACTGGCTGGGGCAGATTTCGCATGAGTGCAGTGAGAAAGAGGAGAACCGCGCAGATCGCGCTGGACGCAAAGACCAGGCTCAACTGTGTTCGAGCGCCGGCTTTTTCATTCACTGCCGACTGAGAGAGTCCCGCAGCGACAGGGTATCCCTGGCCGACTCCTACTGCCAGATTTGCCATGCCGAGCGCCAGCAATTCCTGATCGGCGTTAATGGAGTATCGGTGCTTGAGCGCAAAAGTACGGATTCCGGAAATACTCTCCACGTAGGACAGTAAGAAACAGGCCAGGGCTAACGTCAACAAGTTGTCGATTTCGCTAAACCGCACCAATGGCCAACCAAGGCTGGGTAGCCCCCGCGGAATCGTCCCCACGGTTTTGACACCTTGCTGCGCGAGTGGAAAGAAAGACATCACGAGGATCGAGAGAACTACTACGAACAGTGCGATTGGGCGTTTCGGTAACAGTCGGTCGCCGAAAATCAGAAGAATAAGCGCGCCGAGGCCCACGCCGAGTGTCGGGAGATTTGTTTCGCCGAGGTGGCGATAGACCTCGAGCATCCGGCTAAAGAAATTTGCTCCGTCACTGGAAAAGCCAAATAGTTTTGGCAATTGCGTCGAAGCAATCACCAGACCTGCACCCACTTTGAATCCGCTGAGCACGGTCTCGGAGATGAAATTAACTACGTTCCCCAGATGAAGCAGCCAGGCGAGAATTCCGACGATTCCCGTAACCACAGCGACAGCCATGGCAAGATGGCCTTGACGTACCATGTCGCCGGCGGCGCTTGTGCCGAGAGCAGATCCGATCAGGATCGAAATGGCAGAAGTTGGCCCGATCGCCGCTTGCCTCGAGGTTCCGAAAATCGCGTAGGCGAGGCCGCCGAGCAGGTAGCAATAGAGTCCCGCTTGCGGCGGCACCCCAGCCAGTGAAGCGTAGGCCAGGGAGACCGGGATCGCGTAGGCGGCCAGAGTTACCCCTGCTATCAGGTCCCTGCTAAGCCAGGCCCGCTCATAGGCGGGTAACCAGTTCAGAATCGGACAGATCGCAGCTAACCGAAAAAACGAGCGAGACTCCTCCCGTTGCGCATGCACGCTTCAACTCCTTTGCGTGGCGATCGTGCTGCATGAGTAGACTCGGCTCGGCAACTTCGCTTCAACTAGCAATTCTCCCAGTAGTACGCGCCACTCCCTCCAAGCGTGATGGTTGACTGAACCAGATTCGGCTCTGATTAGCGTCTTCATGTGCCCCTCACAGCTGACGCTTTGTGGAGACATGGCGGAATGAGAATGAAGACGGTGCCAAAAAGAGAACTAGGAGCGAAATCACGCTCAGGCTGCCCCTTGCCGATTTGCGGTTGCCGTTGGCAGTCGTGACGCGTATAAGACACAGATACGCTTGTGCTTCTAATGGTTCAGTTGTTCCTCCCACCAGAAGAAGGCGAAGGGCGAGATACCCTCTGTAGCGATCAATGCCGTTGGATCGTTGGTCGCGAAGTCTCGTACACTCATGAGTAAACCATCTTCGTCAAATGTTGCCATCAGGCTAAGGTTCTCCTGGCCAGCTGCCCTCATTGGAATTGTCATCGTCAAGGCGGTCCTGTCTCTTGCTGTGAAGCCCGGCCCCTTCCTGGCTTCCTACAGCGGGATCAGTTACTTGCTCTTGCTGCTTTTGGCGATGGCTTTCTCGATCCGTAACGGAATCCAGAACACCCTCGGCTCTCGACCGTTCTGGGTACTGCTTGCCACGGGATACGGAATGTGGGCGATAAGCCAGTTCCTCAACCTGTACTATGCTCTCGCTCTGGATAGCGAAGTACCCAACACATCCATAGCCGATCCTGCACTATTTCTTCATTTAGTGCCGTTCCTGGCCGCCGTGGCCATCCTTCCTCGCCGAATGAAGGCCGATCACCGGCTTCAACGGTGGATATTGAATTCTCTTCTCATCGCGTTTGTCTGGGCCTTCCTCTACGGGTTCACGGTCTTCCCCGATCAGTACCTGTTCTCCAGCGCGACAAGCTACGGGCTCCGTTTCGACATTTTGTATCTGCTGGAAAACCTGACGATGATCCTGGCGGTCGCGATCGTCGCATTTCGCTCACAGCCGCCCTGGAAGTCGGTTTACTTTCATCTGCTCGGCGCCTCCGTCCTGTACGCCATAAGCTCCATCGTTGCCAACCTGGCGATCGATTCGGGTGGTTACGTTAACGGCAAGCTCTACGGCCTGGGGCTTGTCGCTTCCGTCTGCTGGTTCGTATGGGTACCCCTGTGTGCGCGCCAGATGCCGCAAGCGGAACACAATGCTTTCCCCTTGGAGGACCGGCAGGGCCCCGAAGCCTCCGTATGGGCAATGCTCTCCGTTGTTCTCATCTCCATCCCGATCGTGTGGGAGTTGCTCCGGAGAGATGAGGGATCGACGGCGCGAACCATGCGGTTGATTGTCGCTGTGGCTGCGATCGTCTGCCTGGCGAGCACCGCCTATATCAAGGAATATCTCGCAAAGCGAGAGTTGGCGTTCGACGCACGCCTGGCGAATGAACACCTTCACTTCGCACTGAAAGCTGGTTCGACGGTTGCTTGGGATTCCGATCTCAAGCGTGGAAGAAATGCGTGGTTTGGCGACTTGCCGACTATTTTCGGAATCCCATCTGACGCGTATACCTCACCCCTGGACGAGTTTTTTCGTCACGTGCATCCGGATGACCGTCAACGAGTCATAGACGCGGTCGATGACGCAAGGGAATATCGGAAGCCGTATGCGGCGGAATTCCGCGTCGTGCGGCCGGACGGCGCAATTCGATGGCTGACCGCGCGGGGAGAGTTCTACTACGCGCCCAATGGCACTGCCGAGCGGATGCTTGGAGTGTCACTCGACATTACAGAACGCAAACGAGCGGAGGAAGCGCTGCGGGAGAGTGAAGAGAAGTTCCGCAGTGTTTTCCGGGACGCGGGTGTGGGAATGGTTGTAGTGTCACCCGAAGGACATTTCATCGCCGCGAATGGAACGTTTTGTGACTATCTTGGCTACACCGAGAAAGAACTGATCGGAACACATGTCAAGGCCGTTACCTCCCCTGAAGACTGGCCTGCTCTTTCAAAGAAGCTAGACGACGCTCTCTCCGGAGAACACTCTTTCCAAAGATTTGTAAAGAGGTGCCTGCATAAAGACGGAAGCATTGTTCACACCGAGAACACCGCTTCGTTGATTCGGAACAGCGAAGGTGCTCCTCAATACTTTGTGGGTGAGGTTTTGGATGTCACCAAGCGCAAGGAGCTGGAAGAGGCCCTTTCGAGTGTCAATCAGCGACTGATCCAGGCACAGGAGCAGGAGAGAATCCGAATCGCCCGCGAACTTCACGACGACATCAGCCAGCGTCTCGCGCTGTTGGCGATCCGGCTCGAACAGCTTGAACAAGACGTTGGCGCATCGCCGCGCAGCTTGCCAGGTCATGTTCGGGAATTGCAAATGGAGGTCGAAGAGCTATCGACAAGCATCCAAAACCTGTCGCATGAACTGCACTCTTCCAAACTGGACTACCTTGGAGCCGTTGCTGCCATGCGAAGCTGGTGTAAAGAGTTCAGCGACAAACACCGAATGCAAATCCAGTTCGAAAGTTGCAACGTGCCCAACTATCTCCCTCCGGAGATTTCGCTCTGTCTGTTCCGAGTTCTACAGGAAGCCCTCCACAATGCCTCAAAACATAGTGGAGTAAAAAGTTTCAATGTGCGGCTGTCAGAAAGCTCCGGCGAAATTCATCTCGCAGTCAGCGATCAGGGGGCCGGCTTTGACACCGAGGCGGCCATGACGGGGAGGGGCCTCGGCCTGACGAGCATGCGTGAGCGGCTCAGACTCGTGGATGGACATCTTTCTATCGAGTCTCAACCGATGCGTGGCACTACGATTCACGCTCGCGTGCCTTTCAATGCGAACAGCCAATCCGCACGAGCAACTGGGTGAATGGCTCGAGGACACCTTCTACCGGTTTCGAACGTGAACCGCAGGGCAAGACTTCGCCTTCCGAGTTGGACGAAATTTTGGTTGCATCCCTGCTCCGGGATTTGAATCAAAAGTCGCTATGAGCAAAGCGAACGCAGCAGCCGCCGGCACCGTCACTATTGGAAAAGATCTCACTGTAAACCGGCTCGGATTCGGAGCCATGCGTCTTACTGGCGAGGGAATCTGGGGCGACCCCAAGGACCCAGCTGAATGCAAGCGCGTACTGAAACGCCTGCCTGATCTCGGTGTGAATTTCATCGATACCGCAGACGCGTATGGTCCGGAGATAAGCGAAAACCTGATCGCCGAGGCGCTGCACCCCTATCCGAAGGGACTTGTCATCGCCACCAAGGGCGGGCTGACACGCCAGGGTCCGAATCAATGGGCTCCAGTCGCTCGGGCCGAATACCTGCGACAGTGTGTCGAAATGAGCCTGCGTCGCCTGAAAGTGGAACGCATTGACCTCTACCAGCTTCATCGCTTCGATCCAAGAACTCCCGTTGAAGAATCGCTTGGCGAACTGAAGAAGATGCAGGAGGAAGGAAAGATTCGCCACATCGGGATCTCCGAAACGAGCGTGGCGGAAGTTCAGCAAGCCCAGAAAATCGTGAACGTCGTGAGCGTCCAAAACCAGTACAACATCAGTAATCGAGCTCACGAGGACGTGGTCGACTATTGTGCGAAGAACAAGATCGTATTCATTCCCTGGTTCCCGCTCGCCGCGGGCGAGTTGACGAAAGCCGGTGGAGTCCTCGATCGACTCGCCAGTTCGCACAAAGCAACCAAGTCGCAGGTTGCGATTGCCTGGTTATTGCGCCGTTCGCCGATGATGCTGCCTATTCCTGGGACCTCGCAGGTAGACCACCTCGAACAGAACGTAGCGGCGGCGGAGCTGAACCTGGAAGAGTCAGAATGGCAGTCGCTGGAGCAGGCTGCGGCAAAGGTCGCGTAGAGCTTTCGAGATGAACGGAGGTTTGGTGGACCTGGTCGGGATCGAACCGACGACCTCTTCCATGCCATGGAAGCGCGCTCCCAGCTGCGCCACAGGCCCACTTTGAGGGATGCGATAACAGAGGCACAGTTATTCTCGCTTACCCCACAGCGATAGTCAAACTCTCGCGGCGCGGTTCGGCCACGTGCGCATGCCGATAAGCATCCCACTGAAAGGGATGGTGCGATGGCACAACATTATCCGCATAAGGGTTCGTACCCGGCGTTCCTGGCGCTGTCAGCGATGTTGTTTGTTCTGATTATGCTGTTTCTGTGGTTCTGGCTGCGGGAGCGTAAGCAGCCGCCGGTTCATACCTCGAAGCCCCAATCGAGTGCCTTAAAGCAGCTCGCTTCACCCCAGGAAATTCCCTCCGGAATTCGCGCTTCTGCTCCCATTCCTGCATAATGCTTCTTGGCATTTCGGGGCTGCCGGTTCGATTCTGGAGCAGCGCTGTGGCCAACGATACTGTTATGCAAATTGCAAAATTCCTGCTTACCTCGGCACTGGGCGCCAGTTTGTTGGCGTCGGTTTCCGCAGCACAACCTCAAGCCGTGGTCCAACCTGTCTCGACGGCAGCTCCGGCGCCTTTGCCCGCGCCTGCGGCTAACATCAGCGCCATGCTGAGCCGACTGGACCAGACCAGCCAGTCGATGCAGGTCAACCTTGCGAAGCTGCGCATCGAGCGCTGGAAAGCCGACTCTTCCACCAAGGCGCAAGCGGAAGGAAATGTCACTTCCCTGCAGCGAAATCTGAGCGCCGGTTTGCCGAACGTAGTGGCCGAGGTTCGCGCCGATCCTGCCAATCTGACCAGTGGCTTGAAACTCTACCGGAACGTAAACGCCCTCTACGAAGTTTTGTCCACCCTGAGCGAATATGCCGGAGCCTTTGGTTCGAAGGAGGAGTATCGCTCGCTTGGGACCGACGCCGCCAACCTCGACGATGCCCGCAGACTTCTTGCCGACCAACTGGAAAGTCTCTCGTCCGTTAAAGAAGCTCAGATCATGCAGTTGCGCAATCAGGTAGTGGCGTCTCAAGTAGCAACGCCACCCGCTGCGCCAAAGAAGATCATCATCGACGACAATGCCCCGGCCAAGAAGACCACGGCCAAGAAGAAGAAGCCGGTGCCCGCTTCGGCAGCCACTGGCGCTACGACGCCTCCTACCCCCCAGTAACCCCACGTACATGTCCGGAGGGGGACCCGAATTCCTGGAACAAAACCGATATGCCCGGGGTCTAACCATAATGTGGGCCCCATACGGAACGAGCCCGGAGTTGCCAAGGCGGTTCCGGTTCGTAACGGTTTTGTTGTACTCGGGATCGGCCGCGCTGTGCGCAGTATGCGGTGCGTTACGGGGGTGTGTTGTTGTTGCCATAAGTTCCTGCTAATGTTGGGGGTGACGCCGTGAGATCCATGGCGGGAGCAGCAACCTTGGGCAACTTAGCTGGCGCTCTGGAGTTACGAGCGGACGAATCTTCGATTGTGGCCGAACTGAAGGCTGGATCCGAAGACGCTTACGCTTGGCTCATCAGCCAGTTCCAGCCGCCCGTTTACAACCTGGTATACCGCATTCTGAACGACTCTGCGGACGCTGCCGATACCACACAGGAAGTGTTCCTGAAGGTCTTCCGGGGCATGCAGCACTTTAACGGTGCTTCCAGCCTGAAGACCTGGATCTATCGCATTGCGGTGCATGAGGCATCAAACCGGCGGCGGTGGTGGTTCCGGCATAAGTCGCGGGAGACGTCGATGGAGCTGGAACCGGGCGGCGAGACCGAAGAGCAACATGGTCCGTGCCTGAAGGACATTTTGGTTGACGAGCGCACCTCCCCGTTCGACAACATGGCGCGCACTGAGATTCGCGCACAGATAGAAAATGCGCTTCGCGAAGTGGCTGAACCGTATCGCACCACGCTGGTACTGCGAGACATGGAAGAACTCTCGTATGAAGAGATTGCTGAAGTGATGGAAGTTTCCCTGGGGACGGTGAAATCGCGCCTGACGCGCGGACGTGAAGCCTTGAAGAAGAAGCTGGAACAGTTCCTGCAGGAATCGCCGGCTGCTTCCAAGATTTCCAGCCGCTCGACACGAGAGGCCGTAAGCCGCGGTGGGCGTGAAATCGAGGTTACGTCATGAAGTGCACGAAGGCGAAATCGCTACTTTCGTGGCATCTGGATGGGAACCTGGAGATCGACGATCGACGGGCCTTAACCGAACATCTGGGATCTTGCACAGACTGCCACACCGAAATGCTTACGCTGCGGGAAATGCGGTCGCTGGTTCATTCTGTCGGCCGGCAGCCCGCTCCTCCCGATCTGGCACTGAAAATCCGTCTGGCCTTGTCGCGTGAGGCGGCTAAGGTGCGCATCAGTCCGTGGGACAGCTTTAAATTCCGCATGGAGACCGCCACGCGCGCTTTCATGGTACCCGCTACGGCAGGCATCCTGAGTGCGGTTGTGTTTTTCGGACTGCTGATCGGCTTCTTTGTGCTGCCCGCGCAGACCAATGATATTCCGACCATGTTGTACACCCCGCCGGAACTGGCGGTCGCACCGTTCGGCCTCACCAACAACATCAATGCAGGTTCCGTCGTAATTGAAGCCTATATCGATGCGAATGGACGCGTGCAGGACTACCGTGTCCTCTCGGCTCCGCACGATGAAGATGTCGTGGATTCGGATCTGAAGAACATGCTGATCTTCACGGTGTTCAAGCCGGCTACTTCGTTTGGACGTCCGACCACAGGTCGCGCAGTACTGACTTTCTCGAACGTAAACGTAAAGGGATAGGCGCGACAGGTAGTTTTCTCCGAAGCCGCCGGCAACAGCTGGCGGCTTTTTCATTCTGAGTTTGCCTACGGGCAAATCTCGAGATTACGTGACGGCTGCCTGCTTGCGCCGAAGTACCTCCCACACGGGGCCTCTACCGGTTTGACCGCCTTCCGTGCGACCCCGTACACTTTCTCTGAGTTTCTGCCCTTTTTGCAGGAGGTTCGTGCTGGGCTCCTTGATCAGGAATACTTTTCTCGCCGGTCTTTTGATCTGCCTTACGCAGTTTTCTGTCGCTCAATCTGCTGCTCCTTCAGACGCGCAAAAAGCTGCCCCTTCGACAGGTGTGCCTCGGTCGGCTGCTGCCGCCGACACGCCGCCCGCTGCGGAAACGCAGCCGTCGAAAGTGACGCTCGATTCCAATGAGACCATCTTTTCCGTATTCGCCGCGCTGAACGCCTGCGGATACGATGCGGACTTGTCGCAATCGAACCCGCTGCGCTCCGAGGTTCGCCGGGAAGTAAACGAGGCTATCCAGGGATCTGAAGCCGCGGCGCGCGCCAAGACCGAGTTATGCGACTTCTATCGCGATCACCAGCAGGGAGATTCCGCGCGCAACGTTGCGCAGTATGTTTCACTGGCACTCAATCTGGATCAGCCCCCGAAATTCGATCTGAAGCTCAGGGAAGCGGACATGCCTCCCGACGCGAGTTATGTGCTGGGATTCCTGCCGCTTTTGAAGAATTTCTATTCCGCGGTCCAGTTGCACGATATCTGGCTGAAGCACCAGCGCCAGTATGACGCCATCATTGCATCCCTGCAGGAGCCTATCGCGAACGTGCTCCTCGCGACCGAGGTCTACCTCAAGCTCCCTCTCAGCGGATATCTGAACCGTCAGTTCACGATTTATGTGGAACCCATGGCCGCTCCCGCGCATGTGAACGCCCGCAACTATGCGGCCGACTATTTCATGGTCATATCACCCGAACAGGGGAAGGTCAACCTTGCGCAGATTCGGCATACCTATCTGCACTTCATCCTCGATCCGATGGCTCTGAAGCGCGCCTCGGCGATGAAGAACATTGCCCCCATTCTGAAGGATGTCCAGACGGCGCCTCTCGATGAAAGCTTTAAGCGCGACATCACCCTGCTCGTGACCGAATCTTTGATCCGGGCGATCGAAGCTCACCAGATTCCCGGCAAGAATAACGACGCGCAACGCCAACAGGCCGTGAACGAATCGATGAGCGCTGGCTATGTCTTGACCCGATATTTTTACGACAAGCTGACCTCCTTCGCGAACGACCCCACGGGACTAACTTCTGCCTACCCCGATTGGCTCTACGGCATGGACGTCCCGAGGGAGCGCAAAATCGCGTCGGAAATTGTCTTTGCGAAGGAACCGGCTCCAGAAGTCCTGAGCACCACCGCCTACCTGAAGCGTGATCCTCTGGACTTGGCCGAGCAGAAACTTGGAGAGTCGGATATCGCCGGAGCTCAGAAGCTGGCGCAGGCCGTGCTTGACGGAAAGGGCCCCGATCCAGCTCGCGCGTTATTTATTCTCGGCCAGGCTGCCAGTATGAGTCGCGACATCGACAGTGCGGTCACCTACTTCGAGCAGACGATTCAGATTTCCCAGGAGCCCAAGCTCACAGCGTGGTCTCATATTTATCTTGGCCGTATTTACGACATGCAGGACGAGCGCGATACGGCAGTTCAGCATTACAAGGCAGCGGTGCAGGCTGGAGCTGATCCAAAAACCAAAGCCGCCGCCGAGCAGGGGCTGAAACAAGCTTTCCACGCGCCGCAGCAGAGTACGAAGCAGGACCAATAATCATGTGCAGGCGCCACAAGGAAGAGGCACTCATGACGATATCGAGAATTGTGCTCGCTTGCGGAGCACTCGCCGGAATGGCATTGGCGCAAGCTGGCTCGATGAGCACTTCAGGGGAGAATCCGCAGGCAACGTCGCAGCAGCAGCAACCGGCACAACAGGCGCCAGCCCCGGCTCCGCAGGCACCCGCCGCAACCAAACAAACACCAACGCCGGGCACCTCGCCGGCACCCGCGCAAGCTCCAGCCGTCAAGCGACAACCTCAAGCCCAGACCCAGGACGAATACAAGGCGTATCAGGAAGCCGCGACCAAGCCGGATCCAACTTCGCTGGAGCAGGCAGCGAATGATTTTGCTGCCAAGTATCCCACCAGCGAATTGCGCTCGGTGCTGTTCCAGCGCGAGATGACGATGTACCAGGCCTCCAATAATGCCGAGAAAACGATCGAAGCCGGCAAGAAAGTGATCGCCATCGACCCCGACAACGCCGCTGCCTTAGTGACCGTTGCCCTGGTGATCGCCAATAAGACGCGGGACAACGATCTCGATCGCGATGAGCGTATGGCGGAGGCCTCCAAGTACGCCAACCACGCGCTTGAGGTAATCGATAATGGAACGGGAGTTCCCGCTGGAACTCCGGAGGACAAAGTTCCCATGTTCAAGGAACTGGTCCGCTCCATGGCGTATTCATCGCTCGGGACGGTTGAGTTCAACCGCAAGAATTATGCGCAGGCAGAGACTTACCTTCGCAAATCGGTGGAGAATGCCACGCTACAACCGGATCCCGTGACCTGGCTGCAACTCTCGCTTGCTCTCGACCGGGAAAACAAATTTGCCGATGCCCTGCAGGCAGCCAACAAGTGCATCGAAATTGCCCAGAATCACCCGGCGGGGAACTATTGCGCCGAGGAGCGCGATCGCCTGGCGAAACTCGCCGGACCCGCAGGCACCGCGCCGAAATAGCCACCAGTGAACATGCACAGATTCAGCTCAACCTAAGTCGTTCGCATGAAAGCTCGAGATTTTAACAAGCTCGAAGAAGCACTGGGTCATCGCTTCCGCCGCAGCAAACTGCTGGAGCAGGCGTTGACTCATACTTCGTATGCGCGCGAAATGGAGCAAGCGTCGGAAGAAGGAATCTCCGTAGCCGACAATGAGCAACTCGAGTTCCTGGGAGATGCCGTCCTGGAACTGGTGACCAGCGAGAAATTGTTCCAGAGTTTTCCGCAGTTTCGTGAAGGTGAGCTCTCCAAGTTCCGCGCATTTCTGGTCAGCGAACAACATCTGATTCATGCTGCGAAGAAACTGCGGATCGGCCGCTACCTGCGTCTCGGGCGAGGCGAAGAAAAAAGCGGTGGACGCGAGAAGGTGGCGCTCCAGGTCGACGCTTTAGAAGCTTTGCTCGCCGCTATGTATCTCGATGGCGGAATGGAGAAAACGAGAACCTTCATTCTCGAAAAGGTGCTAGGACCGGAGTTGCGGAAGCTCTCCCGCCGCAAGAATGCGGTGCTGCCCGTCACCGATTACAAATCAGCGCTGCAGGAAAGAGCTCACGCACTGGGATTGGCTCATCCTCGCTATGCTGTCGTCCACGAGCACGGGCCGCAGCACAGCAAAATGTTTACCGTGGAAGTTCGCATTCCCCATGGCGGGAACGGGCGATCCGATTTCACCGGACAAGCCCAGGGGACCACCAAGAAACAGGGCGAACAGGCTGCCGCGAAGCTTGCCCTGGAGCATCTGAAGAACTCGCAGCAGAGCGAGCTGTGGAGTGGGTCGTGACGTCGGCTGGCAATGGGATTGTCCGCCTGCTCCAGGACTTGGGATTCTCAGGGCCTCGCTTATTCGTGGCAGAGCTGGGCATTTCGGGCATCTTTCTGGCGCTTAGTTACCTCATCGCGACGTATCCGTCCAATAAGAGGCGGCACTAGCTTTCCAAGCAATCGGACATGAGCGAAGCAGTCATCGAACCCGCGGTCGTTGTTGGCAACCCAACCCTGGCAAAAGAACCGAAGCGGGCTTCCAGCCTGAAGTTTTTCCAATGGCTCGCCGGGGTTCTGGTGATTGCGATCTTCGTGATGACGTTCATCGTGCAGGCCTTCGAGATTCCTTCGGAGTCGATGGAAGGCACCCTGCTGATCGGCGACTACCTCCTGGTCAATAAAACCAGCTTTGCCCATGGAGGGCACTGGAATTTCACTCTGCCGTACGACGGCCTCAAGCGCGGCGACATCATCATCTTCCGCTATCCGGTCCAACCCGCGCAGCATTTCGTGAAGCGTGTCATTGCGCTGCCCGGAGATCGCATTCGTATGGTGAACAAGCAGGTCTTCGTCAACGGCCAGCCGCTTCACGAAAGCTACACCCTATTCAAGTCCCGCGGAATAGATCCATACCGTGACGATTTCCCCGATACCGACTACTTCTCCGAAAATGTTGAACGCCGCTGGTGGATCCAGATGAAGGGCCTGATTCGCAACGGTGAGTTGCAGGTTCCGCCGGGCCAATACTTTGTTCTCGGCGACAACCGCGATGAGAGCCTGGACAGCCGCTACTGGGGCTTTGTGCCCGCCGAAAATATTGTCGGACGGCCGCTGCTGATCTACTGGTCCGTGAATCGCGACGGCTCGTCCGCCGATCCTGATCCGCAAGATGCTAAACTTGACCGTTTAGCAGGCTTCATCAGGAGACACTGGGGCCAACTGCGCTGGCAGCGTATGCTGGTGCAGGTGAAATAGCTCAGTCTTCCAAAGGCAGGACTTGAACCGCTTGGCAACGGAAACAAACAAGAAAGCGCCACCGAAGGAATCCTCTTCTAAGCCTGAGAAAAAACACGAAACTACCATGGAGTTCATCTCCTCCATGGCGGTTGTTCTCGTGGTCGGATTGTTCATCATTACCTTCAACCTTCAGGCCTTCGAGATTCCTTCCTCGTCGATGGAGAACACGCTGCTGATCGGCGATCACGTCTTCGTCGACCGGGTTACCGTAGCTCCCAAAACGAACTGGATGCCCGTGATCCCCTATCGCACTCCAAGGCACGGCGACATCATCGTTTTCCTTTCCCCTTCGGAACCTGGCCTGTACGTAGTGAAGCGCATCATCGGTATTCCGGGTGATCGCATTCGCCTGCAAGATGGTGTCGTCTACCGCAACGGGGAGGCGTTGAACGAGCCGTACGTCATCCACGTTACCGGCATGTTCAACAACTATCGTGACAACTTCCCCAGTGTTCCTCCTCCAGAAGGAACGATTACGCCGGAATGGCACCTGGAGATGAGTTCCTATATCCAGAACGGTGAGCTGGTGGTTCCACCCGGCCGCTACTTCGGGATGGGCGACAACCGTGACGTTAGCTACGACAGCCGCTATTTCGGGTTCATTCCTCAGGAGAACGTCATCGGCCGTCCGATGTTCATTTACTGGTCCTTCGAAACGCCGGCTGGACAGTATCAGAAGACCAGCATTGGCGAGCGCGTGTCGTTTATCGGCAACGTTGTGATCCACTTCTTCGATAAGACTCGTTGGCGGCGCATGTTCCACGTCGTCCGCTAAATGACTTCCCGGTCTCAAAAACGCCTGGCTTTGATCGCAATCGTTCTTTTCCTGATTGCGGTCTTTGTCGTGCCCGCCGTTAACGTAGGCCGCTATCGGGTCGCCGTCTCACGTTCCCTCAGCTCCGGCCATGGGACGCGAAGTGACCGTTCGCGATGTGAGCATGCACCTGCTTCCCACGCCGGGTCTGACGCTTAGCGGATTAGTGGTCGCCGACGATCCCCGTTTCAGCGCGGAACCAATCCTTCGTGCCGACGAAGTAACCGCGGCACTGCGCCTGAGCTCTCTCTGGCGCGGACGCCTGGAGATCTCACAGCTCAGCCTGAACTATCCGAGCCTGAACCTGGTGCGGCTCCCGGACGGCGACTGGAACGTGAAGAGCCTGTTCGAGCGAGCTCGCGAAGCTCCTTCGGCTCCCACGACGAAAGCGCGACCGGAATATCGCTCACGCTTCCCTTACATTGAATCTTCCGGTGGACGGATCAACCTGAAACTGGGTCTGGAAAAGACGGTATACGCCTTGAGCGACGCCGACTTCGCACTCTGGCTTGCTTCCGAGAACGAATGGCGCATGCGCCTGGAAGCGCGCCCGATGCGCACCGACGCCAATCTGAGCGATACAGGCCTGATCCGCATAGAGGGGAGCGCTCGCCGCGCCGCTTCCCTGGCTGAGACTCCGCTTTCGCTGCGACTCAATTGGTCGCGTGGACAGCTTGGCCAGCTCACCATGCTGTTACGCGGTCGCGATGCGGGGTGGCGCGGCTCGGTTCAGCTCAACGCGAATCTGAGCGGTACACCTGGCGATCTGCACGCGGTGGCCGAGTCGACCATTGAAGACTTCCGCCGTTACGACATCTTCTCCACCGATTCCCTGGTGCTTTTTGTGCGCTGCACTGGGAATTACAGCAACCTCGTCCACGCGCTCAGCGACATCTCGTGTGTTAGTCCGATGGGCGATGGACAGCTCACCGCTTCCGGCACGGCGCAATTCGTTCAACCCCGTGGCTACGACTTCGCGTTCTCCCTGACCAAGATTCCCGCTCAGTTTGCCCTGACCCTCGCTCGGCATATGAAACAAGGCATGGCCAATGATCTTTCCGCCGTGGGCACGATCGACGGTGAGTTCAACCTGAAGACGGAAGAAGGCAAACATCTTTGGTCCGGGACAGGCACGACGTCAGAGTGGGAGCTCCGCTCAAAGCAATTGGGCGAGACGCCGCTGACCGTGAGCGCGATCCAGTTCAGCGCCGGACAATCCAAGTCAGCTCGGCCCGCTGGGTCTGAGAAGACGGCAAACGCGCTGACGCTTCAGCCGTTCACCTTCAACCTTGGAGCAAGCACTCCGGCGACCGCGAGCGGATGGCTGACCTCTTCGAACTATCACCTCGATTTGCAGTCGGAGGTCGAACTGAAACGCGCGTTGCAGGTTTCCTCTGCCATGGGTCTCTATGCTCCGGCGAACTCAGTTGCGGGTAGCGCAAAACTAACCGGTGAACTAAACGGACGCTGGGCACAATTCCAGTCGCCATCTCTTACCGGGAAAGGTCAACTTCACAACGTAACGGCTGCCGTCGCCGGCTTTGCTGCCCCTCTACGAATTACTTCGGCCGACCTGGTGGCTGATGACGCGCGAGTGTCTCTTCAGAATCTGACGCTGGCGTTTCCCACAACCCATGTTGCGGCAACCGGCTCATTCCAGGTTCCGCGGCATTGCCAGCCCTCATCGGACTGCGCGATCTCGTTCGACTTCAAATCGGATTCGCTCACGCTCGACGATCTGAATCGACTCGTGAATCCGAAGGCGTGGGATCGCCCCTGGTATCAACGTCTAGTGAGCGGCGGCGGGAATCCGGATTCGCCCTGGAAATGGCTTTATGCCAAAGGACGCATTACCGCACAGAAGTTCGCGGTGAAAGGGATCCCAACCAGCAAGGCTGTCGCACAGATCTCGATCTCACCGGGCTCCGCTGCGATCACCGACCTGCGCACGAACCTGCTCGGTGGAACCTATCAGGGTGAATTCAATTTGAGCAGTCTTCAAGGCCAGCCAGCATTTCAATCCAAAGGGCATTTCGATCACATTTCCATGACCGACCTGGCTTCGTTGATGAAGGACGGATGGGCAACCGGCACGATTTCGCTGAGCTACGATGGAAACGCCACTGGCTGGCAAGCCTCCGACCTGCTGAACTCAATGGCAGCCACCGCCGACTTTGATTGGCGGAACGGCTCTTTGCCTCACATCACGATGGCGAGCGAGCATCAGCCTCTCGCCATTCAACGCTTCGACGGAGCTGTTCAACTGAAGGGCGGTACGCTCAGCATCTCGGAAGGCAAATTGCAGAACCACGCCGGCATCTATCAGGTGAGCGGGACCGCATCCCTCGCCCGCGACTTGAAGATGACACTCACGCGCGATTCCGGATCGACCTACTCCGTCACCGGCACGCTCGCGCGTCCGAAGATTGCACCCCTCGAGGGCACGGCCAAGCAGGCGAGTTTGCGCAGAATCCGCTGATCGATATGCCCAGAGTTCCCGCTGCACTCTCATCCACTTTCATTCTGATCCTTGCGACTGCGCTTTGGCCGCAAGCGGCATCTCACACGCAAGCTGCTCGCGACGCAGCGGCACACAGCGCGGAACGTAAGTTCGCGCATATCGAGCAAAACGGAAAGCTGGCTCATCCCGACCCCGCGCCGACCATACTCACCGAGCATGAAATCAACGCATGGTTTTCGTCAGGACAGGCCGACCTTCCTGCTGGTGTCCGCCACTTGCAGTTACAAGCTGATCCCGGCGTCATCCACGGGACTGCGGACGTCGACTTCGATCAGGTGACCGGCGGGCGCTACTCCAGCAATCCGCTGATGTCGTTTTTCAGCGGCGTTCACGAGGTCACGGCGAGTGCTCACGCCGAGGGCGCGAATGGCGTCGGGCAGGTACACATCGACTCAGTATCGCTCGATGGAGTTGCCGTCCCGCGTATGGCGCTGGAATATTTCGTCGATCGCTACATCCATCCCAAGTATCCCGACCTCGGGATCGACAGCCAGTTCAAGCTTCCCAACAGGATTGATCGCGCCGACGTGGGCTCACATGAGGTGACGGTCATCCAGAGATGAACTAGGGCGAAGGAAGCAACCCTCTCCCACGTTTTCATTACAAAAACTTCATACCCGTTTGACGGTGTGTCTGCATCCAGCACTGTAGACTAGCGTCTGACGGTCGACTTGAGGTGGGAGATGCGGGGCACACATAATCTGCTTGCTGTGGCCGGACTCCTAATGCTGCCTGCGCTCCAAGCGCAGAATGTGGAGAAAGAAGCATTGCCTGCAGGAACAATCCTCGCCGTGCAGCTCAGTGCGGATGCCAAGATGAAAGCCGGGACTCCAGTCAGCGGTCGACTGACGGAACCTGTCTACGCGCACGATAAGCTGCTCATCCCCAGGGGCAGTGTCCTAAGCGGCACAATCGTAGAGCTTGAACCTGCTGCCCACGGCCGCAGCGTGAACGCGAAACTGCAGGGCGACTTTACTCCGCTGCATGAGGCTGCCGTGCAGTTTCAGCAGATCACATTTCCCGGCGGCGCTCAGGTGTTGATCTCGACCGCTCCCACCACGCAGGGAGTCGAGACACTTCACATTCAGAGCGCTTACGCGGCAGCGCAGCACCAGTCGCTACCCAAGCGCGTCTGGACCGACCTCAATGGCCGGAAGAACGAGGCGGTCGCAACTTTCACGGCGCCCGGAAAAACTTCTCGTTTGAAGAAGATGTTCTATCACCAATTGCCTTACCATCCGGAGACGCTGGACGGCGGTCTGGAATATAACGCCGCACTGGCCACGCCCGTAGACCTCGCAGTTCTGGGCGACACTTCGAATGAGTCCGGACACGACGAGAAAAAAGGGCTGGAGAAGACAGCTACTCTGCATGCAATGCTGAAGACTCCGGTGGATTCGAAAACGGCGTTGCAAGGAACGCCTGTGAAGGCCGAGGTGACGGAACCGTTCTTCGACGAACAGAATCGCGTCGTAGTTCCGCAAGGCAGCATCCTCGTCGGATCGGTCACACAGTCGAAGCCTGCGGGCAAATGGGCCCATGATGGAGTGCTCCGGTTCGCTTTCAACCAGCTACAGTTTCCGGCCGGTTTCCAGCAAAGAGTTTATGGAACCACCAGCGCCATCGCCGTCGATCATCGCTCCAACTTGCAGATGGACGTGGAAGGCGGCGTGAGTCCGCAAAAGCCAAGCGCGTTGCTTCCGCTGGCGATGGGTGTCTTGTCTGCCGCAGCATTGCACGAAGATGAAGACAGCCTCGCGCACGCCGCTACTTCGAGCAATGGGTTCGCGTTGATCGGTCGGGCCATTGCTATCGGCACCGGATCGAACTACGTTGGCGGCATCATCGGCGCCTACGGCACAGCGCGCACGACGTATTCGCGTTTCATCGCGCACGGTGCTGATGTGTCATTCCCCCAGAACACGCGCATCGAGATCGAAGTCGACCCCATCACTTCGCGTGTATTAGAAGCGCACTGACCCGCGACTTTATCGCGAATCAGGCGGGGCAGGCAACCCAACTGCCGTCGTATCGCCGTGATACCATCGAAGTGCCAGCATGAATTTGGATGTCGTACAGATCCTGTTTCAAATCATCGCGTTCCTGTTTGCGATCAGCGTGCACGAATCTGCGCATGCCTGGATGGCGAACCGCTGCGGAGATCCCACGGCGCGCATGCTGGGCCGCATCTCGCTGAACCCAATCAAGCACATCGATCCGATCGGCACAGTCCTGCTTCCCATCATCGCTCTCTACTACCACTACCCAATGATCGGCTGGGCCAAGCCAACGCCTGTCGATCCTCGGCATTTTAAGAATCAGGTGCGCGACGACATCCTTACTTCGCTGGCGGGGCCTGCCAGCAACCTGTTGGTCGCGATGGCAGCCGTAGTAGGCCTGGCTATTATTTCAAATACCTCCCTGCTCGGGCACGCGCTAGTTCATGGATTTGCGATGGGGTCTTCGTCGATTCTCGAACCGATCACCCTGGTGCTCTATGCATTTCTCGAGATAAACGTACTGCTGGCTGCGTTCAACATAATCCCCGTCCCGCCGCTTGATGGAAGCCATGTTTTGCGACATTTCTTACCCGATAAGATCAGAGCCATTTATGACCGCGTCGGAGTCTTCGCTCTTATACTGCTTTTTGTGGCTGGTTCCCGTATCATTCAATTCTTCATGGCTCCCTTCGTTGCTTTCTTCCAGGCCATAATCGCGAGAATTTAATGCCAGAAAAGAACAATCGAAAACCCCGCGTACTGAGCGGGATGCGCCCCACAGGCAAGCTTCACCTTGGTCACCTGGTCGGTGCCCTCGATAATTGGGTCAGGCTGCAGAAGCAATACGAATGCTATTTCTTTGTTGCCGACTGGCATGCGCTTACCAGCGACTACGCCGACACCAGCCGCATAAAAGCGAACATCATGGAGATGGTTTTCGATTGGCTGGCCACCGGGCTTGATCCCGAAGTCGCGACGGTCTTCATCCAATCGCACGTACCTGCGCACGCCGAACTGCACCTGCTGCTCTCGATGATCACGCCACTGGGCTGGCTCGAGCGCGTTCCCACGTACAAGGAACAACGCGAGAACATCAAGGAAAAGGATCTCGGCACGTACGGGTTCCTGGGTTACCCAGTGCTGCAGTCGGCGGACATCATGATGTACAAGGGCAATTACGTGCCGGTTGGCGAAGACCAGGTTCCGCACGTAGAGATCACGCGCGAGATTGCGCGCCGCTTCAACATGTTCTATTCAGGCCGCCACGAAAGCGTCTTCCCGGAGCCGCAGCCGCTGCTCACGCCCATGCCGAAAGCTGCCCGGCACCGACGGCCGCAAGATGTCGAAGTCTTACGACAATGCCGTGCTGCTGAGCGATCCCGAACCGGTGGTCCGGCAGAAGCTGAAGACCATGGTCACCGATCCGGCGCGTGTGCGCCGTAGCGATCCGGGGAATCCCAACGTCTGCCCGGTGTTCTCGCTCCACAAGATTTTCAGTGAGCCGGCGACGATCGAGAAAGTAGAAATCGGCTGCACCACTGCCGGAATCGGCTGCATTGAGTGCAAAAGTTGGGCTGCCGACGCGCTCGTCCAGATCCTGAATCCGTTGCAGGAGCGCCGCCGAAAATACGAGGAGAATCCCCGGCTGGTCTGGGATATTCTGGAAGCCGGTTCGGCCCGTGCGCGCAAGATCGCGGACAGCACGATGAACGACGTGCGTGAGGCGATGAACTTATCTCACGACTACGAACCACCTAGAAATGAAGCTAGTGCAGCAAAATAGCTGGCACTGCTGTATCTTGGTGCAACGAATTTCGAGTAGCCGCATTTGATGCCGGATCAACCAACACAAACTCCAGCGACAGCCGACGTCGAGAGCCGTCCGGCTGGAGCTTCGCCTGTCGAGGCTCCGAAGCCCGAGGCAGCTCGTCCCAAGCGCGACACCGAGTTCCCTTTCGCTGTCACCCTCGGCAAGCTCTACGACGGCCCGCTGGACCTTTTACTCGATCTGATTCGCAAGCAGGACATCGACATCTACGACATCCCCATCGCGCAGATCACGGCGCAGTATCTGGGATACGTGGAGCACATACGCGAGTTGGACGTCGACGTTGCCGCTGATTTCATTTTCATGGCGTCAGTGCTCATTCAGATCAAATCCCGGATGCTGCTGCCACGCGATCCGACGATAAGTGCCGATGCTCAGGACGATCCGCGCGCTGAGTTGGTGAATCGCCTGCTCGAGCACGAGAAATTCAAGATGGCCGCGCAGATGCTTTTACAGCGCCAGCAGATTGAAGACGCGGTTCTCTCCAATCCGGCGATGAGGGAGTTCAAGAACGCGGAAGGCACCGAGCCGGAGATGGCCGCCGACGTGGTCGACCTTGTCCGCACCTTCCAGCAGATCCTTGATCGCGCGCGTCACCGGCCGATCATCAGTGTCGACGAAGATGCGGTTACCGTCACGCAGATGATCGACTACTTCCGGCATCGCCTCGTCGTGGAAGACCGGCCCATCAAGTTGAAACAGCTTTTGCGGACCCTGCAAACGCGCAATGCGCTGGTGTGCGCTTTCCTGGCGCTGCTGGAGTTGGTGCGCTTGCAGGCGATTCTTCTGCGGCAGGAACGCGTTTTTGGTGACATCATCATTAAGAAGAGCGCCATGTTCGATAACGTGCTGGGCGAAAACGCCTCCGTTCGCGACGATTGGCGATAACGATTTGAAAACATCGAATGGGAATTAAAGGCAAACTCGAAGCCGTCATCTACGCAGCGGAAGAGCCGGTCACACTTGACCAACTCATGCTGCTTCTCAAGGACTCCATCGCCAGCGAAGGCGGTCTGAACGTCGAAGGCGCTGAACCAGCCGCCGTGCAGGCGGAGGTAAAAAGCCGACTGCGCGCCGCTCTGGAAGAGCTGATCGCCGAATACGGTTCCGCAGATCGCGGCATGGAGATTCGCGCTGTCGCCGGTGGCTATCGCATGGCGACCAAACCCGAGCATCATGACGTCGTCCGTAGCTTTGCCAAGAGCTTGAAGCCGCCGATTCGCCTTTCTCTGCAGGCGTTGGAAACGCTTGCCGTTATCGCCTACAAGCAGCCGGTCACCGCGCCCGAGATCAGCGAGATTCGCGGCGTCGATTCGCAAGGCGTGCTCGCAACTCTCATCGATCGCAAGCTGATCACCACCGCGGGCCGCAAGCAGGTGATCGGGCGGCCCATCCTATACAAGACCACCAAAGAATTCCTGATGCGATTCGGCCTGAAGGATGTGACCGAACTGCCCAGCATGGAAGAGTTTGAAAAGCTGATCAGCGGACAGGAAGGACTCTTCAGCGAGCCTGCGCCTGAGGCAGAAACTCCTGTGCCGACCGCCGCAGCAGAAGACCCTCCGACAGCGGAGGCTGCCGCCGAAACAACACCAGAGCAGGACGAGCAGCACTCAGAAGCTACTCAGAGCTAAGAAGCTCATTTCACGTTATCCGCTTCGCGTTTCACGTTTCGCTTTCGTGAAAAAACATCCGACTCGCGAAAACGTGGAACGGCGTCATCACATCCGGCTGTTCACCCATCACCGAACCGGAACTACCCACTTCATGTAGACTAAGCAGTTTGCTCACGGGAAACCCCTGACCATGGCTCTCGAACGTCTTCAAAAGATTATCGCCGCTGCCGGAATCGCCTCACGCCGCCACGCTGAGGAACTGATCAAGTCCGGCATGGTCAGCGTCAACGGACAGATTGTGACCGAGTTGGGCAGCAAAGCCGACCTCGAGCACGATCACATCAAGGTCAACAACAAGCTGCTGAAAGCCCCTGAGCATCGCGTCTACTTTGCCCTGAACAAGCCCAAGGGATATGTCACCACCTCCAGCGATCCCGAAGGGCGCCCCACGATCATGGACCTGATTCGCACTGTCGGCGCGCGCGTTTATCCTATTGGCCGCCTCGACTACGCGAGTGAGGGCCTTCTGCTGCTGACGAACGATGGCGAGCTTACCCAGAAGCTTACGCATGCCTCTTCGCATGTGCCCAAGACGTACTTGGTCAAGGTAAGCGGCGAGCCCAAAGCAGAGGACATACAAAAGCTCCGTGGTGGCGTCCGGTTGCCGCCTGCACGTCCGCGTCCCGGAGAACGCCGACAGTCGCCAGAGGCGCGTCCGGTCACCACTGCCCCGGCGAAAATTCACCAGATCAAAGAGGGCGCAAACCCCTGGTATGAAGTCACGCTGATCGAAGGACGCAACCGCCAGATCCGTCGCATGTTCGAAGAGATCGGCCATCACGTCGAAAAGATCCGTCGCGTCTCCTATGGTCCACTTCGACTTGATGTTGAGCCAGGCGTGTTTCGTCCGCTGACCGACGCCGAAGTTTCCCGCCTACGCGCCGCCGCTACGGGTCGCGCCAAGTGGGATGTCCCGCGAGTCGCGAAGGAACGGCCGTCTGCCAAGCGGTCGGATCGTCCATTTCCTAAGAAAGATCGCAGGAGGCCAGGCCCAGATCGGCCTCGCAAAAAACGATGAGCAGATTCGACGATTTGATTCTCGATCACGTGCGCGCTATGCCGAACTATGTGCCCGGCCGTTCGCCGCGCCAGGCGGAAGCGGAAACCGGCGTGCGCTGCATCAAGATGGCGTCCAACGAGAATCCATTCGGACCGTCACCCCTGGCGGTCGAAGCGATGCGCGTGGCTGCCACCCAGGTGAACTGGTATCCGGATGTCGACAACTCCGACTTGCGCGCCGCCCTCGCAGCGCGACACGGAGTCGATCCCACCAACATTCTCGTGACCTGCGGCTCCAGCCAGATGCTGCACATCGTTGCGCGCAGCATCCTCGCGCCGGGCCTGAACGCCATCACCGCCGATCGTTCGTTCATCGTGTATCCCATCGTCTGCATGGCGGTGGGCGCCGATCTCGTTCGTGTCCCGTGCAAAGACAACGGCTTCGATCTCGACGGAACTCTGGCTGCCATCACCGCGAGCACACGCGCTATTCTGATCGCGAACCCCAACAATCCCACCGGATCGCTGCTTTCCCCCGCGGAACTTGACCGCTTCCTCGACCGCGTTCCCGATCACGTGCTGGTTGTCCTCGACGAAGCCTATGCGGAGTTTGCGGAAGCATTCGCGCGGCAGCGTGGAGTTGAGTATTCGCACTCCATGGACTACGTGCGCGAGGGACGCAAGGTCGTGGTCCTGCGCACCTTCTCCAAAGCGCAAGGACTCGCGGCCGCGCGCGTGGGATATGCCATCGCTCCAGCCGAGCTGATTCAATACTTCATGCGGGTGAAGACCGTGTTCTCCGTCTCCAGTGTCGCTGAAGCCGGTGCGCTCGCCGGACTTCGCGATACAGCTCACGTCCAGAAGACAGTCGAGAACAACTGCAAGGGTGCCGAGTACCTGGCGCGTAAGCTCGCTGACATGGGATTGAAGGCGCTTCCGACGTGGACGAATTTCCTCTACATCGAACTCGACGAACCGGCCTCTCCGTTTGCAAAGCGGCTGGAGGCAGAGGGCGTAATTGTCCGTCCCATGACCGGCAATTGGAACGCTCCTACTGCCATTCGCGTCACCATCGGTACTCCGGAGCAGAACGACCTTTTCGTAAGTGCAATGAAGAAGGTTATGTCGAGCGCGGTGGCCCGGTAGTCTACAATCGATATGCTCACGCAGTGCCAGCTTCTTTTCTTCCGTAGATAGCTGGAATTTCGCAACATCGCCGTACAAAGATATCTTCGTCGTTCACCCCAACGACACGAATCTCTTTAGAGGAGCAACTTTTATGTCCTCATTCGCGATTGGAGTTGATCTCGGCGGTACCAACCTGCGCATCGCTGCCGTCGATGCTGACGGCAAGCTGCTGGAAAAGCTCGAAACAGGCACCCAGGTTGCACGTGGGCGTGACTTCGTAATTCAGGAAATGAGTGACGCCATCAAAAGCGTAGCCCTAAGGTTGAGCGGCAAAGGTGACCTGGTTGGAGTTGGCCTCGGCGTCCCCGGAATTATTGACCAGGACACAGGGATGGTTCGCAAATCTCCCAACCTGCCCGACTGGCGTGATTATCCGGTGAAAGAAGAGATTGAGCGCCGCCTGAATGCTCCCGTCATCCTGGAGAATGACGCCAATGCTGCTGCTCTCGGGGAGCACTGGCTTGGCGCGGGCCGCAATGTCGATGACATGTGCATCCTCACGCTGGGCACTGGCGTGGGTGGCGGCCTCGTCATGCGCGGCGACGTCTGGGAGGGAATGACCGGAATGGCCGGCGAACTTGGCCATATCACCGTTCATCCCGATGGGCCCAAGTGTCCCTGCGGCAATAATGGATGTGTGGAGCAATACGCTTCGGCAACTGCCATTCTTCGCATGGCGCGTGAGGCCATCGCCGGCGGCAACGCTCAGGAACTGAAAGATCTCGCTGCCGGAATAGGGCCATTCAAGAACGTAGAATTCACAGCCAAGGCCATCTACGGCCTTGCACTCCAGGGCGACAAGCCGGCGCAGGAAATCTTTCGCAAAGTTGGCTCGGCTCTCGGCATTGTGCTTGGCGATATAGTCAACTCCTTCAACCTGCAGATGTACGTGCTGGGCGGCGGTGTCTCGAATTCATGGGACGCGTTTGCGCCCACGATGTTCGACGAAGTGCGCAAGCGCTCCATGGTCTACGCAGCCACGGCGCCCGCGGATGTTGACGATGCCAAAGGGGCCTCGGCTGGTGTCTCATACGTGCCATCTCCCAAGTCGAAGCGCACCATCATCACGCGCGCTTTGCTGGGCGGCGATGGCGGGCTGTTTGGCGCGGCGCGCCTGCCTTTCTTGCGGATGCGAAAGACTCCCGCCGCGTCACAAGCCTGAGCGACAAATAAATTTGCGAACTCACGGCAAAATCAGGCACAATTCCAGCGACTCAACTGCTCTATAGCACTTGCGTCCTCTGCATCTGTCGTGGGTGCCCCACCCTTGCCGGGACAAGGGTGGGTTTTTTCTGTAACTCATATGCGTTCATACCTGACACCCTTAATGAGGAATCATGAGCTTACACGTAGCGGGAATCGAAATTCGTCCGAAAATCATTGCACCACTTGATTCTGAATTTTTACCGGCATCGCTTTTTAACCGCGCCTATCGTGAACTTGCGAAGAGCAATAGCCCAGTTCCCTTGCGGCTTGCGCTCGAGCGCTCTGACGGCTCCATCTCAAGTTTCGATACCTGCATCGTTTCGCCGAAAAGCGGCCACCTGGAAGCCACGCTGCTTTACATCGAACGTATCGTAAAGTTCCTGCTCTGGCAGCGCGGTGGATGGAAGCTCTACGTCGGCGGTCCTGCAGAAATCGGCGAGCACATCAAGTCGGTCTATTCGGCTACCGGCGCTCGCAAATTCGACTTCAATTTCATGACCACGGTCTACGAGCGCACGTTTGAAGTGCAGGTCACGACTGCTGAGTCCGTTCCTCAATCGAAAGAAGCGACGGTTCCGCTTGGCCGTCATCTGAAGGGCTGTCGCGTAGGTTTTGATCTGGGCGCCAGCGATCGCAAAGCCAGCGCCGTCATTGACGGCGAGGCAGTGTTCAGCGAAGAGATCGTTTGGGATCCGAAGAATGCCACCGATCCCGAGTACCAGTATCAGGGCATCATGGATTCGATTCGCCGCGCAGCTTCTCACCTGCCGCGCTTGGACGCGGTGGGCGGCAGCGCCGCCGGCGTCTACATCAACAACCGCGTGCGCGTGGGCTCGCTCTATCGCGGCATCTCGCCGAAGGATTTTGCCGAAAAGATCGCTCCGCTCTTTCTGCATATCCGCAAAGAGCTGGGCGTGCCGATGGAGGTCGTGAACGACGGCGAAGTGACTGCGCTCGCGGGATCTATGTCGATTGGCGAGAACCCCGTCCTAGGCGTTGCGTTGGGATCGAGCGAAGCCGTCGGCTACGTGAATCGCGAGGGCAACATCACCAGTTGGCTGAACGAGCTGGCATTCGCACCGGTCGACTATCGCGTAAACGGGCCGCAGGATGAATGGTCGGGCGACTGCTGTGGCGCACAGTATTTTTCGCAGCAGGCGACGAACCGCGTTGCCGTGAGCGCCGGAATGCAGTTTCCCGAAGGCATGGGATTACCCGAGCGTCTGGTGACCTTGCAGAAGAAAATGGCTGCGGGCGATCCGCTGGCTGCAAAAGATCTACGAGACCATCGGCGCCTACGTCGGTTATGGCGTGGCTCACTACGCCGATTTCTACGATCTGAAACACGTGCTGATTCTGGGACGTGTGACCACCGGCCCGGGCGGCGACATCATCCTGAGCAAAGCGCACGACGTTTTGCGCGCGGAATTCCCGCAGCTTGCTTCGACAATTTCGATTGCGCTACCGGATGAGAAGAGTCGTCGCGTCGGTCAGTCGATCGCGGCGGCGAGTTTGCCGGCAATCGCGGGAGAGTAGAAACTGCGGGTGCTCCGTCCTAGCCTGCTTTTGGCTAGGGTTGGATTCGAGATGCTAGATTTCGCGCGCACCTACTTCTGGCACTTCGCGCAGTAGTGCGCGCTCCTGCCCGAGATCACAATGCGCTTGATGGGAGTCTTGCAAGTCAGGCAGGGCTCCCCTTCGCGCCCGTAGACGCGATGCTGTATCTGGAAGAAACCCTCGTTGCCGTCGGAGTCTACGTAGTCGTTGATCGACGACCCTCCAGCCGCAATCGCCTCGTGCAACACCTGCTGAAGCCCATCGTACAGCTTGCGCAACTCCGCCCGGGTCACAGCGGCAGCGCGACGCCGTGGCCGAATGCCGGCCCTCGCCAGCGATTCATCCGCATAAATATTTCCCACGCCGCTGAGTAATTTCTGATTCAGCAGCGCGCTCTTGATTGGCGTCTTCCGCCCGTGAAAGAGCTTGGCGAAATCTTCGAAGCTGATCTCCAGCGGCTCCTGCCCCGGCGCCTGGAACGCCTCACGCACCACCTTCAACTTCCCGAACATTCGCGGATCGACATAGCGCAATTCCCTGCCCGACGCCAGCTTCGCGATCAGATGCGTGTGCTTCTCGATCTGCTGATCCGACTCCGCCACAATCACCTTGCCAGTCATTCCCAGGTGCACGATCCACTGCGCATGCTCCGGCTTGCGCTTGCGGCCGTCGCGTTCGAGATCGATGGCAATATGTTTTCCGACGCGACGTATCTTCGCCAGGCGCGATCCCTCGAGCGTGGCGGCGATTTCTCGTGCGGGCGACAGCAACGGCTGCTTGCGCTCGCCAATCCACACGGATTCGATCACATCCCCCGTGACGCGCTTCGCCAGACCGCGCGCGATCGTCTCTACCTCAGGAAGTTCAGGCATAAGTTGAGTTTACAACGCTGCCACGGGCGCCCCATCCCCGCCCTCTTTTGGCAGAGGGGGAAATAGCCAATCAGAAAAACTCATCCGCCCTACTCACACCTTCGATTGCTCTACGCACGCCCGCAATGTAAAATTTGTTGTTACACCCCTCGTTCGCCATTTCCCTGAAAAAGGTGCGCTAAAAGACAGGCGGGCAAGGAGTGTGTGCTGTCCGTCTTGAGACGCTTCGGGTGCCCCATCTCTGCCTTCTTTGGCAGAGGTGGGTATGAGTATGTACCCCGCACGAGTTTTCGCGCCTACGTTACGGACCACGTCAAGGAGACGCTTTTGAACCGGGGCAAAACTGCCATCGTTGTCGGCGCCCAATGGGGCGACGAGGGAAAAGGAAAGATCGTCGATTATCTTTCCGAGCATTTTACGGTCGTTGCACGATACGCGGGCGGACACAACGCCGGCCACACGGTCACCATTGCCGGCCGCAAGTTTATTCTTCAGCTCGTGCCCTGCGGCATTCTGCGCCCGGGCTGCCGTGCCGTGATCGGTAATGGCGTGGTTCTCGATCCCTTCGCGCTGCTCAAGGAAGTGAAGGCATTGCGCGACGCGGGCGTAAAGGTCGACGGAAATCTGTTTGTCAGTAATCGCGCCCAGGTGATCCTTCCCTATCACCGCATGATCGAACTCGCCTCGGAAAATGCTCCCGGACGCGTGAAGATCGGCACGACTTCCCGCGGTATTGGTCCCGCTTACGAAGACAAAATGGGACGCCGTGGATTGCGCGTTGCCGACATGCTCGACCTTGAGCTGATGAAGACGCACATCGAGAATGCCTGCCGCGAGAAGAACACCATCGTCCACGCGCTGTTCAACTCCGAGCCGCTTGATGCCGCCGAGATCTATCGCGAGTACGTTCGCGCTGCCGAAGAGATCAAGCCCTTGGTCGCCGACACCGCTTTTCTCCTGAACAAGGCTCTTGCCGCTGGCGAGTCGGTGATGTTCGAGGGCGCGCAGGGAACGATGCTCGATATCGACCACGGCACCTATCCGTTCGTGACTTCTTCCAGCGCGACGTCGGGCGGAGCTGCTACCGGCACCGGTGTTCCTCCTACCTCGATGGACACGGTAATTGGCGTGACCAAGGCGTACTGCACCCGCGTTGGTGAAGGACCGTTCCCCACGGAGCTCTATGACAAGATGGGTGAAGAACTGCGCCGCAAAGGCGCGGAGTTCGGCGCCGTCACTGGGCGTCCGCGGCGCTGCGGATGGCTCGACCTGCCGCTACTTCGCTATTCCTCGATGATTAACGGAATCGAGTGGCTGGTGGTCACCAAGATGGACGTGCTCGACGATCTGGCGGAAATTCCGGTTTGCGTTGGCTACAAGGTCAACGGCAAAAAGACTACGGATATTCCTGCACGGGCGTGCGGCTACGACAAGATCGAGCCCACCTATCAGACGCTGCCCGGATGGCAGAAGCCAACGTCGGGGATCAGCAGCTACGATAAGCTGCCCGCGAAGGCGAAGGCTTATCTCGACTTTCTTGCTAAGGAAACGGGAGCAAAGATCGGCATGGTTTCCACCGGTCCGGATCGCGATCAGACCATGCTCGGGGAAGGCTTCGAGTCGGCGCTGCCTGCATTGGAGAAAGTGCAAAACGTGCGTCCGAAGAAAGCCGCAGCGCGCCGCTAACGCGCGCAGGAGCAACCACATGGTGGTACTCGCAGTGACGTGGATCGCAAAAGCCGGCAAAGAAGCTGAGGTTACGGCGCTCTTTCACCAGCTGCAGTCCGACTCTCGCAAGGAACCTGGCTGCCGCCTGTACCAGGTACACACGCATCGCAACGATCCGCGGCGATTCTTTATCTACGAACAGTACGACGACGATGTCGCCTTGCAGGCGCACCGGGATTCGCGCCACTTCCAGGAACTCGCGGCCAAAAAGCTGTCGTTAATTGCAGAACGCCAGCAAGGGGATTTGTATCAGCCGGTGGAGTAGGCGAAGTTACTTCTTGTCCGCGATCAGAACGCCGCCGCGTGCGTAGCTCTCGCGATCCACTTCGACAAAAGAAATCGAAACTCCTTCTTTCGCCGTCCCCGCTTCTTCTTCCATCACTTCAGTAATTCGCGACGCGATCTTGCGCTTCACTTCGATGCTGCGCCCCTTCAACAGTGTGATTTGAATGTGTGGCATGTTTCCTTAGATTCAAAGCGCGGTGGGAGCCGCGCCTTCGGTTACTGACGACTGACTCTGGCTACTGGTTTGTTACTTCGCCAGTTCGTATCCCGCGAAGTAGTAGCTCAGCTCAAAACGCGCTGTATCCTCCGCATCGGATCCGTGCACCGCATTTTTCTCAATGCTGGCAGCCCACTTCTTGCGGATGGTTCCTTCGGCAGCGTTAGCTGGATTGGTAGCGCCCATCAGATCGCGCCAGTCTTTAATCGCGTTGTCTTTCTCCAGCGCCAGCACCAGGATGGGACCGGTGCACATGAAGTTCGTCAGAGAATCGAAGAACGGCTTGCCGGCATGGACTGCGTAAAAGCCTTCTGCCTGCGACTTCGTGATGTGCAGCATCTTCGCGCCGATGATGCGAAAGCCTTTGCTTTCGATCACGTGAATAATGTCGCCGGCGGCTTGCCGCGCTACTGCGTCCGGTTTAATGATGGCTAATGTACGTTCGAGAGTCTTCATGATTCCTTGTCTTCAATATGAGATCGCGGCCAAAGCCGCACACCACAACTAAGCTTTTGCGGCAGCGCCCAATGCCTGCGCTACCAATTCGCCGATCACGGCGGGAGTCTTTGCCACGCGAATGCCCGCCGCTTCCAGCGCTTTCACCTTCTCGGCCGCGGTGCCGTGCCCGCCGGAGATGATCGCTCCCGCGTGCCCCATGCGGCGTCCCGGAGGCGCAGTTTGCCCGGCGATGAACGACACCACCGGCTTTTTCACGTGCGCCTTGATGTATTCCGCCGCCGTCTCCTCGGCGTTTCCACCAATCTCGCCGATCATCACGATCGCTTCGGTCTGCGGATCCTTGTTGAACAGTTCAAGCGCATCGACGAAGTTGGTTCCGATAATCGGATCGCCGCCGATGCCGATCGCCGTCGACTGGCCGATGCCGAGCTGCGATAGCTGGTAGACAGCCTCGTAGGTCAGCGTCCCCGAGCGCGAGACGATGCCGACATTGCCTTCGCGATGAATGTGTCCAGGCATGATGCCGATCTTGCACTTACCCGGCGAGATAATCCCCGGGCAATTCGGTCCGATCAGGCGCGCGCGGCGATCCTGCAGGTAATTCCAGACGCGCAGCATATCCAGCGCGGGAACGCCTTCGGTGATACAGACGACCAGTTCGATCTCCGCATCGACGGCTTCCATCACCGCGTCTGCGGCAAACGCCGGAGGCACGAAAATCATCGATGCATCCGCGCCCGTCTTGTCGACAGCTTCCTGCACGGTGTTGAACACCGGGAAGCCCTCGTGCGTGGTGCCACCCTTGCCGGGCGTAACGCCGCCCACAATTTTCGTCCCGTATGCGGCGCAAGCCTTCGCGTGAAAGGTACCCTCTTTGCCGGTGAGTCCCTGCACCAGAACCTTCGTGTTCTTATCAACCAAAATGCTCATGAGTCCGTCTCCAACCCCATATCCTTCAGGCGCGCCAATTGTTCCGGCGTCAGCTTCTGATCGAAATTCCCCAGGTACGCTTCGAAGCTGTCGCCGTGATGCATCATTACGAAAAATAGAGCGATCGCCGCGCGTCGTACGGTTACTTCTTCCGGCGACCCTGGCTCGAACCGGCCAGAAATTCCACCAAGAATTTCCAGCTCAGCCTCAAGCTCCGCGTATTGTTGCTGCGAGGTCCCCACGTTATGCGCCCTTCGCGGCCGCAACCACCTTCTCAGCGGCATCTTTCATCGTTTCAGCCACTATGAAGTTCAACCCGGAATTCTTCAAAATCTCGCGGCCCTGCTCAACATTCGTACCTTCCAGGCGCAAAACGATTGGCAAAGGGATATTCGTCTTCTTGGCCGCCGCGACTACGCCGTTTGCCAGCGTGTCCACGCGCAAGATGCCGCCGAAGATGTTGATCAGCACCGCCCGCACATTCTTGTCGCTCAGCAGGATTTCGAAGGCGTGCGTCACCTGCTCTTCGTTGGCGCCGCCGCCCACGTCGAGAAAGTTTGCCGGCATGCCACCCGCAAACTGGATGATGTCCATGGTCGCCATTGCCAGACCCGCGCCATTCACCATGCAACCCACATTGCCGTCGAGCTTGATGTAGTTGAGCCCGTACTTCGACGCTTCCACTTCCAGCGGATCTTCTTCGGTGATGTCGCGCAGTTCGCGAAGCTCTTTGTGCCGCATGAGCGCGTTATCGTCGAAATTAACTTTGGCGTCGAGCGCGAAGACGCGGCCGTCATTGGTAACGATCAGCGGATTAATTTCCACCAGCGATGCGTCAGTCTCGACGTAAGCCTTGTACAGTCCATTCAGCAGAGTGACCAACTGATTCACTTCGCCCGACTTCAACCCCAGCCAATAGCCGATTTTCCTCGCCTGGAACGCCGCCAGGCCAGTGCTGCCGTCGATGTATTCCTTAAGGATTGCGTCGGGATTTTCCTGGGCAACCTGCTCAATCTCCATGCCGCCCGCAGCCGACGCCATGATCACCAACTTCGCTTCGGAGCGATCCAGCAGCATACCGAGATAGAGTTCGCGTGCGATCGGCAGCGTTTCTTCGACCAGCAGCCGTCGAACGATGCGGCCTTCCGGGCCAGTCTGGTGAGTCACCAGCTTCATGCCGAGCATGTGCGACGCCAGCTCGCCCGCCTCTTCGACGGACTTAGCAATCTTCACGCCACCGCCCTTGCCGCGCCCGCCCGCGTGGATCTGCGCTTTCACCACAACTCCGGTGGCGCCTTCGGAAAACAGCTTCTTGGCGACAGCTTCGGCCTCCTCGCGGCTGCTGGCTACCTCGCCGCGGGGGATCGCTACGCCATACTTCGACAGGATCGATTTTGCCTGGTATTCGTGTATTTTCATGAATTCATTCCGGTAGTTACTTGCTCGGCCGCAGCAGAGACGGAAACCCGTGATTGTATAGGAGCGCTGCGAGCCGGGGCAATCGTCTGAGGAAATTTCATCGCAAGTAAGAGTTTGGCCATCCAATTCGCAACGGATCGAAAAAATGAAGCTGATCTCAATTAATGCCGGGCGACCACGGCTAGTACACGTAAACGGTGAAACCGTCAGCACCGGCATTTATAAAGATCCGGTGACCGGTCCCGTGCACGTGGCCAGGTTGAATCTCGACGGCGACCGCCAGGCTGACCTCAACGTTCACGGTGGCGTGAATAAGGCTGTCTACGGCTATCCGGTTGAGCACTACGAATTGTGGCGCGAGCGTTACCCGGACTTCCCGTGGCAGTGGGGAGCATTTGGGGAGAACCTTACCGTCGAAGGCCTGCGTGAGGAGACGTTACATATCGGCGATCAGGTGGCGATCGGTTCAGTGTTGCTGACGGTCACACAGCCGCGGACTCCTTGTTTTAAGCTCGGCATCAAGTTTGGGACAAATCGAATTTTGAAGGAATTTCTCGAGAGCGGCCGCTCCGGTTTCTATTTCTCCGTGGCTCAGGAAGGCACACTCGAGGCGGGCGACGAGATACGCGTGATTCCCGCGGGTACGGATCAGATCACCATCGCCGAAGCCAATCACCTGATGGTGGCAAAGAGTGTTTCCTCGGAACTGCTGAATCGCGCCTTGGACAGCGCCAACTTATCCGCAAACTGGCGTGAGCACTTCCGCGAGAAATTCGGTGCACAACTCACGACTGATTAGTGCTTGTCATCACGAGCGACCGCCGGTCGCGAGGGATCTGCATTATTCTTTGCAGAGTACGACAACTCGAACTTGTTCGCTTACTTCAACCAAGTATTCGACGGAAATAAGAGCAGTCATTTTCAATTACCAAATTACAAATTACCCAGTTACCATTGCTCCCAGTGATCCTCGAAGCCCTCCATCAGGTTGCGAACCATCGCCACTCGCTAAGTCGCGACGAAGCACGCGCCGTCATGAGCGAGATCCTCTCCGGCGACGCTACCGATGCGCAGATTGGGGCCCTTCTCGTCGCCCTCCACATGAAGGGCGAGACCGTCGAAGAGATTGTTGGTTTCGCCGAAGCCATTCGCGCCGCGGCCACACCTCTGGAGCTCACGCGCAACTCTGCCCTCGACGTCAGTGGCACCGAGCGCGACGCGCTCGTCGACACCTGCGGTACCGGCGGAGACGCCAGCGGCACCTTCAACATTTCGACCGCTACAGCGCTCACGCTCGCCGGAGCTGGCGTGCGCGTCGCCAAGCACGGCAACCGCAGCGTGACTTCCAAGTGCGGATCGGCCGATGTGGTCGAAGCACTCGGCGTAAAGATTGATTTGCCGGCCGATCGCGTTGCAGCCTGTCTGGATCAGGTCGGCATCGCCTTCCTCTTCGCGCCCGCAATGCATTCCGCGATGAAATACGTTCAGCCCGCTCGCCGTGAATTGCGCCTGCGCACCGTCTTCAACCTGCTCGGGACCGCTGACCAATCCGGCGCACGCGTCGGCGCAGGTCGTGGGCGTCTACTCCAGCGACCTTGTCGAAAAAGTTGCGGAGGCGCTTACGCCTATTGGGATTGCGACGTGCACTCGTCGTGCATGGAATGGACGGTCTGGACGAGATCACCATCACGGGAGTAACGAAAGTTGCGGAAGTCCGCGATGGCGTTGTACGAAAATACGAAGTGATGCCGGAGCTTTTCGGCATGAAACGCGCGCCGATGGAGTCGCTTGCCGGAGGTGACGCCACTGCAAATGCCGCGATTATTCGCGCGATTCTCTCCGGCGAGAAGTCTCCCAAACGCGACGTCGTGCTGCTGAATGCCGCTGCCGCGCTGGTCGCAGCGGGCCGCGCTGATTCGATCATGGACGGACTTCCCGCCGCGGCAGACTCCATCGACTCCGGCTGCCGCCCAAGCAAAGCTCAACGACTCGTCGACTTCACTACCTCTCAAATCTAGATTGGTTGCGTGGCGCAGCCGACCTTGGCTGCGTGCCTCTTATCTCGCCGGCACAATGCTCTGAAACAAACGATTCGACGCGGCATCGCCCCACGCTTCTTTCACATCGAGCGCGACAGCATAAGGCAGACACGCATTCAGATACTGCGGAGTCAGATCAGGATGATTGAGTTTGTCGAGACGATCTTGTTCTGCCGCCAGCAGAAATTCACGGAATCCCAAAATGTAATCCATGGTGCGGCGTCCTTGCAGGGTCGGCGTCTTCACCAGGTGCGCCCAGATCGCGTGGATCGGAAGCAGGCTGGCGAGTAGTTCTACATAATCAACGTTGGAGTGCTGCAGCACAGCGTATCCAAATCCCGCGAGCAGACACGAAATTACAACCAGTCCAAGCAGGAACCACGCGGCATTCACCGCGCTCATCCGTCCCGCAAAAATATCTCGAACGCCCGGAACGAGGTTCACCATCACCAGCGCCGAGCAGATGATCCCGGCAAACAGAAATTCCATCGACAACCAGACGAGATCGGAACCGCCCACCTGCCGCCGCGATTTTCGCGATCAGGGCCACACTTCCCAACACGCCCAGCGCGATAAACCCAAGATTGCTTTTGAAATACTTCCCGCGATACTGCGAGCAGAGTGTCTGCTGGATCGCGCTTACCAGCGCCGAGTTTCCCTTGTCGTAGGGCTGAATGCTTGCCTGTTTGTCCAAGTCTGCGGAGGATTCCGCATCCGAGGGCTGCAATCCAAGCTGCTTCAGCTTCTGTCGTGTCGCGGGATCGAATAGAAAATTGAATGTCAGCTTTTCTTCCGCAGCCAAGGCATCAGGCGCACCGCCAACCAAACGAGTCGCTACATAGCTGCGCCCTTCCGGACGAAGATCAATACACTTCTTCGCCGCCAACGAAAGCAGCACGGCGACGAGCGTCTTGCGGTCGCTGCCGGAGGTCATGATGTAGCGAATCGCCGCCGGAGAAAGTCCATCTGGTGCGTCGTATCGCGACACCAGTGGGCCCGGCTTCGGGTCTCGCCCCACCGCCAGCCACACAATGACGTAGTAGAGAAACAAACATCCGGGAATGAGCCAATACGTCATGTCTTTCTGTTAAGCCTGTTAAGCAGGAGCGATTTTAGGCGTCTTAACCTTAGAGCACAGGGTGACTTTAGTACTTAGGGGAACCAAAACGACACTGTCCTTGCGGGTGAAAAGCGTCTTCAGAACTATCCGCATCCGGTGCGCGTATATACTCCCAGCCCAGAGTCTCCAAATAGAGATCTCCCGAATAGAAAGGTTCACATGACGTCCCGACTACGACCTTCTCTCGCGTGCGTAGTGTTATTGCTTACTCTCGCCTGTTCTGCCGCCGTCGCACAGCAGGCCACCTCCGACACCAGAATGCCGGACTCGATCCCTGTGCCCGCCGCCGCGCAGCCCTCGCCTAACTTCAATGCCGAGGCTGCTACCGACGCGTATCTGGCCGAGATGCCGGCCACGGCTCGTGCCCGCTCCGACGCCTACTTCGAAGGCGGCTACTGGCTCATCCTGTGGGACTTCCTCTACGGCGCCGTGATCGCCTTGATCCTGCTGAACCTGCGCTGGTCAGCGGCGATGCGCAACCTGGCCGAGCGCATTACGCGCTTCAAACCACTGCAAACGGCGATTTATTGGATCCAGTATCTGATCCTCACCACCATCCTCGGATTCCCGCTCGCCGTGTACGAAGGCTTCACCCGCGAGAAGAAATACGGCCTGGCCACCCAAACCTTCGGCGGCTGGATGGGCGATCAGGGCAAGGGATTGCTGTTGAACCTGGTGCTTGGCGGCATCATCCTGATAATTCTGTTCGGCTTGGTTCGCAAACTTCCCCGCACCTGGTGGATTTGGGGAGCGGCAGTCAGCATGATCTTCATTGTGTTCGTTGCGCTGATTAGCCCGGTATTTATCCAGCCCATCTTCAACACTCCGAAGCTACTCGACAATCCTGCAATCACGAAGCCCATTCTCGCCATGGCGCACGCCAATGGCATTCCAGCGCATGATGTTTGGACGATCGATGCTTCCAAGCAGAGCACGCGTATGAGTGCTAATGTCAGTGGCTTCGGCAAGACCATGCGCATCACCCTGAACGACAATCTACTGAACCGCGCCACACCACAAGAGATCCAGGCCGTGATGGGACATGAAATGGGCCACTACGTCCTGCACCACATTTATAAGGACATCCTTTTCTTCGGCATCGTGACCTTCCTCTTCTTTGCGCTGCTGTACTCGTCGCTCGGCTGGAGCCTTAGCCGCTGGGGCGACAAGTGGCAGATTCGCGGTGTAGGCGATACTGCTGTGCTTCCGCTGGCGCTCCTCATCATCTCAATTTTCGGGTTCGTTCTGACGCCGATCTTCAATACCTGGACACGCAGTAACGAATTTGAGGCCGACATGTATGGTCTGAACGCCAGCCGCCAGCCCGACGGATTCGCTCGCGCTGCGATCCACCTAGGCGAATATCGCAAGATGAGTCCTGGTCCGGTGGAAGAATGGATTTTCTATGATCACCCGAGCGGACGGAATCGTATTTATCGTGCCATGCGCTGGAAGGGCGAGAACCTGGGTTCGCTGTCGGAACCAAAATATGGCGTGACGGACACACAAAATGTGGCGCAATCCGCGCCAACAGCTCCGGCCCAAGCCGGCGCAACAACGAAGTAAGAGAGACTTTCGGGTGCCCCATCTCCGCCTTCCTTCGGCGGAGGTGGGATCAACAATCAGCAACTTTTGGGTGCCCCATCCTAGCCCTCTTTTGGCTAGGGTGGGATTCCACGAATGCCGACGCCGAGGAACTCTACTTCGTCGCCTGCTTCTTCAATTTTTCGATCTGCTCCAGGTGACTGCTCCCGTGTTTTGCAATCCGTCCGAGCAGGTCTTCCAGTGTGAGCTCCCGTGAGATCTCCGGATGGAATGCGCCTCGCTTCAAGTCCGCCATCTTGATCCGTCGCAATAGTCGTAGATTGGAGCGCCGCAGCAGTCCGAATTGCGCGATCGATTCGGGCGCCGAAGTCTCGTTGTAACCCATCTTTTGCGCCCAGGCATCCTGATTCATCGGAGTAATCGTCGAGCTATTCTCTGAGATCATCTGTCGCATACGGAATCCGTACACCAACTCAACATCCGCCAGGTGCGCGAGGATTTCGCGGATCGACCATTTTTCCGGTGTTGGCTTGAAGTTGAGGACCTTCTCCGGCAGCCCACTGACAGCCATCGCGATCTTCTGCGGTTCTTTTTCCGCCGCGTCGAGTGTCTTCTTCAGCTCTTGTTCGGTCATAGATCGCGCTCCTGCCTGGGTGCCCGGTCCTTTCCTTCTTTTGGAAAGGGCCGGTGATCGTAATGCTACTGCCGTTTGCTCACTGAAATGCGAATCCGTTCAAGCTTACTCTTTCTTTCCACTCGGCGATATTCACCTTCCACTTCAATTGTGTCGTAATCGCGTGTTTCAGTTGCGCCGCCGAATCCGGCTCACCGTGCACCAGGTACGTGATCTGCGGTGCTGCTTTGAAGCTTTGCAACCACTCCAGTAACTCAGGCGTATCGGCATGATCGCTGAACTGTTCGAGCGCGGCCACCTGCGCGCGGATCGGCACAATCTCCCCGAAGATCTTCACCTCGGCAGATCCGCTCTTAATCGTTGCGCCCCGCGTGCCGGGAGCCTGGAATCCGATGAACAGCACCAGGTTTCGCGGATCCGGCAACCGCTGCAGCAGATGATGCTGAATACGCCCGCCCGTCACCATTCCGCTCGAGGAAACGATCACGCATGGATATCGCGTCTCATTGATCTTTTTCGATTCTTCTTGCGTCTTCGCAAATGTGAATCCCTGCCATGCCAGCGGCGATCCGTATTTCGTTATCAGCGCTTTCGCTTCTTCTGAAAACTCCTCGCTGTGCTTCAGATAGATTTTGACCGCCTCAATCGCCATTGGACTATCCGCAAACACCGGAATTCGCGGAATCTCGCCGGCTTCCATCAACTCCTTCAACATGAAGAGGAACTTCTGAGTGCGCTCGACTGCGAACGCCGGGACCACTACGCTTCCGCCGCGCTTCACGGTGTTGCGAATCAGTTCGGCCAGTTCTGGCCGCGGATCGTTCTTCGGATGCAACCGATTCCCGTAGGTTGATTCCATCACCAACAAATCCGCACTTTCGCCTTCTGTCGGCCCGTAGTGCAGGACACGACCTGGCGCGATCTGCGAATCGTGAACACGGCCGATATCGCCAGTGAACAGTAGCTTTTGCTCTTTCCCGCCAACCTGCATCGCGACTTCCACCATCGACGATCCCACGATATGCGCAGCACGCACGAATCGGAACGTGAAATCCGGCCGCAGCTGCTTGTCTTGATTGAAGTCCACGGCCACAAATTGGGACAAGCACGCCTGCGCCTCTTCGAACGTGTAGAGCGGTAACGCCGGATCGTGTTTCGATGTTTTCTTCTTGTTGTGGAATGCCGCGTCTTCTTCCTGCAAGTGACCAGAATCCGGAAGCAGGATGCCGCACAGGTCGATGGTCGCCTGCGTGGCGTAAATCGGACCGCCGTAGCCTTCCTTCACCAGGCGCGGAATCCACCCGCAGTGATCGAGATGCGCGTGCGTCAGGATCACCGCATCGATTTCATTCGCCGGAATGGGCGGCTCCTGCCAATTTCGTTCGCGCCACTCCTTCTGTCCCTGGAAGAGTCCGCAGTCGATCAGCACCTGGAAACCCGCTCGTCCTGTGCCGTCGTCGTTAGTGTTAATCAGATGTTTCGAACCGGTTACCGTCCCTGCCGCGCCGAGAAACTGTATATAGGCCAAGAGTTTTTCCTGTGTCGTAAGAACAATTAGTTGAAAGCAAGGAACACTGGATTCTAGTCCCGTAAGGTATATGCCCCAAGCTGTCGTTGGTGCACTCCTAGGTTCCTCGAAGCTGGCCTGAACTGGGCTATAATCCGGGATTACGGGGCCGCTTTCATGAGGAAGATTGGCATCCGTTTTTTCGGTGAGTGATGCCATCCCGGTCCAGCTGTCTCGAGGCGGAAAATCTGTCTGAATTGCACACGGCTCCTCGGCTACTGGTCGAATTACCTTCCCGCCGTGAAGTCTTCTTCGGCAACCTGTTCGATCTGCTCCTGCGACGCCGCCCTGCAGCCATTGAGCTCTCTTCGGTCCCAGCCGCATTCTGGCCCGACGTTTTTGTCTCCTCCGGCGTTCGCTGGTCGCGATTCTTCGAATCCACCGCTCTGCACGTACTGGTAATTGCGAGCGTCGTATCGCTATTCCAGCTCTTCCATGGGATTGAGCAGCAGCGCAGCCCTGCTGTGGAGGTCCGCGACAAAGTCGTCTACTACAGCGTTTCCGAGTTCCTGCCGGCTATCGATACCGGCAGTGAACCCGAGAAGCCGGCGACTCCGCGACCTCCGCGAAAAGCTGATCCGTTACCGGCCAAACAGAAGATCATCTCGCTGCCGCGAAATCACGACAATACCGAGCAAACCATCATCGCCGCGCCTGAGATCAAGCTGAAGCAGCACATCAATCTGCCGAATATCGTGGCCGTGAATCAAACGCCTCTGCCGGTGCCGGCCGCGGTAGCCACGCGTGAGATTTCGCGCCTCCAGCTGCCGCTATCGCCCAATGCCATCATTGCTCCTCCGCCCGATCCCGTGCAGCGTGACCTTTCGCGCTCAAACATGTCAGACTTCCAGGCAAAGGTGGTAGCGCCACAACCTGCGATTGATCCCTCAAAGCTATCGTCGCGCCGCATTGAGATGGGGAACCCGGCTGTTGTTCCTCCGCCTCCCACGATTGATCAGGCGAAATTGAATCCCGCGACAGCTGACGATCCCCAATGCGGGCGTGGTGCAACCGCCTCCTGCGATCGAAAACGCGCGCCAACCCGCAGACGCCACCGCACGACAACTCGCTGCTCTGAGCGGCGCAGTCGCGCCCGTGCCTCCGCCGCCATCCGTTCGACCGGAAATGACCTCAGCGGCTTCAGCCAATCAGATGATCGCCCTCAGCGTAAATCCCGCGGATATTAAGGCCCCGGTTGAAGTGCCGCGCGGGAGTCGCTCCGGAGAATTCGCCGTCGGTCCAGAAGGCAAGCCCGGCGCCACGGGCGCGCCGGAGATCAAGGACACTGGCACTGCCAAGTCTGACGCGATCGCTACCAATTCTTCGCGGAACACAAAACTGCCGCCGGGTATTGTGGTCGCGCCTCCGCCCGCAAATCCGCAAGCGTCTTCTTCCATCTCCGGAACGCCTTCGGCGGCGAAGCCAGGCGCGCAGCCGTCGCTGCTAGCGATGGCGCGCCTTGCGTCGATTCCCGACATTCCTCATCGTCCCACTCCCAGCCCAACCGACTCGCCCAAGATTGAAGAGGACAAGGTCTTCGCCGGCAAGCGGTCGTACACAATGGTTCTGAATATGCCGAACCTGAACTCCGCCGGCGGAAGCTGGGTCATCCACTTTGCACAATTGGGAGAGGAGCATGACAAGAGCGATATTTCTGCTCCTTCTGTCATCCTGAAAGTGGATCCGGCATATCCAGCCGCGCTTCGACGTGAGCTGATAGAAGGCACCGTGGTGCTCTATGCCGTGATTCACAAAGATGGGACGGTTTCCAATGTGAGGGTATTGCGCGGTGTGCAGAACCAGCTCGACGAGAGCGCGCGAACGGCGCTGCTACAGTGGCATTTCACTCCCGGACTCAAGAACGGCGCTGCGGTCGATCTGGAAGCAGTCGTCCAGGTGCCATTCAAAGTGCACGGCCTGCCCTTCTAATTCACCGCAGAGGCCGCGGAGTACGCGGAGGATAATCCAGAGATACATCGGCTTCCAGCAGAGCTATGCTCGCTTCAAAGAAAACATCTCCTCTGCGCACTCCGCGTCCTCTGCGGTGAAATTGGTTCTTACGCGTGAGCCGCCACAGCGCCCGGATTCAACCGGTGCTCCACGAATTCGTAGATCGACTCGTTCGTGCAGACTTCAAAGTAGCGCCGCTCGGTCCAGCGCTTGAGAGACAAATCCACGGCTTCCACGCGTGGCACACGTCCTTCGCGGACCACAATGCGATGGAATAATCCCTGCCCGACAGGCACCAGTCCCGTGTGGATTCGCACGGCCTCATTCGGCCACATCGTCGGCACTTTGAGATCGAAGGCCTGCAGCGAAATTTCCTGCTGCAGTTTCGCGAATGCTTCCTGGCTGATGTGAATACCGCCGATGTTGTAACGCATCAGGAATTCATCCGGATTGCCGCCGGTAACTTCGTCTTCCACCGTCTGGAAGGTGTACACGCTGAACAATCCCTGCGTGCCGTTCAGAACTTTCCTCGCGCCCTTGTGGCACGACGACAGGCGATCGCTCTCGTTCAATGCCTTCGAGATCATGATGCGTGAATTGCCGTCCATCAGGTACATCGGCGCCGAATCCTGGTAGGAGATGCCCAGGCCTAACTCCAGTGTCGGAAGGCCATCCTTCTCCGACTTCTGGTTGTAAGCCCTCACAATGCTGATCATCTCGCGCGCCAGCACGCAGGTGCGCGCTACGCCGAACCCTTGTTCGCCTTCACGCTCGAACAGCGCCAGGATCACCGCATCGCCTTCGATGAAAACCTTTGACGCATCGTACTTGGGCAACAGCTTATTAACTGGCTCGAAGAAGTTCAGGCTGAAATACGATGCGGGATTCAATCCGCGCTCGAATAACGTCCTCGTGAGCGTCGTCGAATCACGAATGTCCGCTTTCAGAATGACGTGATGAATCACTCGCTCTTCCGCCGGCTTATCTTCTTCCGGCAGCAGGAACTCATACAACGTGCTATTGATCTCCGACAGATTGCGCAGCTTCTCGTTGGTGATAAGCGAGACCTGATCCATCAACGAATTCAGCAGTTCCAGACGCCTCAGATCGCGGTGATAGCGCATGAAGTCGCGCAGAAAACGTCCGGCGAGTTTGCCGCGATCCGATCCCCGCAATCCCCCGACACGGCGGAGCGCGGCTTGGAAGGTCGCAGGCGAGAGCTTGCTTTGCTCCTGGATCAGCGCTTCCACGCGAGCGCGTTCTTCGCGGGAAATCAGCGCATGTTTCAGCTGCTGTGCGTTGATCGTTGGCGAATACTCGGAGAGCATCGCCGCCGTTTCGTACGCAGCGACGATGTACTCCAGCGCTCCTTCGCGCTCGAGCAACTCCGTCCACTCGTCGAGCAGCGCTCGTTGAGTTTTGCCCTTCGCCGAACTCTCTTCCGGAACGCCATTCCCCACCAACTCCTGCGCATTCTCCGGAAAAGCGAGCATATCTTCGTAGCCCTGGTCCGTACTCAACTCCAGCGACGCCAGGAAGCCACGCGCCAGTTCAAGAATGCGAGGATAGCGATCGGGATCTTTTTCGAAGTTGCCGAACATCACATAGTGCTCGGCGTTCATGTGATCGTCGCGGCCGTTCTCGGTAAAGATCAGCTGATTCACGAACAGGTCATATCCGGGACCTTCACTGGTACCCAGCAACGACCGCCGCATACGCATCAGCGTTTCTTTTTCTACTTCGCGCAGCGTGTGGAAGAGTTCGTGTCCCGCCTTGCGCAAGACCGCCTTCTTGCCCAACTGAAATGCTGCACAGGCTTCGCGCAGCTCTACGATCCTGCCTCCGCCGTTATGCCGCGGCCCTTCGAAAGCCTTTACCTTCGCACGCAGACGTTCTAACGTGCTCGCGAATTGCTCGGTTAACTCGGTGCGCAGGAATTTCAGCACTGCCACCCGAGCCAGCAGATCCAGTGAGTTGTTGTTCTCGTTCTTGGCGCGATTCAGCGCGGAGACCTGCAACTCGCTCAACCGCCGTTTGAAATCGGTGACGTCATTAGTCGGCAGCGCCGGTTTGGCTGGCGAACCTTGCACATCGCGATACGACTGGACCGGCTTGGAGTTAAGAAGATCCTCGACATTACCAGCTTTGGCGATGAGGCGCGCGATGTGTGCCCGCGAAGTCTCGATGAACACGGAGCTCAGGGAAACATCGAAGCGAACATTGTCGACGCCCGGTACCAGCCCTTTGAACTCGACCAGCGGCGCGTATGAGCCTAATTCAAGCTGCTTCGCCAGTTCGCTGATGCTCTCGCGTTGGAAGAACGAAAATGGAGACATACCCGTACGCCTGTCGCTCGACTTGCGACCGCAATTTCCGGAATTGCAACGCCGAGCCTAGCATGACGTGCGTAATGATCGAAAGTTACTAAGGTTTGTGGAGGCTTAAACTCTGTGGAGTGGCGCGGGCGCCCTCGCCGCGCGGGTGCCCCTATCTCCGTCTTCTTTCGGCGGAGGTGGGATTAGAAATGTCTGTACGGGTGCCCCACCCGCGCCTTCGTTTGGCGACGGGTGGGATCCGAGTTTTTCAATTACCCAATTACCAATTTTCCTTACTGCGACTTCCCGGTCGCCTCACTCGCCGGCGACAGCTGCTTCAAACTATTCTTCCTTGCCGCTTCGAACTCGTCGCCCGTTTTCCAGGCAACTCGATCTTGAAGCGATGCAGCCTTCCATCCCAGGTCGAATCCGAAGCGCGTCATGTCCGCAACGCCCGTGAAATCCCAACTGTTGTCGTACTCGTCGCTTGGCTGGTGATAGTGCTTCTCGTTGTAGATCTTCTCCTGCTCCAGGCCCCACTCTTCTGGATGTCCCTTGAACTTCATGCCTTCGTTCACCGAAAACGCAGGGATTCCCACGCGCGCGAAGCTGAAGTGATCGGAACGATAGTAGAACCCTGCACCAGGATTCGAGTCCGGCTTGATTTGCATTCCGAAGTTGTGCGCCGTCTCTTCCACCACCGGATAGAACGTCGTGCGCTCAGCGCCCGACACTTCGACGGTTTCCGGAATGCCCTCAGGCGCGACGCCGTCGAAATTCAGCCCCAGCGTGATATCGCCAGCAGGAATCGGGGGACGCAGGCCCAGGAACTCCGACCCGCGCAGTCCTTGTTCTTCACCCGTCACTGACGCAAACAGAATTGACCGCTTCGGCCGCTGCGCGGACAGAGAGAACGCGCGCGCCATTTCCAGCAGCACGCCGCATCCTGTCGCGTTATCGATAGCGCCGTTATAAATGTTGTCGCCTTTCTCTCCTGGATGGATGCCGAGGTGATCGTAGTGCGCGCTGTAGATAACCGCCTGGTCCTTCAGCTTCGGATCCGAACCCGGCAGCATTGCCACCACGTTTTGCGAATCGAATGGCCGGATCAGGCTGTGCATCGTCGCCTTCACCTTGATCGGCAACGGCACCGCTTTGAAATCGCGTGACCGCGCCTGCTCCATTAGTTGATCGAGATCCTTCCCCGAAGCCTGCGCGATCTGCCTGGCGATCTCCAGTTGCACCCACGACGCCAGCTTCAGCTTCGGCTCGCCCGTGGCGCGAAGGTATGACCTCTCGCCGCCCCACGAGTTGCGCACCACATCCCAGCCATAGCTGGCCATGTCGGTCTTGTGAATGATGATGACCCCGACCGCGCCCATGCGCGCCGCCTCTTCGTATTTATAGGTCCAGCGGCCGTAATAGGTGAGCGCCTTGCCCTTGAAGAAGTTCGGATCGTCCGACGGTGGCTCGTTCACCAGCATCAACAGAACTTTGCCCTTCACGTCGACGCCCTTATAGTCGTTCCACTTGTACTCGGGCGCGTCGATTCCATAGCCGATGAACACCAGGTCCGCATTCACATCGCTCGACTGATCCTGGCTCTCATCCATCGCGACTACATCATCGCCAAGTTTCAGATCCATCGTCTTGCCCGGCAGCGCCAGCGAAATCGTGCTCGTGGGTTCCGTCGTGATGCCCACCATCGGCACTTTCTGGAAGTATGTCCCGTTCTCTCCCGCCGGCTTCAGCCCGTAGGCCTGGAACTGGGTCGCAATGTATTCGGCGGCAATATCGCCTCCGCGCTGCCCGGTGCCGCGTCCTTCAAGCAGATCGCTGGACAAGAAGCGCACATGTGCCTTGATGTGATTCGGATCAATGGCCTTCATCGCGGCTTGCGCGGATGCAGGCAGCGAGGAACCGGGTCCGGCGGCCTTTACCGGCTCAGGAGCAGGTGCAGGTTTGTGAGGACCCGTGGGGCTGGTCTGAGCAAATGCAGCCGATCCCAGAATGAGGGCTAGAAAGAGAATTGCGGATTGTCGCATCAGTCGGTCTCCGAGAATGTTTCCAAAAACCCTGTATTGTACGCTTTTCGCGAAAGTTGGCGCTAAGTCCCATCAGGTCCAGCAAAGGTGATTGCAATGCTCGCCTTTTCGGAGACGTCGTGCTTCTTTTATTTGGATGATTCGAGTTGACGCACCAACTCCTGAAACCGCGGATCGGAGCGTAGCGGGTCCAGTTCAGGCACGACCTTCAGCTGTAGCGCATCGAAGGTGTGGTCTTTGTAAGCCCTTTCCAACCATTTCATAGCCTCGTCCCGGTTTCCCGGTTCGAGGTAGTCGAAAGCGATCTCCGAAGCGTTATACACCTTGGGATAGCTGCGAACCTTCAACTGTATCGATGTGCGCACTGCAGCGATATAACCTGATTGTTCATACGCGCGCGCGATTTCGGTCCAATCTCGCTGGATCCTCTCATTTCCGGACAGCGCTGCCGCTTTGCCGGCTTCTGCCATGGCGTCGCCGTACATCTTCTTGAGTGCGTACAGTGTCGATTTTTCGACATGAGAGGTTACCGACGGTTCTATTTCTTCGAGCTTATCCGCCTGGGCGAGCGCGTCGTCGTAGCGCCTTAGTCCGGTGAGAATGATGACCCGAGCATTGTTGACCGGAACGGAAAATGGATTGAGTTGCCGGGCAATCGTATTTTCGACCAATGCTTCGTCAGCCCTGGCCACGACCAGCAGATACAGCGCGTACCAGTGGTGCGCCATGGAGTAGTTGGGATTCAGTTGGATGGCGCGCTTGAGTTCCCTTTCGGCCGTGCGCAAATCGAATTGGTACAAGCGATTGATTCCGAGGGACGCGTGCGCTTCCGCCAAGTCCTCCTGCATGCTGAGCGCCTTGCGCGCATACGCTTCCCCTTTTACTTGATCGTTGACGGCACCCGCCCAACTCACGGTGTAACAATCGGCCAGGCCGGAGTATGCGGGCGCATAGCTTGGATCTTTTTCAATCGCTTGTTCGAAGTAGGAAATTGCCCGTCGAGTCGCGTCCTCAAGTCTCTTGTCCAGAAAGTACCGGCCGTGCAAGTAAAGATCGTATGCTGCGGGATCGACGACGCGCGCCTCGGACCCTTGCACCGCATCCTTGCGGACCTTGGTTCCAATCTGGCTAGCGATATTGCGCGACAACTCGTCTTGCATCAGGAGCACGTTGCTAAGATCGCGCTCATAACTTTCGGCCCAGAGATGCTCTTCCGGTTCAGCGCGTACCAGTTGGGTGGTGATTCGCACATGATCGCCCGAGCGCAGCACGGTTCCTTCTACCACAGCATCCACGCCCAGTTCGCGGGCAATTACCGGCAGTGGCTTGGCAATTCCCTTATAACGCATCGCCGAGGTGGGAGACCTCCGGCGAGGAGGTCTCCCCTGTTCATCCAGCCTTGCCGGGTGCCCCACTCGTGCGCAGCAACGAGTGGGTGAGCGGGTGCACTACATCCGCCCGGTGCAACTCGCGGGGCCGTCTGCCCCACTTCCCGTTTTCGGAATTCTTTGGCAAGACCCCAAATCCTCCGTTTTCCCCGCAACTCTATCATTCCACGATGGAAATAAATTCCGCCAAAGTGTCCGGTAGGTACCCTCAAATTTGTCACACTAAGAATAGGGAGAAGGATGCGGTCAGCGACTTGATGGACGCGGCTTCGGAAGAATTCGATGGATTGAACTGTGGGTGATGTTGCTCAACTGTGGATGATGTTGTACCTCAGCTGTGGAAGAGCGGCGCTTTAGCGCCGCGTAAAGTCTGTCATTCCGAAGGGACTTTAGTCCCTGAGGAATCTCTACACGACGGATACTTCCATTTTTTCAGCCGCGCCGTTTCGATTCCGAATCCGACGCATCATCCGTCGGACATCCGATGCTTCATCCGTCGGATAAATTTCGCGTCCCACGGATAAGTCTTTTGTTTTGCGGGACAGACCCTGTGGCCCCCTCCCCCTAGGAGAATCCGATTATGAGTGAACACCAGAATTCCTTTACTGGAGCAGTTTGCCAGCACGTGCGCCTCAACAGCGAGCGCTGCACTCAACCCGCACGCCGCAATTCCGACTTTTGCCGATTCCATGACGCGGCGATGAAGCCTCTACCCGCGGCGCACAACCTTAATGACCAATTGCCGGTGCTCGAAGACGCCGATTCCATTCAAATCGCGATCATGCGACTGCTGCGCTTTCTGATGAAGGGTCCAATCGACCGCAAGGACATCAGCACCCTCCTCTACGGACTCCAACTCGCATCCACCAACCTCGCTCGCAGCCGCCAGTTGGCCAACGTTGCAATCGCGCTTTCACCGTCAAAGCCGGCAGTTAACACGAATCAAACTTTTTCGTCTCCAAATCGCAGAGGGATCAGGTGGCAGTCGGTAGTGAGTGATGTCTCCGTTCACGGCACTTATCAATCGGGAACTCACCGATATTCGTTGGTGTCTGAAGGACTATGACTCGACGTTCAACAGTCCGAGTGTCTTTCGCAGCGGTTCTGATTGGTGCAAGTGCGCTGTCCGTACTGGTCTTGAAACAGTATGGTCTGCCTGTCATCAGCACCAAGGAACTTACACTCAAAACGTTCGCCCCTCCTTCACCGCCGGATGACAATTGCTCTCAGGCACAGCGCACGCCAGGAAGGTCAGCTCACAAGGACCTCGTTAGAGAAACCAATACACTCGGTGAGGACGAACGTGCGATTTATCAGGCTGTGCTTGAACTGTGGAACTCGGAACCCAGAAAGCCACTAAACCTATCGAACAAGACAACACCACTGGACCGTAACATCTCCAACTGCGAATGCCTGACGGGTATAGACGTTCAGAGTCTTGAGAAAGCGACCCGCTCATTCCACTTTCTGCCCGGTGGTTTTCTGAGAAGAACATTGGCAAGGCTGGTTGATGCAGAATCGCAATCAGTAGTCGTTCAGACGAGCGACCCGGGCAAATCAATTCGCAGTGATACTTCTATCAATGCCGCTGTAGATGAGGCTTTCGCCAACGGACTCCTTGAGTTATCGGAGATTGCATTCGACAGGAATCATCATCGAGCCATCGTCAGCTACAGCTTCAGGTGCGGGTCACTTTGCGGGAGCAGCGGCGTGTGGTTGTTTGAGAAAGTTGATGGCGTTTGGAAGAAGTCCGAGCGTGTGTGTGGTGGATGGGTTTCCTAGCGCTTGTTTGTGATAACTGTTGGCATACCGCCGGGTGCCCTACTCGTGCGCGGGTGCCCCCTCCTATTCGCCTTCTGTTGGCGAAAGGGCGGGGTGAGGGTGGAGGTCCAAACATGCGATCAAGGTTGAGAGGTGGCTTCCGGCGGATTGAGAGCGCTAAGGGCCGCGTCAGCGGCGACAGAGCATAGCCCACGGCGTAAGCCGTGGGTAGAGTCGGCGACAAGAATCAACAAACCCCGTAGGGGCGACACAGACGGATGACCCACTCGCGCGTAGCAACGAGTGGGAGAAGCCAAGCTGCAAGAAACCATGCTGTCCTCTATCCGTTAGTCACTTGGGGACCGAGCAGTTCGATTTGAACGATATGGCCGCTTGGACTTCTCGATGTCCCGGGTCCTTTGCGAACCTCCATGTCCGTACTACTTGCTCTGTTGCGGGTCGCAGCATTGGATGACCGTCTTCGATCATAACCGCATCCGTGCTTCCGTCCTGAGCGATTTGAAATTTCACATGCACGATTCCATCGATGTTCGCGAGCCTTGCTATCGGCGGATACGTCGGCTTAACAAGGCTTTCCGTCGGCACTTCAGGATTCAGGGTGATTGAGATTTCGGGTTTCGGGATGGGCGTCTTGGCCATTCGATAAACATCGGACGGCTTGTCTGGGCTGCCGGCAAACAAGGAGTCGTACTTAGCTGCACCAACTTCTTTCAACAGTGAAGACTCGGGAAGATTTGTCGGCGGCGGATCGCCCGTAGCGAAAACGGGACGGTCCGACACGCTTGATCCCAGCGATTTATCCAAACTCGACATCAACTGCATGCTCCACGACGTGTGACTGGGGGTCTTACTACGTGAATCATAGATGTCTCGGTCAAGGATTTTCGTGTTTATGATTCGACTCTTGTCGCCGCATTGAACTCTTAGTCTGACGTCGGCGCCGCTGAAGGTAAGGCATTTCTTGCACCGCTTGACTTCCCGATGCAACTCCTTTTCAGGGATCTGGCAGGGATTCACATTAGCGAGCAACGCCTGGGGACTATCGCTCAACGTAGATGTTTCAACTTCGACCGTCGCAGGTTGTATGCATGAGCCACCCGGAGGAGTCAGCGTAACTCGTTCGATTGAGCTACCCATCTCGTTTCGGCGGACCAAATAGATCTGGTAGAAATCGGTGGGAGGACCGAAGTCGAAGAAGGTATGGAGCGCAACCTCAAATTCCTGAGGCTGAGGCGCTACTTTATCGCGCGCTAACGCAGGAAAACCGAGAGCTGACAGCACGACGAGGCATAACAGGGCTCGCATGACAGACCTTGATACGCTCTCTGGATGATTGTGACAAGGATGTTGACCTTCCTTCGACATCTCTCGCCGGGTGCCCGGTCCTTGCGAGCAAGGGCCTGAATGTCTCAGCCTTTCCTTCTAACGTCAAACTTCCTTCCCTCGAACTTCCTCTCGCCCTTGCACCTGCGTAACTCGTCCCGGCCCAGACCAAATCCGCCAACTCTGATACGATTTTTATATGTCCTTTGGCGAAAGCTCGGCTCCAGCGCTGGCTCCTGAAAAACGAGCCCCGGGGACACACGCGCCTCTCGACAAGCCGCTCTTTCAGCACACGCTGAACGCGAGCCGTGGCGGCTGGATTCACGAGATCGGCCTCGAACTGCGCGAGCAGGCTTGGCCCACGCTCAAATACATGACGCGTACTGACGTGCACACCTTCGGCTTCTCGGTCGCGTGCAACGCCATTCTGTCGTTCTTTCCGTTCGTGGTGCTGCTGCTCACGCTGATCCGGCGCTTCTTCCATTCGGAAGCCATGTTCGACGTCGTCCTGAACCTGTTGCGTGACTACCTGCCCACCGGCCAGGACTTCATCATCAAGAACCTGCGCAACATGACGCGTCACCACAGCGTCCAGGCGTTTTCGGTTGTGATGTTGCTGATCAGTTCGACCGGCATTTTCCTGCCGCTGGAAGTTGCGCTCAACGGCGTCTGGGGCTTCCCCAAGAATCGTTCGTATCTGAAGAATCAGCTCGTTTCTCTCGGACTGGCCTTCGCCTGCGGATCGCTCGCCCTGCTATCGGTCGCGCTCACCGCCACGAATCAGGTCTGGCTGCACTATCTGTTCTTCGGCCATCTGAATGTCGTTTCACGCACGGTAGGCTGGGCTGTAATGAAAGTGTGCGCCGTGATCGCCAGCATCTTCATTTTCTTCCTGATTTACTGGCTGCTGCCGAACGGAAAAGTTCCGGCGAAAGCCGTGCTTCCCGCTGCTGTTCTGGCTGGCCTTGCTCATGGAGATCGCCAAGTACGGATACGTGCTGTCACTGCCTTATCTTGATTTTGCCAACGTCTACGGTCCGTTCTCTATCTCGGTGACCTTTATTTTCTGGGCGTTCCTTTCCGGCATGCTGCTGCTCGCCGGAGCGCATCTCTCCGCCGTGGGCCGCTCCGCCGAACAGAAAACTCGTTAGGCGACCGAATTGCTTCGGATTTCGTAACGGGAAATTCTTCGCGACTCATTCGCTGCTTTCTTACGCAACCTCACTGAATCCGCCTCTAGCAATCCCTAACATCGCAACTTCCGTCCTCCCCTGTTCGAGATGGAATGAAGCGACTCACTCCATTCATGATTGCTGGCCTTATGTTGGCCTTTCCGGCAGTGGCGCAGGTCACGCCTCGCAACCCTCGCCTGCCGCAGCATCCGGCCTGGCGTAGCGCGGTTCAACAGATCGAGACCCTGGAGCCCAGTCTCGCCCGTCACGCTGCCATCGTCTTCTCCGGACGAGTTACAGAAGTTTTGCGCGTCGTCCCGGACTCCGGCTCCGCCGAGCCTCTCATGCAAATTACCTTCGCGGTGGAAACCGGTGTCCGGGGCGTACAGAATGGAGATCAATTTCGCTTGCTGGAGTGGCCCGGACGCTGGCAGGCCGGCGAACGCTATCGCATCGGAGAGCGATATCTGATGTTTCTCCATGCCCCGAATGCCGCGGGACTGACAAGTCCCGTGGGCGGCGATGCGGGCAGGTTCCTGATCGATCAGAGCGGAACCGTAGATCTCACATCGGCGAAACTGGCGGGCAGTTCCGGAAACGCCGCATTAACCTCAGATCCCTCCCCGCTGTCTGATCCCCCACAGCCAGGGCGAACCCTCCCCCATCGAGGAATTCCCAATGGCAATTCACGGATCCGCACCGAATGAAACCGAAACGGCTAGTAGCGATACTCCTGCTGGTTTTCGGGTCGGCTGTTGCCGCGTTCGCCGGTGGTCCGCTTTACGTCGCCGGCGTCAGTGGATTCAATCCCTCCGCAACCGGCAAGCCGATCACCTGGCCGGGCGGCGTCGTCAACTACTACACCGACCAGGGCAATCTCAGTCCACAGCTGCCGGCCGCCTCTGCCGACGCTTTTGTCGCAGACGCGTTCAGTTCGTGGACAGCCGTTACCACCGCCGCGCTTCAGATCAACCATGCGGGTCAATTGAGTGAAGATGTCTCCGGCGTCAACGTCCAGAACGCCGGCTCGCTGATTCTCCCGGCCGATATTCAGCCGAACTCATCCAAACCGGTCGCGATTGTCTATGACTACGACGGCAGCGTCATCGACGCGTTGCTCGGCACTGGTTCGGGTGACGCCGATTTGTGCAACACGAATGCGGTGCTCACGTATGCCGATAGTTTCACCTCCGATGGGCAATTCGCGCACGCCCTGATTATCATCAACGGCAACTGCGCGCTACAGGCCGCCGACCTCCCTGTTCTGAAATTTCGCCTGATCCGGCAACTGGGACGTTTGCTTGGTCTCGACTGGTCACAGCTCAACGACAACGTCTCCACCGGATCACCCGCGCCGAACGTTGATGACTATGCCGGATATCCACTGATGCATCCGCTGGGTACACTCTGTTATCCGAGTTACGGTTGCGTATCCAATCCATACCAGGCGCGTATGGATGACCGGGCCGCGATTTCCCGGTTGTATCCGGTTACCTCGGCCAACATCGGCAATTTCTCCGGCAAGACGCTCTTTTTCGAGAATACCGCCCGCATTGAAGGCACCGTGCGGTTCCCCGCGTGGAACGGCGCGCTTGGCCAGGGCATGCAGGGCGTGAATGTAGTCGCTCGCATGATCGATCCCGTTCTAGGCTCGCCTTCGCACAAATCCACTTTGTCCTGCGTCTCGGGATTTCTATTTCGAGGAAACGCCGGCAATCCCATCACCGGATTCACCGACAATGCTGGTCAGCCGCTCGACCAGTTCGGCTCCAACGACACGACAGTCGAAGGTTACTTCGACCTGGCCGGCCTCGAGTTCCCCGCTGGATATAACACCGTGCAGTATCAGGTCAGCGTCGAGTCGATGATCCCGCTGTATGTTGGTCCGCTCGCAGTGGGTCCTTACAAGGAATATGAGATTCCGATGTCGGGCACCTTCGCGCCAATCATCGTTACTCTGTCCAAAGGTTCGGATCTGATCCGCGACTTAGTGGCGCAAGGGGCTCCCTCGGAACCGCAGGATCGCTGGGAACCGAGCAGCTTCCTGCACCCCGCGGAGATTCCGGGCGCGGGTGATTGGATCGGTTCGCTCAGTGCCTATGGTGATACCGACTACTATCGCTTGCACTCGCGAGCCAATCGCAGCTTCAGCTTCAGCGTCACCGCGCTGAACGAAAATGGCGCACCAACCATCTACAAAGCGCAACCGGCCATCGGCATCTGGCAATCCACGGACACAGAGACAGCACCTTCGGTCGGCCAGCCGGCGTTCGGAACCTTGCAGACCGGCGTTACGCGGCTTTCGGTCGATGTAAACCTGGAAGATGACTACAAGCTTGGTGATCGCGGATATGCGTGGTGATGGCCGTCCCGACTTCTCGTACGAAGCCCGCGTGCTTTATGCCGACACCGTCTCGCCATCACGTGCCAGCGTCCACAACAGCACGAATATCACGATCAACGGCTTTGGGTTTACGCCGACGACCACGGTAATTGTCGGTACAAATGCGGCCACAGTCGTCAGCCAGCAGGCTGGTCAGTTGGTGGTCTCGGCCCCGCCGCTCTCCGACAGTACCCAGACCATCTATTTGCAGGACCCAACCACCGGATTAACGGCCGAGATGGACAGCGTGCTCAACTATGGCGCAGCCAATGCCCAGATTACGTTGCTGCTCGGGTCCAACCCTCAGGTTCCTGTAGGGACAGAGGCGCCAAACCCGATGCGCGTTCGCGTCACCGAAACCGACGGCGTCACACCCGTGGCCGACGCGGCGGTTCAGTTCGTTGCGCCCGCGGGAGTGACCTTCCCCGCGTGCGGCAATTCGAACTGCACTCTGTTCACGGACTCCACCGGTGAAGCCGACGCCTACATGCTGGTCACCGCCGCTGGAGCGTTCACTATCACCGCGTCGATCAGCACGGGGGCTTCCGTGCAAGCGACGGTAAGTGGCATCAGCTCCTCGCTCGACATCAGCCTCCCGCTAACCACCGCCTGGGTAGCTTCTAATTCAACCGGATCCGTGGCTCTCCGGGCGGTGGTCGTCAGCAATGGTCAGCCGCTCACGGGTAAGACAGTGAATTTCCAGGTGATGGTTGGAACCGCGACGCTTGGGGCCGCAAGCGCCGTCACCGACAGCACTGGGACCGCAAGCACGCAGGTGAATGTCGACCGCATCGCCTCAGATGTAATCGTGAGCGCTTGCGTGGCGCCGGGCAATCTCCCGTGCCGGAACTTCACCATTCATTCCGTTCTCGCAGCGAATGTGCAACTCAGCAAGACTACGGGAGACGCTCAGATCGTGAAGGTTGGACAGTCGTTTTCCAACATCCGTCTGCGCGTGACCGATTCTTCTTCGACGCCGAACCCGGTTGCGGCCGCCTCAGTGCAATGTCTGGTCACGGCATTTCGCATTCCGGACTCGACTACCAACCCGCTGGAACGGCGAATCGGGCACTACCAATCCCATTCAACCTGTGGTGCTCTCCTCTTCACTGACAACTCAGTCCAGCGATGCGAGCGGATACGTGTCGCTGCCGATCTCATTTCCCGCAAGCTGGGGACCTCTGGTGATCTCAGTGCAGGCAAGCACCGGAAACGCTACTCAGGTCTTCGCATTACGATCGATCTGGTAGCCTGACCTCTGACTCCCGGCTACTGGCTACCGGTTTTCACGTGCTGGTCCACCCAGCCGTTCACCGTCTCGTACCACAGGCGGCTGTTCTGCGGCTTCAGCACCCAGTGCCCTTCATCGGGGAAGTACAGCATCTTCGACGGAACCTTCAGCAACTGAAGATAGGTAAATAGCTCCAGCCCTTGCGAAACGTCGAGACGGTAATCCAGTTGTCCGTGCACCACCAGCGTCGGCGTTTTAAACTTCGTTGCGTAGTTGTTCGGAGACCACTTGTCGTAGCTTTTACGATTCGTCCATGGCGTGCCCTGGAACTCCCACAACGGAAACCACAGCTCTTCCGTCGAGCCAAACGCCGAGATCGTGTCGAACATGCCGTCATGCGACACCAGGCACTTGAAGCGATCGGTGTGCCCAAGTATCCAGTCGATCATGTAGCCGCCGTACGAAGCGCCCAGGGCGCACTCGCGGTTCTTGTCGATGAACGGATACTTCTGCTCGGCGTAATCGAGGCCGCGCATCAGATCGACATACGGTTTCCCGCCCCAATCTCCGTTGATCTCATCGATGAACTTTTGCCCGTATCCCGTCGAACCACGCGGGTTGATCATGACGACCACATAACCGTTCGCGGCGAACAATTGCGGATTCCAGCGGAACGACCAATCGTCTCCCCACGCTCCCTGCGGTCCACCGTGGATGAGAAGCTTCACCGGATATTTCTTGCTCGGATCGAAGTTCGGCAGGCTTGAACCAGAAAACCTTGCACCTTGTGTCTTGTCGCCCCGTGAACCAGAAAGGAATAAGAGGAGACATCTGGACCTTCGATAGAATCGTCGTTCAGGTGCGTCGATACTTAGTTTCACCCGGCCGGGCTCGGCAGTTGGGTAATTGCGTCATGGCCGTTTCGAAGTCGAAGATGTCGGACGGCGAGTCAATTGCCATCCGAGTCATAAATAAGTGTTCTCCGTCACCAGACATGTTCAGGTTATCGTTAAGTTCCACCCGCTATTTTTCGCGGGCCGGTACCCTCAAGTCGTACGCCATAAAGCGGCTGTTCGCCTTTGTCCTCTGCGACAAATAGATCGACTGCGAATCTGCAGCCCACGTGAACGATCCGACCCAACGATCAAAACCTTCGGTCAGGTTCTTGATCTCGCCCGTCTTCCGGTCGTAGATCACTAGCCGGAAGCGATCGCTCTCGTATCCTGCGCGTTTCTGCATGCGCCACGCGATCCATTTTCCATCTGGCGAATAAAGCGGTGTCGAATCGCTGCCCGGACTGGTGCTGATCTTCTTCGGTGTTCCACCTGCGGTCGGAACAATGAAGATGTCGTTGTTCGTCGAAGTCGCCGGAACCTCGTCGATATTGCTGGTGAATGCCACTTCCTTGCCGTCGGGCGAAAAGGCATACATATCCTGACCGCCGAGCGAGAACGGCGGTGCATCATGATCACCCGGCGTCAGGTCGCGCGCGACTCCCCCTGCGGCCGGCACGACAAACAGGTGAGTGCGTTTCCCGAGTGTGTAAGTCGCCCAATGCCGGTAAAACAGATGAGTCCAGATCTGCGCTTTCGGCAACTTCGCCTGTTCTTCCGCCTTGGCCTTATTGCAGGCATCATCGCTGCACTCGGGAAATACCTCCGACGTAAACAGGATGGTCGATCCGTCAGGCGACCAGAGTTGTCCATCCGCTCCCGTCGAGAGAGTCGTGATTTTCGCAGGCTCACCCGGCAGGCTGACTGTCGCCGGATCAAAGTCCCACGTCCACACCTGCTGCGTGCCATCGCGATCTGAGATAAACGCCAGCTTTTTGCCATCGGGCGACCAGCGCGGCCGATCTTCTCCCGGTCCGGACGTCAACTGCTTCGCGTCTCCGCCGCTGGCCGGGACCACCCACAAATGAGAGGTCTTCTTATTCTTCTCGAGGCTCACATCCACGGCGCTGAAAGCCACCCACTTGCCGTCAGGAGAGACAACCGGCTCATTTACGCGCTTCAAGTTCATCATGTCTTCGAAGGTGAAGGGTCTCTTGCCCTGGGCAACCGCCAAACTGCTGACCAACAGTAAGTAAGCCACTAGGCTCCGTATCATGACGCTACTCTCCTGAATAAACCGGTTACTCTATCCGGGGAAGCCGCTCTTCGTCTAGGAGGTCCGGCACAGGCCAGTTTGAGGCCACATACCTGCAAGGCGACCATCTTTTCGTGTCCCGAGCAAAACAATCCCCGCTCCGTTGCGTTTACACTAGAGGTATGGCGAGCCTACGCACACGTGTGTTCCTGGTTCTGTTGAGTCTTGCGATGGTGGTTCCTGTCTTGCGAGCGGACGACCGCGGCGAGGGAACGATCCGGAAAGACCCTCCGAAAATCAGCCCCGATGAAATCATCAAAGAGTTCGCGGCCAAGGAAAAGGAATTCAAAATTGCGCGCGAAAATTACATGTACCGCCAGGAAGTAAAAGTACAAACTCTGGACGGCGACACGCCTGACGGCGAATTCCGCATCGTCACCGACGTAGTCTTCGATCCTAATGGAAGGCGCAGCGAGCAGGTTGTCTTTGCGCCGCAATCCACACTCGAACGGATCTCCATGACCAAGGAAGACATGGACGACATCCAGCACCGCCTGCCGTTCGTGCTGACCAGCGACGAGATCCCAGAGTACAACATCCTGTATGTGGGCCAGCAAAAAGAAGACGAGCTAAACACATATGTCTTCGACGTCGCACCCAAGAAGATCGAAAAGGGTAAGCGCTACTTCCAGGGACGCATCTGGGTGGACGATACCGACTTCCAGATTGTGAAGACACGCGGTAAGAACGTGCCCGACATTCGCAGCAGGAGCGGCGAAAACCTGTTCCCCGAATTCACTACATGGCGTGAACAGATCGACTCGCAGGACGGCACTGGGCGCAAATTCTGGTTCCCGACCTACACCAAGATTGACGACAACCTGCACTTTTCGACCGGTGATATTCACGTGCGCGAGCTGGTGAAGTACACCAATTACAAGCGATTCGGCGCGAACGTGAAGATTACCTACGAAGGTCAGGACATCGGAGCAGCACCGAACGGACAGCAGGCGCCTCAACAGGCAGGAACGCAACCGGCGCAGCAGCAGCCGCAGGCGAGCCCTCAGCCCAGCCCGCAGCAGCCGCAGGCGAGTGGAACTCCTGCTCCAAAGCAGTCGTCGCCTGGTACTCAACAGCCGGTATACACGGGCGAAGGACCGCCACCAGCTCCGAAATAAATCGAGAGCTAACGTAGGAATGGGCAGCGGAGAACCCGCTGCCCTAACTTTTTGGGATCAGGTCAGGCCGCCGGCGCCATCGATCGCTGCGCGGCCTGTTGAATGAAGCGCTTCATCACCGTCGCCCACATCACCTTCTTGCGCACCGCGCTTTCCTTCACGTTGCGTCCCTGCGCAAACATGCCAAGCAGTGCTTTCATTTTGAAAACGCGCAAAATTGCTTCTTCCATTTCATTTACGCCGTAAGCTTGCAGGAATTCATCCTGCACGTGGCTGGTGATGTTTCGATTGCAGAATGGATACTTCTCAAGCGCTTCTACCGACGCCATGAACTGCGCTACATCCTGGAAGGAGTTCCCTTGCGACGTCATCCGCGCATAGTCAGAGATTCCAATTCCTTCCTCGGTCACGATCACATTCAGTGGCGTGAACTCATTCAGCACCGCCGACGCCGGCAGCATCTTCTTCGATCGTCCCAAGATCGCGCGAGTCCCGGTGAGGATGGTTCCGATCGCCTCGTCGTCCAACCCTTCCCCTTTGCAGCTCGTGCACAATTTCTCCAGTTCTCCTAGCAACTGGTTGGGATCGAAGGGTTGCGGTAACGTCGCCGTGGATCGGTGGAAATTGCGCAGCCACAGACCCGTTTGCCGTGCGGCAACCTGCAAGCAACCATGATCGGCGTATCCCGGAAGCAAGGCTGCTTTCATGATGATCGACTGCAATGGAAGTCCGGTAATCTTCTCGGTGACCACGGCTCCCAGCTCCGTGAAGTCGCCTAAGGGCCGCGGCACGCCGCTGAGCCTTCGCTTATCAAAAACGTCATAGACCGTTTGGAGGTTGTCGGTCTCCAGCCGGGCTACGTTCTTTACTCCCTGAGCTCCGCACTTGCTGGACCGGTAGACTTTGACCGCCAGACGCTCGCTTCCGTCGGCGAAATCGATCACAATGTCGTAAATGTAATGGTCGGCTTTCGGGGTATGTCCGACAACCCGGACCGCCTTTAGCTCACCTCGGCTGGGATAGTGGCTGCTGCCTGTGAGCTTGAGTTCCTGAACAATCTGGTCCATTACGCTTTCCGGCATTCGTACTCCTGAAATGGGGATTAGGGCCCGCCAAGACTGGTGCGCAATAAGAATTGCAGTTAGGGTTCCAGCCTAAGACAAAAAGCTGAGCCTCTAAGTTGTTGAAAAAACGTGCTGCCCACGAGCACTCACAAAAGCTCCTCAGGCTGTGGGCACAAGGCTACCCATTCTTGGCAGCACAGAACCAGCTATCGGGCATTGCTTACCCGCAAACTTTGGTTGCCGTTTCAGGAATATCTGATGCGAAAAAACAGAAGAGCAGCTGTGACACGCCGTGGTTTCGTCCGGACGGCCGCTAGTAGAAAAGATATTTCCGCCACTTTTCGTCGGAGTGGCCCAGCAGCCGCATGATGTGTCGGCTGGTATGCAGATTGAAAGGACGGGGCTCGCGCATCAACTTCATACCCGCTTCCGTGGGATAACGATTACCTTTTCTGCGGTTACACGGATGGCAGCATGCCACCAGGTTCTCCCAACTGGAGTTTCCACCGCGCGAACGTGGAATCACGTGATCCAGCGTCAATTCACTCGACGGCAGGATGGTGCCGCAGTACTGGCAGCAGTTGCGGTCGCGTAACAGGATGTTCTTGCGGGACAACGCACGTGTCTGGTGCGGAATGCGACGATATTCCAGTAAACGGATCACGGAAGGCACCCGCATCGCCATCCGTGCCGCATGCATGTGCGCGCCATCGACCTCTTCGGCCATGGCGACACCTTTCAGCACCAGCACGATCGCACGTCGCGCGGCACACACATTGATAGGTTCATACGAGGCGTTCAACACCAGGACCGGTTGATTCATGACTCCCCGACCATTTCCCCGATAAGCAGGCGAATGTGGATCCGTACTTGTGAGTGAAAAACTTCGTGCGAAATTGTGAATTCGTGCCGCCATCGTTCAGCCTGCGTGCGCTGACATCGTCAACGCCTCCTCCGGTTCGTGCTCCGGCAATCTTGAAGTCAACTCCGGCTTCATAACCCGCGCGACCGTGGCTACCCAGACGCGCGTTGCACCTGCTCTGCGAAGAACGCGTGCGCATTCACCAACCGTTGTTCCGGTAGTCAGAACGTCATCAACAAGTAAGATGTCTCTCCCTTGAACTTCCCCCGGGGCGGTGACGACAAACGCTCCGCGCACATTCTCACGCCGCTGTTCGCGTGTAAGTCCGGTCTGCGACTCCGTTGCTCGCACGCGTCGCAACAATCGGGGGCGCAAGCTCATCCCGCGTAGACCAGCACTGCCCTTGAGTGCTGCTTCCGCGATTAACTCTGATTGATTAAAACTGCGAGAGCGCAGCTTGCTGGAGTGCAGAGGTACGGGGATCAGTAGTGCCTGGCCCGCGTCGAATTCAGGCAGGAGGTCAACAGCCGCCTCCGCCAGCATCCTTCCAAGCAACGAAGCGGCCGACCGTACGCGATCGTATTTCAGCAGATGAATCAGTTCGAGCAATCCACCGTCATAGCTCCCGTATGCTGAGGCCTTCTCGAACGCCGGATGTTCTCTCAGGCATTCTCCGCAAAGTTGCTCCGCATCTTGGGTCGCAAACGCAAACATCCTCTCTCCACACACAGGACAAGTCGGTGCCTGAATGCGCTCCATTCCTTCCAGGCATTCGGGGCACACAGGTAATTGAGAGATGTTGGTTAGCGGTAGAGAACAGATGCGGCAATCGGCGGGGAAAAAGACGCTAAAAAGGCTGGATACTGTAAAGCGAAGGCTGGAAACAAGCAAGGTACTTCGTCTGGGTTCTTGCGGGCGCTGTTCCGGTTGCCGCTCTTTGCTCTTCCCTGGTGGAAGCGGCACCGCTTGCGCCTTCCCGGGTGGCAAGCCTGGCACCTCGCCCCGGATCGGGTTTAGGTCACCGATACTGCTGAAGACGACCCTCCTGACGCTCGCCTCCCGCCCCATGCGGGAAGCATCATGATCCTTGCTCAGTATAGCCGCGTTCCCGAAGCGAGCGCAATCAGCCCTGCCACATTTTCGGTGCAAAAGTGTTGCCCAACATGGAAATCCCGAAATGCGCGTAAAATCCGTTTAACAATCACCCGAGGTCGCAGCCTGCCAACAACCGCTTCGTCACTGGCACATGTACTTGTATCGCAAGCCATGCACGTGCGACACTTTCGCGGTTTCTATCGTCAGGAACTCGGAGCCACGGCTTCGGGACGACGGCTCCGAAACTCGATTCTTCTAGAGGCCTCTGAATGAGCACTCAAACCCAGGTACCAGTCAGTACCAAGTTCAAACCCTATGTTCCCGCGAACATGCAGATGCCCGAATTCACCGCGCGCGCGGTGATCCTCGGACTCTTCCTCACCGGCATTCTCGGCGCTGCGAATGCCTATCTCGGCCTGAAAGCGGGCATGACCATCGCCGCGACGTATCCGGCGGCGGTCATCGGCATGTCGATTCTGCGCATCTTCAAGGGATCGCTGCTCGAAGAAAACATAGCCCGAACCATCGGATCCATCGGCGAATCGGTCGCGGCAGGCGCGATCTTTACCATCCCCGCCTTTGTACTGGCGGGCCTCTGGCCGGGACTTACGGGCGCAAAGTACTGGCAATGCGTCGCCCTGATGATCATCGGTGGAACGCTGGGCATCCTGTTTGTGACGTTGTTGCGGCGCGTGATGGTGGAAGATCCCGAACTCCCCTTCCCCGAGTCCGTGGCAGCTTCGGAAATTCACAAGGCCGGACAACAGGGCAGCAAGGCCGCGAAGATTCTGTTTGCGAATATGGGTTTTGGCGCGCTGGTCAACGCGCTCGGACAGTTGAACGTCTTCAGCTATCAGAATGCATTCAGCAACATCAACATTGGGGCAATGGGGAAAAAGCTATTGCTTCGCACCTCGACCAATCCCAACGTGGCAACAACGATTACCGGCGGCGCGACGACATTCTCCTTACCCGACATCAGCCCTGCGTACCTCGGCGTCGGATACATCATTGGTCCTCGACTCGCTGCGCTGAACTTCGCCGGTGGCGTTCTCGCCTGGGGCCTTCTGGTTCCACTCTTGACCTTCACCATCGGTCCGTACGTGCAGGCTAGTCTCCCGCCCGGACAGAACGTCTCGTGGATGCTACTGGCCAACTCCATCTACTTCTCGATCGTGCGGCCGATCGCTGTCGGCGGAATGTTGGTCGGAGCATCGTTCACGCTGTTCCGCATGCGCAAACAGCTGATGGCAGGAATCTCGCGTGCGGTCTCGGACCTGAAGAAATCCGCCCAGGCGCATGAAGCCACCGATCGCACCGAACGCGACTTGAGCTCGAAGGTTGTTTTCCTCGGTGTGGCTGTCGTCTTCGTCGCGATGATCGCGCTCTACTACTTCTTCATCAACAACGCGGGAACGCTCACCAGTACCAAGGTGATCTCAGGCGCGCTGGTAGCAGCGGGCGTCATGATCATCCTGGGATTCTTCTTCGCCGCCGTGTCCGGCAATCTGGTCGGCATGATCGGCTCGTCGAACAATCCCGTCTCCGGCCTCACCCTGTGTACGCTCGTGGTCGCGGCGCTCCTCATGGTCGCTCTGGGCGTTTCGGGCGTGGGAGGCGTTGCCGCTGTGCTGGGCGTGGCTGCGGTGGTTTGCGTATCCTCTGCTGTCGCCGGCGAGATGCTGCAAGATTTGAAAGTCGGGCACATTCTCGGTGGCACGCCCTCGAAGATGCAGATCGGCGACATGCTCGGCATCATCGTGGCTTCGCTCGTGCTCTTCTTTCCGCTCTCTATTCTCGACCGTGCTTATCACTTCGGCAGCGCCGCTTTACCCGCTCCTCAGGCTGGACTGATGGCGATGCTCGCGCAAGGCATCGTCGGCGGAAACATGGCATGGCCGCTGGTGATCGTCGGCATCCTCATGGGATTCGCGCTGATCATGGTTGAAGTGAAGAGCCCAATGCTTTTCTCCGTGGGCATGTACTTGCCGGTGGGCACGACTTTCGCCATCTTCATCGGCGGAATGATTCGCTGGGTCACCGACAAGCTTCGCGATCGCCGCGGTTATAACGACGCGCAAAAGGCTCGCGTGGACAATGCTGGCGTACTCACTGCTTCGGGTCTGATCGCGGGTGAAGCGCTGTGCGGTCTGGTGATCGCCGGCGTATGGCGCGGCAACACCCCGCAATTATTGAAATCGCCGCCGATCATTGCTGCTATTGTCGCAGCAGTCGCCCTCATCGCGGTAATGATTCGCGTTCCACTCGCCAACGCCGGACGTCCGGAGGAACCGGCGCCGCCAACGGCGATCATGTAGAAAGAACTCCCATTTCACTTAAGCCCGCTCCCGAGCGGGCTTTTCTTTTGCAACTTCAGCTGCTTGACGCCGCATCGTTTCCTTTGGAAGCATGATGTCATCTTAGAACTCGTGTCGCCGGAGTTCTGTTATGAAGAAATTCGCTCTCTTTCTTCCAGCGTTGTTGCTGCTGCTCGGCACGTGCCTTCATGCGCAGCGTACCCAGTTCAAACCTGGCTTCAATCTGTTTTCCAAAGAACAGGACATTCAACTTGGACAGGAGTCTGCCGCGCAGGTGCGCAAACAGATGACGATCGTCAACGATCCTGCCCTGAAGAACTACGTGAACCAGATCGGCAAGCGACTGGCGGCCTCGCAGGAAGCACAGGCAAGCGGATTTCCCTTCACATTTGAAGTTGTCGCGGATCCATCCATCAACGCGTTCGCTCTCCCCGGCGGGCCGATGTTCATCAATACTGGCCTGCTGAAAGCTGTCGATAACGAAGCTCAACTCGCGGGCGTAATGGGCCATGAGATGTCGCACGTCATTCTTCGACATGGAACCAATCAAGCGTCAAAACAGAACCTCATTCAGTTGCCCGCTCTGCTTGGATCGCAAATGACTGGTAGCAGCATGATGGGGCAGCTCGCGCAGTTGGGTATCGGACTGGGAGCGAACAGCGTCCTGTTGAAGTTTTCGCGTACGGCGGAAGAGCAAGCCGACCTGACCGGCGCTCATCTGATGGCCGAAGCCGGTTACGATCCCATGCAGATGGCCGCTTTCTTTGAGAAACTTTCTGCCCAAGGCGGGCAGAACGCGCCGCAGTTCTTATCCGATCATCCGAATCCAGAGAATCGCAATCGTGCGATCCAGGAAGAAGTGCAGCGAATGCCCACGCAACAATATGGATTTCAAACCGGAAAGTTCAACCAGATGAAGCAGGCCGTTTCGAAAATTAAGGAGCCGCCTCCGAAAACGGTGCCTGCGCAGTAACGTTACAGCAGACGACTCGGGCTAATTTACTCTGTCAGGAATTTGTACTGTGCCTCGCTCAACGGAACCACCGACAGTCGTCCTTGGCGCACCAGTGGCGAATCCTGAAACAGTTTGTTCGCCTTGATCTCATCGAGACGCTTGGGATGGGCAATCGCCTTCCCGGCTTTGATCTTCACTACCGGCTTCTTCGAGTCAGAGGCATCAACCGAGACGATACTTGCCGTTCCCACGGCAGTGCGCTCGTCGCCAGTGTGATAGATCACCGCATGGCTGCCCGCTTTCATCTCACGTAAATTCCTGAGCGCCACGGGGTTCGTCACGCCGTCCCAGACGGTGGTCCCATCACGCTGCAGATCGCTGAATGAGTATGCGGAGGCTTCAGTTTTCAAAAGATAGTACATAGGCGCTCACCCGAGTCGCGCTATTTTACCGGAAGGTACTCTGCTTTGTCGTCTACGCCGAAATCCCCAGCGCGTTGCGCATCGTGCGCACATGCGCCACCGGTTTCTCGTGCAGCAGCAATTCGCTCGCCTGTACGCGCGGGTCGGCGTGGAACCAGCACTGCACAATTGCTCCATGCAGGAAGTTCGTCAACGACAGCAGCGACATGCCCTGGTGATGCGCCATCCAGCACCGCACCAGTTCATAACGATGCCAGCGCGATTTTCGCACCGACGGAGTGAAATCCGCAGCCTCATAAAACCCGTATGATCCGCACCAGCCCTCGCGATGCATGCGCCGCAGATTCTTCACTGCCTCCGAGCCCACGGTCCCCAGCGCTAGCACAGTGGAATACGGCGAGATCACCAGCTTTCGCATCTCGTCCTTGTGCAGCGCGAGTCCAGAAAGTCCGAAGGCGTGATACTGGTAATTGCCTGCCTCGTCCATCTCGTAATGAGCCGATTCAGAAATTCCCCACGGCACGCCCTTGCGCGTCGCAAACGCCTGCTGCGCGCGTACCGCAGCGGTGCGCGAGCGCTCTAGCAGCGTATTCGGATACGAGCGCATCCAGATCGCGGGCATCAAGTACTCAAACATCGTGCCTGTCCACGAGACCAGGACCGGGCGCCCATCCTGCACAGTGTGTGCGCGGCCTAGGCGGAACCAGCTCTCCTGGGGCATGTCTTCTTTTACGATCCCGACAAATGCCGCGATGCGCGATTCAGAGGCGAGTAAGTCATAGCACGCGGAGTGCAACTTCTGCGCGCTGGCATCGTAGCCTACGGAAAGCAGCTTGCGCCGTGGATCGAGCAGGAACGCGAAATTCATCTCCTCCGCTAAAGTTTCCGCTGTAGTTGCGATCGAGCGCAGCTCCTGGATCAGGCGAGCCAGGTTCATTCGCGCCGGCGCGAGTAGTGCCAGCAATTCCTGATAACCGGCGGGTGTTTCGGAGTTCGCAGAGCGGAAGAGTCCCATGCGCAGTCGCGCATCAAGTTTCTCCACGAACTCGGGCAGCTCGTCCAGGATCGGCAGTTGTTCCACTTCAGCAATGCCCAGCGCCGGATCCTTTCGAAGCGTTTCGAACTGCGGGAGCAACCACGGAGCGTACGACTCTACCGTTGCACGGATCGCCAGCACCCGCGCACGCAACTCAGCCGCCAGCCAACGCGCATCTTTAGACCGCTTCCCTTGAGCAGCTGTCTCCGCAACTTCGGCGAGACACTCATCATCAATTGCGAACGCGAATTGCAGACCGTCACCTCGTAGGCTGCGGCGCAACTTTCGCAGGCTCTTGTTGGGGCAGGCGCGCACATCGCGCAGTCCAAGTACGATATCGGTAACACCTTCGATCAGCGAAGCTTGAAACAACGGACTTCTCAGCCGCTGCAAGCAGCCTTGTTGCAATGTCCACAAAGATGCAACCAGGTTCCCACTATCGACTGACGACACAAATTTCGGAGGCAGCGGGCGAAGTGTTTGCGTGTCGTACCAATTCAAGAAATGTCCGTGCGAGCGCTCCAGCTTCTCCATCGTTCCCAGCGTACGTAAGGTGAGCGACGTCATCTCTGGAACGGTGAGATAGCCGAATTCGCACGCGGCCTGCCTGGTATTCAGAAGGAACCCAAGGTTCGTAGGGGATACCCTCGCCGCAATCGCCGGAGGTTCCTCTTGAACGTTGTCGGGCACCAGCCAGTTGTGTTCCTCGGTACTGAACTCGGCGAAGTATCGCCAGGTCCGCAATGCTGTTTGCTTCAGAAAAACGTTGTCAGCCTCTGAGACCTGGTTACGCAAGGCGCGCGGAGACCGGTTCAGCCATAAAGAGACCAACTTGCTCCCCGCCCACAGGATCAGGATCGGCAGCGCCGCGTAAAAAGAATCCCGGCGCCAGTGGAATACTGCCAGGCCAAGAAGGATCGCGACAATCGGCGTCCAGTCCAGGTAAATATCGATGGGCGTACGCTTCTTGTGGCCGCGTTCTGCCTCAGCGGCTGTCTCCCACTCCAGAAGCCCGCGGCGCGTGATGAAGCGACGCACCAACGACCGCACAATTGCGTCCAGCGATATCAGTGCCTGGTGTGCTAGGAAAGTCAGCGTCAGGAACACATTGACGTTCGCCGCAAACAAGCCGCTCACGGCGTCGTAGGCAACAGACGTTCTTCGTTCCGCAACCGCCCGTCCCAGCGTAAACAGGAAGTGGAACCATGCGGGCAGGAACAGGATGACCAGCGTCGCGATCGTCCAATACTTCGCAGGAGGCGGCAGCACCAGCCATCCCAGCAGGAGGAAGAGAAACGTTCCGGGCTCTACCAGGCTGCGGCGCAGATTATCGAGAATCTTCCATTGCGAAACGATCGAGATCGGATTGCGCTCGCGTTCCCCCGCTTCATTAATGACGTGAGAACCCAGCCATCCGGCAATCTGCCAATCGCCCCGCAGCCAGCGATGCTTGCGCCGGTTATATGCGCTGTAGTGCGACGGGTAATCGTCGATCACTTCGATATCGCTGACCAACCCAGCGCGCGCGTAGGCTCCTTCGATCAGGTCATGGCTGAGCAGAGCATTGCGCGGAAAGCGCTGATTCAGGACCTGGTGCAGTGTCTCCACTTCGAAGATGCCTTTGCCCGTGTAAATGCCCTCGCCGTAAAGATCCTGGTACACGTCAGAGGTAGCGTGCGTGTAGATATCGAATCCAGTCTGCCCCGAATAGATATTTGCCAGACGCGAACGCGACGCACTCTGTACGCTCACTCCGACCCGCGGTTGCAGAATGCCGTAGCCCGCCATCACCGCGTTCTTCACCGGATCGATGATCGCCTGATTCAGCGGATGGGCGAGCGCGCCGATCATCCGATGTGCGGCCCCACGCGGTAATTCGGTATCCGAATCCAGCGTAACAACGTAGCGCACCTTCGGCAGAATCGAGAGATCCCCAACCTTCACCGGAAAGCTGTCGTACTCGCTGCGCAGCAGCTTATTCAGATCGAGCAGCTTTCCACGTTTCCGTTCCCATCCCATCCACACTCGCTCGCGCGGATTGTAGATGCGATGCCGGTGCAGCAGCAGGAACGAACCTTCTTTGTTCGCCGCGTACTTGTCGTTGAGACCTTTGATCAGATCCGCGCACAACTGGACCAGCGGGTCGTCTTCCTGCGGCGGCTCCTGCGAATCCGCTAAATCCGTCAGCAATGCAAAATGCATGTTTCGATCGTGATTGCCGAGATAGCGGACTTCCAGGTCGTCCACCAGCCTGCGTACCTGTTTCTCGTCCAACAGAAGCGTTGGGACCACCACCAGACTCATGCACTCGTCGGGAATGCCCTCGGAAAAATCGAGCTTCGGCATGATCTTCGCTGGAAGCAAAGTCGTGATGAGGTAATTCACCAGTTCGGTGGCGCTTTGCGACGCCGGCAGAACCGCCACTACCATGGCGAACAACACCAGCGGCAACGACGTAGAACTGCTCAGCAGCGGCCGCAGCAGCGCCGCCATGATTCCCAGTGTGAGCAATTCAATCGCAGGCAGATAGAACTCGTCCGGATGCCGCCGCAGCGTCATCTGGATACGCGTCCAAAGTCCCGGCCGGTAACTGGCCTTGCGGAAGAGGCGGGAGGTCCCCTCCGCAATCAGGTAATACCCGACGTGCGAACGGCGTATCGCTAATCTTGGATCGTTGTGTTTCCAGTGCCTAGCGTCTTTGGCCAACTCGAGCGCTGCCGAGGCAACCTCCATCTCGCTCATGTCGGACCGGACAGAGATCTCCTCCACTGCATCGCGATACACCTTGCGGCTCTCGAAATCCATTTGCGCATATGCGCCTGCAGGATCCTGGCAGAGTACGCGGTCGAACACGATGAGCGGCTCGATAATGTCTTTCCACGGAGCTTGACCGGCGTTTCGCAGGCTGCGCACGCATGGGCCCAGTCCAAAGTTACCGGATGGATCTTCCAGCAACTCCGGCGACCGATGTGCGATCTGTTCCAGCAAGCTCAGCTTCAGGGCCGGAACCATCGCCCACAATTCCGCCATCTGCAATACCGAATGTTCCTGGAACGCATGCACGAACGCGGAAAAGCCGATATCGCTGAACTCGAGATTTGCGCTCTGAATGAACTGATCCGCAATCGCCGCTACTCGCGGCATCACCTCGCCGCTCAGCACACGCACGTGCGGAAGCCTATGCAAGTGCGCCAGCGCCGCCGCCGTATCCTGCACCGCCGCCACTACCAGTCGGATATTGTCGTGTAACCAGCGAAAATCTTCCGACGAGGGAGCATCCGGCTTCACTTTTTCCAGCGATTCGAAAACCGGATTCAGCGCCTTTTGCAGCGCCTCGAATCTGCGCTCGAAGGAATGGGACGACTCCGTCTTTGGAATCCACGCAAGTTGCTTTGCCAGCTCCGCCGCTCGCGCACGCAGCTCCGGCAAATCCGGCATTACCTCGATCTCGTGCTCTGGAAGGCGTTCCGCTTCGGCTGTGGCAATTTCGACGTGCGTATTCTGGGGCATCTATGGGGTCCTATCGATAGCTCGCTGCCTGCATCTCGAACATCTCGGCGTATCGTCCGCCCATTCGGGCAAGTTGGTCGTGATTTCCTTCTTCTGCAATCTTTCCTTGTTCCAGCACTACGATGCGATCTGCCATGCGAACCGTCGAGAAGCGATGGGAAATGAATAGCGCCATCTTTCCCGCAGTCAGTTCGGCAAACCGTTGGAACACCTCGAACTCACTCTTCGCATCCAGCGCCGCAGTCGGTTCGTCCAGGATGAGCAGCTGAGCGTCGCGCAGATACGCGCGCGCCAGTGCCACCTTCTGCCATTCGCCTCCCGAAAGATCGACGCCGCCGTCGAAGCGCCGGCCAAGCATCTGCTCGTAGTGGTTGGGAAGTTTTGCGATCACCTGGTCCGCCAGGCTCTTCTGTGCCGCCGTCTGCAACAGAGTTGCGTTCTGCAAATCGTCGATACGTCCCACGGCGATGTTCTCGCGCGCTGTCATCTCGTATCTCATGAAATCCTGGAAAATCACACCTATCTCTCTGTATAGGTCTTCGAGTTCGTAGTCGCGCAAATCCACGCCATCCAGCAGGATCTGCCCCTCGGTCGGATCGTATAGGCGTGTGATGAGCTTCACGATTGTGGTTTTACCCTGCCCGTTTTCGCCGATTAACGCCACTCGCTCGCCCGGTCGAAGATGAAAATCCAGCCCATTCAGAATGAGCCTTGAACTGCCTGGATACTTGAACGACACATTGCGAAATTCGAATCCGCGTCTGATTGGCCTGGGTGCCGGCAACGCATTCGGCTTCGACTGGATCGTCGGCTTCATCTCGAAGAAGGCCAGCAGGTCGGTGAGGAACAAAGCCTGGTCCGCTATGCTCGACAGGGTTGAAAAGATCTGCTGAATGTTCGTGCTCGCCTGCAGGATCGCGCCTGCCAAAAACGTAAGTGAGCCGATGGTGAGCGCGCCCGCAATCGTTCGCCAGATCACATACGCATAGGCCGCGTAGTAGCCCGTCGTGCCGAGAAGTGAAAGGAACGATCCGGCGACCAACCGCCGGCGCGAAAGCGCGACGTTCTCCTCATAGATCGCGTTGGAGAGATGTCGTGAACCGTTCCGTCAGGAACTTGCTTAACCCGAAAAGCTTGAGTTCCTTGGCAGCCTCGCGGCTTCCGCCGAGAACGCGCAGGTAATCCAGTTGCCGCCGTATTGGTGTTTGCCGGAAATTCTTGGCATATCCCAGGAACGCAAAATGACTCTCGCCGAGAAACGCCGGTACCACCCCAATAATCAGCAACAGCAGCAGCCACGGCGAGAAAAACATGATGGAGACCGACAGCGATACCGTGGTGATGACCTGTTGCACCAGTCGCCCGATCGACTGAATCATGCCCAGCCGGTCCGTCGCCTGTACTCGCGCGCGCTCCAAGCGGTCGTAGAAGACTGGGTCTTCGTAGGCGATCAGGTCCAGTCCGGCGGCATGCTTCATCACCTGGATGCTCACGTGCCGCATGTACTTGTCCGCGAGCAGTGCGTCCGTATAGTCGATGCCGCGTGTAATGACGCTGGAAATGACCGCAACGCCGAACTCAGCCACCACCAGCCACCAGAATTTCGGTTGGACCGGCTGATGGCTCGTCAGCGAATGGACGATCGCATCGATAATCAGCTTGGTGATGCCCAGCAGGGCGAGGGGCAGCAGCGAGGCAATAAGCCGGAATACCAGACCCAGTGCGACCACCGCCGGGCCCGAATCCCACACGATTTTGAGAACAGGGGGGATGTTTCGGAGCGCCGATAGCCGCTCCTGCCAGCTTGCCCAGAAACTATCCCGTTGTGACATATGAAAATGAGCCGATCAGTCTGAGTCGAAGACCTGGAACAGGGATCGCAGAGTAGGGATTGCACCCCGAACGGCAGACGGCCGCACCTGCTCCCAAAATCCTTATGAATGAGAGATGCCGAAACCAATATTATAGTTTGTTACCCTGTCGCACGCTGGCTGCTGTCCTTTCGGCCACCTTAACCCGATGTACTTTCAGGGCACCCCTAGGCAATTTCCCCGATTAGAAAAGCTGTACTGAGCAGGCATACTGTGCTCCGTGCCGAGGAGAGCTGCCAAGCCAAGGATACGGGACGCAAGCTGAAATTCCGCAACCAGCAGCTACTCTGGAGCATTTACATTAGTAACGCAAGTTGCGCGCCGCTAACATGACTTGGTCCCGACGTGAGTTTCTGCGGGCAGGTTTGACAGGTGCTCTGGTTCTCCCACTGGCCGGAAAGAGCCTTGCCTCAGACTTGTTACTGCCTGAAGATCCCGTCAGTGCGGAATTAGATTCCGCGCTGCTGGACGACCTCGAACGTGTGTCCTTCGACTTTTTCTGGAATGAATCCGACCCGGATACCGGGCTGGTACGCGATCGTGCGCTCGCAGATGGTGGCGATAAGCGCCTTATGGGCAGCATTGCCGCTACCGGTTTCGGTCTCACCGCACTCTGTATCGGTCACCAGCGGCGATATCACTCGCCGAAGGAAATCACCGCGCGCGTTCGCAAGAATCTGAATTTCCTGCTGACCCAGGCGCACGCCGTCAACGGCTTCCTCTATCACTTCGTCGATATCCACACCGGCAACCGCTACGGCGTCTCCGAGATATCGCCGATCGATATGGCAATTCTGCTCTGCGGTGTGCTTACCTGCCGCGAGTACTTCCACGATGCCCAGATCCGCCGCGACGCCAACGAACTTTACCGGCGTGTGGATTGGACCTGGATGCTGAATGACGGTGATTCCTTTGCGCTGGAGTGGACACCGGAATTTGGCTTCAGTCACCTGCGATGGACCGAGTACAGCGAATCCATGATGCTGTATCTGCTGGCCATGGGTTCTCCCACGCATCCGATCCCCGCCGAATGCTGGGACAAAATCCAGCGTCCATGGCTGGTTTACGACGGATACCGCTACATCTCGCCGCCCCTGCCGCTCTTCGTCCACCAGTTCTCGCACGCCTGGTTCGATTTCCGCGGCAAGAAAGACGCACACACGGACTACTTCGCCAATTCCGTCCTGGCCTGCCAGGCTCATCGCCGGTTCTGCAGCAAGCTGAGCAGCAAGTTCCCGTGCTATTCCGGTGAAGTTTGGGGCATTACGTCATCCGATTCGTGCGAAGGATATGTTGCCTGGGGCGGACCACCCATCCTTGGTCCAATTGACGGAACCATCGTTCCGGCTGCCGCTGCCGGATCGCTGCCCTTCATCTCTGCCGAAGCCGTCTCCGTCTTGCGAAACCTGCGCGGATATTACGGCCGTCAGATCTGGAAGAAGTACGGTTTTGTCGACGCTTTCAATCCCTTGACTGGATGGGCAAGCCCGGATGTCGTTGGTATCGACGTTGGAATCAGCATGCTGATGGCGGAAAACGCCCGCAGCCGCTTCGTGTGGAACACTTTCATGCGCAACCACGAGATGCAAGTCGCCATGGAGCGCGCCGGCTTCCACGACCTGCCCGCGCCACCCGCGCTCTACGCGTACGAGCCCCGGCCAAAGTCTCTCCTCGCCAAGATGGAAGCCATCTAGACGAATCTTTCCCTGCTGTGCTCCGTGTCTCCGTAGTGAATCGATCTCAATGCAGGAAGTCGAAGTCCAGCAGGAAGTGTCGGTGATAGTTTCCGAAGAAAGATCCGTATAGCGGATCGGCGGTGTTCGCGTGTACGTCGAGCGCATTGAAGTGATTCGTAAGATTCAGCGCGCTCACCGAGAAGCGCACCGCGTGCTTTCCCACCTGCACTTCTTTTGACACGCGCATATCCAGGGAGAAATAGCGCGGAAAACGCGGCTGTGGTCCTGCCAAATCTACGTACTGTTGATACACGTCGACAGGTTGATACGGGAAACCGTCCCGGTATTCGATCTTCGGCATCACGCTGATCTGCTTCGGTAGTGCGTAAGCGCCCCACAATAGAAATCGGTTCGGCACTTCGCTCGGTGAGCTTCCCCCTATTCCCTGGCGAACGACCGGGAACGGATAATTCCCCAGGAAACTCGTCGCATCCGTAATCGTTCCGCGCGCGTGTTGCCGGACATAGGAGAAGAAGAATTGTTTCTTGGTCTCGGAGCCGATTTTTGTCGTGAACTCGATCTGCCGTGTGTGCGCCCAACCCGCGCTTCCCAACACCATGGCGTTCTGTCCGCCGAGCACCTCCGGTGTCAGCGTGATCAGATCATTGGCTTCGCTGTGCAGGTACTTCAGCCGGACAATCAACTGCCGCATCACCGAGCGTTCTACTTCCAGGTTCCACGCCACGCTGTAGGGCGCGAAATTTCCGGAGTTGGCGTTATCGCGATCGACGAGCGGAAAACGCGAGGCTGCTTGCTGCGTTAGATTCAGATAGTTCACCGGAAGTCCAACCACTGCTCCCGTGCTGTCATAATTCGTGACTGTCTGTTGCGGATAGTTGTTGAACGCGTACACGTTCAGCGGCACATAATCGTAGAAAACGCCCGCTCCTCCCCGAATCACCGTGCGAGAGTTTGCGTTCGGACTCCATGAGAAGCCCGCTCGTGGGGCAGCTCGAAACGTATGCGTGACGCTTTGCGATTCCAGGCGCACGCCCCCATCGATTGCAAACTTGTTATTCAGCATCCAGTGATCCTGGACGTACCCTGCCGGCGCAATGTCGGTGATCGAAAACGGAGTTCCTCCGCTGTAGTCGATCCGCTGAATTACCTGTCCATTTGCGTTCTGCAGCAGCACCGGAGAAGCGTGGAAATCCCCTTCATTCTCGCTGCGTGCGATGACCGATCCGATCTGGAAGGTATGCGTTCCCGCAAAGTGCAGGTTCCGTGGCGTCCAGTTCTCGATCCACTGGAAGCGGTTGGCGCCACGCGTCTGCTGGCTGAAATAACTGCCCTCGTTCCCCAGCGGATTCAGGATCATGTCGCCGATGGTTTGCGGCTTTACGTCGCTCGCATTACTGGTGGTCGCGATCGTACTCTGCAGCACTCCGCCGCCAATGCCCCAGCGGTGAATCAGCGTCCCGGTATATTCCTGCAAATCCGCATTCGGCGTCGTCGGCTGCTGGTTGAAGTAGTTCAGCCCGACGTAATTTAAGTTGTGTGGCGCAAAATGGAAACTCGCTGTCAGCGTCTGATTCGGATTCAGAATCGCGTCCATCTGCGTGAACGAGTTCACTGCCTCTGACCTCGTCTCATTGTCCGGAAACGGCAGCGTCAGCACTTCCTGCTTGTAGAGCAGGTATTCGATTCCTTCCGAGAAGAACAGCTTGTCCGAAACGAGTGGCCCACTCACATTGAAGCGTGGCGATGCATCTCGCACTCCTTCCAGATGCGCGCTCCGTATGCGGAAATCCGGGAAGGGATCGTTCAGGCTGAAGTCCCACTTGTCGCCGCCTCGACGTGTCTCCGCCGAAACCACTCCCGCGGTGAATCGCCCGTACTGCGCGAGATACGGCATCTCCGCAACGGATAGCGTCTCCACGGTATCGATCGGAATGCTGAGGCCAAACGCTCCGGTCGCGGGATCGGTGACGTCAACCGAATTTACCAGCAGCGCGCTGTGATTTTCACCCGCGCCCGCGATCTGAATCGTCCCGTTGGGGCCGCGGATCACTCCCGGCACTAGTGGCAGCGATTCGCTCAGCGTCGCCGGCTTCGAGGCCGTTTGCGCCGCCTGTTTCGTATCCAGCTTTGCGCTGCTCGCGGAGGTTTCCGCCACCGGACTCGAGGCAGTCGCCTGCACCTCTACCTTCTGCTCACTCAGGCTCGCTTGCGAAAGGACCAGATCGATCTGCTGAGGACCCTGATCTGCACTCAGATGAATTGGGCTCTCGTTCGCCAGATAGCCCTTCTTCTGAACGGCCAGCGTGTACTCGCCCGCGCGCTCCACTTCGACAGCAGCTTTGCCGGATACATCCGTCGTGGCTTTCGCAATTACTTTGTCGCCAGCTTTGATTTGCGTTTCCGCCAGCGGCACGGGTTGACCCTTCTCGTCGACCACGGTGACCGAAACGCGAATGGAGTCCGCGGCGAAAGCAGAGGGGCACGGGCCCATCACTCCCAACATTGCGATTAAGAGAGAGGAAACCAAGCGCTGGCTCTTTTGGAAAATGGTTCGCAAGAACGTGCTCTTAAAGTTGCACTGCGATAGCCTGATGAAAACTGGTGCAACTTACTTCGATTGTACCTCCTGTCTAAACACAGGCAGTCGCTACTAAGTTGCTGCAAATGACACATTCTTCATGCAGATGACAGACTTTTCGTGACGTTCCCATTTTGGTCATCACGCCTCACTGTTCCCGCCATCACGGAATTTCTGATTGCTCCGAACTAAAAAGGTGATAACGGAGGCTCACGCGCAAGCGCGAGATGCAAATGCCAGCACACGCGGAGACACTGGAGAAGCTTCATTGCGTCATTTGTGGACAGCCCGCAGATACCATCGTCGACGGAGAGCCTAGCTGCAAAGAACACATCGAACTCGTCTACGAGAATCAGGTAGAGGATTACACTGCGGACCATCTGAAAAAGAACGAATACCTGGAGCCGTAGCAAAGCAGCTCTCAGCAATTAGCATTTAGCCAAGGAAGGTTCCTCATCCACGAATGTTCGCGTGAAGCGAAACCTTGGAAAAAGGCTTCGGTCAACTTTTGGGCTAAATGCTACGAGCTAATAGCTAAGAGCTAAAGGCGGAGTGCTGGCGTCTGTCTTACCTCAAGCAAAAAGCCACAATCGTCTTGCTCTGATCTTTGATCTCGCGCACCAGTCTGTCTTCCACGCCATCCGGATCGACCTGCATCTCACACGCCGCAATCTCTTCTGCTGTCGCTCCCTGAAAACATAACTCGCAGACGCCCAATCCACCCTCCGACCGAATTGGCGGACCAAACACCCGGCACGTCATCGGACGATACGCATAGAAATCACAAGTCCCGCTCTCCGGATCGAGTGCCGGACAAGGCTCGTCATTCGCGAAATCCTCGAACGCCGTTTGCGCTTCGTCATCTTCACCGAGCAAACCGGTTCGCGCATCACCCGGAAACTGCGGCTCGTAGGCGCTTCACCGCCTCACGCGCACGCTCCTGCACGCGACTCGCTCGCTCTGGATCTTTCTTCTTCAATTCACCGCCAGCCTTGCCTCAGCCGCATCGCGTCCAGTTGATTGATCTCAAACACTCCGATGCAGCACTGCGTGCATCCCGGACGGCACAACAGCCACTTGCCGCTGCGCTGCGCGGCGTCAGCAAAAGCAGCATCTACGATCTGCACGAGTTCTTGATCTCCGGCCGGAAGCCGAACGGCGGAAGGCATTCCTAGAGGATAACGCAGACAAACGCGAGAGGAGGAACACCGGCGACGAACGTTGATCGGTCCGCCGCCGGCTGAAAGTTACTACGCCGCCGCTACCGCTGCCTTCGGCTTCGATCCTACAAATCCGTAGTAGGCGATGTAGAGGTAGCAGAGCACTGGAAGGAAGAACGCGTGGTGAATGCCGATGCTGTCGGCGAACGCCCCTTGTACAAAGGGCACAATTGCGCCGCCGATAATGGCCGCGATCAGCAGTCCCGACCCGTCACCGGTAAGTGGCCCGAGTCCAGCGATCCCTAATGTGAAAATCGTCGGGAACATGATCGAATTGAACAATCCTACGAGCAAGATCGACCACATGGCCGTGTGGCCAAGCGTCAGCATGGAGACCAATACCAGCACTGCGGCCACCAACGCATTGAACCCGAGGACGGCACCGGGTTTCAGGCGTTGCAAGACGGCCGACCCGATGAAGCGGCCCACCATCGCCCCACCCCAGTAATACTTCAGCATGTCGGCCGCGTCTTTCAGGGTAAGGTTTCCAATCTCAGGTCTGTTGAAGTAATTCGTCAGGAAACTACCGATCGAAACTTCCGCACCGACATACAGGAAGATGGCCAGCGCTCCCAGCAGCAAGTGACGATATTTCCAGATGGAGCCATGAACTTCGCCATGCGCTTCTGCAGAAGCAATCTTCGGAAGTTTATATAGACCCATGATGACGGCGAGCACGAAGAGAGCAATCGCCAGTCCGATATATGGCATCTTCACCGCGCCTGCCTGCTCGACCTGGTAAGCGTGCCGTTGCGAAGCGCTCATCGCACGGAACACTTCGATGGCTACCGGCGCCGCAACCGCACCAAGAATCAGTTTGCTGCCAAACGTCGGAGCAATCGTCGTTCCCAGAGAGTTGAATGCCTGCGTCAGGTTCAGGCGGCTGGATGCAGTGCGCGGAGGACCCAACACCGCAACGTACGGATTGGCCGAGGTCTGAAGCACCGTCATGCCGGCAGCGAGGATGATCAGAGCGGTAAGGAATAGCGGATAGGATGGAGCACTTGCCGCTGGCACAAATAAAACCGCTCCCAACCCCATGGTAAGCAGGCCGATCACCATGGCTTTCTGATAGCCAAGGAAATCGATGATCTTGGCCGAAGGGTATGAGAACGCGCAATAAGAAGAGAAGAATGCGAGTTGAACCATCATGGCCTGTTTATAGTTCAGGTCAAAAAGGCCCTTCAGGTGCGGAATCAAAATGTCATTAAGACAGGTGAGGAATCCCCACGCGAAGAAGAGCGTGGTGACCAGCGCCATGGCGCGATAGTCCGTCTTTTGTGGGCTATTCGTCGTAACAGGCGCGGTTGCGGTAACGTTTGTACTTGGCATGGTTAGGTTGTCCTGGTCCTTGGCAAAGTATGCACTGTCGTCTGCGACACAGATACTCTCGCGCCGGAAACCTCGACGGCATCAGGGCCGCCGCCAGAAGCCTTCAGGTGGAGCTACTGGAAGTTTCTATCCAGCGGGCGTTTCCGTCAATGATTCGATATGGGAATCTGGCTGTTCCAAGATAACCTTAGGAATAACCTGGAATTCAGCATCCGCCACTCAATTCGCTTGAGCCCACCAGATCCAATCCGCGTGTCCAGTTCGCTGCTTCCACGTACCCGCAGCGAGATCTTCTTCTCAGAGCTTCGCCCTACTCTGCATCTGGCCATCCCCCTGATCATTGCCGAACTCGGCTGGATGGCCATGGGCATTGTCGACACTATGATGGTCGGCCGTTTGCCCAACAGCGCCGTTGCTATCGGCGCCGTCAGCCTGGGCGGCGGACTCTACTACACCGTCGCGATCTTCGGCAGTGGCCTGTTACTCGGACTGGACACCCTGGTTTCGCAGGCCTTCGGGCGCAAAGATCTTGCCGATGCCCGCACATCGCTGGTCAACAGCCTCATTCTCGCCCTTGTTCTCGCTCCGCTGATGATGGGCGTCGTCTCTCTCTGGCCTCCGCTGATGCAGCGCATGAACATCGATCCGCAGATCCTCCGTGAGATGGGACCCTTCCTGCGCGCTCTCAACTGGAGCACGCTCCCTCTGGCGCTCTACTTCGCCCTGCGCCGCTACCTACAGGCCGTTGGCATCGTCAAGCCCATCACGTTTCGCCCTCATCTCCGCCAACATCATCAACGCCCTTTTCAACTGGATCTTCATCTACGGACACCTTGGTTCGCGCGCCTACGGTCTGCCCGGCTCGGGATGGTCCACCTGCGCCGCACGCGTGTACATCACGGTCGTTCTGATCGGTACACTGCTCTACTTCAACCAGCGCAGAGAGCTTGGACTGTTTAAGCCCGGTGTACGACATCGAATTGCGCCGCATGCTCGGACTGCTGAAGCTCGGTCTTCCTGCCGCCACACAGATTCTGCTTGAGATCGGCGTCTTCACCATCGCGACGGCCTTTATAGCCAAGCTAGGGCCATTCCCACTGGCAGGCCATCAGATCGCGTTGAACGCCGCGTCGTTCACGTACATGGTCCCACTCGGCATCAGTTCCGCGGCCGCCGTTCGCGTCGGTCATGCGATTGGACGTCGCGATCCTGTCGCTGCCCGCCACGCTGGATGGACTGCCATCGCCGTCGGCGCTGGCTTCATGGCTTTCGCCGCAATTCTGTTTATAACGATTCCCACATGGATCGCGCGTATCTTCTCGCCCGATCCTCGCGTGATTCGCATCGGTGTCACTCTGCTGCTGGTCGCAGCCGCATTCGAACTCTTCGACGGCATCCAGACCGTTGCCACCGGAGCTCTTCGCGGTTTGGGTGATACCCACACACCCATGATCACCAACCTGATTTCTTACTGGGTGATCGGCCTGCCGGTTGGCTACGCGCTTTGCTTTCACTTCGGATGGGGTGCCGTCGGCATGTGGATTGGCCTCTGCCTCGGACTCATTCTCATCGGATCGATTCTGTTGTTCATGTGGAATCGGCGCACGCGCAACCTGTCTCACGTGACCAACACCGGCTAGCTTTCCAGAACGCACGAATTTTTCGCTCTCGCGATAACTCATCCCTTTTCAGCAATTTGTAAGAAGAGGGAGAGGTACGGCCTGCCGGCCACTGAATAGTCAAGCCATATGCCGTTACCATCGTGCGTTGCGGCCCGGTGCCGTGTCGAGATACTTTTCTGATGTGAAGTCTTCTGCCCTCAGTGAAAGCGAATTGCTTCGCCGGATCGCTCAGCTCGACATCGAGCGTCGCCGCGAGCCACGTTTTACTGCCGACGGAGATGTTGTGCTGTCGTTGATGAGGCCCAGCGGCTTTCTCGATATTCGCGGCGAGCTGGTGAACACGAGTCTGCACGGTCTGCGCGCGCGTCACTCTCACATCGCGCTGAATTGCGGAGACCACTTGCTCGTGACCTACCCGTGGGGAACCGTTCTCGCGGAAGTCAAGTGGAGCACTCCGAGCGAAGAGTTTACCGAGACGGGTCTCCGGCTTTTGTAGCCTGTACGACGCCCACTTCTTCCGCTCCATCCGAAGCCTTGCAGACATAAACATCAGGTGCCAGTCCAGTCGCCTTCTCATACGCCTGGGCAATGTTCTGCCGGAAGGCTGCGGCATCTTCGCCGCGAACGAGATTGACGGTGCATCCACCAAAGCCGCCGCCTGTCATGCGGGCTCCGAGAACTCCCTTTTGCACCCGTGCCAGTTCAACCATGGTGTCGAGCTCCCGGCAACTCACCTCGTAATCCTGACGAAGGCTTTCGTGGGATTCATTCATCAGCTTGCCGAATAATTCGGCATTGCCGGAGTTCAGTGCGTCCGCCGCCGTCTGCACCCGCTCATCTTCGGTTACCACGTGGCGGCATCGCCGAAACACCTCTGGTTCCAGGAGATCTCGATGTTGCTGAAGTTGCTGCGAGTTCACGTCGCGCAACGCCTTGATCCCGGGCAGCACCTTCGCCAGCTTGCGAACTCCTTCTTCACACTGGGCCCGGCGAATGTTGTATTCGCCGCTCGCGAGTTTGTGTTTCACCATCGTATTGCAGATAACGATCTCCACGCTCGCTTGCAGAGGCAGCAGTTCGTATCCCAAACTCCGACAGTCGAGTTTCAATGCACGGCCGGAGTGGCCATGACACGCCACGAACTGATCCATGATTCCGCAGTTCATGCCGGCAAACCCGTTCTCTGCCCGCTGGCACCACAATGCAAGCTGCTTGCGATCGATGTCATATCCCGACAGCGACAGCATCGCCAGTGCAACCGAGACCTCAATCGCCGCCGAGGAACTCAGCCCCGATCCGATCGGCACCTCACTCTCGATCAGCAGATTCGCGCCCTTCAACCGCCTGCCGTCACGGTCGGGAATCACGGCAGAGCCGACCACGTAGTCGCTCCAATCGCCGCGCGGCTCGGCAGCATCCAGATCGACGGTCGCACCTTCATTCAGATTCTCGGAATAGATGACAAGCTTTCGGTCGTCGCGACGAGAGGCCGCCACCCAACAGGAGAACTGTATGGCAGCAGGCATCACAAAGCCGTCGTTGTAGTCGGTGTGCTCGCCGATCAGGTTTACTCGTCCTGGCGCGCGGAAGCAACGCGGTACAGCGCTGAAGCGCGATTGGAAACGCTCGACCAGATCGGCCCGCTGTGAATTCATAGTCGTGATTGTAACCAGCTACTGTTGCTTTTTCCGTGCGATAGTTGCCACCTTGCCGGTAACGGCACGCATGTAGTCCGACGGCGCGAGCAATATCTGCGTTCCACGAACGCCGGCCGAGATGGAGATCATGTCGAATCCTTCGGCGGAGCTGTCGACGATCACCGGGAACGGCTTCTTGCACGCGAGCGCTGTGACTCCCCCGCGAATATATCCAGTGAGAGGCTGCACGTCTTTCAATGCTGCCAATTGAACTTTGCGGTTTCCCGTTTCAGCGGCCATGGTTTTCAGATCCAATTCCGTGTCGGCGGGAATTACCGCGAAACATGGACCGGTCTGATCTCCGATAGCCAGCAGAGTTTTGAAGACTTGCTCAGGCGGCAAACCAATCTTTTCGGCAACCAACTCTGCTTCAAGGTGGTTCGGGTCGACATCGTATTCACGAAGCTGGTAGGGAATACCCAATTGATCCAATTGCCGCGCCGCATTTGTCTTGGGAGCTTTCCTGGACACGTCGTCCTTCCGTCATCAGGTGCGACGCCTATCTTAACGGATAGCCTTTTCGGCTACGCCGGAACCGACTACTGCAGAGCGCCTTGCGTCAGCTTGATAGCACAGTAAGGATTGGCCGCACCCCCACTGACGTTGCAGGTCGCTCCGTTGCTGCCTCCCGGAGTCAGAGTCGTGAAGTAGATGTTGGCTCCGCCAGTCGAAGAGAGTTGGTTGTCGATAATGATGCCGCTCGTGCCACCTAGCGCTGCCGGCGTGGTTACGCAAGTCGACGTCGGATTTCCTGCCGAGCAACTCGTCGGCGTCGAAATCGATGTACTCGTGAGCGTAGTCGCCTTCACAAATCCGTCAGTACTACCCGCACCGAAGAACAAACGATCCGTTGCGCCATCGTAGAACTCTGTCAAAGGCGAACACTCGTCTCCAGGAGTGCTATCGACGACGAATGTGCTTTGTCCCGTATTCGTGAGAATGTGACTCGAGTTAAACGGCAACCAGTACATCTTCGGATTCGAAGGGGTAAGCGGACTAGTTGTCGTACCGGATACGAACCCACATGCGATCATGTGGCCCCCGGCGCTCCCGTTCAGCCAGAATTGATTGTCGAATGTTCCGCTATGGACGTTTCCTGTGGTGCAGTCGCCCGCCCCGGAGGCCGAACCGAGGTCCACGGAATTAGGCGCGGCGTTGCTGGCGAAGTTCGCCGGGAGTTGTGACACCGCTCCTCCGTCCCCCACAGTTACGCTGCAACCGGTAAATGCGAAGACCTGGTCTACACTTGGGTTGGCCGAATCGTTCACGACGATTGGTGGATCTACAATGCCGGTTCCGGCTCCGTGACTGGTCCACCCGATAGCCGTACGCGCCGCGGTCTTCTTCTTCGGCGCAGCGATGTTCACCGAATAGAGATAGCCATATCCATCACCGAGGAAGATCAGTCCCGCATTGTTATCTACTACCGGACTGGTAAGAACCTTATTGGACTGCGTGGAAACGGTTACCGGCCAGTTGGTTTTGTCCGAATCTGCCTTGGGAACTCCGCCCCCAAAAACAGGAGTGATCTTGTGCATCAGACCGTCGTCCGTTCCCACGTACGCTGTGTCGCTGCTGTAGTCCACCCACGGCGACGAATTTGAATTCGCTCCGCCAGCCAGGGTGGTGTCTGTGATGCAATTGGAAGTAGTTGGAGTCGTGCAAACGCTTGGCGTCGCCGGGCTTAAAACAGAGCCTTTCTGCGCCGGCGGCGTTGGAATCGGATTGGGCAGGACCAGTACATGGAGATACGACGCAGTGGCAGTGCTTTCCACGAACGCAACCTTGGTTCCATCCATCGAAATGACTGGAGATGTACTGATCTGGCCGCCGTGTAATGACGTCTTGTATGCGAACGCGACATAGGGGACGCCGCTATTGCACGGTGAAGATCCCGTCGTATACAGATTGTTGATGCCGACGATGTTGGCTTGCGTGCCAGAAGTCACTGTAAGGCCAAAGATCACATAATCGCCATTGCAGTCCTCGTGGGTGACATCAAATCTGAATTTCGCCGGAAACTGATTCGCTGGAACATAACCATTCTCTAGCGACACCGCCCAGTCGACTTGTATAGAAGGCTTTTTCCCGTGGCGTCGCGCGGTGCGGGTGGAATTCTGGATTGCCACCATCCGCTGCACCATGTTGTAAACGTGGCGTGGATCGTGAAGGCCCTGGGCAAGCGCTTTGTCAGCGTCCATTCCGGTCAGAACCACATGGCGCGCACTCCAGTCCCACGGATAACCCAGATGAGGCTCGCCTGATTGCTCGGTCGCCGTCGGCTGCGAAGCCGTTTGTGCATGAATTACGACCAGGGCAAGGGTACATCCAATGAAAACCGTAGCAATCCACTTGATCAGCTTCATACGCCCACTCGCTCACTCACCTGTTCGGCCCGCGTTTCGTCGAAGAAGCTGCATCGCAGGCGAGACCGCGCCTTTGGACCTTTAGCTGAAAGTATGGCTGGGTAGGTACGAAAGACGAAAGGTAACTAGCCGTTCCGGGAATTACCTAAGTAATCCGCCGTTCGTAAATCGAATTTAACTGCTCGCAATCGCGCCGCAACTTCGACATCGAGAACCCCTTGGCGCATACGCCACCGCCAGTTCCCGCTGGATGTTCCGGGCAGGTTCATACGGGCTTCGTTGCCCAGTCCAAGCAGATCCTGCGCTGGGACGATTGCAGTGTTCGCGACCGAAGCAAGTACCTCGCGAATCATCGCCCAATGGATCGGTTCATCATCGAGATTGAGATAGGCGCGCGCGAATCCATGCTCCTTGGCTACGTCCTCCGGAGTACGAACGCTATCGCGCGCCCCCGTGCTATTCCACCAGCCTACGGTCGTGTCGTTATCGTGCGTGCCGGTATAAGCCACCACATTTCGCGGATAGTTGTGAGGACGAAAACTGGGTCCCTGAGGATCATTTCCAAAGGCGAACTGTAAGATCGCCATGCCAGGAAATCCGAACTCGTTTCGAATCGCTTCGACCTCGGGCGTGATGACTCCGAGGTTTTCCGCAATGATCGGCAGTTCCCTGAATTCGGCCTGCAGAACTCTAAATAACTCCGCTCCCGGCCCTTTTATCCAGTGGCCATGAATTGCAGTCGTCTCTCCAGCAGGCACTTCCCAGTAGGCTTCGAAGCCACGAAAGTGGTCGATCCGTACGATATCGTAGAGCGCCAAAGCTGAGCGGAAACGTTCCATCCACCACCTGTACCCTGTCTCCTTCAGTAGCGGCCAGTTGTAAATCGGATTTCCCCACAGCTGACCATTTGCGCTGAAGTAATCAGGTGGCACTCCGGAAACTTTCTGCGGATTCCCATCAGCGTCGAGCAGAAAAAACTGGGGATTCGCCCAGACATCCGCGCTGTCGTGTGCGACATAGATCGGTATGTCGCCAATGATGCGCACGCCTCGCTCATGGGCATAACTGCGCAAGGCCTGCCATTGCCGGAAGAATACGAATTGCCAGAACTGAATGGTCTCGATCTGTGGCGCCAGTCTCTCGCTCCAGCGCGCGACCGACTCAGGACGGCGCAGCGCAATATCTCTTGGCCAGCGCGTCCATGCGATTTGCTGGTGCGCTTCCTTTACTGCCATGAACAACGCGAAATCATTCAGCCAGTGGGCACTTGTCGCGCAAAAGTCATCGAATGCCGCACATTGCTCGGGCTCAGCCGCATTGAGAAAGTTGCGGGCGGCGCGCCGTAAAATCGGAGCCTTCCATTCAATGACGCTCCCGTAATCGACATGATCCTCCGGAAAATTCGGGATTCTGCCGATGTCCTCGCTCGCCAGCACTCCCTCGTCCACCAGTTTCTCCAGGCTGATCAGCAACGGATTTCCGGCGCTGGCGGAGAAACACTGGAATGGAGAATCGCCGTAACCCGTTGGGTTCAGCGGAAGCACTTGCCAGAGTTTTTGCCCCGAGCTTTGCAGGAAATCGACGAAACGGTAGGCTTCAGGGCCGAAGTCGCCCACACCGTGTGGTCCGGGCAAAGACGTGGGATGCAACAGGGTTCCGCTCGAACGGCCGAAGTGCATGCAAGAAAGATGATGCAAAAAAAGGAGTACGGGAAGAAAACGTCTTGGTTTTCTCGACCGTATTAGAGCAGATGGACCGAACTCAGTCCACCGGACTGAGGCAAAAACTCACTGCAGGTTGAACGCAAGCTATTCCGGGCTGAAACGAAACGTGACTCTTTCCAGCGTTTGCTTCGCGCCCGTCTCAAATTTCCAGCGGCGCACGGCAGTCTCCGCGGCCTGAACAAGAACCGGGTTTCCACCGAGAACCTTACTTTGTTTCACTTCACCGTCTGGCGCGACCGCAACTTCCAGCCTCACGATCCCGCTAACGTTCGTTCTTCTTGCTAATTCTGGGTAGGCTGGCTTTACTTTTAGTATCGCCCTTCGCGTACCCTCTTCATCTTGTGCCAGCAACATGGACACCGACAGCAACAACACAACGGAGCCCGACAACAGCCGAGCGAGGTACCACTTTCGTAACGGCATACCAGGAAGATAATTGGTTACATTCGTTGTTCACAGATTACCCGAGTAACCAGAAGATTTCCGTGATTGGACCTCGAGATTTAGCGCGACGCCGTCGCCGTTCTAGCCTCATGTACCAGGCTGACAAACTGGCGTGCCGCTTCCGTGATCTCTTGCACGTTGCCAGACTTCAAGGCCGACGCTGAAACCAGTTCGCCGCCAACCCCCAGCGCGGCCGCTCCTGCATAAATCAACTCCGCGGCTGTTTTCAGGTTTACCCCGCCCGTCGGGACCATTGGTATCTGCGGCAACGGACCTTTCAGCGCCTTGATGTAGCTTGCTCCTCCCATTGCTCCGCAGGGAAAAATCTTCACGAAGTCGCTGCCCGCTTTCCATGCCGCAATCACCTCGGTCGGAGTCAGCGCGCCCGCCATGATCAACTTGCCTTCGCGATTTGCCAGCTTCACAGTTTCGAGGTCGAACCCAGGACTGACCAGGAATTGCGCGCCCGCATCCAGGCACCGTTTTCCGGTCTCCGCGTCGAGAACCGTGCCGGCGCCTATTAGAACCTTCCCCCCGACCTCCTTCGATAACTGCGCAATCAGCTCCACCGCCCCCGGAACCGTCATCGTGATTTCAACGATCGGGATGCCTCCGGCGCAGACCGCTTCCACTGCCTGCCTTCCCTGGCTCGCCGATGCTGCTCGCACAACCGGCACAATACCGATGTCAATGATCCGTCTTGCCACTTCCTGCTTTGTCATGTCTTTTTGATTTCGTGTCTAGCGCGCGATCCTTGCTCCTGCTCCACGCATAACCTGCATCACTTCTTTCAGCGTGACCATGGTGGTATCGCCCGGCGTGGTCATGGCCAGCGCACCGTGGGCCGCACCGCACTCTACTGCCCACTGCGGATCTTTGCCGGCCAGGAACCCGTAAATCAGTCCTGACGCAAACGAGTCACCGCCTCCAACGCGGTCATGGATTTCAAGATCTCCGCGCGACTTTGCTTCGTAAAATGTTCCATCGTGGTAGCAGATCGCGCCCCAATCGTTTCGAGTCGCTGTTTTTGCTTTTCGCAATGTGGTCGCGACCACCTTGAACGGAAACTCGCGCGTCGCTTTCTCAATCATGCGTTTAAAGGCATCCGTCTCGATATTCGAAATGTGTTCGTCCAGCCCACTCACTTCGAATCCGAGGGCCGCGGAGAAATCTTCTTCGTTTCCCAGCATCACGTCGACGTACGGCGCCAACTGCCGATTCACTTCCTGCGCGCGCTTAGGTCCGCCAATTCCCTTCCAGAGTGATTCCCGGTAGTTCAGATCGTAGGAGACGATCGTCCCATGTTTCCGCGCGGCCTTCATTGCTGCGAGCGCGAGATCAGGCGTTGCCTCCGACAGTGCGCAGAAAATTCCGCCCGTATGAAACCAGCGTGCTCCGCGCCTTCCAAAGATTTCATCCCAGTCGATATCGCCTGCTTTCAATTGCGAAACCGCTGTGTGTCCGCGATCCGAACAACCAAGCGCAGCACGAACTCCAAAGCCTCGCTCGGTGAAATTCAGACCGTTTCTTACCGAACGTCCTACACCGTCATATTCGACCCATCGCACCAACGACTGATCGACGCCGCCCTGGTAAATCAGATCTTCCAACAGTCGTCCAACCGGATTATCTGCAATCGCCGTGACAATGGCCGTCTCCAGACCAAAGCAGCGTTTCAACCCTCGTGCCACGTTGTATTCGCCACCGCCCTCAGAGACCTCGAAGTGCCGAGTTGTCCAGATGCGGCGCTCGCCCGGATCGAAGCGCAGCATCACTTCACCCAGGCTCACTAAATCCCAGCGGCACCGTTCGCGCGGCTTGATGGCTAGCGTCATTGCTTTCCTTTAATTGTGTTGTCGTGCCGGACAAAAATCTCCGAGCCCGCCATAATAAATGGTAGGTGCGGCAACGGATCTAATTTGTGGAAGCATGTAATTCAGCAGGGAGCTTGAATCGTGGAAGAGCAGCGTGCTTCGTTCACCCGGTTCGGGACTATTTCTTGTTCTGTTCTTTCGATTTCAGAAAGTTCCCCTCCTGTAATTCGGTGAAAGCTTCACGCAACTCCGACTGAGTATTCATCACAATGGGTCCGTACCACGCGACTGGTTCCTGCAGAGGCTTGCCCGAGACCAGCAGAAACCTGATGCCATCATCACCAGCCTGTACCGTAACTTCGTCCCCACTATCGAAGAGCACCAGCGAGCGATTCTCTGCCTCGGTTGGTGGATTCGTTTCCAGCCAACCTACTCCTTCGGTTGGTACCGCGAGCGGACCGGACGCGTTGCAGAATTTTCCTGCTCCACCGAATACATACGCGAACGCGTGACGAGTTGTCTCTACTGGCAACGTTTTTCGCCGGCCTGGAGGCACGGAGACATCAATGTAAATCGGATCTGCCGCGATGCCGCCCACGGGTCCCTTCGTACCCCAGAAACTTCCTGACACGATGCGAACCTGAGTTTCATCGTCGTCCTTTACCTCTGGAATCTCTGCTGACTTCACCTCCTGGTACCGAGGCGCTGTCATCTTCAGTGACGAAGGCAGATTCGCCCACAGCTGGAAGCCGTGCATTCTGCCCGTCTGATCTCCCTTCGGCATTTCCTGGTGGATAATCCCACTTCCTGCGGTCATCCACTGTACGTCACCCGCAGCGATAGCCCCGCGATTCCCCATGCTGTCGCCGTGTTCTACGGTTCCCGCGAGCACATACGTGACCGTCTCAATCCCACGATGCGGATGCCAGGGAAAGCCGGCAAGGTAATCCGCTGGTACATCGTTGCGAAAGTCGTCGAGCAACAGAAATGGATCGAAATCAGTGGTGTTGCCGAAGCCGAAGGCTCGCCGCAGATGTACGCCCGCGCCTTCAAGCGTTGGCTTCGACTTTATGAGCCGCTTTACTGGTCTGATCGACATGGTCTTCCTCACCGCGCCCTATGGCGATAATCCGCCCTCTCTTCGCAGACGTAAGGTTCAAGAGGCAACAGCTTTATCCGCCAATACCAACGCCTGTTCCTGCCGAATTCTTCCCGAAGGTATGGATGTGTCCCCAGCAAGCATCCGCTTGAGCATCGGTTCTTTGTCCGCTCCCGTGATCAACCACAGAATGCGCCGCGCGCGATTCAGTATCGGATAGGTCAGAGTCATACGCCTTCGGCCCTGATAAACACCGGTCGTTGCGACGTCGCGATCCGCCACATTTAGAACTGGATCTGCTGGAATCAGCGAAGCCGTGTGTCCATCGGGACCCATTCCAAGGTGCACGAGATCGAGCACCGGAGGATTGCCTGCAATTTGGCTTAGCATTTGGGCGTAATGTGCTGCACCCAATTCGAGATCAGCTTCTTCCACCGGCATGGGATGAAGGTTCCGTTCCGGCAACGATGCGTGTTCCAGGAGGCTTTCTCGCAAATGGGTAAGATTGCGGTCCGGATCGCCAGCAGGAGCGATCCGCTCGTCCACCTGGAAGATATGAATCTTGTCCCACGGGAGCTGTTCGCCGGCCAGTTCCCGCAACATGATCCACGGCGTGCGACCACCGCTCACCGCCATCAGGAACCGTCCGCGAGCTGCAATCGCATTGCGAGCCTCATCCGCAATAACAGCAGCCGCTCGTTTCGCGACCGCTTCCGGATCGTCGAGAATTTCTATTTCCATCTTCCTGCGGGCGCCCCATCTCCGCCTTTCTGTCAGCGGTATTGGAAGCAGTTACTTTCCGGCTGCCTTCTCCAGATGTCCGCCGAACGCATAACGCATCGCCGACAGAATCTTGTTCGCATAATCGGCTTCGCCGCGCGAACTGAAGCGCTCGTAAAGCGCGGCCGTCAACACATGCGCCGGAACCGCTTCGTCAATCGCGGCTTTGATCGTCCAACGGCCTTCGCCCGAGTCGGAAACACGTCCCGCGAATTTTGCCAGCCCGGGATCAGCCGCCAGTGCGCTCGCAGTCAGGTCAAGCAGCCACGACGCGATCACACTGCCGCGTCGCCAGACCTCGGTAACGTCCGCCAGGTTGAAGTCATACTGGTAGTGCTCGGGATCGCGCAGCGGCGTTGTCTCGGCGTCGGATTCGTGCTGATGCTTGCCTATGTCCGCCGATTTCAGCACACCGAGCCCCTCCGCATAAGCGGCCATCAATCCGTATTCGATGCCGTTGTGAACCATCTTTACGAAATGACCCGCGCCGTTCGGACCGCAATGCAGGTATCCCTGCTCTGATGTTCCGCCCAACTTTTCGCGACCCGGAGTGCGTGGGATATCGCCGCGGCCGGGCGCAAGCGCCGCAAAAATGGGATCGAGATGCTGCACCACATCGTTCTCGCCGCCAATCATCATGCAGTAGCCACGTTCCAATCCCCATACTCCACCGCTCGTGCCGACATCGACATAGTGGATCTTCTTCGGGCCAAGCTCCTTTGCACGGCGGATGTCGTCGATGTAATACGAATTGCCGCCGTCGATGAGGATGTCGCCAGCCTCGAGATTCGGCAGAATCTCGCCGATGGTCTGATCCACCACGGCCGCCGGAACCATGAGCCAGATGGCGCGCGGCGTTCTCATCTTCTTCACCATGTCCGCATAGGAAGAAGAGGCAATCGCCTTTTCCTTCGCCATGTCGGCAACTACAGCGGGCGTGCGGTCGAATACTACGCACTCGTGTCCGGCGCGTATCAGCCGTCGAACCATGTTCGCGCCCATTCTCCCCAGACCTACCATTGCCAGCTGCATGCACTATCCTCTTTCGGCGTGTGCGGCGCAGAGCGCCTTTAGTTCGCTTTGAGTTGTCGATACTTCCGGATCACGTTGTTCGTGGAACTATCGTGTGCGAGTTGCGGTTCGTCCTTGCTCTCCAGCTCAGGGATAATTCGTTGTGCCAGCACCTTGCCGAGTTCCACGCCCCACTGATCAAACGAGTTGATATTCCAGATGGTGCCCTGGGTGAAAACGATGTGCTCGTACAGCGCAATCAGTTTCCCCAGTTCCTTTGGCGTGAGCTTTTCACCAAGAATCGTGTTCGACGGCCGATTTCCCGGAAATACGCGATGTGGTACCAGCCAGTCAGGCGTGCCTTCAGCTCTAACCTGCTCTTCGGTTTTTCCGAAGGCCAGCGCTTCAGTCTGTGCGCAGATATTGGCCATCAGGAGATCGTGATGGCGTCCCAGCGGATTCAGCGACTTTCCAAATCCAATAAAGTCGCACGGAATCAGCCGCGTCCCTTGGTGAATCAACTGATAAAAAGAGTGCTGCCCGTTCGTTCCGGGCTCGCCCCAGTAAACAGGACCGGTTTCGTACTTCACCGGCTTGCCCTTCAGAGTCACGGACTTCCCGTTGCTCTCCATCGTGAGTTGTTGCAGATACGCCGGGAAGCGCTTCAGGTACTGCTCGTAAGGAAGAATGGCAACGGTTTGTGCGTCGAAAAAATCGGTGTACCAGACCGTCAACAGGCCCATGATCACCGGCAGGTTTTTCTCGAATGGCGTTGTGCGGAAGTGCACATCCATTTCATGAAAGCCATCCAGCATGGATCGGAAGTTGTCCGGTCCGATGGCAATCATCGTCGAGAGACCGATGGCAGAATCCATCGAGTAGCGCCCGCCGACCCAGTCCCAGAACTCGAACATGTTCGCCGTATCGATGCCGAACTTCGATACCTCGGCTGCGTTCGTCGAAACCGCTACGAAGTGCTTGGCGACCGAACTCTCATCGCCGCCCAATCCCTTCACGAGCCAAGCGCGCGCGGTGTGCGCATTGGTCATGGTTTCAAGCGTTGTAAATGTTTTGGAAGAAATGATGAACAGTGTTTCGGCTGGATCGAGATCACGAACGGCCTCGGCGAAGTCCGTGCCGTCTACATTCGAGACGAATCGGAAGGTCATCGAGCGGTCGCTGTAAAACTTCAACGCCTCGTATGCCATCACCGGACCTAGGTCCGAGCCGCCGATCCCGACATTCACTACATTCTTGATGCGCTTGCCGGTATGCCCCTTCCACTCGCCACTGCGAATGCGGTCGGAAAATGCAGCCATCTTGTCGAGCACTGCATGCACTTCCGGAACAACATCCTTGCCGTCCACGAAGATTTGCTCACCCCGAGGAGCACGCAGCGCCACATGCAGGACCGCCCGCTTCTCGGTGATATTGATCTTCTCGCCGCGAAACATCGCGTCGATCCGGGCTCGCAAACCGGACGCTTCCGCCAATTGCAAAAGCAGTTGCATCGTTTCGTCGGTGATGCGGTTCTTCGAATAGTCGAGAAACAGACCAAGCGCTTTCAGCGTCAGCCGTTCGCCACGCTGCGGATCCTCAGCGAACAACTGGCGGAGAGGAACAGAGCCAATCTTCTTGTAGTGATCTTTCAGTGCCTTCCAGGCTGAGGAGTTGGACGCGGTCTTCTTGCCAATGCTCTTTTCCGCAGTTTCGGCTGCCATTTCCGAGTTCCCTTTCGTGCTATCTCGCTGCCTCGAGTACCGCACTCTTCGAGGAAATCACGCCCATCAATTCGTTCCAGGACTTCACGAACGATTTCGCACCCTCCTCCTGGAGTTGAGCGGCCAGCGCAACGATATCGATGCCCGCCTGCGCGAACTGCTTCAACATGTTTTCCGCTTCCGTCGCGTCTGTCGGCATCGCACGACCGATCTTCTCCGCCTTCGCAAGAGCGTTCAGCGTGTTCTCCGGCATGGTGTTCACGCTGAATGGAGACGCCAGCGCGTCGACGTAAAGAGTCTCCGGAGCAGAAGGATCCTTGGTTCCTGTGCTCGCCCAAAGCAGGCGCTGAGGAATCGCTCCAAAGTTCAGCGCGCGCTGCCAACGGGGAGAGAGCAGGAGTTCGCGATAAGCCTGATAGATTCGGCCTGCGACCGCGATGCCCAGTTTATTCTTCAGCGCTGGCGGAACCTTTTCGCTCACCGCCACATCCCAACGGCTGATAAATACCGACGCCACTGACGCAACTTTGGGATTCAACCCGGCAGCAATGCGCCGCTCAATGCCGCGCATAAATGCATCGGCGGCCGCAAGATACTGTTCTCGATCGAACAGGAGCGTGACGTTGATCGGCACACCGGCAAAGATGCTCTCCTCAATGGCCGGGAGGCCTTCTTTCGTGCCCGGAATTTTGATGAAGAGATTAGGCCGTCCGGCGCGTTGATGGAGAGTCTTCGCCGCTGCGATCGTGCTCTTCGTGTCATATGCTAGCAGCGGGGAAACCTCGAGCGAAACGAAGCCATCGACACCGTTGGTCGAGTCCCAAACAGGCCGGAACAGATCGGCGGCGCGAGTCAGATCCTCGAGGGCTACGTCAAAAAAAAGCGCTTCGCCGGCTTCGCCCTTCGCGAGTTTCTCGCGTATGGAACTGTCATAGGAACTGCTCTTCTTAATCGCCTGATCGAAAATCGTCGGGTTCGACGTGAGTCCCGTCACCGACAATTCGTTGATGTATCGCTGCAGAGTTCCGCTATTCAGCAGGTCGCGAGTAATGTTGTCGAGCCAAATGCTCTGGCCAAGATCGTGGAGCTGTGCCGTAGCTTTCATCCGTCACCTCAAGTCAATTTCTGAGGCTAACAACCTAGGGCGGTTCTGGGCAACTGGGAAATAGCTCACGATACGCCGCCAAGCCTCTATGACCTTAGATTCACGAATTGGCTGAAGGCTACATCAACTCTCCACTATAAAAATCTGATGAATTGCGGCCGCGGAATCGGCGCGAAACCATCTACTCACCCCAGACAACTACCCCCGGCTTCCGCATGATCCCATCGCGATAGAAAATCCAATCTTCGCTCCTTACCATCCTCCACTAAGGAGCTGCAATTTCGAATCTGAGGACAGACTGCGCAACCCGGTACTGATACTTTGCGGCTGCGTACTGGATCTGCGCTTCGGTCTGCTGCAGTTGTGCCTGACTCAACTCCACGATCGAACTCAAGCCAAGCTTGTATCGCTCTTGCGACAAATCGAGAGCCAGGTTTGTCTGATTCACGAACTGCTGGCTCACGTTGATCCGATTAAACGCCGTGATCGCATTCAGCCAACTGGTGCGAACGTCATTGGCGATACGATCTTTCAGATCGCGCAACTGTTCTTGCGAGGCCTGAGCCCGGAGTGCCGCTTCCTTCGATCGAGCCGGATAGAGAAATCCGTTGAAGATCGGGATGTTCACATTCACTCCGGCAGCGCCGTACCAGCTCGTGAAAGGGTTCGCTCCGTTGAAGTCCGTAGCGAAGGGAGCTTTCCCGACAACGCCGAGCGCCTCCACGCTGGGTAACAGCAGATCGCGCTCCGCTTTCTGGAAATGCTGTGCGGCACGGGACTCGTAGTTTTGCGCTGCAATTTCTGGACGGTTCCCGAATGCCTGGTCAACGAGTTGATCGACCGAATCCACCGGCGGAGTCAATGTCGTCTCGGTCTCCACCAGTTCGAAGCGTTGCTGCGAGGGATATCCCAACACCTGCGAAAGCTGGGATAGCGCAGCCTGATAAGTGTTCTGCGCGTCGAGCAGCAACAGTTTTGATTGCGCGAGATTGGCATCTGCGAAACTGACGTCTAACTCTGATCGCAATTTGTTTTGATATAGAGTGCTCACCTGATCGGACACAGCCTGACGTGCTGCTACGGTTTGTTCGGCAACTTTTCGTTCGGCGAAGCTTTGCAGGGCGTTGTAAAAAGCCTGATCCACGGCCAACCGGATCTGCTCGGCGGTAGCAATCGAATTCATGTCTGCCGCCTTGGCGTGTAGCGCCGCAGCCGCAACCAGGTTGTTCGTGCGCCCGAAATCGGTGATCAGCTGCGAAAGAGTAAAACCGCCCGCCGCTCTTTGAAAAACGATCGGGTTGTTCAGATTTCCCGCAGCAATTCGGCTACCCTCGTTCGCCGCCACACCGGTAAGGCTTCCGTGTAAATTTGGATAGTAGGCCGCCTTCTGCTCCCGCGTGACTTGCGCCGATGCCAGCGCAAGCAAGCGATACACAGAAATCTGCGGATTATTCTTCAACGCGGCTGCCTCGGCATCTTGCAAAGTGAGCCGTAATGGAGCAGCGGGCGCTGGTAATTTCGCTTGTGGTTGTCCGCTCGCGGGAATGGGCGCCGCTGGTTGCGCCTGAGTTTGATGCTGCGACGATGGCGCCTCAGGTGCTGTCGAACTTTCGGTCTGTGCCACAACCGGCACAGTCGCAAGCACTGCTGAAATCGTCAGTTCAAGAATCGTGCGTTTCAACCTTGCACCTCTTCGGACGGCGCCTCTTCCTTGCGATGGATTACCAGATAAGCAGCAGGTACCAGAAACACGGTTAGGACGACGGAAACGGTCAGGCCTCCGATAATCGCTCGAGCCAAAGGTGCATACTGTTCGCTGCCGGCCTCTAGCGCGAGAGCCATTGGTATCAGGCCCAGAATCGTCGCCAGCGAAGTCATCAGGATCGGTCGCAAGCGCACGCGGCAGGCCAGCGCAACCGCTTCGCGAATCGGCATGCCTCCGCGGCGGTAATGGCGGGTTACATCCACAATCAGAATGCTGTTCGACACGACAATTCCTGTCATCATGATTACGCCCATCAGCGACATGACATTCAGAGTTGTGCCTGTCATCAGTAGAACGATGAGCACTCCGGTGATGCCCGGAGGTATCGCTAGCAAGATGATGAAGGGATCGACGAATGACGCGAACTGTGCCATCAGGATCAGATAAACTAAGACAATCGACAGCAAGAGACCGAGACCAAAGCTCTTAAACGATTGACGCATGCCCTCTACAGAGCCGCGGACCTGAATGCGTATTCCTTCTGGGCGTTTTGTCTGTTGAATGATCTTATCCACCTGCGACGCGACTGACCCGAGGTCTTCGGTCGATGGCGCTACATACAGGTCAATTTCACGTTGCAGCTGATAGTGATCGACCTCGGTGGGTGAATTAATCCTCGTGATGTTTGTTACCGCTCCGAGTTCAGCGGTCTCAGCTCCGTTTGTCGCGCGGAGCGGAATCCCCCTTAAATCCGACAACGTCTTGATCTGGGAATCGGGATACTGCACGGTCAGCATGTAATCGTTCCCCGTCCTGGGATCGACCCAATAACTTGGGGCAATCATCTGGTTCGAAGTCAGCGCTGTGATGACGTTGTTTACTACTTCCTTTGAAGACAGGCCGAGCCGCGCGGCCATTTCCCTGTCAACATCGAGCCGCAAAGCAGGATAGTCTAGGTCCTGGGGGATGAGTACATCACTGACTCCCTTCAGTTCCTTGATCTCACGTCGCAGCCTCAGGGCAGTGTCGTAGGCCTCTCCCAGATTGCTGCCGCTCACCTGAATGTCAATCGGGGCAGGCAGACCCAGGTTGATAACCGCGTCCACAAGTCCTCCCGACTGGAAATAGCTGGTTAATTCGGGCATGTCCTCGAGCAACTTGCGCCGCACGCGATTCATGTATTCGTAGCTGCCAACTTTATGACCTTCCGCCAGACTCACCTGCACGGTGGCCGTGTGCTGGCCGGAGTTGCTGGTGTAGATCGACGAGAATCCAGGTGTCACGCCAACGTTCGATAGCACTAGCTTCAAGTCCCGCGGCGCAACTACTTCACGGATATCAGCCTCGACTCGGCGAACGTATTGGTCCGTCAATTCGAGACGCGTTCCCGATGGCGCTTTCAGGTTGATCATGAACTGGCCGGGGTCGGTGCGTGGAAAAAAGGAGACGCCTAGTAGGGGATATAGCCCTAGGCTTAACACAAAAATGCCGAGAATTCCCAGCACTGTGGCAGTCGGGCGCAACAGAGTCTTGCTGATGCCAATGTCGTACTTCATCAGCAGTTGGTTGTAGCCATGATTAAACCTGTTCACCAAACGTGCGAAAACTGTTTTGTTCCCGTGGTGTGCAACTTGGCCATGCCCCTTTATAAAGCGTGCGCAGAAGAGTGGCACAACCGTCATGGCAACCAGATAAGACGCAAAGAGCGAATAAACCACTGCCGCTGCGAGAGCGGTGAAAAGAAACCGGCTCACTCCATACAGGAACAAAACCGGGAAGAACACGATTGCAGTAGTAAAAGTCGCCGCAAGTACTGGCAGCTCGACTTCTCTTCCGCCGCGCTCTGCCGCGACTTCAGGAGTTTCGCCTTCTTCCAGATGACGAAAAATGTTTTCCAGCACAACAACTGAGTTATCAATCAGACGCGAAAACACCAGAGCAAGACCGCCGAGTACCATCGTGTTGATCGTGCCACCGCCCGCGTTGATGGCCAGGAAAGCGGCTAGGGCGGAAAGGGGGATGGACAGCAACACCGCGACGGTCGCTCGGACATTCCCCAGGAAAATGAGAATCATCAGTGCCGTCAGCGCGAGGCCAATGCCACCTTCGTTCCCGAGATTCCTGATCGCCGTCTTGACGTAAACCGACTGATCGAAGACTACCTTCGCAACGAGTGACTTCGGCACGTCCACCATGTGGCTGATAGAGCTCTTGATGCCGTTCACAATGGCTATGGTATTGCTGTCGCCTCCTTGCTTCAGCACCGGCAAAAAGACCGACTTCTGTCCGTCGACTCGCACGATACTGGTTTGGATCTGTTGTGCATCCATTGCATGGCCGACGTCACCAACCAGAACCGATGCATTGCGAACGGTCTTGAGAGGCACGCGATTGATATCGTCTGTAGTGGGCAGCTGGCTGTTCGTATAGAGGTTGTAGTCTCTTGGGCCGATACGCACGTCGCCAGCGGGAAGAATCAAATTCGATTCATTCACCGCTCGGACTACGTCCATGACGCTGAGCTGGGTTGCTTGAAGTTTTATCGGATCGACGTAAACCTGGATCTGTCGATACTTGCCGCCGAACGGCTGCGGCACTGAGGCGCCAGGCACATTTGCTACTTGATTGCGGACATTGTATTGACCGACGTCGCGCAACTGCGTTTCCGTCAGGCCCTCTCCCTTCAGGGTGATCAAGCACACAGGAAGACTGGACGCGTCGAACTTGAGCACCACGGGTGGCAACGTGCCCGGGGGGAGTTTGCGAAGATCGGCCATCGCCAGATTTGATATCTCGCTAACGGCGGCATCGGGATCCATTCCTGGTTGGAAGTAGATCTTGATAAGGCTAACGCCGGGGAGTGAACGCGACTCAAGGTGGTCGATTCCGCTGCCAAGTGTAAAGAAGCGCTCAAATCGCCCGGTTATGTCCGTTTCAATTTGCTCCGGTGGCATGCCGTTGTAGAACGTAGCCACTACCACGACAGGAATGTTGATGTTGGGAAACAGATCGACTGGCATACGCGCCACCGTCACCACACCAACCACTGCGATAACGAGGCACACCATGATGATAAAAAAGGGATAGCGAAGTGCAAAGCCCGACATGGTTACTGCTGGCCTCCCGATTCTCCGGTTAAGGCCATGACTTTCGTTGGCCGGGGAGCCACCATCTGTCCTGGCTGCAAGGAACCAGAGTCGCCCACGATGACCCGATCTCCATCTTTCAACCCGGCTATCACTTCCACCCGGTCTGGGTCCTCCAACCCAGATTGGATCTCTCGCTGCTCCACGCGGTTCTGGGCATTGACGATCAACACGCTCGTCTTTCCATCATGGTGTTTCACCGCCTCAATTGGCACGGTCAGCGCGTCAGGGTGATTTTCTGCTTTCAGCACTACTTCCGCATACATTCCAGGCTGGAGATGATAGTGAGGATTGGGAACATCGATCTCCACCTGCATGGTTCGCGTGGAGGGATCGAGAGAATTGGTGAAGCGGGCTACTTTGCCGGTAAAGTGTTCGCCAGTTGCCTGTACGCCTACGTCCGCGGTATCGCCGGTTCGGATTTTGGAAGTGAGTGATTCGGGAACCGGAATGCGCAAGCGCAGCACATTGATCTGCGCCAGAGTGACAACTGGCAAACCGCTGCTCGTCGAGGTTCCCGCCTGCACCAGCGATCCCGTATCCGAAAAGCGCCACGTCACTACGCCATCGTAGGGAGCCGTAATCCGGGCATAGTCGCTCAGTGCCGAATAATGTTGCTGATTTGCTTTCGCTACCGCGAGCTGCTGCTTGGCCGCCGCCAGCGCTGATTTTGCCGCTTCTACCTGCGCCTGGGACGCTCGATCCTTCGCTGTGGCATCGTCGAGTTCCTGTTGCGCGATCAGCCCTGGCCGGGCTTTAGAGGTATTGGTCAGCCGTTCCGCATTCGAGTGCAGGGCGACGCTGTCAGCCTCCGCTCGTGACACATCACTGTGCGCGCGCTGGATTTCCTCCTCCGCGTGGTGCACGGATGCCTCCGCCTCATCCACTTCCGCCACTAGTTCAGGAATTTCCAGCACAGCCAGTACTTGTCCTTTGTGGACACGATCACCGATATCAACGTTGATCGTTCGGATATAGCCGGCGACCTTTGCATGCAAATCGACGTTCTGGTACGGGATGAACTGACCTGCGATCGACAGCGAGTTGGCGATCGTCTCTCGCTTTACAGGTGCGACCGCCACATACGGCAGGTGTGTGGTGTCGGAGTTCCTCAAGCCCGCGTTGGTCGTCGAGTTGGCTCTTGCTCGCCTGGCGAGCACCGCCGCGCCGATCAGGCTCAACGCCAGTACTCCGGCAATCATCAACTTGTGGGAACGGTGAAATTGCATAAGATCCTCGGGCACAACAGACTTGTGCCGATCCACTTCTTCCATAAACCCCTCGCTTCAGGTCGGAAAAACACTCCGCAATCAGCGCCCCTTCAACGTGACCCTCGATAAGGACCGAACCGCGGAACAAATAATTAAGAATGAAAAATTGAGCCAGGAAAAACTTAGTTCTGGAAGGGTGGGGGCCGCAGAAAACGATGGAGGTGGCGCAGCGAACGATCGATGGGCGCCGGCACCACGAACACACTCTGGGCGAGCTGTTCGTTATGGAAGCACAGCCCGATCAGGCAAACAGCCGCCATCCAGAACAACACTGTGCCAGTGCTGGATTTGAGCGTGGCTGGTTCTAATTTTTGTCCGCTCTCCCACAACTTGGAAGCGGTTGACGGTGTGACCTTTGCGGCGGAACCCTCGTATACTGCGGTCTTCGCATGCAGGGCAAAAAAGAACACCAGAGCGCAAAAGGTCAGCGCCAGGGTGCGCCAAAGCACCTTATTCTGCATGATTCGAAGGTTCACAATTTCCCACAAGCTCATAGTCACAATACTATTAAACGAAGTCTTAGGAACACCGAAATCCTTGTTGAGTTGCGATGTCCCAATCGATAGTAACAGTAACGGGCGCGACTGTGGAACTCAGGCGGAGACACCTCCGGGGAACCACTGCTATTTATTTGGATCTCGGCGAGATAGGGCTATTGTTCCGTGACCATGTGATGCCGGATGGCGTATTCAATCAATTCCGCGTTCGATTTCAGCCCCAGTACTTCCATGATCCTGTACTTATGGAAGGCCACAGTTCCGGGCTTGAGCTGGAGAATATAGGCAATCTCCTTCATCGATTTCCCTTCGGCGAGTAACTGCAAGACCTCACTCTGCCGCCCCGAGATACGCTTCTCTTCGTTGTAGGTCGCTCCCGTGCGAAGCAGGAAGTCCACTGTATCTTTGGTGATAAGCGGCGAAAGATACGACTCCCCTCGTAGCACTCGTCTAACGGCCACAATTAATTCATCGACGGTGCAGTGCTTCAGCACGTATCCCGAGGCTCCACGCCGGAATGCCTCCGCCGCCACATCAGGACGTACATTCATGGTGAGGTAGATCAGTTTTACTGAATGATTCTTCTGCTTAACCTGTTCACCCGCGTCGAGTCCATTCAGTTGTGGCATTGCAATATCGACGATGACAAGATCGGGCTTCAGCTCCGCGGCAGCCTTCAGCAGCGCGCGGCCATCGGAAACAATCCCAACGACCTCAAATTCCGGCTCCAACAGATTCCGGCACGCCTCGGCTAGCAGCGTGTGATCGTCTGCGATCAGCAGCTTGGGACGATGCCGGTTGTCCATGGAGAGCTCCTCCTGATTCGAATGGTGCGAAGCACGTATTGATTCGCGACCGTTCACAGAACCGCCTGACAGTCACATCGCAATGGTTTGATTCGTCGAGCGGTCGCGAAGGGAGAGTTGTTGCAGTGCTGAAAAGTAAAAATTTCGAATCACGCGAACATCGTAAGGAAGGAACTGTGCGCACACTACTGGCAAAACTGTCAGGCGCTAAGATGGCCCACAATCGAAGTAGCTGGACCAAGAACAGAGAAGGTGGACAGCTGCACACGAAAGAGTAGCGCGCTGCTTTTCAACTGTCAGTGCGGAAAAACTGCCCGCTTCGATTTCACAAAGCGGGCAGCATGCGCGTCAGCACTTTAGCTAACGATTCTGCGGAGCAACCGCGATCCGGCTGACCCGGCCAGCGACAAGCAACCAAGCAGCGCTAACAGCGGCAACTCTCCTCCTGTCTTTGGCAACTGCTGTGGAGCCGGTTCTTCTGAGACGGCGGGAGTCGCAACCGGAACCAGGACAGCGACCAGGATTGGCTGATCGGCGGCAGGAGGTGGCGGCGGCGGCATATTACCCGCGAGCACCCTCTTCTCAGTGACGGACGTAACCGGTTCTTCGACAACTCTGGTCGCTGACACCGTCATTCCTTTTCGCAGATGCCATGCATCCAGTTCCTGTCCATTCACCATGAATTTTTGCCCTGGCGGAATTTTGAATTGCTGGTTCTTTCCGTCTTCCAGGGTCAAAATCACGCTGTTGGGCGGCTGTACATGCCAGATTTTTCCTGTGACCGTCTGCGTCGTGGTGATTATCTTTGGAGTTGTCGTTGTGACGATGGTGCGTTGGAGTGTCATGCCTGGTTGCAGGTCGTGGATCCCCAATTCCTTCCCATCAACCATGACTCGTGTGCTCTCCGGGACATTGGGAAAATCGCGGATGGTGCCATCTGCCATTTTCACCACAAGATCGTTGCCACTGACGTGCACCACGGTCGCTCGCTCCACTTGTATCTCGTGCGTTGATGTTCCCGTCTTTGTGGTTTCGGTTGTTTGCACCTGTGCGCTCATTCCCACGGCGAAGGCAACGAACATCGCCCCTATCGCAAGCGTAAGCAGCACGCGTATCCATGCAGCTCTCGGACTCATTTTGCATTCTCCTTGATATTCAAATCTGTGTTTCTTAAATCTGCTCGTACGGACTGATTCGCAGTTTGGGAATAGCTCTTCAGCGATGCATGAACGACATATCTCTGCGGAGCGCTTCCAATGAAGTAGAACGGATAGCAAGTGACAAGAGTCAGCGCGGGAGCGCTGTCATCTTTCAGAACACCGACATCCTCAGGACCGACGATCTGCACTCGGTCGATCGTGTAGATCCGTGTGCCACTCTTGGTCTCCAGTTGCACCGTGTCACCAACGTGGACATCTTTCAGAACACGGAAGAATCCGTCTCGATGACCGGCAATGCCCATATTGCCGCCCTTATCGATAGAACCAGTCCCAATGATTCGTCCCACGCCGCGATTCAAGGTCGTATCGTCCGTGCCGTTGAAAACGGGCACTTCGAGGCGGATGTTCTCGATTCGGAGTACGGCCAGTGGTTCGTCAACGTGTTCACTGAACGCCGTCTCGTATTCGCGGATTCGCTTTTCATCCCACAGGCTGAAGTCTACCGGCGACTCGTGCGCATGACTCGCAGGAGCTGCCTTTGCGCCCGGACGGAATTTGCTCAACGCCAGATGCGAGTAGGCGCGGCCATTCACATAGCTCAGCGCAGAAAATGCCAGCAGGGCTATTCCAGCCACCAGTAGCAGTCGCTCGGCAATTCTCAGAAGTCGCATGGATTGCGCTCGGGAACTGTGACCCATCAGCGCGCGGTCTGACAGTGAACTCAGCGCCACGCGGCGGAATCAGTCCCCAAAATCTTGCGTAAGAGTAGTTTCGAAGGAGGTGTTTCCAAAACTGCAAATATTGCTAGTGGTTGCGGCAAAACTCACAGCCACAGCTATCGCCGCTGATCTTTGGCTGGCATCTCACATCGACCAGAATCTCTGTCCTGGATCAGTGAGAACTCCTGCCGCTCTCCGTGCTCGTAACTTTGAAGACGTGATATCCCCACGCTGGCATGTCCAGGAAAAGTCCTTGCGAACGCAGCGTTTGACCCTGTCTCTCATAAACCACGTGGCTCATAAGGTCTTCAAGCGTCACAGAACGCCCGGCGAGATCATCGAAAGGAAGCTGCAAATAGCATTGGCCCTGGTTCGGCGCATAGTTGGCCACGATGACCAACCGCTCTCCTTCGCTTCCTTCCCAGGCAAAAGCGATGAAGCAGTCCCAGGTCCAGTTGCTGTCCCACGCCTGCACACATTCAAGCAAGCGCCACTGCCCGTCGCGCGTCTCTGGCCGATGCACGCAGGCGAGTAGATGGTCATAAAACTCGTGAATCGCCGGATCCAATTTCTCCTCGGACAGGCGGCCCAGATGCATCGATACTTTCTTCTTCCTTCCTTCGAACTCGCCGTCGTGGAAAAACCTGAACCCTGTGCACAGGAAAGTCAGAATCGCCGCAGGTCGATGCATTTCGGGCGGAAAGGTCGACGCGGCACGAGGTTCGTCGTGATTCTCGAGGAATCGCGCTGACTTCTTCTGAAACTCCGGATCAGCTCGAAAGTGATCGCGCACCGATCGCGCATGACCCTCGCGAAGTCGATCGTAAAGCCGCTTGTCGTAGGTATAGTTAAATCCTTGTTGCTGCAACGTCCACTCGAGGTCCCAGTACACCTCCGCCATAAACAGGAATTCCGGTTTGAACGAATGGATGAAATCGATCGCTCCTGGCCAGAACGGCTCAGGACGTAGTCCCCATGTGCGTTCAAACACATCTGGCAGGATCAGCATGGCCATGTCACAACGCACGCCGTCGCAGCGTTCGGCCACTTTCCTGAGCTCCTCCCTCATCGCCTCTCGAAACGCCGGCTCCGCATAATTGAGCTGCAGAGTGTCCGGCCAACCCGCAAAGTATGGATCTCGGCCGTACGCAAACACCGTCGGCGTTCCTTTTACTTGAAGCCGTATGTAGTTTTGCGGCTGTCTCTGGAGTTGTTCTTCTGTGCCGTGAACGTAGAACTCAGGATGCTCCTGAACCCATGGATGATCCAACGCCGTGTGATTCGGCACGAAATCCAGCAGCAGCTTCAGCCCTCTGCTCTGCAGTCTCTGGCGGAGACGCGCCAACGCCGCATTGTCCCCGAACTCCGAGTTCACTTCGTAAGCAGTAATTGCGAACGGCGATCCAGTGATGTCTTGTTCCTGCAAATCCGGTAAGGCTTCCCGATATTCTTGCCGCCACTCGGGCTGCTCTCGCGACACTTTGCGACCCGCGCTCCCGGTCTGCCACATTCCGAGGAACCATATCCAGTCGAAACCCTTTTCCGCCAATTGGTCGAGGTATTTGTCGGATATATCGTCTAACGTTGCTTTGCGTTTGAGCTGCCTCGCTAAATCCGTTAGCAAGGTGCGCGTGTTGATCTGGTAAAGAGAAGGATTCTTCACTCCTCTCTTTGCGGAAGTTCCTGCTTCCGATTTCGTCACTGTCTTTGATTCTGCAACGCGCATACGGAACTCCAGATGTAGCTTGTTACGGATGTCTCTTGGATACTCGCAGCGATTATTCGGATGTCAAAATTACAGCGACAGTCATATCGCCGCTAACTGGCAGTTTTGCTGACGGTGCCCCCCCGACCAGCTTCCTACGGCTCCCATCCACCACCCAGCGCTCGATACAGTTGCACATAATTCTGCAGTTCAGAGTTCCAAGCCTGCGCGAGCGCGAGTTGTGAGGTCAGGTACTGCTGCTGGGTTACGAGCACTTCGAGGAAGCTGGTATAACCGCCGAGGAAACGTACATTCGCCAGGCGCGCCGCCTCGCTGTAAGTAGCCGTCTGTTGCTCGATCTTCATCCGGAAACTGCGCGACTGGCTATACCCTACGAGTCCATTGGAAACATCTTCCAGAGCCAGTTGCACGGTTTGTTTGTAGGAGAGCTCGGCTTCGTCGCGTTGCGCCCAGGCCAATCGATAGTTCGACTTAATCCGGCCCCCTTCGAACAGCGGCTGCAACACTTGCCCTCCGATTGACCAAAACGTTGCCGGACCTTGTAGAAAACTGGTCAAAGCGGTGCTTTGCGCCCCGAACGTGGCCGTCAACGCAAATTGCGGGAAAAATGCAGCCTTGGCCACGCCCACATTTGCATTTGCCGAAACCAGGAACATCTCTGCTCGCCGAATATCGGGACGCCGCTCAAGAATCGTCGACGGCAACCCGGCAGGCACCTCCGGTAGATGCGGTTCGTCCACCAGGTTCAGCCCGCGCGTGATTGGGCCAGGATTTCTTCCAAGAAGAATGCTGAGCGCGTTCTCCGTCTGCTCGATCGACTGTTTAAGACTGATGATCTGAGACTCCGCTTGTTGTACCAGCAATTCCGCTTGAAGCACGTCGGTCTGCGCGGACTCGCCACCTTTAAACTTGATGGTGTTGATCCGCAGCATCTCCTGGTCCGCTTTCAACGTCTCCTTCGAGTACTCGAGTTGCGCATCGAACTGGCGCAATTGAAAGTACGAACTTGCCACGTCAGCAATCAGCGTTGTGCGCACTACTTCTCGCCCGAACTCTGTCGCGACGAGATTGGCGCGTGAAGCTTCCGTCGCTCTCCGATACTGTCCCCAAAAATCGATGATGTACGAAGCCTGCAGTCCAAGCGAATCAAACGTAGGAGCGTTCGGGTAGAACTGATTGCGAACGTTCTGGATCGCTCCCGTCCCTTCTACCGACGGAAACTGGTTCGCCCTTGTGATGCCCAGCGAGGCTTGCGCCTCAACCACGCGCGTGGCGGCGATCCGTAAGTCGTAGTTGCTAACCAGCGCCTCCCTGATTAGTCCCTCCAGGTTCTGATCCTGGAATACCGTCCACCACTTCATCTGCGCGAACGATTCCATCGGCGGTTGTGGGGCGGCAGTGGGCGCCAGTCCGCGATATTGATCGGGCAGCGCGACTGCAGGTCGCTTGTAGTTCGGCCCAACCTTGCAGGCACAAAGTGCGAACAGCAGCGCGAGTACAAAGGCCGACCTCATGCCGCTTGCACTCCCTTCGGACCCTTCTCCGTTTCGGTTGCCGGTTTCGCCGCTCCCAACCAATGCCCAAGGCGCTCAATGACAACGAAAGACACGGGAATAAAAAAGATCGCCAGGAGCGAGGCTGCCAGCATTCCGCCAATCACGACCGTCCCCAACACCTGCCGCGAGATCCCGCCTGCACCCGAGGCCGTCCATAGCGGCACGCATCCAAGAATGAACGCAAATGCCGTCATGAGAATTGGACGCAGTCTCAACTTTGCGCCCGTTAACGACGCATCGATCAGCGGTCTGCCCTTGTCGTATTCCATCTTGGCAAATTCCACGATCAGAATCGCGTTCTTCGCAGCCAGACCAATGAGCATCACCAATCCGATCTGCGCGTACACGTCGTTCTCCAGGCGACGTCCATACAACGCAAGAAAAGCACCGAACACTGCGATGGGCGTTCCGAGCAGAACCGCAAACGGCAACGTCCAACTCTCGTACTGCGCGGCCATGATCAGAAAGACGACTACGAAGGCCATGGCAAACACCACCACTGGACTCACCCCCTCTGCCGCCTTCTTCTCTTGAAACGACATACCCATGTAGTCGAAGCCCATCTCCGCCGGCATGGTTTGCTTGAACGTATCTTCCAGCGCCGCGATTGCCTGGCCGGAGCTGTAACCAGGAGCCGTTGAGGCGTTGAGTTGCACTGACTGGAATTGGTTGAAGCGCATCGTGAATCCAGGTCCACTGCGTGTCTCGATCCCAGTTAGTGTGCTCAGTGGCACCATTTCGCCGGTGGCATTCCTCACGTAGAACTTGCCTAGGTTATTCGCGTTCGTGCGATAGTCGCCGTCCGCCTGCACGTAAACCTGCCACTGTCGCCCGAAGCGATTGAAGTAGTTCACCAGCGATCCGCCCATGAACGTCTGCAATGTCTGGTAGACGTATGCGAGGTTCACTTGCTGGGTCAGCACCTTCGCTCTATCGACGGTTATCCCTACTTGCGGCACGCCGAACAGGGCCGTGGTGGTCACACTCGACAGCTCAGGGCGCTTGCGCGCTGCGCCCAGGAAGGTCTGCAGATTCTTCGCGAGAAAAGTGATGTCTTTCCCCGATCTGTCCTGCAAGACAAACGTCACTCCGCCAGATGTACCGACACCAGGAATCGCTGGTGGCGGAAAGACAAAGGCAAGTCCGGATGTGACTTTCGACAATTCCCGGTTCAGATGGGCTTTGATTGCTTCGTACTTCTCGTCTGGCGCCTTTCGTTCCCCCCAGGGTTTAAACGAAATGAAGAAGAACGCGCTATAGGTGGTGTTCACGCCGCTCAGCATGCTGTAGCCGATCACCGAGCTCACATGCTCCACGCCCGGCGTCTTCATGATGATGTTCTCGACTTGTTTAGCTGCCTCAGAAGTGCGCTGCAGCGAAGAAGCGTCCGGGAGTTGCAGGCCTCCATAAATGAAACCCTGATCTTCATCGGGAAGGAAGCTCGTGGGGATCTTCTTGCCGAAGAATCCGGCTCCAAGTGTCAAGGCCAGCAGCAGAATGAAGGCGAATCCTGCCTTATGAACCAGGTGCCCGCAAGCGGTGACATAGCCATCGGTGGCCCGGCCAAACACGCGATTGAACCATCTGAAGAAAGCTCCTAAAGGTCCGCGCGTTGGTTTTCTCGGCTTCAATAACAACGCCGACAATGCTGGGCTCAGCGTCAACGCATTAAACGCGGAAAAGATCACCGACACGGCGATCGTCACGGCAAACTGCTGATACATTCTCCCGGTGATGCCCGGAATGAACGCCGTTGGTATGAAGACAGCGGCCAGAATCAATGCGATCGCCACCACTGGTCCCGATACCTCATCCATCGCCTTGACGGTCGCCTCCTTCGGCGACAACCCGTGCTCGATGTGATGTTCGACCGCTTCCACCACCACGATCGCATCGTCCACAACGAGTCCGATGGCAAGCACCAGCCCGAACAGCGACAGCGTGTTGATTGAAAATCCCAGCAGTGGGAAAACGATGAAGGTGCCTATCAGTGACACCGGAACAGCCAGCAACGGAATCAGCGTGGCGCGCCAACCCTGCAGGAAGATGTACACCACCAGGATCACCAGCACGATCGCCTCAAACAACGTGTGCTGTATTTCTTTCAATCCTTCGGTGACGGCTAGAGTGGTATCGAGCGGAATTACATAATCAAGCCCCTGCGGGAAGCGCGTCTTCGCCTCTTCCATCAGTTTCCGTATGCCCGCTGCGGTCTTTACGGCATTGGTTCCCGGCAATTGATATACCGCAAGCAATGCTGCCGGCTTCCCATTCAATCTGCCTTCGAGCGCGTAGGTCTGGGCTCCGAGTTCAATCCGCGCCACGTCCTTCAGGCGGAGGATGCCTCCATCGGGTTGCGCACGTACGATGATCTCCCCAAACTCTTCTGCCGATGGCAGTCGACCCGGCGCTCGAACCGTATAGGTGAACTGCTGCCCTTGCGGTACTGGCTCGCTGCCGATCTGTCCGGCGGGATTGACTGTATTTTGTGCCTGGATTGCGTTGATAATCTCGGGAACTGTAATGCTCAGGCTCGCCAGTTTGTTCGGATTCACCCAGCAGCGCATCGCGTACTGACCGGCGCCGAAGACCGTCACTGAGGCAACGCCGGGAATTCGCGTCAACGCATCGTTGATGTTGATGATCCCGTAGTTCGCCAGGAAGATGTTGTCGTACAAATTCGACGGAGAATACAAGGCGATCAGCATCAAGGGCGCAGAGGTTGATTTCTGCACCGTAACGCCGTACTGAACCACCGAACTCGGTAATTGCGAGTTCGCCTGGTTTACGCGCATTTGCGACAAGATCTGATCTGTGTTCGTCTCCGTCGCTATATCGAAATTCACCGTCAGCTTTAGCGAACCGTCGCTGCCGTTCAGCGAGTACATGTAGTTCATGTTGTCCACGCCGGCCATCTGCTGTTCGATCGGCGTGGCCACCGATTGCGCGACTGTCTCCGCGTCGGCCCCAAGGTAGGTGGTCTGCACTTGTATTTCAGGCGGAGCAATTTTCGGGAACTGCGCTGTCGGCAAGCTGAGCATCGCAACAACGCCAGCGATGACCATCAGGATCGCAATAACCATCGCAACGATGGGCCGGCCAATAAAGAATTTGGACATTTATTTTGTTGTTCCCGCCGATGCCGTTTCGACGTAGGGTTTGGCGTTGACTGGCATGCCTTCGCGAACCTTCATGAACCCCTCGACGATTACTCTCTCGCCGGGCTTCAATCCTTCCGTGATCACCCAGTTCGGGCCGACCTTCTCCGCGACCTTCACCGGTCGGAACTCCGCCTTGTTGTCCGCACCGACCACCACCACCTGGTAGGCAGATTGAACTTCCATCACCGCGCGCTGGGGTACGAGGAGTGCATTCCTGTTGTCACCGGTCTTCATTCGCACGCGCCCAAAACCTCCCGGGCGAAGTACCGCATCCGGGTTGGGAAACTCAGCCGCGATCTGAATCGTTCCAGTTTGTGAGCTAACCTCCCGATTCACGAGGATGACGCGCCCTCTGTCGGGATAAGGAGCGTTGTTCGCCTGTATGTACTCAACGGATCTGGGTGGGGCTTTCGAATTACCGCGCACAAACGCACCAACCCGATTAGCGACGGACAAATATGAGTCCTCGCTGATCGAGAAATAGGCTCGTATTGGGTTCACCTTCGAAACGGTTGTCATCTTGGTGGAGGTCCCAACCAGGTCTCCTACCTGCGAGTTTGCGGTTCCAGCGATGCCGTCAATCGGTGAATACACCTTTGTCCATGCGAGGTTGAGCTCCGCTTGTTCCACCTGGGCCTGGGCCGCTTCTACTTGCGCCTTCCCAGCCGCCTGTGCCGCCCGATCGTTATCGAGCTGTTTCTCTGGGATTGCGTTTTGAGCTGCGAGTGGCGCATCTCGCACTACGTCGGTTTCCGCTTTCGATAGGATTGCCTGTGCCGTAGCAACTTGTGCCTTCGCCTGGTCAAGCGCCGCCTGAAAGGGACGCGGATCTATCTCGAACAGCAGCTCCCCTTGCCGGACGAAATATCCTTCTTGGTACGTCCGCTTCAGCAGGTATCCCTGAACCTTCGGCACGATCTGTGCGTTCGTGTCGCCATTCAACTGCGCCACCCACTCGGAGTAGATCGGAACATCTTGCTGAATCACCTCTGCGACTTGCACTTCCGGTGGCCCGGGAGCCGCAGCGGGTTGTTTCTCACCGCAACCGCCCAGCAGCAGTGACATCATTACGAGCAGTGACACTCCAACCATGTGCCGGTAAAAACCGGCCCTGCAGAAGGAATTGCGCTGCGCCATGGCCTGTTCTCCGTTGACAACTTTCTGCTGCTTTCTTTTTAAGACCTTCCCGGCCGGTAGACCACTAGCAACATTTCTAGTTTCCAGTGCTTTGCTCTGTAGTCTCCGCGGAGACGAAGCGCCGTTTCCCACTGGCTGCCGGGAAGAAAGTTCGTGGAAATTGCACTTGCGCGGAATCTTTTCCGCGTATATCAGATTCCGAGGTAAGGACAATCATGGGAACCTCGCTGAAACCTGCAACTCCGATTCAGCTCATCACCAGTCCCTTTGTTCGTTTCGCCCGAATGGAGGCTGCAGGCGGCCTCGTGCTGCTCGCGAGCACGGTTCTCGCATTAGTTTGGGCCAATTCACCTTGGCAACATAGCTACCATCACTTGCTGGAAACTCCCCTCTCGGTTGGGTTCGGCAGCTATGTCATAACGGAGGATAGGCACGGCTGGATCAACGACGGTTTGATGGCACTTTTCTTCTTCCTCGTTGGACTGGAGATCAAGCGAGAAGTCCTGGTAGGCGAACTCTCATCGTTCCGAAAAGCCGTGTTTCCCTTTATTGGGGCCTTGGGAGGCGTGATTGTCCCCGCTTTGATCTACCTGACCATCACCCGTGGTGCCAACGTCCGTGAAGGATGGGCGATTCCTATCGCCACCGATATTGCCTTCGCGCTCGGGGTGCTTGCCTTCTTCGGAAGCAGGGTTCCGATTGCCCTGAAAGTATTTGTCACCGCGCTCGCCATCGTCGACGACATCTTCGCCGTGATTGTGATTGCCCTTTTCTACACGGCGAAGCTCAACTACATCAGCCTGCTGATTGGCCTGGTCTGCATTGGACTCTGCCTCCTGGCGAATCTCGCCGGCATTCGCAAGCCAGTGGTGTATGCGGTGCTAGGCGTCTTCGCCTGGTGTGCCGTCCTTAGCTCCGGGGTACACGCGACCATCGCAGGCATTCTGCTCGCGTTCACCATCCCCTGTCGTACTCTCCTCGACAAGGACAGGTTCATACAGCAAGGCCGATCTCTTCTCGACCAACTCGAGAAGGTGCCGCCCGATTCCAACGACGAGCATTCGATCTTGCATACGATCGAGCAGAACATTGGACTGGTCGAATCGCCCTTGCACCGCATCGAACGCCTCTTACAGCCTTGGGTCGCTTTCTTGATCATGCCGCTGTTCGCCCTCGCCAACGCTGGCGTCAATATCTCGGAAAATCTCGGCGCGGCACTGCGACACCCCGTCACTTTAGGCGTCGGGCTGGGCTTGGTGATCGGCAAGCCCCTGGGCGTCTGGCTATTCACCCAGTTCGCAGTATGGACTCGCCTGGTCGTGCCGCTGGAAAGCGTTTCCGGTAGACAGATGGTGGGTGCTGCTTGCCTTTGCGGCATCGGATTCACCATGTCACTCTTCGTTGCAACTTTGGCCTTCAAGGAAGCCGAACTGCTGGAGGCGTCCAAAATCGCGATCTTATTCGCCTCCTTGATATCAGGGATGAGCGGAAGCCTCCTCATTACAACCTCGCTGAAGCGCGCCAGCAAAGAGCCTGCCGTGGCCACATAGCTGCCACTAAGAGTTTTGCCAGTTCAAAAGGTTGCGCCTTCGCACCTAGACTTCCTTGAAGAATCATTCCTGAGGATTTATGCGAAGAAATCTGAGTTCCTACGCTCTGATCCTGATTTTGGTGCTCATCGCTCTTGCGCAAGCGCAGACCGGTGAGCATCAGCGAAACGTAGTCATCAACGGGCACAGCGGACAAATCATCGTGTACCAGATCGATGGCAGATCGTTCGTCGATCTGGAGTCACTCGCTCGCATTGCGAACGGCTCGCTTAGCTTTCAGCAGAATCAGATCGTGCTCACCATCCCATCTTCTGCTCCAGGCAGCGCTCCTCCCACCTCGATGGCATCGCAGGCCGCGAGTACAGAGATGTCTCCGGACTTTATGAAAGCAGCTCTGCAGACACTCTCCGTTACCAAGAGTTGGACGGATACCCTTGCCTACGCGGCGCAACACGGAGTCCCCGGGGACGGCAGCCGGTTGGTTACATTCCACAATCGTGCCTCCGAAGCGCTGCGTATCGCGCAAGTCGACGCAAGGTCGCAGTCCGACCAGAACGCACTTCAATTGCTGACCAACCATGTCAATGCAGTCCAGAGCTGGAACGATACGTTGGTCTCTCAGCGCCGTTCGATGAACACCGGACAGTACTCGATGACTCCAGACGCAATGCAAAACGACCCGGCATACCAGAAGATAAGCGCCTGCGCGAAGTTCCTGGCTACGATGCTGCCAAGCGGCCAGTTCCAGGACGATGGTTCCTGCCATTAAACTCCGCGTGCGAACTAGTCAGCCTTCGCCTTGCTCAACTGTCGTTGGCTCACGATTGGAACCGTCATGGGACGCCCCAATGCGTCGGTGAATTTCAGGGTCTTCCCTTCCACCAATACCGGAAAATCAAGTCCAGTCTTATACTCCGCGACGCTCGACCCGTCTGGAGGCGTGTACAGAACCAGGTAGACCGTGTTCCCTACCTTGATGGAAATGTCATAGCGCTTCGTTGCGGCGTCCGTCGCTGTAGGCTGATGATCCTTGACCTCAAGGATGGTGCCAACCTGATAGGAGGCGTTGTTCTGGCACAGCACCGGTGCGCTCAAACAAAGCATGGCGACGGCGATTAGTAGAACTCTCCATCGAGAGTTGCACACAAGATCTCCATTAGACCGAGATGTATTCATGGTTTTCTCTGATCGAGTCACAAATTCACAGGCCGGATCGGTTGCGATGCCGATTGAGGCGGAGTTTAGAAAAGATGAATCTCGCGAGGAACTGGTAGTTCTTCTAGTGGCGCTTGCGAATGCAACAGGACTGCGGCGTCCGCAACTCACTTTTTCGGAAACAGTGTCGTGATCGCTCGCCGTATCACGCTTCCGCCGAAGGCGGCGGCCAGCGCTGGTGCGAGCCCAACAAACGATCCCCACACCATCGCACGCGTGGGTTGCTCGCGCGTCAGATAAGCCAGCAACTCTGCCGCCGGAAGACACAATGCGGTGACGAGTCCCCATCGCCATGGCCGCTGCGGCCGTCTGAAGGCAAGGAAGAGGTTGATGGCGACCAGGAATACGCCGGAGAGCGTTGGATCCTTGATCCGTACTTGCATGTAGCCGGTAATTCCGCCCAGGATCAGCCCTGCGATCCAGTAAGGCCAATCACGCTGATACTTGTTCGGAATGGAGACCTCGTCGCTAACTTGCTCGACCCGCGTATTGGGGATTGGGTTTTCCAAGCTTCAGTCTTAAATCTTGACTCTTCAATACTTGTAGAAGCCTCGTCCGCTCTTGCGCCCCAACCATCCTGCGTCCACCATCTTCACCAGCAACGGACACGGCCGGTACTTCGGATCACCCAGACCGCTCTCGAGCACACGCATGATATCAAGGCAAACATCGAGTCCGATGAAATCCGCCAGCGTCAGCGGTCCCATCGGATGCGCCATCCCCAGTTTGAAGACCTCGTCCACGGCTTCAGGCGACGCGACGCCTTCCATCACAGTAAACATGGCTTCGTTCAGCAGCGGCATCAACACGCGATTGGAAACAAATCCCGGGTAGTCGTTGACCTCGACCGGCGTCTTTTCCAGCTTTAGCGCCAGATCGCGCACCGCCTCGAACGTCTCCTGCGACGTCGCCAGTCCGCGTATCACTTCCACCAGCTTCATCACCGGCACCGGATTGAAGAAGTGCATGCCAATGACTTTCTCCGGACGCTTCGTCAGTGCCGCCAACTTGGTGATCGAAATAGAAGACGTATTCGTCGCAAGAATGACCTCCGGCCGACATATGCGATCGAGATCGCGAAACAGCTGCGACTTAATCTCGAACTTCTCCGTCGCCGCCTCGACGACGAAATCAACTGTCGCTAGCGCCTCACGATCGGTCGTAGTACGAATCCGCCCCAGCGTCGCATCTTTCTCTTGTGTCGTGATCTTGCCTTTACTCGCCTCGCGCTCCAGATTCTTGCCGATGGTATCGAGCGCGCGCTGCAGGAAACGCTCCTCCACGTCGCACAGCACCACCTTATATCCGGACTTGGCGAATACGTGAGCGATACCATTGCCCATCGTCCCCGCGCCGACGACACCCGCACTCGTGATCTCCATCGACCTTCTCCGAACAAACGCAATAGCCTATCACGCGAGAAGGCGCCCGCGGTCTCACGATGGAGCCCGCTCGCCCCCGAGCGAGAAACTCGAAACCGCCGTTACCTCGCTGCGATCAGCGGCACCGCAATCAATGCTGCTGCCATTCCCGTCGTCTGCAGCGTGGAGATCTTTTCTTTCAGCACAAACCTTGCTAACAACACCGTCGTCGCCGGATACAAAGAAGACAGCACCGCCGCCACATCAAGGCGTCCACGTCGCGTCGCCGCAACAAACAGCGCATTCCCAACCGAATCGAGCACACCCGCAACTACGATGAACTTCAGCGCCTCCGTAGCAGGAATCCACGGCCTGCGCGCAGCCATGCAGATCAGCAACATGGTCGTCACCGACGAAACACGTGCAATCACCAGCGGCCAGAATACCGATTCCACCGCCGCCTGTTTACTCAACACCAGGAACGCACTGAACCCGATCCCCGCAAGCACCGCGCTTCCAAGTCCCCGCGGACGTCCAATTCCCCCCGAAGGCATCGCGATCAGCCATATGCTTACCAGCGCGATCGCGAATCCGGCGAACTGTATCCAACTCGGCGAGCCCTCGCTGCGAAAGCTGTAGACCACCGGCAGCGCCGCGGTCAGCACCGCCGCCACGGGCGCATTGATCCCCATCTTCCCAACCGACAACGAGCGATACAGTGCAGCCAATCCCAATCCGCCAGCAACGCCCGCCGCCGCACCAAACGCCAGAGCCCGATGTGAAGGAATTGCCTCGCCCGCGATCAGCGCCGCAGCAAGCATGCAAACCAATCCGACGCCGTGCGCAACTACGACGACGCCGAACGGATTCGCGCCTTTCGTCCCAATGCCGCCGTTGAAGTCCGCTGCGCCCCAGCACGCGGCTGCAGCCAGGCTCAGTCCGGCGCTAGCGAGTTCTCCCGCCATTCATTGCCCCCGAGCGGCAGTATAGCGGACCACCAACACTCACCTGTTCGTGACGTTGCACGACTGTTCATCTTCCGTTCATGCATGGCCTGTCGTGGCAAGCGTACTATCTCCTTGCGATGATCTTCACCCTGATCTTCCTCGCTGCAGCGATTCTCGCCGGCGGCATCGCCTCCGTCGCAGGATTCGGTATCGGAAGCATCATGACTCCGACTCTGGCCGCAAAGTTGGGGACAAAACTTGCCGTTGCCGCTGTCTCGATCCCGCACCTTGCAGGAACTGCATTCCGTTTCGCCCTCATTCGCCAGCACGTGAACAAACGCGTTCTGCTTGGATTCGGAATCGCCAGTGCCCTTGGCGGCCTTGCCGGAGCTCTCCTCCACACGCGCTTCTCCAGCTTTGTGCTTAGCTACGTTCTCGGCGCATTGCTGGTGTTCGCCGGGGTGACCGGCATCACCGGACTCGCATCGCGCATGCGTTTCGGCGGGATCGCTGCCTGGGTTGCCGGAGCAGCATCAGGAATCTTTGGCGGACTAGTCGGCAACCAGGGCGGCATTCGCTCTGCTGCGCTGCTCCGTTTTGATCTGGAAAAAGAGTCTTTTGTCGCCACCGCGACCGCCATCGCTCTCATGGTTGATGCCGCGCGCATGCCGGTTTATTTCGTCACCGAGGCGCATGATCTCGCGCGAATCTGGCAATTCCTCGTCATTGGAACCGTTGGCGTACTTGTGGGCACCATTGCCGGGCAGAGACTTCTCAGAAGGATTCCGGAGCAGATTTTTCGGCGCATTGTTGCGCTTATCATCCTGACACTCGGTCTTGCGCTATTAATTCATCCCAACTCGTGAACGCACATCAACGGATAAACCCCCATGACTATCTCTCGACGCAATTTCCTCAAAGCAGCCAGCGTCCTCGCCGGAAGCACGCTCGTGCCCTCAGCAATCGCCGATGCCGCTTCGCTGCAATCGAACGCCGCAACGCAGGATGAAACGAAAGCCGATTACACGATTCGCATCGCCGCCAGTCCTGTCGAAATCTCGCCGAAGAAGATCATCTCCACCACCACTTACAACGGCCAGTTTCCCGGACCGCTACTTCGCTTCAAAGAAGGACAGCGCGTCACCGTCGACATCTTCAATGACACCGACACACCCGAGCAGTTGCACTGGCACGGGCAATTCGTTCCGGTCGACGTGGACGGCGCCGCTGAAGAGGGCACGCCGTTCGTCCCAGCGCGCGGTAAGCGTCGCATCTCCTTTGTGCCGCAGCCTTCGGGCTATCGCTTCTACCACACGCACAATCGCGCTGGCGCCGATCTCGCCGCCGGCCAATACAGCGGACAAGTTGGACCGGTCTACATCGAACCCAAGCGTGAGCCGGGTCGTTACGATCGCGAGGTCTTCCTCGTCCTGAAAGAATTCGAGCCCACCTTCAGCCGCGGTGGAGACATGGCCATCGACGCCCTTTCACCCGCCACCCGGGTGAAGGCGCTCGAAGATCAGGGCGAGTCGGCGATGAAAGCCTCGCTGGCCAAAGGCATGCCGAAGGGCTACGAAGTCGGATACGATTCCTTCACCATCAACGGTCGCATGCTCGGTCACGGCGAACCGATTCGGGTGAAGCAGGGCGAGCGCGTCCTCTTTCATGTGCTCAACGGCAGCGCCACGGAGATTCGCAGCCTCGCGCTTCCCGGTCACACGTTCCGCCTCGTTGCTCTCGATGGCAATCCGGTGCCGAATCCCATTAACGTTCCGGTGCTCTGGCTAGGCACGGCGGAGCGAGTCTCCGCCATCGTCGAGATGAATCATCCCGGCATATGGATCATGGGCGACACCGCCGACGACGATCGCCATCACGGAATGGGCATTGTCGTGGAATACGCGGGACGTACCGGCAAGCCCTTGTGGGTCGCGCCGCCGAAGTTTCGCTGGAATTACACCCACTTTGCCAAACCCGGCGCCACGGCGCCCGCTCCCGACGAAACCTTCGAGATGACCTTCGTCAAAGACAACGCCGCTCTCAACGGATTCAACAGGTGGACCATCAACGGCGTCGCGTATCCGATGACCAGCATGATGGCGCCCGCCTCATTTCACCTGAAACAAGGCCGTCGCTACCGCCTGCATATGCGCAATGCCAGTGATGATATTCACCCCATCCATCTGCACCGGCACAGCTTCGAACTCACCAACATCGCCGGAATCCCAACCGCCGGCGTGATGAAAGACGTGGTCATGCTCGGCGGCTACCAGGAGATCTCCGTCGATTTCGTCGCCAACAATCCCGGCATGACCTTGTTCCACTGCCATCAGCAGTTGCATATGGACTTCGGATTCATGACACTATTCGACTATGTCAGTTAGACGAATCGCGATCGCAGCCCTGCTCGTCGCCTGCGTCTGTGCCCAGGCTGAACGCCCGGAACGAAAAGTCGAACACAACGTCATCGTCTCGCAGCACGACCCCGCGGTAAGGATTGAGCTGCCGAAGTCCGCGCGGTACCTGGGCGCAGACCGATGGGTGCTCTACGGCATCGCCGATTGCGAACTACACGCCTTCATTGACGCCGACAAGCAGAAGCGGGTCCAGCAGCTCTACTGGATACAGTTCGAAGGCTATCTTCCAAGCAAGCCCGATCTGCACCACCAGTACGATTCTCCGACGCACGCCACCATCGGCGGCATGGACTTCTTCGTCGATAGCTGGGTCCGCGGCGGCGACGAAAAATTCGACGCTGGCTCTGACCGCGAACACATCGAGTCTCTGATCCACAATAAGGGCTATTCGATGCCGTCCGGCATGATGTACATCCGCCTCGTCCATCTGCTCGACGATCAAAGGCGCAAAGAGCTCATGATCATCTACGGTGAAGATCTCGCGCCCACCGGGTTCACCGTAGCCGACCTCGAAAAGAACGGCAAAGCTTACGACCAATGGCCGGCCTTGCAGAATAGCCTGCTCGAGCACGCCGAAGCCAAGATCAAGCTCGAGCCGCTCGCAAAACCCTAGCCATCCTCCACTCGACTGCCTTAGAAACGGAACTATTCCGTCTTACGACCTACGTAACTTACGAAGCCGTTCCAGCATGCCCTAGACTTTCCGAGACACCGGAGTACCTACCACTATGAAGATAGCTGCAATTGTCGGCGCATCCGTTTTAGGACTTGCTCTAGCCTCAAGCGCTCCTGCGTACGCACAGCACGGGCACGATGACGACCACCACAACGGTCCTCAGTACCATCAGGATGAACATCACGGTAGTCCGCAGGGACATAGCGCGCGAGACGATCACCATCAGGCTCAGCCGCAACGCGCGGACAACCACCAGGCACCCCGACCCGAGGACCATCGGGTTCCGCGTCCTCCTGAGCATCAGCAGGCGTACCGGCAGGACATCCATCAACCGCATTACCGGCAGGCGGACGAACACGCTCGCGATTACCGGCACGAAGCCCCGCATCCGCCTACCCACAATGTCTGGGAGCGTGAGCGTGCAGGGCATTGGGAGCGCGAACACCGCTCCTGGCACGACCGCGGAGGTTACGTAGGCTATCGCATTCCACAAGACCGGTTCCGCGAGCATTTTGGCCGTGGACACTTTTTCCGCGTTTACGGCGCGCCCATGGTCGTCGTCGACGGCCGCCCCCGCTTCCAATACGGCGGTTTTTGGTTCGGGATTGTTGATCCCTGGCCGGAAACCTGGGCGGCGAACTGGTACCAGACCGACGATGTTTACGTGGATTACGTGAACGACGGCTACTACCTCTGCAACCGTAGCCATCCAGGCGTGCACATCGCCATCAACGTATCGTTGTAAGAGCCTTACGATGACTTGATCGAACTTGAAGGGCTGGCGGAACAAGGCTAGCCCTTTTGATTTGCGCCGGCACCACTCCGCGAGCACCATCGAAATGGTGCGCAGAGATCGAAGCAATCACAAACAGCAACTGTCTCGTGCAGAGACTACGGTGGAGGACTAACATCGAACCCAGGAAAGTCCTGGCGTCTGCGCCTGACCGAAGGGACAGCGATGCTGGAAAACATAATCAACGTCTCAATCGTTGCCGGTGCCGTCGCGCTTTGCGTAGGAACACTGCGTTCAAAACGGTGGGTCCTTTTTGTCGGCTGCGTACTTTTTCTAGTCATGGCAGCAGTGCAGCTGATGGATTACTGGCGATGATGTTGAGCGCAGTCGAGAGATGAAGGTGCCGAAGCCCCGCCGCAAACAATTGTCTCTTCCGCCTGATGATCCCTTCGCGATCAAGCGGCGCAAGCCAGTTCCCCACGAATTCGTCCTCGACGCCATCGCCGAACTCTCTCCCATCACGCGGCCCATGTTCGGCTGTACGGCAATCTACATTGGCGAAAAGATCGTTCTCATCCTGCGCGAGAAACCAACTCATACCCCGGACAATGGCGTCTGGCTCGCCACCACTCACGAGCACCACGACAGCCTGCGCCGTGACTTCCCCAGCATGCGATCGATTCAGCTCCTCGGGGAGAAGATCACCAGCTGGCAAGTTCTCCCCTCCGACTCACCTGACTTCGAGCAGTCCGCCATGCACGCCTGCGAACTCGTACTCGCCGGCGATCCTCGCATCGGCAAAATTCCGAAATCGCGGCGGTCACGGAAATCCTAATTACCAACTACTAATTACTAACTACCGCCTTCTGGCTACTGCTTTTCTACTATTCCCGGCTCTCTCACCCTGGTTGTAGAGTCCTCGCACTCCTATCCGCGAGTTCCGTGGGCGTGAACTCGATCTGAGGTTCGTATGTCCGAGCAAGCTTCTGCGCTACCGATCAGTCTGGGGATCGGGTCCACCACGACGGCGCGCCGCCGCACCCTCGCCATTCTGCTGATGGTGCTGATCGCGACCATCTTCTGGGTCGACTCGCGCTACCCGGCACTGATGAAGCGCTATCACTCGGGAACCCACGTTACCGCCAAGGGCGCGCTGACCTTCGGCAGCGTTTATCAGGTCGATCGCAGCATGCCGCTCGCGACGCGCGTGTGGCGCACCACCGTCAATTGGCTGGACGCCAACCGCGTTGGCATGACCTTCTCGTTTCTGTTCGGACCCGCCGCGCTCACCTTTCTCGTCACGCTGCCGCGACGCCGCACCAAATCTCGCTGGTTGAACACCCTCTATGGCGCGGTCGCCGGAGTGCCGCTCGGCGTCTGTAGCAACTGCATCGCGCCGATTGCACGCGGACTGGTCGCATCGGGCATGAGCACCGAGTCGGTACTCGCCACCATGTTCGCCTCGCCTGCGCTGAACGTGGTAGTTCTGGCGATGACCTTCGCACTCTTCCCTGCCTCGGTTGCAGTTCTCAAGCTGGCGACGGTGTTCTTCCTCATCTTTGTATTCGCACCTGCCGCAGCCGCGCGCCAGAAAACAGAAGACGCGACGCTCGCTTGTCCCATTGAGATTCCGGTTCAGGAATCATGGTCTGCAGCGCTCGTCGGAACCGCCCAGACTTTCGCGCGCAGCTTCTGGTACGTCGCCAAGATCGCTCTCCCGCTCATGTTGCTGGCCGCGATTCTCGGCGCATTCGTAGTCGAACTGATTCCGCCGCAGGCGCTCATCGCCCCGGTCAGCATTGCCGGCATCATTCTCGTCGCACTTATCGCCGCGTTCCTGCCGGTGCCCATGGCCTTCGACGTTGCCATTGCTTATATCGCTATGACTCGTGGCGTTCCGCTGCCGTATGTCGTGACTATCCTGTGCACGCTGGGAATCATCAGCGTCTATTCGCTCTCGATTGTCGGCAAGTCGATTTCGTGGCGAGTCGCGGCGGCTGCCTATGGGACGGTCGCAGCGCTGGGGACGGTGTCCGGGTTAGTCGCGCGCGTGATCGCATGAAATGAAAGTTGTGCCCCAGATTCGCGCCACGTTTTCGGCGCTAACCCGGGACGACTACAATCGGCTGTCAAGTCCCCGCTCGCACGGAAATCGCTCTAAGTCTCTCATTCCGCGAGAGAAATAAATCTCGCGAAAGTGTCCAGTAGGTCCCCGCGAATTTGTCACAATAGAAATAGGCTTTGGATCGGATCTTTTTCCCGGTTTTGCGTTTGCGTTTTCCGGTTTTGCGTTTGCGTTCCGGTTTTTTCTGACTACTGACTACTGACTACTGACTACTGCAGTAAGTCCTTTGTTTTATCGGACCGATGGGACTAAGTGCTTTGTTTTGTAGGGACTAACTTTATCCCGTAGCTCTAAGTCCTTTAGAATGCGGGACACAGGGGGAGGGGGTACCCCTGGACCTCCCATTTCGGGAATAAAGATCCCCCCTAAGCGGGATACAAGGTGGCCCATTCAAGCCTTCCTTTGGCTTGAGTGGGGTAGTTACCGATCGACTGACAGACTGATCGACTGAAAGACTTCTTCTCATGCGCATCGACAAGTGGCTCTGGGCGGCTCGCTTCTTCAAGACACGCGCTATGGCGGCGCGAGCCTGCGACCTTGGACGGATCGAATTCAACAAGCAACCGGCGAAACCTGCGCGTGAGATCCGCGTCGGGGACATGTTGCAGATCCGCACCGAAGGCGGCGACTACCAGGTAGAAGTTCTGGTGCTAAGCGAGATCCGCGGCCCTGCGGCTGTAGCGCAAACGCTCTATCGTGAAACGGACTCCAGCCGCGAAGCGCGAATCAAAGCTGCCGAAGAACGCAAAGCGCTGAAGAATTTCACTCCGGCGCCGGAAGGCAGGCCGTCAAAGCGCGATCGGCGAAGGATCATTCAGTTCAGAGCGGAGCGGGAGCGCTAGATGACATCCCGGACGACTACCAGACTATGTAGTCGCGTTCGACGTGGTCTGGTGGCCACGGCGAACAGTGCAATCGGCTGAGACTGGAATCCTTTTGGAGTTCAGTCGCTGGCCTACAGTAACGACGCAGCAGCGTTTTCCGCGGAACCACCATTCCGGTCGCATAAAACAGTTCTATAACGCTTCCGTTTGATTTGCCGACGATTGCATTCGAGGTTTGTTCGTCAATGCCGTGCACGGTAAAAATCACTCGGAAAGGCTGGTGTCTATGGTTTGCTGCGATCGCACACTCTATGGCTTTGTCGAACATAGCCCGATCATCGACGTGACCGCAGTCAATACTACCCCACTGTGAGTGCACTCGTGCAGCCCAGTCGATAATCGGCCAACGTGCACGCGACAGTGGGATCGCGAGCACCAACAGGACAGCAACCAAAATTAGCCGCGTTGCTCGCCGTTTTGTCATGACGGTATAGACACCGTCAACGAATGAAATACATAGATGGATTCGCTTCGCTCATCATCACCTCGGTGGAGATTGACGAAGCGTCAGTGTTTTGCACCTACACGCCGGCGAGGGCGCCCGCGCCACCGCATCCTTCACTCCGCCAGCGAGAACGACATCTTCACGCCCGCCACTTCGAGCGTATCGCCGTCCTTGATCGGCTGTTGCGCGCTAACGTCCTCGCCATTGACTTTCAGTTTTACGTCTTTTTCTGAAGGCGCAACAAAGTACTTGCCGTCGCGATGATTGATGACTGCCGCGACCTTGGGCGCGAACCAGCCCTTCAGCCGGATAGAGGCCATCTCCGATTTGCCGATCACGTTCATGTCGTCGCTGAGCATGTAGTGATCCTGATCGGTTTTGCCTTCGACCACCGTGAGCACGCCTACCGGAGCACGCATCGGGCTCGGCGATTCGTGGCCGTCGGTGCCTTCAATGCGCTGCGCCAGACGTCCTTTGCCTTCCTTGGTGCCGAGCATCACCGTTTCCTGCATTTTGGGCGCGTCTGCCTGCTGCGCAAGTGCTTCTTCCACTGCAGCCGGCCTGGGCACATTGCGGCGAACTTCGTCTTCGAAGCCGAGGCTGTGTTTGCCGACGAGCACCACGTCACCGTGATAAAGCGTTGCCTTGGGAACGCGTTTGCCGCGCAGCCATGTGCCGTTAAGGCTGTTGTTGTCTTCGACGACAAAGTGATCGGTCTCCCAGAAAATGCGGGCGTGATGACCGGAGACGGCCAGGTTATCGATGTGAATATCGTTGTCGGGCGTGCGCCCGACTTTCAGGGCTGTGCCGTCGGGCAGATCAAACGTCTTCAACACCGACTGTCCAAACTTCAAGTGTACTTTCGCCATTCTGTTTGTTCCCTTCGCCGCAACAATGCGCGCCTTCATCGCAGCACGGCGGCTAATTTCCGTTAACGCCCGGTGTTCCTTCCATGAAGCGCACGAGGACGCAGGTGATGTTGTCTTCGCCACCAGCGTCTTTCGCGCCTTCAACCAACTGCTCGCAGGCGCTGTTCATACTTGAGGCATGCGCCACCACGTCGCAGATGCTCTCGTCGGGGATATGTCTCGTAAGTCCATCCGAACAGAGCACCAGCACATCGCCCCTTTGCACTCCCATATCTTCGAGGTCCGGAACCACCGTCGGCTCCGTGCCCAGTGCGCGCATGATGATGTTTTGCATGCTCGAAGTGCGCGCTTCGGCCAACGTCATCATCCCGCGGCGAACCTGCTCCATCACCAGCGAATGGTCGGCGGTCAGCTGCTTGATCTCGCCTCCGCGAACCAGGTAAATGCGGCTGTCACCAACATGCCCAAGCGAGACCCCTTCCGCCTCCGCCAGAACGCAAACAATCGTGCTGCCCATTCCGGAATTCTCGGGATTGGCTCCGGCCGCGTCATACACCATCCGGTTGGCGCGAAAGATAGCGTTACAAAGACGGTTGGCGCGCTCCGACAACCCGTCGACCAGGTCGAGCGACGTCGGATACTTGCCGTCTCTGCGGCCAGCACGGAAAAAGTCGAGGACTGCTTCGAGGCTCAGATGGCTGGCGATCTCCCCGGCAGCCTGGCCTCCCATGCCATCGCAGACGGCATAGACACCAGCTTCCGCGTCGTAGCCCCATGCATCTTCATTCTTGGCGCGAACGCAGCCCACGTCGGTTCGACCCGCCACCTCTACTCGGAGAGCCATTTACACCCCAGCGCGCAATATATGGGGACAGAATTACCCGCGCTCATGCTAACGCAAATCACGGCTGGAAGTAGTGCTGGCCGTGAGACCTGCGGCCACCGAGGAACATGCCTGAGGGTAACGCCGGAAAAAGAAAGCGGAGGACCCCAAAGATGCTTAATGGATCCTCCGTGGTTGCGGATAGGCCGATGAGGCCATATGAATGTCTGTCGGCCCGTCGAGGCGCCCCAAGCCGACCGGTGATTATCCACCTTTTTCTCCCGCAGTCAATCGTTTTATTGAACGATCGTTCGAATCAGGTAAACGTTTTCTCGAACACCTCTGAAAACAGGAGCTTACGCGCTACGGATACAATCTCCCGCATGGGGTTTGTGCGCTTTGTGGGATGGCTGCTATGCGTGGTGTACTCCACCGTTCCCCTCTTCTGGATCGTGATCCACCCCAACATTGACTCGTGGCGACGCCGCAAGCAGTACGGAAAGCCGACCTATAAGGCGCTGCTGCCCCTCTGGGCCGGCATGTGGGTCGTAATGGGCGCAGTCTCACGGCCGTGGCGCAATGTCCTGTTGTGGCACAGTCCACTAGCTTGGATTCCCGGCGCCCTGCTGCTCTCGACGGGCGTATTTCTGTATGCGCGAGCGCGGCGTGGCTTCTCGCCACTCCAGCTGAGCGGACAACATGAAATCGAAAGCGACCAGCACCGTCAGGAGTTGGTAGTCAGCGGCATTCGACGAAGAGTGCGCCATCCGATCTATCTCGGGCATCTATGCGAGATGCTGGGATGGAGCATCGGAACCGGGATGGCGGTGCTATTCGGGCTGACGGCCCTTGCGCTGGGCACGGGTGCAATCATGATTCGCATGGAAGATGCGGAATTGAGGCAGCGTTTTGGCGACCAATTCGACGCGTACCAACAAAGGGTGCCTGCAATCGTTCCCCGATTTTGGTAGCTTTAAAGCAGGACAAAAGCATGTCTATCAAGCATCCGCATGATCTCGAAGGGATGACCGCGATTGGCCGGATCGTCGGACGGGTGTTGGCGCACCTGTCTCAACTGGTGAAGCCGGGGGTTACAACCGACGAACTGGATCGCGCCTGCGAGCAGCTGCTGCGCGCCGAGAATGCGCAGTCCACCCCGCGCAATGTGTACGGATATCCGCGGCATTTGATGGTCAGCGTGAACGACGAAGCGGTGCACGGTTTGCCCGGCTCCCGCGTCATCAAGCCGGGAGACCTGGTGAGTCTCGATCTGACTGCCGACCGCGACGGCTATGTGGCTGATGCGGCATTGACCGTGGTGGTCGACGGTGCGAATGCCACGCGGCGAAAATTGGCTGCGTGCGCGCAAGCTGCATTTGAACGAGGATTGGCCGAGGCGCGTCCGGGAGTGAGCGTGCGCCGCATCGGACGAGCGGTGGAAGCCGAAGTCGAGCGCCAGGGTTTCAGCGTGATTCGCGAATTGACCGGTCATGGCGTCGGGCGAACGATTCATGAAGCGCCAACCGTGCCGAATTTTGACGATCCTTCGGCAAATACTCTCTTGACCGAGGGCCTGGTGCTGACGATCGAACCGATCATCTGCGCCGGCACTGGGCGCGTCTATACGGCGTCCGATCGGTGGACGCTGAAGACGCAGGATCGGTCGCCGGCAGCACACTTCGAACATACGATCGTGGTGCGACAAGATGGACCGCTGATTCTGACGGCGGCGTGAACGGCGAACTCTCGGATCGACAGTTACTTGCGTTCGCAATAACCGGGTCCTTATATTTCAAACAGAATAACTGGAATTCGCTTATGAGTGCTGCTGACCTACTGACGAGCGCAATCATCGGAATTGTGCTGGTTCTCGCAATCGCGGCTGTGGGCTTGTACTTTCGCCGGAGGAAACCGGAGGAAACTCGGATTGCGATCAAGAACGTACAAAACCGAATTGACAGATCGATGGAGGAAACCAAAGACCGCAATGAACCGGCACGTTGGGTACCTTAGAGACTCCACGGCGTAGGCCCGCGGACAGGAGTGTCCGCGCCACACAAGCAGATGCGGATCCCTCACCGCTTCACGGCTCGTGATGACGAGCCAATTTGTATACTCGTAAGAGCAGTTGGCCAAAGACCAACGACTAACGACCAACGACTAACTACTAAGAGCCGCTTTTGCGATTTGAACTGTTCGTAGCCGCGAGATACCTTCGCGCCAAAAGACGACAAGCCGTCATCGGCATCATCACCGGCATCTCCGTCATTGGAGTCGCCGCGGGCGTGGCTTCGCTCATCATCGCTCTGGCGATCAACAACGGGTTTCGCCAGGACTTGCAGTCGCGGCTGCTGGGATCGATGTCGCACGTGAACGTGCTGCGCGTCGAGTCAGATGGCATTGCGAACTGGCGTCCGCTGCTCGATCGCCTATCGAAAATGCCACACGTGGTAGCGGCTTCGCCAACGATCTACGATCCCGTGCTGATCTCGCGCGGAGCGCGCGCCAAGGGCGCGGTGCTGAAGGGCATCATCCCGCAATACGAGAGCAAGGTTGGCGATCTGCTGCGATCGATCAAGAGCGGATCCGATGAAACGCTGAATCCCGACTACAAGCCGCCTGCGCAGGCAAACTTCAGCGATGAACAATCGCCCGACTCCCTTCAAGGCGTTCAGGCGCGGATCGCGGCCATGCCGCCGATCATCCTTGGACAGGACCTCGCTGATGGAATCGGCGTACGAGTCGGAGACCAGGTGCTAGTCACGAGTCCGCAGGGCGACCTCACACCATTTGGACTAGTTCCCAAATATCAGCGCTTCCGGGTGGTGGGAATTTTCAATTCGGGCTTCTACGACTACGACGCTGGTTGGGCCTTCACCAGCCTGGCAGCGAGCCAGCAACTATTCGGACTGGGCGATATCATCTCCGACCTGCAGTTCAAGATCGACGACATCTATCAGGCGCCGCAGGTGGGAGACGAGTTGGCCAATGCGGCCGGTCCAGGCTTCATGGCCAGCAACTGGATCGCGCAGAACCAAACCTTGTTTCATGCGCTAAAGCTGGAGCGTGTCGTCACCTTCATCACCATTGGGTTGATCGTGATGGTGGCCGCGCTGAACATCCTGATCTCCCTGATCATGATGGTGATGGAAAAGACCAGGGACATCGCCGTCCTGCGCTCGATGGGCGCGCGCAAGCAGCAGGTGAGGAACGTATTTATCGCCCAGGGACTCCTGATTGGGCTTATCGGCACAGCGCTGGGATTGATCGTGGGCTACGCCGCCTCGTGGGCGGGCGGACATTACCACTTTCTATCGCTGTCGCCCGAGGTTTATTCGATCGACTATGTTCCCTTCGCGCCCAGGGCGATCGACGGCGTGGTGGTGGCGCTGGTCTCGATCGGCGTATCGTTGATTGCAACCATCTATCCTTCGATTTCGGCGGCGCGCGTTTATCCGGCTGAGGCGTTACGTTACGAATAGGGCTCTTGCCTGAATCAAGCGCGTTTCTTCCCCTACGTCCCAAAGTGAAACTTATTGCAGTAAGAGCTGCGCCTCAATTTGCCGCAGTGTCGCCCATCACAAGCCCGCGCCCGCAATGGACGCGATAATTCCGGGCTGTGTGTGGTCTAATCTAGACAGGTGCTTTGGGCAGCAGAATTGCGCCCTGAACACAGGCCCCGACGCTGGACGGACGGGCGAAATCTGCACCTTTGGAGTAGAGCCTGCATCCAATTCAACAGACCGAGGTCCTGCGTGCCGCAAAGCTGAAGAAGGTTTTCCGTTCAGGCAGCTCCGACCTCGTGATCTTTGACAACTTGTCTTTCCAGATTTACGAGGGCGAGATGGTGGCCATCGTGGGCCAGTCGGGTGCTGGGAAAAGTACCTTATTGCATATCCTTAGTGCGCTTGATAGCGCTTCTGAAGGTGACGTATACTGCGCCCAACAAAAGCTGAGATCGCTCTCCGATGAAGCCGCGGCCGGCTTCCGGAATCGCGAAATTGGATTCGTCTGGCAGTTTCATTACCTGCTACCCGAGTTCAACGCGATGGAAAACGTGGCCATGCCCTTGTTGATGAGGGGAATGAACCATGGAAAGGCCGAAGAGGAAGCAACAAAGTGGTTGCGCGAGGTAGGCTTGGCCGACCGGGCGCACCATAGGTCGGGGGAACTATCCGGGGGTGAGCAACAGCGCGTGGCAATAGCACGCGCCCTGGTAACCAGGCCAAAGTTGCTCCTTGCGGACGAACCTACCGGCGACCTCGACAACCAGACCGCCGAGGCGGTATTTGAATTGATCGCAAGGCTTCATCGCGACTACCGGCTTACCTCCCTCATAGCTACACACAATCTCGCGTTCGCGCGCCGCTGCGATCGGGTTTTCCGGTTGGAGCGGAAACAGCTATTGGAGGTCACCCCGGCCAGTTTGATGGTGGACTGAGGCGGTTTGCTGGAAGGACGGTTCTCGCTGTGCTCTTGGGCAGCGGGTTGGAAAGAACACAGAGGCTGGCGACGAGAAATCGTCCCTGGGGTCATTAGGAGAGGGAGACTCAATGTTTGAACGGTATACCGAGAAAGCCAGGCGCGTGATCTTCTTTGCACGCTACGAGGCTAGCCAGTTCGGCTCTCCGTACATCGAGACGGAGCACCTGCTGCTGGGCTTGCTGCGCGAAGACAAAGCTCTGACGAATCGGTTTTTAAGGTCCCATGCTTCGGTGGAATCCATCCGCAAGCAGATTGAAGGACACACCACGATCCGGGAGAAAGTTTCGACCTCGGTAGACCTGCCCCTGAGCAATGAATGCAAGCGGGTGCTGGCCTACGCGGCCGAGGAAGCAGAGCGGCTCTCACACAAACACATTGGCACCGAACATCTGTTATTGGGCCTGCTGCGCGAAGAGAAGTGCTTCGCCGCGGAAATCCTGCATGAGCGTGGACTGCGGCTGTCCAGTGTCCGCGAGGAACTGGCACGCACCACCCAGGAAAAATCGCAACCGCAGCGTAACCGCGAATCGTCGCTGCTGGGCGAGTTCTCGCGTGACCTGACTCAGGCTGCCATGGATACGCAACTCGATCCTCTGGTAGGTCGCGATCAGGAACTCGAGCGCGTAGTTCAGATCCTGTGCCGCCGTACCAAGAACAATCCGGTACTGATCGGCGAGCCAGGCGTGGGTAAGACCGCGATCGTCGAAGGCCTGGCTCAACGCATTGCTGACGGCGACGTACCATCATTCCTCGCCGACAAACGCATTCTTGCCCTTGATCTGTCGCTCATCGTGGCCGGAACCAAGTACCGCGGCCAGTTCGAAGAGCGCCTGAAGACCATCATGAAGGAGTTGATGGAGTCGCAGAATTCCATCATCTTCATCGACGAATTACACACGCTGGTGGGTGCAGGCTCGGCCGAGGGATCCCTCGACGCGGCTAACATCTTGAAGCCGGCGCTATCCCGCGGCGAAATTCAGTGCATCGGCGCAACCACGCCGGGTGAATATCGCAAGTCGATCGAAAAAGATCGTTCGCTGGAGCGCCGCTTCCAGTCGGTGAAGGTTCCACCTCCGGGCGAGGATGATGCGATCCAGATTCTTGCCGGTATCAAGGAACGCTACGAGAAGTTCCATGCGGTGACCTACACCGACGAAGCCATCCGCTTCTCGGTGTCGCATTCCAACCGCTATATTCCGGATCGCTTCCTGCCAGACAAGGCGATCGATCTTATCGACGAAGCCGGTGCCCGCGTAAAGCTGCGCCAGACTTCGCTGCCTGAGGAGATCACCGAGGTCCAGAAGCGGATCAAGTTCATCGTTCACCGGATGGAGAACGCGATTGCGAACCACGAGTTCGAGAAGGCGCGCTTCTATTCCGATGAAGAGCGCAAGGAGCGCGAGAACCTGCGCGCTCTACGCGAGAAGTATCACCTCGACGAGTCTTCCACAGGCGTAGTTACCCGCGAAGATATCGAGGATGTGGTTTCACGCTGGACTGGCGTGCCGGTCACTTCGATCAAGGAAGAAGAGTCGAAAAAGCTTCTCCGCATCGAAGAGGAACTGCACAAGCGCATCATCTCGCAGGAGAAGGCGATCTCGGCACTGGCTCGCGCCATCCGCCGTTCGCGCGCTGGCCTGAAGAACCCGAACCGGCCCATCGGCTCGTTCCTGTTCCTTGGACCCACCGGCGTCGGCAAAACAGAAGTCGCGCGCACCCTGGCGCAGTTTATGTTCGGCAGCGAGAAGTCGATGATCCGCTTCGATATGTCCGAGTTCATGGAAAAGCACTCGGTCTCGAAGCTGATCGGTTCGCCTCCGGGATACGTGGGCTACGAAGAGGGCGGCCAGTTGACCGAGCGCGTAAAGCGCGCGCCCTACTCGGTGGTCCTGCTCGACGAAATCGAGAAGGCGCATCCGGATGTGTTCAACATCCTGTTGCAGGTCTTTGAAGATGGCCAGTTGACCGACGGTCTCGGCAATACCGTGGACTTCAAGAACACGGTCATCATCATGACTTCTAACATCGGCGCCCGTCACCTGCAGAAAAAGCAGGGCCTCGGCTTCCAGGCTGAAGAGAAGGAAGGCGAAGTCGGAACGAAGGTCGAAGATCTCGTGAAGAACGAGGTGAAGCGTACCTTCAACCCCGAGTTCCTCAACCGTCTGGACGAGATCATCATCTTCAACGCGCTGACGGAACAGGACCTGATCCAGATCCTGGAACTGATGGTCGTACAGCTGAACCAGAACCTGGCGCAGAAGGCGATCACCATCACCGTGAACGAAGACGCGAAGAAGTGGATTCTCGACCGCACGCTCACGGACCGCACTTACGGAGCGCGTCCGCTGCGCCGCGCGCTGCAGAAGTACATCGAGGACCCGCTCAGCGAGGCGCTGATTCAAGGCACGATTACCACCCGGCCTGCGTTCATCGAGGTCTACCGCGAAAACGAACAGCTATTCTATCGTCCGGTAGGCGAAGAAAAGCAGGATGGCGTGCTGCTCTACAGCAGCTAGTCACGGCCGCAAATCAAGTCCATACCATGGAAGTACAAAGGGGAGCCACGAGGCTCCCCTTATTTTTTGTGCGCATCGATGGGAAACTCATCAGCAGCTGTCATCCTGAGCGAGGGCCTGCCCTGAGCGAAGCCGAAGGGCGAATGCCCGAGTCGAAGGAGCCCGTAGATACCAGCCGATTTCTTAGCAACATCAAAACCGTGATGGCGGAGCTTTCTTCCTTCTCTGCGAGTTGCAATAAAACAGGACGTACCAGAACGCTGTCCACCCGACCAGCAGCAGCGCAAGAATCCAGCGATTCCTAACGAACGCGAAAGAGCTAAAAAACGTGATTAGGCCAAGCGCCCACGTTATACCGTAAATGAGCACGTTTCCCTTGCGCGCCCGCCAAAGAAATGATTTGCCCGTGCCATCGCACTCAAGGCATACACCTGTACCCGAACACTGGGTACAGTGCGGATCAGGCGAGTTCAGATGTTTGTTTGTGCCACTTCCGTTACATTCTTCGCACTTGCCTGAGCCTTCGCAGAACGTGCATTCGCCAGAAACAAGCGCCATGAAGTTTCTCCTCGCAAACCTGCTCAGAGCTCTAGGTAACGATGGTATGCCCTAGGCATGACGAGACGTCCTCGCAACAGCTTGGTTCTACTGTTGACACTACTTCTCCAGCAACTGCTTGATCTCCGCCTCCAGCAATGCTGTATCTGTCAGCCCCACATGTTTATGGTAGATCTGGCCGTCACGTCCGATGACAAACGTTACCGGCAAACCAAGCACGCCGCCATATTGATCCGCCAGTTTCGCGTCGCCCATGGCCACCGGATAGTCGATCCCAAATTGCTGCATGAAACCGGGCACCGGCTTCGTCGCTCGTCGTCCATTGAAATGCCGATCACCTGCAATCCTTGCGGTCCGTATTGCTTCTGCCATGCGACAAACCTCGGAATCTCCGAGCGGCAAGGCGCACACCATGTCGCCCAAAAATCCAGGAGGACGACTTTTCCCTTGTAATCAGACAGGCGCAGCGGCTGGCCATTCAGATCTTTCAGGGTGAAATCCGGAGCAGGCTGTAGTCTCCCAACGGAGATGTCGACATGTCCCGCGCCGCGATGCTTCGGCCGGAATCCAAAGTACATGCCAAGCCCGAGAGCGAGCACGAAGAGCGCGATCAGCAGTCTTTTCGCCAACCCTATTCTCCCCGGGAGACTGGATAACCCTTGTCTACCCAATCGGTACCAAAGTTCTGCGCGATATAGAGCACCTTCACGTTGGTGAATCCCATGGAGTGCAGAAGCTCATAAGCCGGTTGCACATTGGGGCAGTGCCACCAGGGACAGCATCCGCAATAAAGCACAATAGCCTTTTTCTTCGGCAGCGCACTCACGCGTTTCTCGAGCTTTTGAATTCCCTCGGCCTCCGTCGCGGCGCCCACATATTCCGCACCGGGGATGTGTGCCTGTTGATAGAGCTTTTGAAATCCCACCTGCAGGATCAGTGGCTTCGCGGCGGTATTCGTTTGGAGGATCTTCACCAGCGCGTCTGGCTGAATCAGAACGGCCTTTGGCAGATCAGCGGCAAAAGCAATGTTGGCTATCGAAATTACGGCTGGCAGGAGCAGGAAGATGAATAAAGAATTGAATATTCGCTTTTTCATAAGCGCTTCATTATGCGCACCCACGTTGCGAAACCGCAACTTGGATGTACATGTGACCAGAGTACGTTGGGCTTGCGAGAACTACACGCGAAACGAGAAAATTATGTACTATCAGAAGAGGCCGTACTTGAACCGGGAGCACTCATGGTAAAGCGTCGTGGCAATCCGAACTGGGGAAAACCGGAAATAACCCCAGTTAGCGTTACCCCTAGTGCGTTTGAACAGGTCGTTCGACGTCTGAAGCTGTCGCCCCACGAATACGTCGAGTCAGTCGCGCTCCGCGACTGGGTTCTGAAGAACAAGGACTCGAAGTACGTTCCGCAGGATCTGCTGAAGGCCTGGGGCTTCGGGGTAAGAAGCGATATTGACGGCTAAACCCAGATCTCCCCGAACACCCGGTACCAGTTCCCTCCCAGCACTTTCTCGATCACGGCGCTCTTGTATCCTCGCTTCTGCATCTCTGCGGCGATCAGCTCAAATTTGCGCGGTCCGTTAAAGTCCGGGACGTAAGGATAGCGATCCTCTTCCGGCGCACTCACGCCCGCAGCTTTTCTATGAGCAACATCGTCTTTGAACGCCTTCTCCTGTTCGGGCGTCAGTTCCACTTTTTCGATACCACCATCGGTGCCGATGCCTACGTGATCCTCGCCGCAGACCTTCAACATGTGCTCCAGGTGCTGCATCACCAGATCTTTCGATGGCTGATTGGGAGCGCCGCCCAGGTATGGCATCAGGTAGAGCCCGACGACTCCGCCTTTGTCGGCCAACGTCTTCAGTTCGCTGTCGTACTTATTGCGCGGATGCTCGTGGATGGCATTGCAGCCGGTATGCGTGATGAGCGGCGGCTTCACCGACGCTGCAATCCCCTCCGCGGTGGTCTTATGGCCGCAATGACTCAGGTCAACTCCAACGCCTTCGGCATTCATGCGTGCAATGGCTTCGTGCCCGGACTTGCTGAGCCCGGCATTATCCGGTTCAAGGCTGCCGTCACCGAGCAAGCTGCGCCGGTTGTAGGTCAGTTGCATGATGCGCACGCCCAGGCGCCGAAATGTGGTGATGCGGTCTAAATCGCTATCGAAGGGCTGCGGATGCTGGAACGCAAAAATGAGCCCGACTTTCTTGTCTTTCTTCGCTGCAGCCAGATCAGCCTGCTTGCGCACCAGCATGAATTGCGTTGGATACGTTTCCGCCATCTGCTGTACAAACCCGATGTAGGAGACCGTCGCCTCGTAGGTTGGCATGGAGACGGTCCAGTTGATCGCGGTAAGTCCCGACTCGCCAGCTGCCTTCAGGGATTTCTCGGCGATTGGGAACCCTTCGTTGAAATCAGCAGCCTCTCCCGAGGCGTCAATCACCATCGCTTGTTGATAGAGCTGTTCGATATTCTCTTCGGCGAATAGTGGCGACGGTTTCAGTGTTGCCGCGAGCGCGGCGCTTCCCGAGAGCGCGAGAAAAGACCTGCGATCCATACATATCCTCTGACGTACGTGAGTGCGCCCGCAGTATAGCAACTCATGTCAGAGGTTTCAGTCGGCCGGTATACCGACCAGTTCCTGTCCGTTCACGTGGACTTTGACCTGCTTCACCTTGCCGGCCGCATCCACATCCATGTGCACGCGGCTGTCCACGGCATAGAAGAAGAAGTCGGTTTCAGACTCGGGAATCATCTGGAACCTTGGTTGATTGGTGCCTTGCGCGAACAGGCGATCGCCTTCGAAGTAGATCTTGAGATCTAGCCCGGGCACCACATGATACGTCCCGACGTAACGGTCCAGCACATTTCTGGCAACTTCAACGCGCTTGTGTTCGACCGGCAACTCGTAGGGTTGGCCGAACAGAACCGCCGTCAATCCGTGCTGAATCCCAATAACCTGCGGCCCCTCGATATTGCTCGCCAGGATCACCACCATCTTGTCATCGGGATAACGCGTGAACTCGGTGACGAATCCATCGACCCATCCTCCATGCATCAGCGACTTGTGACCAAAATCCGATGTGCTCATCCAGCCATAGCCATACCACGCATCCATGCTGAAGGGCGGCGGGGCCATCCATTTCACGCGGGGTGCGAATGCTTCGTCCAGCAGCGCTTTCGGAAACGCTTTGCCTTCTGAGAGCTCCTGATCGAACTTGAAGAGATCGTCGACCGTAGAATGAAGCGCGCCCGCTGAGTGTGTTCCCGACATGTCGCCCATCCCGGCATTCACCAGATGATCGCCATCGAAAACGTAGCCACTCGCGCGGTTCTTGAGGATCGGCCGCACGTGATCGTAAGCAGTGTTCTGCAACCCGGCGGGCTTGATGACGTTCTCGGTAATGTATTGCTCATAGCTCATGCCGGAGACCTTCTCGATCACGCGGCCCAACAGGATGTATCCCGAATTGCTGTAAGCGAATTTTTCGCCGGGAGTGGAAACCAGAGGCTGCGCTGCCAACTCCTGCATCGCGTGCTCGATTCTTAGCGGATCGTCCGCCTTACCGTATGCCGCCGTCCGCGTGAAATCAGGAATCCCGGACACATGCGTCAGCAACTGCTGAATGGTGATCTGCTGCCACGGCTTGGGCACTTCGGGGACATACTTCACCGCCGCATCCTGCAGGCTCAGCTTCTTCTGTGCTTCCAATTGCAGAACCGCCAGCGCCGTAAACGACTTCGTGATCGAGCCGATGCGGTAGATCATCTCGGGCGTGTTCGGAACTCCAAGTTCAATGTTCGCCATTCCATAACTCTTGCGCAGAAGGACTTTGCCGTCCTTCGCGATGAGCACCGTTCCCGAGAAGCGCCCCTGTTTACTCCATGCCGAAAGATACTCGTCGGCCTTGCTTGCCACATCTTGTGCGACGGCGGAAGCACTCAACAGAAAAGCCAATACCACAGCAGCGATTCGCATGCAGATCTCCCAAACTCCGCCGGGAGCTTAGCAATTGCTGTGTCTGGGTGAATGTGCCGTGGCTCACTCGCCGGCGGTCCAGCAGCACAGGATGTTCAGAATGTACGCACCGCGCTGCTTCGTTCCCGCTAAGCCTTTGAAAACAAAGAACCAAGAATCAGCTCGAATAGTTCCAAATCTGCACTGATTCTGCGACAATATTCAGACACATGGAATTACTTCTTTACTCGAGCAAGTGGTGCCCCGACTGCCGCGAAGCCAAGCGTTTCCTGGCTCAACACAATATCCTCTATCGCGAAATCGATATCGAAGCGACGCCGGGCGCAGCCGAAGAGGTGATTCGGCGAACCGGCAAACGCGCCATCCCTCAATTCGTCATCAATGGAAACTGGGTGCAGCCCTATCGTCCGGGAGAAGGCTTCTTATACGACGAGATGAGCACGTTACTCGGTGTTGGCTTGCCCGAGTAGTGACCAATTAGCAGTGCTCGCCACTTTCACGTAAAATACGCGCGCAGATTATCAGGAGGCATGCATGTCTACTGCGCGTTTGTTTTCACGTCTAGTGCTGGCGTTGGCATTGACTCTCAGTCTTGCAGGATCGGCTTTCAGCCAGGCCGCATCCACATCGAAACCGGCTCCCAAGACCCCAGCCGCAACGGCTCCGGCAACCGGTGAAAAGCTGGATATCAATACCGCAACCAAAGATCAACTGGACGCGCTGCCGGGAATCGGCGCCGCGTATTCACAGAAGATCATTGACAACCGGCCGTATAAAACGAAGACCGACCTCGTAAACAAGAAGGTTCTACCTCAGGCTACTTACAACAAGATCAAAGACCAGATCATCGCGAAACAACCAGCCAAAGCAAAGTAGCGGCTTTACAAACTCGGGCTTGGGTGAGAGTTAAGAAAACTTCAGGCGGTCTCATCCAGGCCTTCTGCTATTTTGGGCGGACTCAATTTCCACCATGGCCACCCAAAGCGCTTCCGTCGCGATCGAAACCAGCCCGTCGGAATCCGTCCGTCCCCGACTCGTGTCGCTCGATGTGTTTCGCGGATTGATCGTGGCCGGCATGATTCTGGTCACCGATCCCGGAAGCTATAGCTTCGTCTACCCGCAGCTATTGCACGCGCAATGGTTCGGCGCCACAGCAACGGACATGATCTTCCCTTCCTTCCTTTTCATCGTTGGTGTCGCCATCACGCTGGCGTTCGCCTCACGACTGGAGAAAGGTTCGAGCCGGGTGATGCTTGCAGGACACATTTTCCGGCGCAGCGCCATCATCTTCGTAATTGGACTAGCCCTGAATGGATTCCCCGATTATCACCTGCACACCTTGCGGATACCCGGCGTGCTCCAGCGAATTGCCGTTTGCTATCTAGCCGCCAGCCTTCTTTATCTCGCAACCGGGACCGAAAAGTGGCGCTCGCGCCAAACGGCAATCCTGACCGCCGTAGCAGTTGCGCTTCTCGCGGCATATTGGGGATTGCTCAAACTGTATCCGGTCCCCGGATTTGGCGCCGGCCGGTTGGACTCGCTCGGTAATCTTCCCGCGTATCTTGACCGCTTCGTCTTCGGAACGAATCACCTGTGGGCATGGGGGCTCACCGCAGGGTATGGAGTCACCTTCGATCCCGAGGGAATCCTTTCCACGCTGCCCGCGATTGCCACCACACTGATTGGCGTTCTTGCCGGAAAGTGGCTCAGGAGAGAGCAGTCCGTGCGGCTCAGGATTCTGGGGCTGGTCGTAGCCGGGCTCCTCCTTCTAACTGCTGGCCTGCTGCTGAATCCGGTGTTTCCGATCAACAAGAAGATCTGGACAAGTACCTTCACACTATTCAGCGGCGGCGTTAGTTTGCTGACATTCGTCCTGAGCTACCTCGTTGTCGACGTCTGCCGCTGGCGGCGATGGGCCTCTCCGCTGCTTGTGTTCGGCGCGAATGCGATTCTTGCGTTTGCGCTCTCAAATGTAATCACCACCGTGACCGATCGGATCCACCTCGGAACGAAGGACGGAGCCCTCACCTTGCACGAATTTGGGTTTCGCTGTTTCACCGTCTTATTCCGCCCGATTCACGCTTCGCTCGCCTACGCCATTGTCATCGTTCTCCTGAACATGGCCCTGCTCTATCCGCTCTACCGAAAACGCATCTTTCTGCGCGTTTGACAGTTGTGAAAGGTCCCTCGCGCGGCCTCTCGCAGGGAGTCACGAGCCTGCAGGCATCTTTGCACTGCGAATCGGAAACCAACCATTAGATTCATCGGATTCCTTGCGTCTCGGCGGATCTCGCTCGAGGGCCCAGATCCGCTGGTGGTGTTCAATGTCACGCATTTTCCGGCTGTTTGGGCCGGCTATTCTGGCTTCTCTCGTCGTCGTAGTAGGGCTGCAATCTCTTCCTCGTCGCAGCGGAGAGGCCGAGCTTCGCAAGCAGATCGGACATCTCTCGGCCGAGATCGATCGCCTCCACCAGGAACAGGCGATGCCATCGCTGGTCCTGCGTCAGCACCGTGATTCCATCTGCTACATATACAGCGTCTACAGTATTGCAACGCCAGGCGCGTTCCCTAAGCAGGACGAACACCGTATGCGCGTTTCGGGCACCGGCTTCGTGATCGCCGACGGCATCATCGCCACCAACCGCCATGTGGTCCAGCCCTGGTATGAAGATCCGGATGATGAAGCTCGCATCAGTAACGGAGGAAAGCCGCGAGTGGAGAAGCTGGTTGCGTTCTTCCCCAGCCTGGCAAAGTCGGTGACTCTTTTTGATGTGCAAGTATCCGCCGACGAGGATCTCGCCGTCGCCCGCTACTCGCCTACCGCTCAGACGAAGAACATCCGCCCGATTGCGCTCGCCGGAACCAAACCGAATCCGGGTGATCCGGTCGTCGTGGTCGGATACCCGCTGGGCGTGTCCGCGATGCTCGCCAAATCTCCGCGTAATGTGTTCAGCCGCCTCGCCTCCAAGAAGGACGCCATCGAGATCGCCTCCGACTTGGCCCAGCACGATCTCATTCGTCCATCGTCGACGTGCGGCCATGTCAGCGACATCGTGAATGAGAAATTGATTTATGACGCTCCCACCGCGCAGGGTGGCAGCGGAGGGCCCGTATTCAATTCTCAAGGCGAAGTCATCGCAGTGAATGCCGCCTACATCGATGGCTTCACCGGAGGCACCATCGGAATCACCACCGAATCGCTGAAGCCTCTCTTGCAGGATGCCATGCTGAAAAACGCGTCCGGCAACTAGATTGCGGTTTTGCTCCGGAATCGCCCAATCCATCCCGGTTCACGCAGATGTTCTTCTTCCAGCCGGCGCATGCGCGCCTCAAGAATCTGCGCTCTTCCGAGATATCCAACTACTTTGCTCGGATCGTCGCGCGAGACCACCGGCAGGCGTCCATAGCCATGCCGTAACATGCGATTTGCGGCTTCGTGCAGTGTTTCGTCTGCGTAAGCCACGATTGGCCGAGTTGAGGCTGCCGTCAGTACCGTGCTCGTGCCGCTGGGGTCCTGTTCCAGTCCCCGCATCACATCCCCACGCGTGATGACGCCTGCGAGTCGCCCCTGATCATCCACCACCATCAGCCCCTGGTGCCGGGTTACCGCCGGATCGTGGCGCGCGATACGATCGGCCAGCGTGCGCAGCGACATGGTTTCCGGGACCACCGGGATCTCGCGATCCATGATGTCTCCTACGCTTACCACCTGTAGAACATCGGCTTCATAGTCCTGATGGATGCGCAGGCCGCGCCGCGCCAGCTTTTCCGTCATGATGGAACTGCGCAGCATCAGCATCGCGATGCTGTCCGCAATCACGCTTACCAGCATCAGCGGCAGCACGGAGTTGTAGTCGCGAGTAAGTTCAAAGGCAAAAATGATGAAGGTGAAGGTCGCGCGCGATGCCGCTCCGAACACTGCCCCCATCGCCACCAGCGCAAAGGCTCCCGCGGCGAGATGAGCTCCCGGAACGAAGTGGTTCACCACGATGGCGAAAGCCGAACCCATGGCTGCACTGGCCATGAACATCGGCGCGAGTAGCCCTCCTGATGTACCCGACCCCAGCGAAATCACCAGCGCCAGGGACTTGAAGATCATCACCAGCAGCAGGATTTCCAGCGTAAGCCGGGCGGTGAGGATGTCGGAGATGGTGTCGTAGCCGACCCCGAACACGCGTGGGACGAAATACCCGATGACGCCCAGCCCGAGCGCTCCAATCGCAGGCCACCAGGTCGAATCGATCGGTAGCTTTTCGAAAAGATCTTCCACCGCGTACAACAGCTTGGTAAAACCAACCGCTGCGAGTCCGCAAAGCACGCCCAACAGTAAATACCACGGCAGCGCATGCGGAATTTCAAAGTCGGTTGGCCCCACGACGAACATGGGGCCCCGCCCCATAAGCACAATATGCATGCTGGTGGCGAGAGTGCTGGCAATCACCAGCGGAATAAAGGAACGCGACTTGAACTCAAAGAGCAACAACTCGATGGCGAGTATCACCCCCGCAATCGGGGTGCTGAACGTCGCAGCCATTCCCGCCGCTGCCCCACAGGCGAGCAGCACTTTGCGTTCGGCGGCCGTAGTGTGGAGGAGCTGCCCAAATAGCGATCCTATAGCTCCGCCGGTCTGAATGATGGGTCCTTCTGCGCCGAATGGACCGCCAGTTCCAATGGCAATGGCCGCTGATAGTGGCTTTAGGATCGCGACCTTGGGCTCGATCCGGCTGCGGCCGATTAGTACGGCTTCCATAGCTTCGGGTATTCCATGGCCGCGGATCTTCGACGATCCATACTTGGCCATGAGCCCTACAATCAACCCACCAACTACCGGGACCAGGATGATCCATGGGCCTAGCGTGCTGAAACGCGGGCTGACGAAGTTCCACGACAGGCGATGAAAAAACGCAACATTGGTAAAAAACCCAATAAGGTTGTACAGGACGTAGGCGATCAGGGCCGCAAGCACGCCAATGACAGCGGCCAGCCCTGAAACCAGGATCATCCTGAATTCGGCATCGATAGCGGCTTTTGCCTCATCGGGACCGACGGCTATTCCGTCCCCGTCAGCGCGCACACTACCAGCTATGATTGTTCCAGAGTTCGAGTTATTCCCCACGGAAACAGTATATCGTATGGCGACTGGTTAGAGGAGGTAGAGAAAGGGTCAATCGCTCTGCGAGGCGAATCCAGCGCTAATTTCGGACCTGATTCACCCCGCAGGGCCAGGATTGTGTTCTGAAAACAGCTTAACGGCGACTACGTTTTGTGCCGGAAAGGACGGTCTTGAGCGCGCCTACCAGCTCCGGCCCAGTGGAACGCAGTTCGTCGCGATGATGCAAAGCGAGTTCCCGCAGGGTCTTTTCACCTTTGGCTGTGAGTTCCAGTAATACTTGCCGGCGGTCCTGATTGTCGCGCTTGCGGCGCACCAGGCCTTTGGCAGACAGCCGGTCGGCTAATTCCACTGTGCTGTGATGCTGGATTTGAAGCCGTTCGGCGATCTCTCCGATGGTTGCGGAGTGCTCGTCGGGAAGGCCCTTTAAAGCGAGCATGAGTTGATACTGCTGAGGGTTCAAACCGTACGAACGCGCAATCTGTTCGCTTGCGCGCAGGAAGCGGCGGATTTGATAACGGAATTCCGCGGTCGCCCGGTAATCGTTAAGACTAATTTCATCTTTCGACGCCATGCGTTATGTCCCACCCTTTTCTTTTAGCAAGCTTTCTTGCGCACACCAATCTCCAGCTGATTGAGGCCGGAGAGCGCGATCGGGAGGGATCTCGCAACTATTGCCCCAAGTCTTATTGTGCGCCGCCTAGCTAGCAGAGGCTAACCGTCGGCGGTGCCGTCAGTCAATTCGCATCGACGATTCCGCTCGCGGCTGCCCCTCTTGCATTTAGAATAGTTGGTTTTCGTTATGTTTCAATAACTTTCCGTATGTTCTGTCGTACTGCGACGCCTAAGCGTCCTGAGGAGATAAGCTCGTGATTGCCCGCTATACCCGTCCCGAAATGGGAAAGATCTGGACCGATGAGTACAAATTCCGCAAATGGCTCGAGGTTGAGCTCGCCGCCACCGAAACCCTCGCCGATGCCGGACTGGTTCCCAAGGCCGCAGCCAAATCAATCCGCAGCAAAGCCGACTTCGACCTGCAACGGATTTATGAAATCGAGGCCGAGGTCCGGCACGATGTAATTGCCTTCACCACAGCCGTAGCCGAAAGAGTCGGCCCCGAAGCACGCTGGCTGCATTACGGCCTGACCTCTAACGATGTGGTCGACACCGCCCAGGCCCTCCAGATCAAGGAAGCCTCGGCCATTCTCAGCGACGACCTGCATCGCCTGCACGAGGTGCTTCGCCGCCGGGCACTCGAATTCCAGCATACTCCCATGATCGGACGCACCCACGGCGTTCACGCCGAACCCATCACCTTCGGACTCGTGCTTGCGAACTTCTATGACGAGATGGATCGCAACCTGAAGCGGTTTGCGGCCGCCGCCGAAGAACTCCGCGTGGGCAAATTCTCCGGGGCTGTTGGCAACGGCGCCCATCTCGACCCTGACTTAGAAGAGATGATTTGCGAGCGCCTGGGTTTACATGTTGCGCCGATTACTTCGCAAGTGATTCAGCGAGACCGCCATGCCAACTACGTGGCGACCCTGGCGGTGATCGCCTGCACACTCGATCGGTTTGCGACCGAAGTTCGCCACCTGCAGCGCACCGAGGTTCGCGAAGCCGAAGAATATTTCAGTGAAAAGCAGAAGGGCTCATCGGCCATGCCGCACAAGCGCAACCCGGTGACCTGCGAACAGATCAGCGGCCTGGCACGCGTCATCCGGTCCAATGCGCAGGCTGCTTTTGAAAACGTGGCGCTCTGGCACGAGCGTGACATCTCGCATTCGTCGGTCGAGCGGGTCATCCTGCCGGATTCCACCATCTTGCTGGACTACCTGCTGTACAAGACCACACACCTGGTTGATACGCTCCTCGTCTACCCGGAACGCATGCAGGCAAATCTCGACAGCACCGGAGGACTGGTCTTCAGCGGACAACTGCTGCTCGACCTGGTGGAGGCCGGCGTAGTTCGCGAAGATGCCTATCGCATCGTGCAGCGGAACGCCATGCGTTCATGGAAGGAAGGTGGAAACTTCCGCGAAATGGTATTGAACGATCCCGATATCAGCGGTCGAGTGCCGAAGAAGCAGCTGGAAAAAGCCTTCGATCAGCGGCGGCAATTGCGCAACGTAGACAAGATCTTTGCCCGTGTATTCGGCGACGATGCCAAGCCAATAGCAACGAAACGGAAATCAGCCAAAAACAAACGCTAGCCGACGGCCTCACTTCTTGCGGTTGTAAGTGAGGTCGTATTCGACCTTCCAGGTTTTACCTCCATCGGTCGAACCCTGGCTAAACTGGCGAACCTGGTCGGCACCCTGGTTGAAAAACTGTAGATGCCGCTTAAGCCTGGTTCCGTCAGGTTGTGGAATCTCGTCAGTGTAGAAATCCATGACGCCGTCTTTGAGGGTGCCGTAGAAAAAAATCGTCCCGCCGGCATTGTCGGCCCAGAACTGTTCCCATCGTTTCAGGTTCGGGTTGTAAGCGTTGTAGCTCTTGCCGGTGTAGCCGCTGTTGCCCAGTGAAGTCCAGTTCTCCCAGATCACGCAATTCCCGATCGCGCGCTCGATATGGCTCACCCCTGCCGGCGTGCCACCCTGGGTGGCAGTCACGTTCCAATCGCCGATCCAGAAATCAAACTGGCGGCTCTCCGCACGATAATCACATGGCGCTTGGTTGTGCCTGGCCTGCTCGACCAAGGCGTCGAAGCGAGCATCGTGACGCAAGGATTGCAGATCCGGATCTGAGCTCATCTGGTCGGGCTGCGAATAGCCCTGCTTCACGGACTCGGCTAGTTGCTCGAACGCCTTGTCGGTCTGCCCCAAGGATGCGTAGGCACTCGCGTTACCGTAGGCGGTCATCGAAGCGGGCGCGCCTTTCGACTGCGCAGCCTGAAAAGCTGCGATCGCCTTCTGTGGCTGTCCGATCTTTGCGAGACAAACCCCCAGGCGGTACCAGTTGCGAGGATTCGCAGGCTGGGTTTGCGTCAGTGATTCATAGAGAGGCTCAGCCTTTGACCAATCTTTGGCCTGGTAGGCGGCCTCGGCGTCGGTCGCAGTCCGCTGGTCCGCCTGCGCTAGTAATGCCTGGTACCCGAGCAAAATTAGGCCAAAAACCAGAAGCGTCCTGTATGTTTTCACCGACTCCTCCGTCTAAGCGGCGCTAGCAATTCGTCCCAACTGAATACAGGGAAGAGGACGCGCGATCAACCACGAATGCCACGCAACGGGACTACTACACATCAGCCGGGGACGAATCTAGTGCCTCTTGGAAGACGGGCCTCGGCACATGGCAGTGCCGTCTCCGACATCAGAAAGAAGCGGGCACGGTGCCCATGCGGCAACCTGCAGGCGTTTTACAGCGTTTTCTTCGGCGCAGCCTCGATCACAGCTTGGAATGCGGGCTTTGGCAGCGCACTCCGATCGAACAGCAGCGGGTAGTTCGTTCTGCCCCTCACCGGCCAGTTGTTCTTCCAGGAGTCCCCGTCAGTGACACCCCAGAAAGTTACCCGGGTCACCACGCCGCAATGTTTCGCATAGGTAGCGAATAACTCTGCATAGCGTTGCGCCAGTTTCTGCTGCATCGCATCGGGAAGCCCGCCCGCATACGGGTTGAGTTTCGGATCTGCCGCGATGTTCAGCGAGACGTCGGCCGTCTGACTTCCTGTGGTCGCCGGCAACACATCGACGTCGAGTTCCGTGATCATGACCTTCATGCCGAGTTTGCCGAATTCAGAGATCGTCGCATCGAGCTGTTGAACGCTGGGCCAGTCCATACTGAGGTGGTCCTGAAGGCCAACACCCGTGATGGGCACGCCCTTCGCTTTCAGTTTCTTGACCAGGTCCAATGCGCCTTTCCGCTTCGCTTCGTTTTCCAGTGAGTAATCGTTGTAATAGAGCTGCGCTTGCGGATCGGCCTCGTGCGCGAATTCGAATGCTTTCTGGATGTAGTCCTCGCCGATGATCTTCATCCACTGCGACTGGCGCAGAGTTCCGTCCTCATTGAGAACTTCGTTAACCACATCCCATCCGTTGACTTTCCCCTTGTAGTGGCCCACTACCGTTTGTATGTGATCATGCAAACGCTGCAGAAGCGCCTCACGAGTTAGAGGATTGCCTTTCTCGTCCTCAAATACCCACCTCGGCGTTTGCGCGTGCCACACCAGCGTATGTCCGATGATGAACATGTGGTTCTTCTGCCCAAACTCGACGTACTGGTCTCCCAGCGCGAAGTTATAGGTGTCCGGCTTCGGATGAATCACTTCCCACTTGAGAACATTCTCAGGACTGATGGTGTTGAACTGAGACGTGATCAGTGCATAGTTCCTCGGATTCTCTCCCACGAATTCGCTGGGATTGAGCGCCGCTCCGACAAGGAAACATCCCTGGTAAGCATCTTTCAGGAATGTTTTTTGCTGGGCTGACATCGTAAGGCTCATCGCCATGAACCCTAGCAATACTGCCGAGTACACCGATCTCCGTGTCTTCACGAGATGACTCCTCATTGCCGAAATTTCTGACTAACGGCTATGCATTCGCCTGGGAAACGAACGTCTTTCGCCGTTCCGCCAGTTCGTTGGCGATCTTCTGGTTCGTTTCCCGGCCGATGGGATAGAAGAGCAAACAAAACGCGACCGCGAAGAATGCCAGTCCCGCCCAAACGCTCGCCGTCAAGCGGATCCCCGCCTGCGCATGCGCTGTCTGCACACTAGCATCGGATACAAATCCATAGAGAGAGAAGAGCCAGCCCGCAACTGCGCCGCCGAGCGCAAGCCCTGCCCAAAGCGCAAATACCACGGCAGCCGTCACCGTGCCGCTGGCGCGGCGCCCGGTCTTCCACTCGCCATAATCTGCGACATCGCCCATCATCGCCCACAGGATTGGTCCCGATAATCCGAAGGAGAATTGGCGAAGCACTTCGACAGCGATAATCACAACCGTGGCGCTCGGCGAAATCACGATTAGAGCCAGGCTGAAGATGCCCGCCAGCGCCATGCTCGCAATAAAGAGCTGACGTTTCCCCACGCGGACCGAAACAGCAGTGGAACAGGCGACCCCCAGGAGCAAGGAAGCCAATCCGAATCCGTTGAACCACGCATATAGATCTACATTGCCCGCCACAAATCGGAAATAAGGCAGCATCACATTGCCACGGATCAGGATTGCCATGAAATAAAACAACGTCGCCAGGAACAGCACCACCCAGGGACGGTTCTTGAACAGGTCAGAGAGATCCTGGCTGAGAGAGCTCTTCTGCTGCGGATCGGGCTGGATGCGCTCTTTCGTGGTCGCGAAGGCAATGATGAAGAAGATCACGCTCACCGCTGACAGCAGCCCCATGGTGAGCTGATAACCGCGTGCATCGTTGCCGTGACCGAACAATCTGACCATCGGGATGGCAAGGCTCGCGATGATGAAACCGGCGGAGTTGGCCGCGATTTGGCGATACGATGAAATGCTGGTCCGCTCGTCCGGGTCGGAGGTCATGACCGCCGTGAGCGAAGCATACGGCACATTGTTGACGGTATAGATCACTCGAAGCAGGATGTAGGTCGTCCAGGCATAAATGATCTTGCCCGCCGGGCTGATATTCGGCGTCGTGAAGGTCAGTACGCCGATGATGCCAAAGGGCACGGCGGTCCATAGCAGCCAGGGCCTGAACTTTCCCCATTTCGAACTGGTCCGATCGGCAATCACGCCCATAATCGGATTCAGGCACGCCACCGCCAATCCCACAACGAGAAAGAGCGTTCCGGCCTGCGCCGCAGTTAGGCCAAATGTGTGGGTGTAGAAGTCCAGCTGCAGAGCGAGCATGGCCTGGAAGACGAAATTCGCCGCCATGTCGCCGAGGGAATAACCGACCTTTTCGCCAATCGACAGTTTCTGGATCATGAATGCCTCATTGCGCCCGCCAGCTCATCGGGTCGAACGCGAGCCCCATCTAAACATTTGCTTCACAAACTGCAAAGTTACTTTCTGGAGATCGGCATCACTGAGCACGCCGGACTAGTTTGAATTGATTCGGGGGTGGACTATAACACACCATTCTTGCCTTAATGTGATACGCCTCACACTCGCTTTTCGTTTTGCCCTTACGATCCTTGACAGCGCCTCGCCCGCCAGCGTAAAAGTTGCAAGTTCGTCCAAAGTATCATCTGAAACGTTTCTTTACGAGGAACAACTGTGACCAAGCGTGCTCCGCTCTCCTATCACCTCAGCTTCAACGCTCAGCACTCGCCCATGGGCGCCTTCATGAGCTTCACCTGCGGGAACTTCGGAACTCGTGGCGGCATCGGCTTGCAGATCGGTCAACCAGGAGATCAGGAGCTCTTTGTCGGATTCAAGGAGGGTGATCGTCACTCAACCTCTACCCTGAAGTGCCTGCCCTTCTACGTCGGCGCAGTAAACCGTGCCGCCGACGCGTTCCTGGTCGAGCAGGCTGGACCCTCAGAGCAGAACGTGAAGCCCGACGCCGAGCCTTTCAAGGACAGCGAATTTGAGCGCTCGTACGGCTGGGCCACTGACGAATGGCGCGCCGATGGATTGACGTTCACGGTCTATTCGCCTTTTGGGTCCATCCCCGATCCCGCGAAAGACGGCAAGCAGAAGATGCGCGATGGACTGCTGCCCGCCGTCGTGGCCAAACTCGTTTTCGACAACACCAAGGGCAAGACCACTAAGACCGCTATGTTCGCGCTGAATCATGCACGTCCGGGCTCGCGGATTCTCGAAGATGATCTGGGCAAGGGCCGTTTGGGATTCGCCTTCCGCCGCGAAGCCGGCGGCGCGGCGGAGTTATTGGATTTCACTTCATCGGAAAAAGGAAAGAAGCCGTCGTCGGAGCCATTTGTATTTATGCGCTGGTCAGCGAGCGATGGCGTTCGCGAGCGCCATAACCCGGTGCACCTGCTCGGGTCGTGTCCGGGATTCGGCTTTGAGGTTCCGGCAGGAAAGAAGTACGGGCTGGTGATCGCCCTGGGATCGTATCTGGAAGGCTTCCAGACGAACGGGCTCGATGGGCGTTATCTGTACACGCGCTACTACAAAGGATTGGCGGACGTGCTGAAGACCGCCTTGAATCGCGCGAGCCAGTTGGTGGCGAAGGCCGAGGCGCTCGACAAGAACCTCGACGCCGCAAAGCTCTCCGACGATCAGCGCTTCATCATTTCCCACGCGACCCACAGCTACTACGGAAGCACACAGCTGTTGGACGTCAATCGTCAGCCCTTGTGGGTGGTGAACGAGGGCGAGTACTGCATGATGAACACTCTCGATCTCGCTGTCGATCACGTGTTCTGGGAGCTCGAGCACAATCCGTGGCTGGTGCGAAATCTGCTCGACACCTTCGTCAAGCAATACAGTTACACCGATGAGGTGAAGGTCTACAAAGCCGAGGTCGCAATGGCGGCGCATGTCGGCCAGATCGATCCTTCGCAAGCGCCACCGCCGCCGGACGAAGCTCAGTTGAACCGCCCTTATGACAAGAAAGCCGGCGGCTTGAGCTTCTGCCACGACATGGGCGCGCACAACAACTTCTCGCCCAAGGGGCGCAGCAGTTACGAACTCGCGAACCTCACGGGCTGCTTCAGCTATATGACCCAGGAGCAACTCTGTAACTGGATCCTGACGGCGGCTTGTTACGTGGCGAAGACGCACGACAGCAAGTGGCTCAAGCGCAATAAGAACGTGATCAAAGCGTGTTTGCAAAGCATGATCAATCGCGGTGGCGACGTCGGTTTTGCGCAATACGACAGCACCAAGACCGCGGGCGGCCAGGAGATCACGACCTACGACTCGCTCGACCACTCGCTGGCGCAGACGCGCAACAACGTCTACATCGCGGTAAAAAGCTGGGGAAGCTATCGAGCGCTGGCGCTGTTGTTCCGCGATCTAGGCGCGAGCGCGGATCAGAAACGTTCGGAAGATCTGGCAGTCAAAGTGGCCGGCGTTGTCGCCGATCAGGCGGTCGACGGAGTGCTGCCAGCTATCTTCGAAAAGGGAAATCCCGGATACGACTCGCGCATTCTGCCTGCCGTCGAGGGATGCGCCTATCCGTTGTACTTCGTGAAAACGAAGTGGGCGAAGAAGACTCTGGACCAAGTGTTTGGCAGCCCCTCCGAGAAGCGCATGTACGATGCCTTGAAAGCGCACACCCGGAAGCTGTTGCTGGATCCGGAACGCCGCAATCTGTTTGCCGATGGCGGAATCAAGCTCTCCTCGACCAGCAACAACTCGTGGATGAGCAAGATTTCCATCTTCATGCACGTGACGCGCAAAGTCTTCCATCTGGATCAGGATTCGGGCGTCGCGGACGTTTTCCGCAAAGCCGACGCGGCTCACGTCAAATGGCAGACGGAAGGCAGCTCCTACTGGGCGTGCTGCGATCAGATCGTGTCGGGCGAAGGCAAGGCCAGCCGCTACTATCCGCGTATCATCACGAGCGCGCTGTGGATGGACTGAGGCACCAGTAGAGATAAAAGGAACCCTGGGTGCCCCACCCTCTAGCCTTCTGTTGGCGTAAGGGTGGGGTGAGATGCAGCCCACGGTCTGGAATTTGCAGCATGATTCGCGGACTCAATGGGCGCTGTTCTGCACTCTACTGGTCGTCAACTTCGCTGGAGGTGAGAGCCAAGTCTCCAGCCGAAAAATGTGCTATGGGAACCGTCACTGTTAGCTGAACCGACGGCCAAGATTCCCAAGGGGTCTGTTCGTGAAGACATCGTGACCCATTTGCGCGTTTCCGACATCGATGTCGAGACTTGAAGAGCCGAGCTGACAAAGGTGAAGGCTCATCTCGGTGGCGAGATTGGAGACGTGGTGATGCGGCGAACTCACTTGCGTGACTCTGTTATGACGTGCCGACTGACTCAGGGCGCACCGTCCTCTGGCTGATGAGTGGCGAAATGAATGATGGAACGGTCGGCGGATTTCAATGGAAAAGATTGCCGCATCAATTCAGGTCGATGAACGCTGCCGACTACTATCGAAGGGCAATGTCGAACTTCCGCTTGATGTACGGCCCGGCATGACCGAGGAAGCTCTGAAAAACGTGTTGGGCAGACCTACATGGACGCACGGCAGCAACATCGAGTATGTGCATGAGGAAGAACAGAAAATTAGGTATGAGCAGTATTTTGAAACAAACACGCTCTATGCGCTTCTTCGTAACGGAATTGCTTGGGGCATCGAAGTTTGGCAATCCACTACGTCGTGACGCCGGGTGCCCCACCCTCTAGCCTTCTTTTGGCGTAAGGGTGGGGTGACGCGCGACTCGGCGATCTACTTGGGAAGCACTGTTTTCCCGGTCACCTTGAATTTGCCGATTTGGACCGCAGCAGATTCTCCCGGCTGCGTGCCGCCAAGCGAGACGACATACTCGCCCGGCATTACCACCCGATTCCCCTTCGCATCAACCTGGCCCAACGAGCGCGGATCAACTGTGAGCGTCACCTTCGCGCTTTCACCCGCTCCCAAATGAATTCGTTTGAATCCAGCAAGTACGCGAACCGCCGTCTCGAAACCCTTCGGCTGCGTGAGATAGACTTCTACCACATCGTCGCCCGCCATCGTGCCCGTGTTCTTGACGACGCCAGTCACTGCCAGCGGCTTGCCGGCCGCTACCACAGGCGGCACCTGCAAGTTGCTGTAAGCGAACGTCGTGTAACTCAGCCCGTACCCGAAGCCATAAAGCGGCTTGCCATCAAAGTAGCGATACGTCCGCTTGCGCATCGAGTAGTCCTGGAAGTCCGGAACCTGTCTGAGCGAGGAATAGAACGTCAGAGGAAGCCGTCCCGCCGGATTATTGTCACCCGCCAGCGTTTCAGCGATCGCGGTTCCCCCCTCCGCTCCCGGATACCACGCTTCCAGGATTGCGTTGGCGTGCTCCTGTGCCCAGTTCACAGCCAGCGCGCTGCCATTTTGCAGGACAACAATCAGGGGCTTACCCGTGGCCGCCACTGCCTTCAGTAGATTTTCCTGCGCCGCCGGCAGATCAATGCTGGTGCGATCGCCGCCGCTGAAGCCCTCCAGCTTCACCGGCATTTCTTCGCCTTCCAGCGATGGAGAAAGACCAACTGTGGCGATGATGACATCCGACTGCTGCGCAGCCTTCACCGCTTCATCCTTCAGCACATCGGCAGGCGCCTGCCAGGTCAGGTCGATGCCGGCGCTCCCTGTTCCGTGCAGGTACTCCAGGCGAATCGGATGCGGCTGCGCGTCCGCGAAGTTTACGGTTGCGTCAATCACCGTGCCTCGTTCGGGAGTCTTCTCGTTGTTGCTGCTGGAGACGAGCAACTTGTCATCGAGGTAGAGCCGGAATCCCTCCGCGTTTTCGCAGGCATAGCAGTAATTGACTCGTACTCCGATCTTGTACTGGCCCGGCGCCGGCGGGATGAAGTTTCCACTCCAGCGCACCGAATAATTGTTGCGCTGCAATCCAGCCACTGGAATGACCTTGTCCCAGTTGAAATTCACATTGCGATCGGTGCGCGTGATGACAGGCGCTCCACTGAGGTCTTTGCTGCTGAAGTACTCACCCGTCAGGCCGTAACCAGAACCGCTGGCCGGACGCAATGCAGTGTGCTCAATCGGCATCGCCAGACCTTCGACCAGCGTCGATCCTTGTGCGTAGTTGATCTTCGCCGGAGAGAAGCGTTTCTCGATTCCATTGAGCGGATACACAGGCGAGGGCGGCGGACCGTTGTAATTGCCCTGCAACGACTGCACCAGCTCCGCTGTCGGACCGACCACGGCGATGCTCGCAACTCCCGCCTTCAAGGGAAGAGCACCGTCATTCTTCAACAGGACCATCGATTCGCGCGCCGCCTTCAGAGACAGCTGCCGGTGCTCCGGCGAATTGACTTCGCTGAAAGGAATTCGACCGTACGCATAACTCGACGGCGGATCAAACATGCCCAGCTTGAAGCGCGCGCGGAACAAACGAGTCAGCGCGACATCGAGCTCCGCCTCGGTAATCAGCTTTTGCTGGACGGCCTGGGCAAGCGCCGGGAATGCCTTCCCTTCCCCGTACCCGCACTCGAGATCGGTGCCTGCTTTTACCGCAGCTGCGGCAGCGTGTGCCATGTCAGCCGCGTAATGATGCCCCGTATTCACATCGGCGACTGCGGCGCAATCGCTCACCACATATCCGCTGAAGTGCCACGCATTGCGCAAATGGTCTTGCAACAGCATGGTGTTCGCACAAGCGGGAGCGCCATCGATGGCGTTATAGGCGCACATCACCGACTGAGCATTTGCCTCCGTAACAGCAGCGCGGAATGCAGGCAGGTAGGTATCTTCAAGATCGTGTGGTGATGCATCCACATTGAATCCATGCCGCAGCGGCTCAGGACCGCTGTGCACGGCGTAGTGTTTGGGTGTCGAGACCAGCTTCAGGAACTTCGGGTCCTGTCCCTGCATGCCGCTGACAAACGCCACGGCCATGCGACCTGTCAGAAATGGATCTTCCCCGTAGGTCTCCTGGCCTCGTCCCCAGCGCGGATCGCGAAAAATGTTGATGTTCGGCGCCCAGAAGGTGAGACCGAAAAACATTTCATGCTGATCATTCCGCATGGCCTCGTTGTATTTGGCGCGCGCTTCCGTGGAGATGGTCTGCGCCATCGTATGCACGAGCGGCGTATCCCACGTGGCGGCCATTCCGATCACTTGTGGAAAATTCGTGGCATATCCAGCGAATGCGACGCCATGCAGCCCCTCGTTCCACCAGTCGTACTTTGGGACACCCAGCCGCGGGATGGCTGGCGAGTGATCCTGCATCTGCGAGACCTTCTCTTCCAACGTCATCCGCCCGATGAGATCCTTCACCCGCTGTGCCACCGGAAGCGACGGATTCATGTACGGCAACGACTGCGTGCCGGCTGGTTGTTGCGCACCCATCTGGGGCGCCATAAGAGCGAGAACGGCAAAGCCAATGACAATACTCAACAGCGCACGAATGCGTGGAAATCGCATGAGGATGCAGCTCCTTCAATAGTCTCTAGGAAAACGCGTCATTATAGGAGGAGAGTTGGGGGATTGTACATCGCGCGGCAGACCGCCGCTCGTGGCGCTGCAATCCCTGACGGATTTCGCGCGCTCTGGGAACACTCTCAGACGGGCTTTTTGACTCCCACCAAAAATCTCCGGCGGGCATCTCAAACCAACAAGTTATTACAGGTAGCCGTCTGCTGACCGGTTAACTTCAAATGGCTGGTGCCGAAGAAGGGACTTAACTTCGAACCGACTGCTCGCTCCGCATTCTCAACAACTTGCAATTTCATTTCAGTGAATAGTTAGGCCATAGTTAGGTTGCGCGGCCAACTACTGCTAGGTCCTTGCGACTTAGATTTCTCCGCGCTTCTGATCTCGCTCACGAAAGCAAAGTGTACGGCGTTACGTCAGAGAGCGAGGCGCGGATCGGTAATTGGATAACCTATCGCGAAGTGGTAGACAACCTGTCCCTGTTCGGGCGTCAGGTTGAGATAGTGATGCACCTGATCATCGTAGAACGCGCCGATGCCCGTTGCGCCAAGGCCGAGCGATTCCGCCGCAACATACATTCGCTGGCCGATCGCGCCTGCTTCGAAATGCACATAACGATAACCGCGCTCACCATAGGTACGAGTGGCACGGTCGAGATCGCCGATCATCGAAAAGGCAACGCACGCGTTGCCGGCGAGGTCTTGCCCAAGACTTAGACCCGCGGCTGCGACGCGCTGATCGCCACGGCCAATCTGCTCCAACTCAGCACGATCCTGCCAGAACCGGTACACGCCCGGTTGCAGCCCGTCAACACGATGGGCGTAAAGATAGAGCTGGACGTAGCGTGTGCCGGCGAAATCGGCAAATAATGGCTGGACGGTGACAGCAAGGACCGTCGAGAGTTGCGCCAAGGACATCGATTGCATTCCACCCCGGAAGTCGAGAGCGGAACGTCGCATTCGGGCAACTTCGCCAAAGCTGCGAGTGGATGAAGCCGGCACGGGCAGCTTAATCTCTCCGAAGCCAATGGGCGCTGGCACGGCAAGGATGCCGCTGCACTCGCTACTGCTCAGCTTCGTGGCGGAATGAATCCCGTCAATCAGTGGGTAAGAGACGACTTCCTCAGAAAGCGTATTCGCACGCCCACCGAACCAAACTGTCTCGCAGGCTTCTGCCTTGAGCACTGGAATGGACTTGCCATGCAGACTAACAACGAGCATCGGCCACTCATCGTTGTTCAGGCGACACAGTTGCGCCACGTCATCGTCGGGGAAATGTCCAGTCGCAAAGCTTTCGCAACCGAGTGAACGAGCGGCGAGCGTCAGTGCTTGCCAGGCGTGCCCCATATCGTGCAGACAATATCGATAGGCTCGTTCACCATATTTCCATGCTTCACGCCAAGCAATACTGGAGAGGACGAAGACAATCGGGGCGGGGCCAGCAGACAACTTCAGTTCAAAATCGCCGCGTCCGCGTTGTTCCGCCATGTGCCTGGATGAATCGTAGTGGTACAGCCCATCTGGCCATCCTTTGAGATTGCGCGCGATGAAATGAAACTCCGTCGGGTGCAGATTTCCAGAGGATGGATTCACTCTCAGTGCGTAACGGAATCCGCTGGATGAGGCGCGCTTAGTCGCGCTAATCGCGGCGGAGTAAAACAGAAGCTGAGAGAGAAACGATGGCCCGTCGCTGACGGGCGCGGTGCCAAGACCACCCTGAAGCACTTCGAGTGCGGGCATTTGAGGCTCGGGTGGATCTGCTGGCAAGTCGAGGACCGGGACACCTTCGTAATGACGAAAGGGGTCGGGCATGTTCGCCCAATCGAGACCGTGGCGCGCATGAGCCAGTGATTCAATACTGTGTTTAGTCGATTCGTGATATTCGCGCCACTTCATTGCCGGATGGGCCTGATGTGATCGATGCAGGCACTGAGTCATTCGATCCTAACATCGCTTCTCGAGTGATCCTATGTAGCAGCCATCAAGTGGACAGGACAGGGAGTTGGCCGCTTCCCCTACGCTCGGAACTGAGCAATTGTGAACATCGCCTTCTCGGCAAAAGACGTACCGTATTAGTAGGAGGCACACGCCTTGACCCACTTGCCTGCTGACCCGAACAAATCTCCCGAACTGCCGCCACCCGATCCAGCAGCTTCGTCTACAGTGGATCACACGGTACTACCTGCGCTTCCTGAGCTTCCCTATCAACCCTACTCGGATAATCCGGCTTCGTCTGAGCGCCCATACAAGCCGTACGCAAAGAACTCCTCAGTACCTGAGGTGCCTTATGAACCGTACAAGGGCATGTAGTGTCGAAAGAAGAAGCGCATGCAATGAAATGCGCTTGCGAGATTCTAGTCGTGCAGGATGATGTTCAGCAGGGAAGGGTGCACCTGGATGTCGCCGTTGTATTGAATGAATCCGAGTTTGCGAAAACGGTTCATGAAGAAGCTGACGCGGGATCGTGTGGTACCAATCATTTCGGCCAGTGCTTCCTGACTGATCTTTGGAATGGTTGTTGTGGGCTTACCAGCCTTGCCGAACTGCGCAAGCAGCAGAAGAACGCGTGCAAGGCGCTTTTCGCTCGAATTGAAGAGTTGATCGACTAGATCTTCCTGAATTCGCATCGTCCGTGCAAGCAGGAAGCTGACGAAGACGTCCGAGAATGCGTGCTCGTCATGGATGACGCGAACCATCTCTTTTCTTCCGATGTTGAGGAGCGTGCACGGAGTTATCGTAGTAGCCGTCGCTACCCTGAGCGTATTCGGCGCTGGAATCGCATCTTCACCGAGGAATTCGCCGGGGTTGAGTAACGCCAACGTCGCCTCTTTGCCACGCGCCGAAAGCACGCTGAGTCTGACTCTGCCTTTCTGGATGTAGAAGACAGAATCGGCCGCATCTCCCTGCGAGAAGATCGTCTGCTTGTTCCTGAATTCGACGATTTTTCGTCCAATGCCGGCCTCGGCTAGAAAGCCAGTAGGATCGAACATCGAAGTTTTAGGAGTAGCCATAAAAGAAGAAGAAGTTGGACGGGATCACTTAGGAGTCCCCAGAATCCTAATGCGTAGATTCTAGCATCGTTGGACGCGTGGACTCGCTGGAATGCCCCTAGCGGTTTGGTGGCGCTTAGACCGGTGGTATGGCGGCTTTTGAGATCACCAGGACTTTTAGTACCGTGGCAATTCCCAGAATGCTGGCGGAGATAGGAAGAAGTGCCTTGGCCGCGGAGGAATGCTCGTCCGCCAATAACTTAAGACGTTGACTCATTCCCGTCAGGCGCTCAACTTCTTTCAGAATTGCGCGATTGGCTGCGACTACGGCGGTTTCTTGTGATTGGAAAACCTTTGCTGGTCTTTGTTTCAGAGAACCTTTCTGAACGAAAGGTGCTTTTGGACTGGTAATCGGGACCCGTGCCGACGCCGTGACGCGCGGCTTGGCCATTTCGTTCTTGACCCGTGAAAGCGTCCTCTGGTCGGAGCTCTTGCTGGCACCATTCTTCTTCGTTATCACGGGTTCCTCATCTTTCGGCGCTGGGCTTTGACGTTGTATAGCCCCCGACCAAACCGCGTCCGTTGCAGTTCCTGCACTTCCGTGTGTACAACTCACCACTTCCCTGACAGTCAGGACAGGTCTCCAGCGGCCTGCCAGGGCGACGCCCGAGCGCCGTGGTTGAGTAGGTGACTCCGAGATGCGTAACCCTGGTCTCGCCAGCGTTGGCCATACTCGCGACTCCGTTCGAAAAAAATTGCTAAACAAAGGAAGCTGGGAGAGCTCTTATGTTCACCGTTTATTGCTGCCGCAGTTCCATATGCAGCATGCACGATTTGCAACGCTGAAACAGTGCAATATTGCTCAGTCTTTACGATTGCTTCCCTTCAAAATGAAAGCTGGGTAGCAATTGGAAGGCGGTCCTTTTCGCCGGAAAGTCGTACGCAGACCGGAAGAAGTTTGACGGGAACGTATTGATGGGAGTGTCGACCGCATTGAGAGCAACACTGAAAGATTCATTGCATGCAGCGTGAGCGAAATAGTTTGATAAACGAGAGTTCGGCAAAGCCCGCGGAAGGAATTGGCTCAACGAGCGGTCCATTTGCGCGACTAAAGGTGTTGCCGCTGCTCATAGAGGAGAAGTTTGCCACTCCGCTGCGCTTCAAAAGCGGTGGCGCTCTTCCGAGCAGAATCGCGGTCGTGGGAAATTATCTGCCTCGCCAGTGCGGCATCGCGACTTTTACCACCGACTTGTGTGACGCGGTTGCTGCCGAGTTCGGCTCTGAGCGACTGTTGGCTGTTCCGGTGAACGATCCCGAATCACGGTACAACTATCCACCGCGCGTACGGTTCGAGCTCAACGAAGGGGATATCGCTTCCTATCAACAAGCGGCTGACTTCCTGAATTTCAGTAATGTCGATCTCGTCTGCCTGCAACACGAGTACGGAATCTACGGAGGTCCCGCCGGTAGCCACGTTTTGCGGCTGCTTCGAGGCGTGCAGATGCCCGTGGTTACGACTCTGCACACCGTCTTGCGGAAGCCAGACGCCAATCAGCGGAGCGTGATGGATGAGATTGTAGCGCTGTCAGATCGTCTCATCGTGATGAGCGCGCAATCTTCCCAGGTGCTGCAAGATGTCTTCTAATGTCCCAAGCGACAAGATTGACGTCATCCCTCACGGCGTTCCCGATCTCCCCTTTGGAGATCCGAACTATTTCAAGGACGCCTTCGAAACCGAAGGAAAGTCAGTATTGCTTACTTTCGGATTGCTATCGCCGAATAAGGGCATCGAGACCGTAATTCAGGCTCTCCCCGGCATTGTTTCCCGACACCCGAATGTAATGTATGTGGTCGCTGGCGCAACCCATCCTCGTCTTAAACGACGCGAGGGAGATCGTTACCGTCTTGAGTTGCAGGCACTCGCGAGAAAGTTGGGAGTGGAACGCAATGTCGTCTTCCACAACCGATTTGTCACTCCGGAAGAGATGGTGCAGTTCGTCGGGTCGGCTGATATTTACATCACCCCTTACCTGCACGAAGCCCAGGCCGTGTCGGGCACGCTGGCGTACGCGGTAGGAGCGGGCAAGGCAATCATCTCCACACCCTATTGGCACGCGACCGAACTCCTTGCTGAAGGAAGAGGCGACCCTGGTTCCTTTTGGCGACAGCGCTGCAATCGGAAATAAAGTGGGCGAACTGCTGGATGACGAAGCTGCCCGTCACGCAATGCGTAAACGCGCCTACCTCTACGGTCGCGATATGGTTTGGAAGAAAGTGGCGCAGTCGTACATGCGCTCGTTTGTGCGAGCGCGCACCGACCGGAGACAGAGTCCGCGGGCCGTCTACTCGGGACGAGTCATGGAAAGAACGTTGGACACGCTGCCTGCCATCAACCTGGAACATCTGGAGCGGATGACCGACCACACCGGTCTATTGCAGCACGCCGTGTTCTCAGTTCCGAATTATCACGAAGGTTATGCGACGGACGACAATGCGAGGGCTTTGATTGTCGAGCGTAATGCTGGAACAACTCGGAGCTGCTTCCGTATCGGAAACAGCAATGCTCTCCTCACGATATATCGCATTCTTGTGGCACGCGTTCAATGCGTCAGCCGGCCGTTTCAGGAATTTCCTGAGCTACGAGCGTGCCTGGCAGGAGGACATAGGATCGGAAGATAGCCACGGACGTTCCCTGTGGGCTCTCGGCACCGTGCTCGGACGATCGAAGGATTCGGCGCTCAGAGGAACCGCAGGACGTCTCTTCGAATCTTCAGTGCCCGCGGTACTGAACTTTCATAGTCCAAGGGCATGTGCCTTTTCGCTGCTCGGCATGCAGGAATACCTGAACTGTTTTCCAGGTGACAGAGCGGCGCTGAAAACGAGAGATGTCTTGAGCCAGCGCTTGCTCGATGCCTACCACGGCAATCAGTCGCCTGGCTGGAATTGGTTTGAAGATGTTCTTGCGTACTCAAACGGGAGATTGCCGCAGGCGTTATTGCTGGCCGGATCGAGAAGCGACAACAACGAGATGATCTCCGTCGGCCTCGAAAGTCTGAATTGGCTCGTCGAGGAACAACGCTGTGAGAAGAACGGCCATTTTGTTCCTATCGGATCTCAGGGGTTTTATCGCAAAGGAAGCGAAAAGGCTCGTTTCGACCAGCAACCGGTAGAAGCAGGAGCCGCAGTTTCCGCATGCCTGCAGGCCTTCCATGTGACCGGCGATGAACACTGGCGTCGCGAGGCATGGATAGCTTTCAACTGGTTCCTGGGCGACAACGATTTGCAAGTCGTTCTGTATGACGCAAGCACGGGAGGATGCCGAGATGGACTTCATCCCGATCGTGTCAATGAGAACGAAGGTGCTGAGTCCAGCATAGCCTTCCTGATGGCATCTCTCGAAATGCGCTTATTAGAGGAAGATACCGAGATCCCCGTACTCACACGCCACGTCGCTTCCATCGTTTGATCAAACCAAATTGTGCGAAACCGAATTGCCAGGAGTCCCCGTGAACCCCGTTAGTCTGGAAATAGTCGAAACAGCACCATTGCTTGTCCGTCATCCTTCCAATCCCATCTTGACCAGCCAGGACTGGCCGTATCGCATCAACAGCGTCTTCAACGCGGGAGCGACGCTGCTGGAGGATGGAACTACGCTGCTGCTGTGCCGGGTTGAAGATCGGCGCGGACTCTCGCATCTGTGCACGGCGCGCTCTGTCGATGGGATCGGTGGATGGAAGATCGATCCCGAGCCCACGCTCATGGCAGCTCCGGACAAGTATCCAGAAGAAATCTGGGGCATCGAGGATCCGCGTCTGACCTATGTTCCCGAGTTGAGCCAATATGCGATTGCGTACACTTCGTATTCTCGCGGTGGGCCAGGAGTCTCCCTGGCCTTAACCAAAGACTTCCGAACGTTCGAGAGATACGGTGTCGTTATGTCGCCCGACGACAAAGATGCCGCTTTGCTTCCTCACAGGATCGATGGACTGTGGGCGATGATTCACCGGCCGATGACAACCGCTCGGGGCGCACATATGGATTTCCTATTCTCCCGACTTGCGGCACTGGGGTGGTCACAGGATCATGCTCGAAGCGCGTCGCGGAGCGTGGTGGGATGCCAATAAGATTGGTCTGTCCTGCCCACCGATAGAAACGTCTCGTGGCTGGCTGGTTCTTTACCATGGCGTTCGTCAAACGCCTTCCGGGTCACTTTACCGCCTGGGATTGGCGCTTTTCGATATCGATAGTCCGGAGAAGTGTTTGTTGCGAGGCGACTCCTGGATATTTGGACCGGAAGCTGATTACGAGAGAGGCGGCGACGTTCACGATGTCGTGTTTCCTTGTGGATTCACGATGGCTGAAGACGGAGACACGATTCGCGTCTACTACGGCGCTGCCGATTCCTGCATAGCTCTTGCCCAGACAAGCGTTCGAGCTTTGTTGAGTTGGCTTGACGAGAACGGCCAAGTGGAACGTCGCCAGGAGTCACGCGGGTGAAGCGAGAGTGAGCGCGCGAGTTGTACCAGCTCCTGCCTGATTTCGAGCCGGCTGTCCTCGCCTCCGCAGTAGATTTTTCACGATGTTTGGGATCGCACATAGTGCGGCCATCCAGCTGATTCAGAAGGGATAGCACTTTGATTAGCTCGGTCGTTCGATCATATGCTTGGCTCATGGTCGAATATGCGCAGCAATCAATAAGGGTGCGACTCGAGATGATTGGCTTCCGAAATCGTGGCGAGTTTAGCTACTGCATGATTTAGATGACTTCCACGTTGGAGAGACTCACCCTTTCCGGAATGAAGGCCGCAAAGAATGGTTCTTCCTGACTGCCAGAGTGGTCAAGATTGACCAGATTTCTATCGATGTACCGCCTACCCTATTTCTAGTGCGGCGCGTTTGGTGGAGCGATTTCCGCCTTCATGCCTCGGACCCGACACAAAGGAGATCAACAGTGGCAAACGAAAAAGCAAACGGAAGCTCCACAATAGCCGACGGGCACACCCGCTATTCCAAATACCAACAGCGCGGTCGCGACAGGCGTCCCTGTCGCAGCGGCTGTTGACGCAGTCAAGCCTGTGGCGCCAAAACAAACAATCAGCGAAGTCTCCAGGAAGCCTCCCCAGATTCGCCGCTCGTCGTTACCAGCACGCGAACTCGCCAAGGTGAAAGCAAAACGCGCTGCTCACAGGCGCAACTTGAGAGCTTCGAACACGGCCGGGTAAGTCACACTCTCGGACAGTTTCGCCGCACGCTTTGGCAGGAAGGAAAAGCTCATGGCTGTTATCAGCACGAATGTTATTTTTCTGTGGTCAGCGATTACGCTGTTCTTCGCTTTTACTATCTATTGGAGCGTGCGCAGGCTCACAGCCCCCGCGACCAGTGGATTAAGAATGTGCCCATTCTGCGGGATGATCACGTCGAGTTCAAAAGCTGCTTGCCTGGAATGTGGCAAGTCGCCCGTAGCCACTAAGTAGGCGGCAGCTCTTGGCGATTGCGTCGTTGTCAAGTCACTCTGACACTGAGCAACCTCTCAGGCGAACCGATATAACTCTGATATTTCTGCTATGGTCGTCGCTATGTTGAGAGCGAAGGCTTACTGCACGGCGATGACGCCCAAGTCGGCTCCTTGTCCGTTCTGCAATGCCGTACTGCCGACGTTCACCGAGCTAGACGTTCATCTCAGCCAGAAGCACAAGAACTGGGCATCCGAATTCTTCAGGAAGATGATTGTTCCCGAAAAGCTGTAAGCCGAACTCTCAGCCGTTCGTGCTTTCGGTTTCGCCAGTTCTGCTCATACTCGGCGATTAAGCTCTTGATGTGCTGTCTTTGCTCTTCGAGCTCACGGTTTCCCAAGGGATGTAGGATCGTTTCCGCGTTTGCCTCGTCAAGCCAGGCCTTGCAAACCTGGTAATCTTTTTCATTCAAAATGAAGTCATCTTTTAGCCGGGGGGCGGGTTTCATTGGATATCTTTCACATTCGCCGGCGCTCCGGCTCTACTGTGCGGGGCTGACCGCGACAGTCGGCCCCGGTGAAATAGTTTTTAACTGGTCAACCGACGTAAGCACACCTTCCCACCGAACCTGATCCTTCTTCGTCTCGATCGGCAATGAGAGGTCGGAATAAAACTGCAATATGTTCGCGCGCAGTTCCGTGGTCGCTCGATCGAACTTCCGTTCTGACAACTGCGCCAGCAGCTTTGCGTAGGCATCATCAGCCAGTGAGTATTCAGATGCTTTGGTTTCCTTACCGCTATCGAGATCGCAATTTGGGAGGACGATCGAATCAGTACGCACTGCTTTAAGGAACGAGCGATATTGATCGACGGTGGTGTTAATGCTCTTGATGTACAGGTCTTCCGTTTGCGGAGTTGGATGATTGAATGCCAGCCCCTTAAACGGTCCGACCTTCGGCATGTATCTCAGGAATGTTGATAAGACGCGCGTACCGAAACCTGGTTTCACGTAATCCTTTCCCCACTGCTTCTCATAGTCAGAGCGCGAAAGGCGGTACAGGAACTTCTTTTTTGCGAAATCTGGCGTTTCGCGCATCAGCTCCTTCTTATGAGTCTGCAATGCGACTTGCGTCATCTGCGGAATCAACCGGCTGACGGCGAAGCGGTAAGAACCGACTGCCATATCCTCGTGGGTAAGCACGTCTTTCAATTCCACTCCATACACAACCGGGAAGACGCGCTCCAACAAAGGTTTGGATACCTGGAATCCGATGAAATCGTGGTATTGCTGAGAGGCGTAACGATTCTTCGCCACCTGCACCGTGTCGAATCCAAACTCAGTTTTCAAATGCGCTGTCTTGTCTTGGGCGTAGCGAACCGATTTGCCATATTTCGCCCGTAGCTTCGGATACTCGATCGCGACGGATTCATTCACAGCCGGATGGCCGGCGATGTCAGCCGCATAGTGCGATAAGGCTCCGAGCGCAAAGGCATACTCATCGACGTCCTGGCTTTCCAGAAGCAGTTCATGAACGAAGTCTCCGCTCCGAACGTAATGCACTAGGTCACTGAATTCCTTATTGCCGAAAGGGTAGTAGCCAAGGTCCTGTATGACGGCGCCTCCGTAGGCATAGGCATGAGCTTCCCGGATCTGATCTTGCGAGAGTCCCGGATATCGCTTCAGCAGAAGGGGCTGGATTTCATCCGCCCACAGCAAGTCTACGATCTCTTCGTGGGTCAGAACCGAGTATGCGGACAGCACTCCAGTGCACGTGAGCACTAGAAAAGCGAGGGCGATCGCATGAACAAAAAACGGGCGCCCACATTGCAGTGTGGCGCCCATCGATATGAGCCGATCCCGCATGGTTCAGATCCGCCCGAGAACCAGCAGAATGACAACGATCAAGAGGACCAGTCCCAGTCCTCCACTCGGGTAGTAGCCCCAGCTTCTGCTGTGCGACCACCGTGGCAACGCACCGCACAGCGCCAAGATCAAAATCACGATCAATATAGTTCCGAGCATGTTTCACGCCTTCTTTCCTACAGGAAAATTCACCTTCGCATGCAGCCCCTCGCGAGGCTGCACGCGATTAATGCGGTTACAGCGAGATGCTGATCGCAATCCCAACGGACGGATACCTGGTGTTGTATAGGTAATAGCCGTTGTCGACGTAAGTGACATAAACGTCGTCGGTGTCGTACCAGTTATTCGCCCAATAGTTCGGCCACGGATCAACAACGCTGAACCAATAGCCACCGTATTGGAACCGGGGATATCCGCCCACGACCTGGAATGGCTGGCCGTAAATTCGGAACCCATGATCTGGTCCGAAAGATCCGCGGAACCGGTCATCGGGGATGCGGTAGCCGTGATAGCCACCACGCTGCTGCCATGAGCGGTGGTCTGACTGCCAGTTTCCTGAGCGATGCTGTTGCCAGGCGCTCTGCTCGACGCGCTGGTGTTGCTGAGTGTGCTGAGGCTGCTGCTGCTGCGCGCGTGCTGCTGCTGATTCTGTGCTTTTGCTGCTGGGCGTGCTGTTGCTGCTGGTTCTGTTTTTGTTGTTGCTGCTCAGCCTGCTGTGACTGCTTTTTCTGGTTCTGCTGTTCTTGCTGCTGGGCGTGCTGTTGTTGCTGATTCTGTTTTTGCTGTTGCTGCTCGGCATGCTGTGCTGACTGCTTGTTCTCGTTCGGTTGCGGTTGCTGCTGGGCATGCTGCGGCTGCTTTTCCTGATTCTGGTGTTGCTGCTGTTGCGCATGCTCTTGTTCGGGCTTGCCCTGCTGGGCATGCTCTTGTTGATTGTTGTGATCCTGCTTTTCGCCCTGCTGCTCCTGCCCATTGGCAGAAGCAGCGATTCCAAGAATCAAAAACAAAACGGCGGCGGTCGTAATTCCAATTACTTTCATACGTGATACCTCAATCAGTGCTCGTTATTGACTGCTTACTGCAAGCTCCCTGTTGTCGCGTTAGCCGGGTTGCCGATGGCGTCCCCGGATACGAGAAGCTCGACTCTTCGGTTCTGCTGCCGGCCGGCAGAGTTATTGTTGGAGGCTACCGGCAGGGTATCGCCGAACCCTCTCGCGCTGACTGCATCAGCGGCCACACCTTGTTCCACGAGATAGTCACGTACCGTGCTTGCGCGGCTTTCGGATAGCGCTTGGTTCATTTTGTCGCTGCCAACATTGTCCGTATAGCCACCGACTGCGATGTTGAGGCCAGGGTATGCGAGCAGAATTCCAGCAACTTTTGCCAGCTTCTCCCGTGCACCCGGCTTCAAGGAATATCTTCCGGTGTCGAACAACACATCAGACATGCTGACAATGAGTCCGCGTGCGCTGTCGCGAGTCTGAAGGATCGTGTTCAACTGTTCGGAGAGCCGAGCGCGCATGGCTGTTTTGTCGTTTTCCGACTGTTGTGCGCTCTGCTGTGCTTGCTGCGCGGCTAACCGGGATTGATCGGCATCGGCCTGAGCCGCACTAACCGCCGCGGCTGATGCTGCTTGGTTTGAGGCCATCGCCGCTTGACTTGCAGCCATATCGGATTGCGCCTTTTCCTTCTGCCGGATGGCGTCATTCGCCTGATCTTGCGCTTTCGCCTGTGCGTCTGCCGAAGCCTGAAGTTCACTTGCCTGGCGCTGCTCGTCAATCTTCTTGACTGCGATCGCGCGGGAATCTTCTGCTGTCTGAACCGTCTCGCGAGCGACAGCGATCAGCGGCTTTCGGTCGATGTGATCCTTTGTCGCTAATTCATCGGTATTGTTCATTAACTCAACCGAGTGCTGATAACTGGCGCTGGCGTACTGCTCAGCTCCTTCTGATTGAGCGATGCGAACCGCATTCCGCGCCTCGAAGAACTCCAAAGGCAACTTTGCATTCAGAATTACGGGGTCGAATTTGTAGCCGGTTGGGATGTAGCCGCCACGTTCAAGGAAGTCATGTTTGGCGCTGAGTGCCTCGGTTGTTCCCTTCGTATCGGCACGAACGACGTTTTCCAGCACCACGACGTTGCTCGGCTCACGCACTGCATAATATGGTTCCGCGGTGACGACCAAAGCGAATGCCTGCAGATCCGTGGTTACGTCGAGCTTGCTGCGATGGTTGTTGCCCACCAGTATTTCGCCGAGGTTCTGTGCCCGGCCTTCCGGCGAAATTGCCCACAGAACGTAGGTGAGATATTCACCGCCAAAAGCCGTAGGCCGGTCGAAGTTCGCGAATTCCACCTGGATCTCGAGGTAGCCTTTCTTGCTTTCCACCTTCGCTTGCCCGTGGGCGGCAGGCATGAGATCCGTTCCCGCAAAGTTCAGCTTCGTAGCTCCGCTGCGATGCTGGTAATTGACCGCTTGCACACTGCGACTGACCACAGTGACGTGGAATGTCGGCGTTGGCGCCAGTGGCTCAAGAGTGTTGGTGGTTTGAGAATTCGTCTGCGCTAGTGCGCTCAAGCTCAGTGCGATTACTGCTGCTAACAACAGCTTAATTTTCAATTTGTCTCCCTGAAACGAATGTCTGCTGTGTTACGTCTTGCTGCCTTTTTGCTTTGCGTGGCCACGACACTTCGCCGCGGTCCATCAACTTCCAACGTGGATCTTGGCAAGCGAATGGAAGAGTCCGAAAATGTTGAGAATCCACAGAACCACGGCAATCACGACGACGCCGTTCAGAATTGACTTGATGGTCCCCTGCATTGGGATGAAGCGATTCACCAGCCACAGCAGGACTCCCACCACAACCAGTACTTCGAGAACTTGAATCAGAGGCATGATCTGTGCCGCTCCTTCTTGGCTAACCCTCCTCGTCCTAGTGGAGGTGTTGCCCTGAATTTCCTGTTCGAGATAAGGCCGTGCCGTGATCCTCCGCCACGTCCAGAGGCAGGGACACGAATAAGAATTCCAATTGGATGGATTGATCGTCTTGCTTTGATCAGCGGGCTCGAACTTAAGAAAGGGACCTACGAATCACGACTCGCCGCTCTATTCCACACACTCAGGAGTACAGATTGACATATGCGAATTCCCGTGTCTGAGCTACATAGCTCACTCTGTTGCGATTGATGATGTGTCGTGATCTCACAAGCAGGCACTTGTCCTCTTGGCGCCATTGGCACCCGAGATCGGTATTCCTCTCGGGTGCGAACGCGCTTATCAACCAGTTACTCTTTTTTAGCTTCTGCTATGGCCTCGGCCTTTGCGCCTCTGACCGCTTTCAGGAACGCTTCGGCTGACGCTGGTGTCGCTACTTGCCCCAGTAGTACTGACCGAGTCGTGACATTGCGCCCGTAAATGGCCGTCATTGAATCGTCGTCCTGACGCACGGAAGCGCCGCTTAAGGTGAGCCCGGCAAAAGCGCCCTTGGCGCGAGAGTAGGTCAGAATCTCGGTTTCCAGTTTCCAATTGGTGTCGGCCGAAGCATGGCGTCCAACTGGTCCGGCAGCCGCCGAGGCATCGGCTCCGAGTTGGAACTTGCTTGCGAGCAACTGCTGCATGCCTTTGTCATTCTGGATAATCATGACCAGGTCTACGCCCTCGACACCGATCTGCAATCCCCAGCTGCCGCCAGTGATAGCAAAGAACGCTGGTGCGCTCCATCCGGTCGCAGTGCGACATGTCGCTACGCCTCTGCCATTCTCCGCGCCAAATACAAAGCCGCCCTTAATCATGTGCGGTACAACGGCCACGCACTTCGCATGTTCCAGAACTTCTTCCGGGATTCCGTTATCCGGTGCGGCCATGATCTCGTTGAGCACCTTACCGGCGTTATCCATCCGATCGGTTGATGATTCGCGGTTTGAATCCGCCCAGCCCAGGCTGGCAAAACTGAGCAATGCAACGAACAACAATAGTTTCTTCAAACTCTCACCTTTTTCTTCTGCCCGTGCACGGCGCATCTCTTACTTCTTGCGTCCACTTGCGGTGCATGAGGCAATTCCCACAGTACTGGGATGTCATGAAGCTGTCTGAGCAATACCGCTCACCTGGAATTCACAATTTGAAGGGGCTCGAAAACCTTGGCGCGAAACGAAGATCGTTCAGTCTGGGCCAGCACTGATCTGTTTTGACCAGCTTTCATTCGTGCCCAGGTGACATAGTGGGGACGAACCGGAGGCCGTATGCGACGCTTGTGGCTGCTCTCACTGATCTATCTGACGATCTCGGTCGTGCCAGTATTCTCGCAGTCTTCTAACCATGACTCGAACCTTTCAAATTGCGCGAACGGTTGGGGGACATGCGATTACACCGCACTTACCCCGTCGCAAGCCGCGGCAGTGGCAGCCAGTAAACATCGCGGTGAGGTTTCGGACTGCGTGAGAGGTTACCAGTCGTGTGATTACTCTAAGCTCAGTATGTCTGAGGCCAAATCAGCAAGGGCGGCAGAGCAGCAACGAAACTTGTCTAACTGTGAAGAAGGTTGGAGTTCCTGTGACAAATCCAAGTTAAGCAAGTTGGAAATGAATGGTGTGGCCGACGCAGAACATACGCGTAATCTTTCGCACTGCATGGACGGATGGGCATTGTGCGACCACTCCAAACTTACCGACGCAGAAGCAAAGTCGGTCCTGGCTGCCGAACACGCGCAAAACATCACGAATTGTAGAAATGCGTGGAGCCCATGCGAGCCATCGATGCTGACTCCAACGGAATCCGCTGCGAATGCTGTGTCCCGCCACCAGCACAACGTGTCAGATTGCATGGAAGACTGGGGTTCCTGCGACGACTCTAAGCTCAGCCAGGCGGAGGCGAGCCAAGTTGCCGTCGCAAGGTTCAAGAACAGAATTACTGCGTGCCGAAACGGCTGGGGCTCTTGTGACGGTTCCAAGCTGAGCGGGACGCAAGCGGCCGAAATGGCGACTGCCGAGATGCAGCACAACTTTTCTGATTGCAGGGATGGATGGAAGAGTTGCGATCATTCACGATTGACTGACCAACAATCGAAAGAAGTGACCGTGTCCGATCGCCAGCGCAATGTCTTAGCTTGTGAGAATGGCTGGGAGTCCTGCGATCGCTCGAAATTGACGCCGCCCGAAGCCGTTAGAGTGAAAGCTGTCGAGGGCCGGAATAAATAGCTGACACTTTCTGTGACTCAGGAGCAAGCATGACGGATCTGGGAGAAGATTCCTTCATCGCGGGAAGCATGAGCACAATCCAGACTCGAAACTAGAGATCGCTGCCGGTACTCCCGAACGCAAAAACCGCGCTAAACAGAAATCCCTCGTGCAAGTTGCTCATTGCACGAGGGATAAAATCTTGGTGCCGAAGAAGGGACTCGAACCCCCACGCCGTTGCCGGCACATGGACCTGAACCATGCGCGTCTGCCAGTTCCGCCACTTCGGCTTATCACTACTGCGGACGTCTGAATACTCTCAGAAGGTCTGCGTGCAGAAAAGCGGGCGTCTCTCGACGCCCATCTTTATTGTACAGGCCGTTTCGCTCCTGTCAAACATGGAACAGAAATCGGGGAGCCGCACAAGCCGTGCGCAAAAAAGGCGCAGGGTTCGCCTGCGCCTTTCTGATAACGCTATGGTGATTCTCTACTGAACTACAAGGGTCGCTACCGTAGTCTGCTGCGTCGATCCCGTGCTCGCTTGGATCGTGATGGGATATGTTCCGGGCGTTACCGTGGTTGTCCCTGAACCACCGCTCCCCGAACCCGCCGTTCCAGTTGTGGTTGTCGATGTCTTTGTTCCGGCGCCACCAACACCTCCGCAACCCACCGACGCCATCACCGCGATCAAGACCAGCAGCACCAGTCCAACCCAGAACTTGCGGGAGCGGCGCTGATTGCCCACAACCACCATCCCCAACCCTAAGCCCGGCAGCCAGAAGGCGAACATTCCGCCATGCGGAGCCAGGCTTGCCGTGGTGGCAGTACCGACTGAAATGGTCAGGGTAGTTGATACCGGTGCCGTTCCCAGTGCCATCGTGCTGTTCGCGAAGCTGCAATTGACTCCAGCCGGTAACCCGCTGCAAGCCAATGAAGCTGTCCCGGTGAAGGTGCTCGATGGACTAAGCGTCACCGTCATTGTTCCTGACTTGCCCGAAGCAACGGTCAGCGACGTCGGCGCCGCAGTTACATTTCCCGAACTCGCAGCCACGCCGCCACTGGTTCCAGTGCCGCTGCCTTCAACCGGAGTGTTTCCGCCGCCCCCAGTCGAGGTATAGGAAATCGCCGCCGACATGTGATTCTTGATCGAAGGACGTCCGACGGCCTTTACATAGACCGTATACGCTCCCGCGGGGAATCCGAACTGGCTGAGATCCAGCTGATGAGTTCCTGCCGCGACATCCGTCACCGGCATCAGATTCTCGCCATCCGACGAGATGTAAACCGTGTAGTGGTCGAGAGTATTCTCCGCACCGGTGATGGTCCAGCTCAGTGTGCTTGCCGAGGCCGAGCCCGCAATCGAGACGCAATTGTCGATGCCCATCTCCAGAGCGGTGCCTTCTTCGTAGTCGTTCCAGGTGACTAGCTGCAGATTTTCCAGCTGCCCTGAAGCCGAGTAGTATTTGCCGATCTCGGCAAAGGTATCCAGCCAGGTCTGACCGCAGTTTTGCGGAACAATTCGATTCGCGCTCCAACTCGCCTTCGTATCGTTGAAGCCTTTCTTGGTGGAACCGAAAATCTGACGGGAGGCGTTGGTGAGTCCCGTCTTATAGAAATAGTCGAGATAGTTCTGACCCCAGTTGCTGTTGTTGAACGTATCGGTAACCCAGCTATACGCTCCATCTGCTCCGGCCATGGTGAAACCGCTCGCATCTTTAATGATGAAGATCGGGTTGCCAGGAACGGCTGCGCGGGCTGCCGCCAGGTTCACTCCCGGCAGGGTTTGTGTGTCAAAGAAAAAGACCACCGGCCGGCCGTTAATGCGGAAATACGCAGGCGATTGCTCGTACTTGTTGTACGCGTACGTTAGATCGCTGATGAGCGGCCCCTGGCAGGAACTGCATCCGCGTATCGCACCCGCATCTTCCATCACCGCGAACAGGAACGGGCTGTGAGCTTCCGCCGCCTGCATCATGTTTTGCGTCGTGATGTCTTCTTTCGAGCCTTTCTGGCCGTACCAGTCGATGATCGTGCCCTGGATTCCGCGGCTCATCATGTCTTCAACTTGCTTCGTGACCTGATTGGGATCAGCTGAGTTGTAACCCACATCGAGGTGGCTACTCCCGCCGAACCATGCCATGAAGTGAGCGAAAATCTTGGTGCTGGCGCCAGGATAAAGAAGAGCTACGTGTATCAACTTTACTTACGTTGGTGGCCGCTTCATTTCCGTCGGACCACCCCTGGAAGGAATCTGCTGTACTTGTATTATTGCCAGTTTCTGCTGATAACGTAGTGCTTGGAGCTACTACATTTCCGGCCAGCGCATTTAACGCCGTAATAAAGAGAATTGCTGCAACCGCAGCTGGGAACCATACTTTACGCATTCGTACCTCCGGGTATTCGTTCTGGGGGGCACGCTCGAAATCCGGCCTTGGCTGTGGCTAGCTACAGGTGAATTGAACGTGAACATGCGTGAAGTCTATGTGGCTGGGCAGCAGAATTGATTCCGAGGAAGGCCGTAGGTGGTCTAGCTACTTCACCCTAGACCGAGCCTTAGCAATTCAGAGTAGAACGACTAAGTAGCTGCACTAGAGGCCGGTTTGGCCCGTCCCCAAGTAGACGAACCGAGGTTCACCGGGGCGCAGTTCTCCCTCGCTGCTTCGAAAAAAGCAGCTCAGGAAACAACATTTTGCGGGGAATCTGCTTCAAACAGAAAGGGTTATTGCTCTCGCGCGCTCCGTCTCACGGTTCGTCTTCGACTTACTGCCCCAAAAAATTGGGGTTGTACACTAGATCAGAGCGGAAGGGCTCGCATCGATGACCATGGAAGCTTCGAATAGCGCTGTCGAAACCAATAGTAGGCTCCGCACCCTAGCCCACGACTTGAGCAATTCCATCGAAACCATCATGCAAGCTTCATATCTGCTCGCACAGTGCAATCTCGACGAAAATGGAAAACGCTGGCTCGAATTGATCGACAACGCCTCTCGCGACGCTGCACGCATCAATCGCGAGATTCGCGACAACCTGCGCACACAGACAACGCAGCTCGGCGGATAGCGAATATCATCGCCTCGCCTCACCTCTCTACGTTCGGTACGCTTCTCTGGTTCATGGGTCGCGTTAGTTTGAACACGCTGGAGTTCCGCGCCCGGTACTCTCGGTAGGAGCGTTCACACCTGCACTTGAGATCTCAACTAGTAAATCTTTTGGGTGTACAGGCTTCGGAAGCAAGACGAACTCATAGCCATCAGCCTTTGCGTCTCTCAATAGATCGTGCGTAACCTCTTGGCCGGAAAACAGAAGTATGCGGCAATCGGGAATGGCTTTCGTCACATCAATCGCCAATTCAATTCCGCTCATTCCCGGCATAGCAACATCTGTGATCAGCAGCGCCGGAGGAATGAGAAGAGCCATCTCTAAGGCTGTCTCCCCGTCATACGCAGCGCTCGCTGCAAAACCTTTGATATTGAGAATCGCAACAATCGTGTCCGCGATGATCGGCTCATCGTCCACGACAAGCACTACTGGACGCAGTGGAGTAGCGTCAGGCAGTAAGCCTTTGTCAGTCAGTTCTGAAATGGGAACCTTTTCGATCCTGGTGAAGCTCATCAAAATCACCCCTGCCTAGAACATACTCGTAATCATTTGATACGGGTTAAGTCTTTTATTTGGTGATAGATCCACGTTAATGCAAGGTGATCGTTTGCTTTGGGAACGGTCGCGCGTCGACTGCGATAGTTTAATGATAGGATAAGCTATGAATACAGTGCCATTAGGGAGCCGTTAAGGAGGTCGATTGAAGCGTTATGGCTACAATTCCAAAGAACGGTGGCAGGTGGATGGCCTCTAAGAATATTTCCCAGAACGATCTTCCCCAGGGTCGCAAAGGGAAGCACCACGCGATTGTGGCTCAGTTGCTGCAGGACATCGAGGAATTGGAGACGGGAAGGGCGCTCAAGATCCGCATATCTGAACTGCCGGACTCTATGGCGAATATCCGGTCAGCCCTGAATCGAGCCACCAAGCAGCGGAATTTGGTGATTGAGACTTCCAGTGATGACGACCACTTCTATGTCTGGAAACCTGACCAGAAACGCACCAGCGCGCGAACATAGGTTTCGAGAAACACTTGCCTGCGAAAGATAGAAAGATAAAGAAAACAGATGAAAGTTCGTCTGGCGCCCTCGTTCCGCCCGTCGACATCCATCACTGAGGTTCAGGCGACCCGGCGCTGTTCAGGCGTGTATGGATTTAGCGCCCTCAGAAAGTCCTGGGCCGCGTGATAGCCCGCCAGCGTACCCACATCCATATACACCTCGCCCACATGCGATGCCCGCACCGAGTTTCCAGCAGCGATGTACGCGTTCAGCAGGTATCCAAGAAACTCGTCCTTCCGGTGACGTGACTCCCACAAAAGCTTCAGATCGCGGAAGGCGGCTCCAGTAGTCACGACCGCTCCCCAGATCCACAATGACTCATAGTCTTGCGCTTTCACGTCCACGCGGCGCACGTAACCGCTATCATCGCTGACTACCGAGTCGAAAGCCGAGGCATCGCTTACCGGAAAACAAACCAGGTTCACATCCGCTCGTGGCTGAAGATCGAGGCTGGTTCGATAGGCATTCTCCGGAAACCAGATTGTGTCCGGCAGACCGATCAGCACTTCGCCGTGTGTTCGCGCGAATGGTTCCGCTCGAAACAGGGCATCGCACAATCCGCGCGGCTGATTCTGGATCGCATAAAAGATTTCGGCTGCATAGTCGCGCTCGGCGAAGTAGCGGACGATGTCCGTCTTCTCACCGGAAATCACCATGCAGATTTGATCGGCGCCCGCCGCGATCATGCGCTCCACCAGGTACTCCATCACGGCCTTCGGCCGTTCGATGCCGTCGATGACACGTGATCCCACCGGCAGCAGTTCCTTCGAACAACCCAGAGGCTGTATGCGCTGACCCGCTCCCGCCGCGGGAATAATTCCGATCATGATGCTGTCTCCAGTCCAATCAAGCGCGAGTCCGCACTACGCTTGCGTGCTCTCGCTTCCTCCAGAAATCCTAATAACTGCGCCGCCCGTCGTTCTCCGCTGTGTTCCGTCAGCGTTCGCTCCCGAGCGCGTCCCGACATGGTGGTGCGCTCGCACTCCGGCATTTCCAGCGCCGCGAGCATCTGTCGAGCGTCGTTGACTACCGCAACCTCTTCGCTTAGCTCGAAGAAACTGTCCAGGCCTTCGAACCAGTCACTGATAATCGGCGTTCCGCAGGCCGCAGCCTCGAAAAATCTTCCTGACGGACAGTAACCGCTTCGCGCCATGTCGCCCCGAGTAATGTTCAGCGTGAATGTCGAACTCGAATACAACGCTGGATGCAGCTCCGGCGTGACGTGGTCGAAGTAACGCACGTTCGCGGGCCATCTCCACTCATGGGGATACAACGAGCCCGCCAGCACGAACTTCTCTTCTGGAAGTTGCAGCGCGGGTTTCAGCAACAATTGATTGAGTTTTTCCTGCCGGTCCTGCGCGTATGTGCCCATATAGCTGAGCAGACAGCGGAACTCTTGCTGTTTTGGTACACGCGCGTACACGTCCGGATCTACGCAGCCATAGAGTGGCCGGGCGCGTTGCGCTCCCCACTGCTGTTCGAGTTCATCAAGGATCTTGCCGCCGGTGAAAGATAGATACAGATCGAACCGTGGAATCTGGTCGCGGCGCAGGTAGTCGAAAGCACCTGTCGTCAAATTCGCGAGCGTGATCGGAGTGTCGAGGTCGTAGAACACGTGCAACTCGCAGCCGGCATCCGCGAGTTCATCGATCATCTGCGCCCCGTCGGGACAATAACTCGCGTGCATAACCACATCAGCATCGCGCGCATCGATCATCGCTTGCCCGCGAATCTCTTCCCAGTCGCGATAGAGAACCAGGTCGCAGAAATCGCAGCTCGCAAAATCTCGATGCGACGCGTAGTAGGGGACGTCTTTCTCATAGAAAGTAATGTGGTGCCCCATCCGCCGCAACGCCCGCAGAATCGCTCGATATGGAGTCGCGTGCCCATTACCCCATGACGAGGAAATCGTGAGACCAAATATGACAATTTTCAATGCGGTATCCCAATGTACTTACCTTGAGATGGCGGGACACAAATGGTAGTTGTCACTAAGCAAAGACCCCAAAAATACAGAGTGGCTAGCCGCGTCCGGCTAGCCACTAACCACTATCCACTGATCACTTCGGCTATACCAGCTTCGCGTCCATCGTGATCTTGGTGTTGAACAGCTTAGAAACCGGGCAGCCGGCCTTGGCTGCGTCTGCGGCCTTCTGGAAGGCTTCCGCGCTCGCGCCGGGGATTTTTGCCGTCACCGTCAGCTGTACCTGGGTGATCCCAAACCCGCCATCTACCTTGTCCAGGGTAACTGCCGCTTCCGTGGCAATCCGTTCCGCCGTCAGTCCTGCGTTCCCGAGTTGCGCCGACAACGCCATCGAGAAGCAGCCCGCGTGCGCGGCTGCCAGCAGTTCTTCCGGATTCGTTCCCACTCCATTTTCGAAGCGTGTCGAAAACGAATATTGCGTATCCTTGAGCACGCCGCTTGCAGTCGAAACCGTTCCCTTTCCATCTTTCAAGCCGCCAGTCCAGACGGCGTTTCCTTTGCGTACCATGATTCCTCCAAAATTTATTGTTCAATAGCCCAACCGATCTTACGCCACGGGTTTGATTCGGGCTCACGGAATTTCGGCGAAGAATTTTTCGCTTTTGCTACGATACCTATGCTGAGACATTGGCGCAGTTCAGACTAGGGGGGTCCCATGCAACGCTACAGACTGTTAGGCGCACCATTGCTACTGCTTATTCTGCAAGCAGGAATTGCTTTCGCAGCTGACGCCAAAAAAGATTCCACCTATCAGGCCGAAATCATGAAGTGGCGTGCGCAGCGCGTAGCCAGCCTGAAAGAGAATTGGCTCCCTTTGGTTGGATTGTTCTGGTTGAAGGAAGGCCCGAACCAGTTCGGCTCCAACGCTAACGATACGGTGTTGCTGCCCCACGCCAAAGCCGCGGATCAAGCGGGAGTTTTTGAGCTTAAAGATGGCGTCGTCACCGTGAAGGCGCTCCCCGGATCCGATCTCAAGGCCAATGGCAAACCGGTAACGGAAATGAAACTCGAGACCGACGAGAGCGAGAAGCCCACCGTCCTCGAACTCGGCGATCTCCGCATGCATGTGATTAAGCGCAACAAGCGCGTGGGAATCCGCGTGAAAGATACGAATAGCGATCGGGCGCGAGAATTCCAGGGATTGCAGTATTTTCCGATTCAGGACTCCTATCGCGTCTCCGGCACCTTCGTTCCGTTCGACAATCCCAAGAAATTGGCGATTCCAACCGTTCTCGGTGAGAGCGTCGAGATGACAAGTCCCGGGTACGTAGAATTCACGGTCAACGGTACCAAGTCGCGACTCTCTGTCCTGATCGAGGACGATCCGCACGAGTACTTCTTCATCCTGAAAGATCTCACCAGCGGCAATGAAACCTATCCCGCTGGACGCTTCCTCTACGCCAACGCAGCCAAAGACGGCAAAGTCACCCTCGACTTCAACAAGGCGTACACACCCCCTTGCGGCTTCACGCCCTACGCAACGTGCCCGCTCCCGCCCAAAGAGAACTATCTGAAAGTGGCGATCGATGCCGGCGAAAAATACGCAGGACACCACTAGAAGCTGTGGCCAGTGGTTAGTGGCCAGTTAGGACGGGCGATCCCCGCCTGTCCATTTCAGTTCGAGCGCCAGCGAGAACTGTCATCCCGAGCGGAGGGAGCCCTACACTGACGGACCGTCCGCCCCAGCGGACAAGCTCTCCTGATGCCAAGCCTCACCGCCTTCCGAGCCGCAGAGCGGCGCTATTCGTGAGCCCAGCGCGTGAGCGCTGGGTAAGTAAAAAGAAATCTCACCGAGCCCCGGAGGGGCGAATATAAGCCTGCCCGCAGCACTTCAAACAGTCCATCCAGCGCCATAAATACTCGTGTTAAGATTGCGGTCTCCTGTCGTGATGAAGCGATCCTGCCATTTGAGTAAGGGCGGAACCCAGGCTTGGGCGTGCTTACTCCTTCTTGTTGTTGTCGTTCCATTCGGCAAACTCGCCGCCCAAAACGGCTCGCCCTCGTTTGAGGAGATTGCTGCCGAGGCGGCTGCCGCCCGCGATGTAGAAGATAATCCGCGTGCCACGGAACTTTACACACAAGCCTTGCAGCTCAACCCTAAATGGGAGGACGGCTGGTGGTCTCTCGGATTGCTGCAATATGCCTCTGCAGCTTATGCTTCTGCGTCCGACGCCTTTTCACATCTCCTCGCTTTGAATCCCGCATCGGCGCCGGCTCTGGCGCTGCGAGGACTCTGCGAATTTGAAATGGGCGACTATCCCCTGTCGCTCGCGGACATACGCAAGGGACTCGCTTCCGGCGCAGCCGGTGATGCACGCCAGGAACAGATCCTGCATTATCACGAAGCCATGCTGATGGCGCGATTGGGAAACTTTTCAGACGCACTGAAAGTTTATTCGGCCTTCGCGGAACACAAGATATCCAGTCCTGAGCTGCTGGTGGGCATTGGACTCGCGGGACTCCACATTCCACTCCTGCCCAAAGACGTCTCGGGCGATCAGCAGGAGCTCTTGACTGCCGTGGGCGATGCGACGTTCAGGTTCATGCAAGGCGATCAAGAAGATGCGCAGCGAGCGTTCAATGATTTGTTCCAGCGCTTCCCCACCGCGCGAAATGCCCACTTTCTTTATGGAAATTTGCTGTCCGCCTTCGGTCCGGAAGCAGCCACACCGCAATTCAAAAAAGAGTTGGAGGTTGCACCTGACAACAAGGACGCGCGGGCTATGCTTGCGTGGTCACTGCTGATGCAACACCGGCCAGACGAAGCGCTGCCGTATGCAAGGCGCGTTGCCCAGGAAGAACCAGAAAGGGCCGTATCGCAACTGATGCTCGGCCGGGCATTGCTGGACACTGGTGACATCGCCGGAGGCATCGAGCGCTTACAGAGCGCACTTAAGCTGGACCCTGGTAACCTCGAGGTTCACATCGCTTTGGCGAAGGCGTACTCGAAGTCCGGACGCGATGACGATGCTCGACGGGAACGAACGCTCTGCCTGCAAATGACACAGAATGGTGCTAACGGGCTTGCGCATCCCTAGCCAACTCGTCGCAGCTTTGGCTTTGGCCTTGTTACTTGCCGCCAACACCGTTTTGGCCGAGCAGAAACAGGCGCAGGATCTTGCCGCTGCCTGCGCACATTGCCATGAGTCGCAAGCACACATGCAACCACTCACCGCCATGGGACGCGCGCTGCAACTCCCGGGCACGGACCCAACCCTTGATTCCCAACCAAGGCTCACGTTCCAGAAATTTGGCTACACCTACCTCGTCGAGACCAGGAATCGCCAAAGCACCTATTCCGTGTCCGACGGAATTCAAACCATAACCCTACCGATCCGCTGGATTTTCGGCAACGGCGCGCAGACCTGGGTATTTGAGCGAGAAGGCGTCTACTACGAAAGCCTAGTAAGCTACTACCCATCCCTTGGCGGACTCGGGATCACCATCGGCGATTCCGAAATCACTCCGAAAACTCTCGACCAGGCGGTAGGCAGAAGGCTCCCCCCGAACGAACCGGTAGCCTGCTTTGATTGCCACTCCACCAACGCCACCAAGGATGGACAACTGCTGACTCTCGGCTCTCTTGAGCCCGGCGTTACGTGCGAACATTGTCACGTAGGGGCTACTTCGCACATGGTTTCAGCCCTTCAGGGCAAAGGCATTGAAACCGCTCCGCCGAGTCTGCGAAAACTCACCTCCGAAGACCTGTCGGATTTCTGCGGACAATGCCACCGCACTTGGGAGACGGTCATTCGCGGCCCCGCGCGCGGTGAACCCACCGTGCGTTTCGCGCCCTATCGACTAGCCAACAGCAAATGCTTCAGCGGAACCGATCCGCGCATCAGTTGCATCGCCTGCCATGATCCCCATAAAAACCTAGCGACGGAGAGTGCCGCTTATGACACAAAGTGTCTGGCGTGCCATGCGCTGAATGGCGCAACCGCTGCGCCAAGCCGTCAGGCTACCGCCAGGGCGTGCCCGGTTCAGAAAAATAACTGCACAAGTTGCCACATGCCTGAAATCAAACTGGCCAATGGCCAAGCGACCTTCCACGATCACATGATCCGCATTGTTAAGCCCGGAATGCCCTATCCCGACTGAGTTCAGCTGCGGCAATACTTCGCGCCGCGATGTATCTCTCCCTCTGCAAAAAGTTTGGTCAAGTGCAGGAGGGAAGGGTACGCACGAGTGTCACCACGACCCCGTTCTTGGATCGTGGGCGGCAGGTCAAGATGGTCTCGCACGGCGTTACTACTGCTGTCCGCCGTTCGACGCTGGCGCAGCGCTCTTGTAGTGGAAACGGTAGTCCGTTCGCTCGTCGCCTGCGAAGAAGCGGGTGTTGTAGTCGAGCAGATACTTCAAATGCTCCGCGTCGTACGGATAGCTCTTGTCTTCGGCGTATGGATAGCTTCCCATCGCGCGATACGGCAACGGTTCCACCGTCAGACCATCGGCGGCGTAGAAGTCCATGTCTTTTTCGTAGCCGTCGGCAAAGAAGAAATAATCGCGTACCCAGCCCGCGGGCAGCGTGGGTAGATGTGACGGATCGAAATCCACCTGCACCTCGTCTCCAGTGCCGAACACCACGAAGCGGTCATCCACGTCCTTGATCAGTTGCGTCACATCCCCCGGCCGTGTGTACTGCCCGGCCTGGTGGACGAACGGCCCGGTGGCGCTCACATCTTCGTATACATACCAGTGATCACCCGGATCTTTACCGATCACATCGCGCGGATATCCGTGGAAGCCCATGCGAGCGCTCGCCAGCGGAACTTCGTTCATCCTCATCGGAGCCGCATTCGTCGTGCGGTCCACCAGGATCTGGTCCCAATAGATTTGCAGATTGGTGCCGATGCGCACGCGCGTTGCGCCGATCGGCAGCTTTCCGCTCAAATCCGCAACCATCGCGCGCGGCAATCCTGCTGGGAATCCCATCTCGTTGAGAACCCGAACCCATTTCCCGCTCGCATCTTGCGCTTCGATATACGGCGACACCGGATCCAGTCCCGCCTGGTGCGCCGCGTAGAGCGAAGTCGCCGAGAAATACTCGACGTATCCATTCAGCAGCAGGCGCAGCGTACCGCCCTTATATGCTTCGCCCAGATCCAGCGTAAGCGTATGCGGATCAGTGAAGCCCGCGAATTGCAGCACCTTCAGATCGTTCACAAACTGATGATCGACCTTGGCCAGTTGCGGCGCGACATCTCGTCCTTCGTTATCCCACGCCCCTGCCACCGGTCGCAGGTCGGACACGCGACTGGGCACGAGTTTGAAATTCGGATAAGGCGGATTTGATAGAAACGATTGATTCGAGTTGACGCTGTAATTCGCTGGGTGGTCCACGGCCAGCAGACGCAACTGATCCACGTAGACCACTTCTTCCATCGGCTCCATGAAGCGGAAGCTCAGCTTGCCGTTTCGTATCTTCGCAATCGAGCTATCGACCTTGACGTATTCCTGCGGATTCGGAATATCGCGCTGATTCGGCCCTACCCAATGCCCGACCACGCCTGCGCCAATCATGTCGGTGATGAACTGATAACGCTCGCCATTCCACGCGAACAGCACCGGACACGAACTGCCGCGCCGGTCGAGTTCTAGAATGTTCGCCGGCTTATTGGACGCGACTTCAATCTCGTCCTGGATCACGCCACTCGGCCATAACATGCGCACCACGTCGGCCTGTTTCGACTTGCCTAGACCAGCGATAATGTCGACATTGCTCTGCCCTAGATAACCGGCGCCCGTCAGTTCGAACTTCTGCGAGTGCCCGCCGGCAAATACCTCGACCTTCGTCCCGATCCCGCTTTTGTTGTCGTTCAGGCCTTTGAGCGCGAGGCGCAGTGAATTGTTCGCCGTTCCGCCCTCATTGCGCAGCAGCAGGTTGAAACCGCTCTTGCTTGTGATCAGCAGATCGGCCGCACCGTCTCCGTCGTAGTCCGCCACCACCACCGCGCTCGGATCTTTGAGCGATATCTTGTCGAGCCCGACCTCTGCCGTAACGTCCGCAAATCCCTTCGTACCGAGATTTCGCAACAGCTTGATCTCAGCTTTGCCGCTCGCGTTCTCGCCGACAGCAACCAGGTCGATGTAGCCGTCGTTGTCGTAATCGATCGGCGCAATGCCCCAGGCACGCTTCCAATGCAGATCCGGCAACGGCACCTGTTCCAACTTTTTTCCATCGACATTCCGCCACAGCGTCAGAGCCGGAGCCGTGCTATGCGTGAACGCCAGATCCATCCAACCGTCTTTATTGAAATCGAGAACGGCGACTCCGACTGCATCCTTAATTTGTGGTGCACCTTCCAGCGACGGGAACTTGCCCTCGCGTGGATTCAACAACACCTGCGCATTTTTACCCGCAACCACAAAGTCCACGGCACGATCGTTATTGAAGTCCGATCCAACCGCGCTAAATCGCGGACCATCTCCGCTCATCCCGGTTTCCGTGGTCACATCGGTGAATGTGCCATTACCGTTGTTGCGCATCAGCACGCTGGCGCCATCCGCCGAAGAAATGTACAGATCGGTATCGTTATCGTGGTCGTAGTCGATCCACGTCAGACTCGCAACATTCTTCAGTGGCAGTCTGAGTCCGGCCGCCTCGGTGACGTTCTTGAATGTGCCATTGTGCTCGTTGTGCCAGAGCGCGATGTGATCCGCGTATCCGATCGCGATGTCGGTGAACTCGTCATTGTCATAATCAGACGCCGCACAAGAAACTGCGCCGTCGAGATCGGTTATGCCCGACGTCGAAGTGATGTCACCGAATTTTCCATTACCAAGATTACGAAACAGCGCGATTTTTCCACTCGGACCGTGCGTCAGCAGCAAAACAGGCTTGCCGTCCTTGTCAGCCTCGAAAAAGCAAGCTCCGCTTCCCAGAGCCTTGCTCGTCGATACCGCTCCGTTCAAACCAGCCGCCAAAGTCGAATCCACAAACTTCACTGGAATCGCCGCCCCGGCTTCTCCTTCCGCGCCGCTCACCGTCACCACCAGCGACAAGGGCCCTTGATCGCCATACGCCAAAGTGATGGGTGCTCCCAGCTTCGCCTTGCGGATGTGGTCGAAGCTGACCTGGTGAATTTTCGCCTGGTCCATCTGGCCAAGATTGCGGTACGCGCGTGCCAATCCGAATTCAGCTGACGCATGAAATGGATTCAGCTTCAGCACACGTTGAAAAACTGGGACGGCGGCTTCGTTCTGCCCATCTTGCAACAGCGCCATACCAAGAAAGTACGCTGCATCAGGATCGTTCGGCGCCAACTGGCTCGCCTTTTGAAAAGCCTCAATCGACGCCTTGCCGTCTCCAATGCTCTTTTCCAGCAACCCCAGGTTGTACCAGCCGCGCGGATTCTCCGGTTCGCGCTTTACCACCTCTTCGAAAGCCGCTTTCGCCTCTTCCGTCTTCTGCGCATTCGCCAGCGCAATCCCCTCGTTCAACCGGGCAAAGACCAGGTTCGGATCGGCCTGTACCGCCTGGTGAAAGTAGGTTGAGGCTTTCTCGAAGACCTGCTGATTCACGTAGGCTGTGCCCAGATTGTTCAGGCGAACTGCCTCGTCGCGATCGGCGTTCGAAACGGTCTTTGCCGCCTCTGATTTTTGTGAAGGTGCACCCGCGAGGAACGTAACGGCAGCCGCGAGTAAAAGAAAAACGGTAGTAAGACGAAGGAGAATTTTCATGGGCGTGCGAATCAATATTGTACGGGCTAGGAGATAGCCACGGAAAGCGCAAGCGAAGGACGGGATAAGAGACTCCTATTTTGCGGCAGCGATCCCCACCCGAAGACGGCTCCCATACTTCCGACTGCTGACGATTCCTTTCCCTTCCTGCACGGTAATCGTCTGGCCTGCATCCACGTTCGTTAACCGATCCACCTGGCCGCTCGGCCATGCGACTTCCATCGCGCTCACCCGGCTTTTGTTTCCAAGACCAAACGTCAGGACCAGTTCGCTCTGCGACAGATAGCCGCCGCTGTGTAACATCTGCCACTGCTTTTCATTTCCAGCAGCAATGCGCACGACTGCACCAATGCCGTCTCGATTCGACTTTGTACCCACCAGCTTCACCCGCACGCTCTGATTCGTTCCACCATCATTGCGGAAGAGCACGGCCGGACCGTTGTTCGTCATCAGCAACAAGTCGAGATATCCATCGTTATTGACATCAGCGACAGCGGCGCCACGTGCCACCCGCGGCGTATCGAAGGCCGCTCCCATCTGCGCGTTCACTTCCTGAAATCCATGTCCATCAAGATTTCGAAACAGGTGCGGTGGTTGGCGATACTTGATGCGCTTTTGAATCTTCTCGATGTCGTCCTCAATATGACCGTTGGCGACGAAAATATCCGGCCAGCCATCATTGTCGTAGTCGAAGAAGAAGCAACTGAAACCGAGCGTGAGCAGGCTGTCGCGTCCAACTTCGGAGCGCGGAGCTTCGTCGACGAACAGTCCTTTACCTTCGTTGTGGTAGAGCGACATCATCTGGTTCGAAAAATTGCTGATCACCACGCTGGGGCGTCCGGAACGGTCGTAATCAGCTGCGTCGATACCCATTCCCGCGCGTGCCACTCCATCTTCGCTATAGGCGATTCCGGCCTGCACGCCCTTTTCGGTGAACGTGCCGTTGCCGTTGTTCACGTAGAGCTTGTTCGGCTGCGTATCGTTGGCCATCAGCAGGTCCGGCCAGCCGTCGCCGTTGTAATCGACGAGCGCAATTCCCAGCGTCTTTGAAGTCGGATCGTAGAGCTTCGCTTTTGCTGTCGCATCTTCGAAGCGGCCGTTTCCCAGGTTGTGCCAGAGTCGGACCGACGAACCCTTATAAGACTCGGGCGTGCAGTACGATTTGTGGGTTCCATCCAGCGTGCAGGTCAGGTCGCCTTCCACGGACCACTGCACATAATTTCCGACTACCAGATCCAGCTTGCCGTCGCGATCGTAGTCAAAGAATGCTGCAGACGTGCTGAACTCATTCGGACCCCATAAGCCTGCCTGCTTCGTCACATCTGTGAACGTCCCATTGTGATTGTTGTGAAACAGGTGATTTTGTCCGAGCGCGGTGATGAACAGGTCGTCGTATCCGTCGTTGTCGTAGTCGCCGACCGTTACTCCGAGGCCGTACAGGCTCATCGCGAGTCCAGCCTTCGCCGTTACATCCGTGAAGGTTCCGTTGCCGTTATTGTGATACAGCTTGGGCGTGGTCTTGCCCGCCTTCGGATGGCCCGCCCAATCCGCGCCGTTTACCATGATGATGTCGGGATAACCGTCGTTATCGTAGTCGATGAACGCACAGCCCGGACCGAGTGTTTCCGGCAGATACTTCTTCCCAAACGCGCCGTTGTTGTGGACAAAGCGAACGCCCGACCTGCTGCGTGATATCGCTAAAGTGAACGCCAAGGGCGGATTGCGCCTGTACGAAATTCGCGCAAACTAGAACCGCAGCCGCAAAGCCAAAACACTTCGCTAAAAACCGTCTATTCATTAGGCAAGAAATTCCCTGAAGTTTGAAAGACATTACTTTCCTGGACCCGCAGCAACGTCGCCGACTGCCCGAGCCGTCTTCTTCGGCTGCGAATGCGAAGCTTGTTCCGTCGGCGGTAGCGGCTTCGTGCGTTCCGGACCAAGCGGTGCCGAGAGGTGCTCGTGCACCGACTGACGCTCCACGTTGTCTTCCGGATGCTTCAACCGGTATGCCCCCGTGATTGCCTGCGAGGCTTCATCGGCCTTGAAGCGCATGTACAACGCTCGGTGAAGCTGCGAATTCGTTTCGTCGCCCAGTCCCTGGTAGCACAGCATCAGGTTGTAATGCGCTTGCAGGTCTTCGGGATCGATTCCCAGCGTGGCCTCAAATTCTTTAATGGCATCCGCATACTTGTGCTGAAGGAAGAGCGTACGGCCCAGATCATTGCGTACGACCCGGTCCCGCGGATACTGATCAAGCACCACATGAAGCCGCTTGGCAGCTTCGTCGTAGTTGCCGTCATTGCGAAGAACGCGTGCATAGAAATAATTGGCTCGCGCAAGTGTCGGTTGTAGTGCAAGCGCTTTCTCCAGTACAACGCGCGCCCGCTCCATGTCGCCTTCCTGCACAGCCACACGGCCAAGATTCACCCAGCCATCGACGTTCTTCGGATCGATCTGCGTAATTTTTTCGAACGCGGCTCGAGCACCCTTCAGATCTCCCTGCAGGAACAAGCCGATGCCATAGTCATTCCAGCGGGTCCAGTCATCGCCCTGCAACTCGACCTTTGGTTGGGGCGTCGGACTTCCCTTCGGCGCGACCTGCAACAACGCTTCGGACTGGGAAATGGTCACGATCGGGAGGTCAGGAACCTGCTTCAGCTTGGCCGACACATCGCCGAGCGGCCTTTTGAATTCCATGATCCGATCGTCGTAGCTCGGATCGTAGCTGGTCAATTTCTGCTGGGGAGCGAACTCGCCCGTGAAGGCAAACTGCGTGTTGTACCACGAGAACTTGCGGTACAGCAGGCGCGACTGCAGCGTGATCTTCGAGCCTGTGTCGTTGGGAATATGCAAGCGGTAGTGAACGGTATCCGCGGCTCCTGGTGGAATCAGTCGCACATACACAACCGCTCGCGTGGCCCACGCATTGCGCTTGTTGATCGGGTTCCCGTGAGCGTCAATCTGCAGCGATTTGTAGAAATGCGCGCTCGGATCGACAGGTCCGTTTCCGTCATCCTGCACTTTGCCGCTCCAGAACAGCACCTTGCCCTTGTCGTCTGTGGCTTTGAGCTCAACCCACGTATCGTAGGCATCGACGGTTCCGCCGGGGAAAAAGTGCCCTACCTTGCGGGTCCGGACCACAACGTCCACCTCTACGTCATCTCCGCGGCGGACCACCGCATTCACGCGATTCAGTGGAGCTGTCACCGGGGTGGCGACCACATCGGCCGCTGCCGGACCGGAATCTGATTCCTCGCCCACCGCGAAGGTCGTAGACATATCGGACTGCGACCCACCCCCTCCGGCTGACTGGGGGCGTGCCGGCGAAATCGCGAAGATGTCGACGGTCACGCTGTTCTTGATGAAGTTCTCTGCTGCCTGCAACTGCTTCGTGTCGCCATACGAGAACGGAACCGCCGTGTTTGCCGCTGCGAAGTTGTGCGAGTGCACAAAGCCGTTCACGTTGCCGAAGTCGCGCGACGGCGATAATGGCATGTGGCAGTCCGCGCATTGCTGCGGTTTGGGCGGATAGTAGAACGATCGAGCTCCCAATCCGGAGACGCCGCTCGCCTGCCAGTTGTCGTATTCATTGAAACCACGAATCCAGCGGTACGAATTCACTGGGGCATCCAGGTGGACCTTGTGGCAACTGGAGCAGAACTCCGCTGTCTGCTCTTTCATGAAGGGCTTTAGAAATACGCGGCGATGCGGCTCGGGGTTCAGCTTGATGCTGAAATCGTGCAGCCAACGCACCACTGGATTCTTGCTGGCCGCCAGCTCATGCAGCTTCGGATACTCGAGATAGAAATCCGCCTGCCCCATGGTGCTCTTCACCTTGGCAATGGAATGGCACATCATGCAGCCCAAGCCGGCTTGCGCGGGTGCCGAGTGGATATCCATGTCCTTGATCGGGGTATCGAAGAGCCCGCTGTAAGCCAGCGCCGGATCGTGACATCCGGCACACCACTTCGAGGGCTTCACGCCAACGGTGTCCTGCATGTACTCGATGCTCTTGCGGTACCACTGATTGTTAAACGACGAGAAGTGGTGCATCGAGTGATCCCACTGGTTGTAAATATCCTCGTGGCAGCGCTTGCAGGCATCGGACTCGGTGAAGTAGTTAGGAGGGATGCGCCCCTTATGCATGGTCTGCGCGGAACTGGGGAAAAATGGTCCTTTGGCGCCATCGCCTTCCTGGTCCATTGAGACGGGCGCGAGTGCGGGATTCTGAATACGGTTGTGCGTCTCCCAGCGATTGACACGCAGATATTGGCACCCAGCCGCAACGGCAACCGCAACGATCACGAGTCCAGCCACTCGGAGAGCCAGAATCGGAGCGCTTGCTTTCTGTCGTGACTGCGACCACAACGCCAGCAGCAGAACGCCGCCTGCCAACGAAGCGAGGATGTGTATGTGCAGCAGCCGTAATTCCGGACGCGAAGTGCCCGTATAGATCAGGGCCGCGCCAACCAACGCGCCGACCGCGAGAACCAGCCACGCCGCTGCAGCCAGCCAGTTTTGGCGTTTCAGATTCCGCAGCACGTGCCAGAGAATGCCGATCGCGGCCAGCAGACCCAACCCGGCGTGCGCCAGAACTACGGCGGGATATACCAGGTTCGCCTGCGGAAAAGCATAGAGATAGATGGCGGAAACGAACAGGAATAGGAGGACTGCCGGTCCCAGTTTGGCGCGCAGGCTAATGCGTTTCTCCACCTTCGACTCCCATCGAGTCAGAATCTGCGGGATGTTCGAATTTAAGCTTCAGAAGAGCTGATCTGACGACGAGCGAGAGTTCCCCACCATCACTCTCTTCCAGGATCAACTAGTTTGTTGCAGACACTTACGCGGGAACAATAATAGAAAAGTATTAGGTACTTCCAAATTGCGTGCGCAACCTGGTTTATCAAGCGCTCGGCGCAATCACATCGTAGGGTCGCATCATCTCGTTGTCTTCATGCTCGAGGATGTGGCAATGCCATACGTAGCGGCCCACATAGCCCTCGAACTTCACGATGATTCTCGTCACCATCCCGGGATGCGCCTGCACCGTATCTTTCCATCCCATTTCGTTGGCCGCCGGAGGAACGACGGCACCAATGTATTGAATCTGACCGCCGTGATAGTAGGCTTCGGGTTCAAAGCTTCTGCGATCCAGGATTTGAAAGCGCACCATGTGCAGATGGATCGGGTGCGAGTCGTCAGTAAAGTTCAGCAGCTCCCATATCTCCACCGAATCCAGTACCGGGTTTTCCGTGATCGGCATGTCCCAATGCGCGTTATTCAGGAGCATCATCTTCGGCATGCCGGTCTTGTTGTCCATCTCCCCGACCGTCAGAATGCGAGTCTTCACGGCGCTTGCTTCGGGAGTGCGCGGTACCGGCCGTAGCGTGGCAGGAAGCGCACTGGAATCGGCCACTCCCGTCTTCGCGACGCGAAACTGCAGGACCGCACGCGTATCGTTGGCCAGAACAATGCTCTCCCCAGCGTGTCCGGAGAAATCAATCACCAGATCAGCGCGCTCGGCCGGTGCAACCATCACGTTCTTCAGTGGGACCGCCGCCGGCAGAAGTCCCAGGTCGGTTCCGATCTGGTGAAACGATTGATCGTTCGAGAAAGCCAAGTGGAGGAAACGGGCATTCGAGGCATTCAGCACGCGAAAACGATACTTGCGCGGCTCCACCTGCAAATACGGAAACAGCTTGCCATTGACAAGGACCGCGTCGCCAAACACTTCCGGGACCCACGGCGATTGCGGGTCGCCAGACGTCGGATAAAAAAGCTGCCCATCCGCATCGAACGAGCGGTCATACATCGTGAGCGGAATCTCGTACTTCCCTTTCGGCAAGTTCAACGCATCTTCAAAATCATCGCGCACGATAAAACATCCAAACATTCCCGCGTAGACGTTAAGCCGTGTGATCCCGAGCGCATGATCGTGATACCACAGCATGGCTGCGTCCTGCTGATTCGGGTAATGGTAGATGGCGGATTTCCCTGGCACATACCAATCTTCGGGATAGCCATCGCTCTTCGCCGGCGCCTTCGCTCCGTGCAGGTGTGTGACCGCGCGCACATCCGGCTTGCTGGTTTCGGCGCCATGAATACTGTGATCGATCGGCAAAAAATGCCGCTTCGGCAGTTGGTTTACCCACTCCACCAGCACGCCTTGTCCACTGCGTGTTTCGAAAGTCGGCCCGGGCGAAGTATTGCCGAAGCCCCAGAAACGTGTCGGCTTCAAGTCGCGATGGATTTTGCTCTCCACCTCGCGCATGGCGATTTTGTAATAGGAGAGCTGCAGTTTTGCATTCTCAGGACTGGGACGCATGCCGTTCGGAGCGATGACCGAGGGGATGGGCAGCGGATCGACGAATTTGGCCAGTGAATTGGGATCAAGCGGTTGCGGAGCAATGGCTGCTTGCTTCTGTCTGACGGCGCCGCGCGCCATAAGGCCGACTGCCATCAATCCAGAGGTCCGCAGAAAAGCACGGCGCGTAAAGAGCCCTATTTTATTCATCTAAGTCGGATCGCGATATTAACTCGCCAGCAAAACTACAGGCACGCGGAAATTAAACCCGCGTGCCCATTTTTCAATCCTATTTCCTAATGCTACCAGCCGCCGTGCTGCCCTGTAGGCTGTCCTGTGACCGGGTCCAGGAACAGCTTGCCGTTATCGTCGCGGTGCTGCTTGAAATCAAACATTTGTGCGATCGAGTTCGAGATCACATCAAACGATCCCTGTCCGATGCGCTGTCCTTCCAGCCAGTTATCCTCTACGAAATGAATGACTGAGGTCTGGTCGGTGACAGTGTGGTCGACAAAGTTCTCTCTCGCCCACGGAGAAACAACAAGCAGCGGCTGACGTGGTCCGTATCCGCAACGCCCTTGCGCATGAGGATTGGAGGCATCAATTCCGGGTAAAGCGCTGCTGCCGTCGCCGCAAGCCCCAGCTGCTGTGAGGGCGTCGGCCGGGCTAGTAGATTGATTCACGATCGGACTCATTACGTGGTCATACCACCCGTCAGAGTCGTCGTAGAGGATCACTACCGCAGTGCTGTCCCAGTCTTCCGATTTCTGCAACTGGTTGATGACGTTCACAACGAAGACCTGTTCGTCCAGCGGATCGGAATACCCAGCGTGACCATCCTGGTAGGCCGGAGCCTTCACGAAGCTGACCGACGGAAGATCTCCTGTCTTCAGTGCCTTGAAGAAGTCGTTCACGTCATAGTTGTGATTTGCCGGGCCATCGTGGCCGATTTCCGAGATGGAAGACGGTCGCGTGTGATTAGGATTCGCAGTTGATGCCCAGTACTGGAAAAACGCATGGTGCGGAACGTAGTCAGCGGTTACCGGGACAACAGTGGACCCGGTAGAGCGCAGACAACCGGTAGTTCCGTTGGCGTTTTTGGCAGTAAGGTCGAAGCCACCCATGAAGGAGCCCCAGGTTACGCCGGCTGCGCTCAGCAGGTCACCGATGTTCTTGCCGCCCATCGTTACCTGATTGCGCGTGGGAGCGGAGCAAATATCACCGATCGGGTCAGGATCGCCAATTACGGTTAGCGTTCCATTGCCGCCATCGGTCTCGTTGCCAGTTCCATTAAGTGTCTGAATGGCGCCATTCGTCTGTCCGGCCACCAGGTTCATCAACCCGGGAGTCGACGGACCGAACGTCGTGTCATAAGAATTGTCGCTCATGGCGAAGTACTGGGCGTAGTTCCACAGCGCAGTGACGGTGTTGCCGTCGTAATAGCCCAGGTTGAGACCTTTCGTGGTAACGATCGACGGTGGAGCATTGGGCGGAGGTCCCGCCGTTCCCACAGACTTGGGGAAGAGGTCCATCAGTCCAAAGTGCGTCGCGGCCTGTTCCGGACCATAATTGTGGTTCTGATCATTGGTCCACGCTTGCGAGCGATCCAAACGGAACGGGTTCGTCGCACCAGCACCGTTGGCGGTGTTCAGAAGATTTGGGTTGTTCGTCAGTAGAGCTCCGCTGAGTCCATTGATGGTGGGCGTTCCTTTGCGCGCTCTAAAAACCGGCTCCCCTGTAGGGTTTGCGGCGTTGGGATAGGTTCCAAAGTAATGATCGAAGGAAATGTTCTCTCCGAAGATCACGACGATGTGCTTGATTGGAGTGGCAGTCCTCTCACCTGAAGAGTGAGCAAACGCTGGTGTCGATCCCAGTACGAGAGCGTAGGCCACTAAACAAGCCAACAGCTTCCTGGGGGCTTCGAACGCATGGTGACGATCGAACATTCAATGCTCCTTAACAACAAGTTGTAGCTGTGTTGGGTGGGCTGACACGAACGATCCCCACAAATCATCGTCGCGTCAGGCGTTCAGAGACAATGTTCGAGGAATACCGGAATGGCATTAACCCTGCGTTACTCGATTGTGAAGACTGGATTAAAATCCGAGTTGCTGGACGAAGAAGGTCGTCGGTCGGAAGGTCACCGACGGTGCCGAGCGGACTTAATTTAACAGTGATATTGCAGAATTTTGGTGGTAAGAGGAGAAGAACAAGCGACGTTCAAATAAGAATGTGATTCAACCAATTTCGCAATGGCAAGAACGAGTTCATCTTTGAAAGGACGACCCGCGATTTGGACGCCAATCGGCAGTCCTTCTTTCGACTGCGTTATCGGCACTGCGGCCGCCGGACATCCGAGCACGTTGAACCATTGCGTGTACGCGAAAGTGTCCACGAAGGTTGCGGAATGTTTCGCCGCAAGCCATCCGATTTCGCCATGACGAAAAGCGGGGCCGGGTGCTACTGGCGTCAGCAGAATCGGATAGCGCTCAGTCTGCTTCAGGAAGTGCGCGCGCACGATATCGCGCTCGGCAAGCGATGTGAGGATCTCCTCGGCCGTAAGTGGAGGAAGCGACGCAGCATACTCCAGATAGTCGCGAAAGACAGGACTCAATTCTTCCTCGTTGCCTCGCACCATTGACTGAGAAGAAAGCGCGATCATCCTTACGAATGCATCTACCCAAAGCTTATGGACGCGATCAAGCAAAGGAGGATGGAACGGCTCTACAACTACTCCCGCATTGCGAAGCGCAGTTGCGGCAGCTTCCACCGCGGCTCGCGTTTCTGGCGTGACTGGATGCGCGGGATCTTCCACCATCAACCCGACACGCGTGCGCTTTATCTCACTCGCAGCTATTTCGACGAACGGAACCGGAGCAGATTCCGCATCGGCGAGATCTTCGCCAGTCATCACTTGAAAGAGCGCTTGCAAATCACCGACGGTGCGAGCCATCGGTCCCGCTGCGCCCAGCCACGAGAATCCGCCTTCGCCCGGAGGAAAATGCCCTATCCCGGGAACGCGCCCAGGCGTAGGTTTCAGTCCACAAATCCCGGTATAGTGCGCGGGAACGCGGATTGACCCGCCGCCGTCGCTGCCGACACCAGCCGCGGACATGAACGACGCAATCGCTGCCGACTCGCCTCCGCTGGATCCGCCCGCTGTTCGCGTCAGGTCCCGCGGATTGTTGGTGCGCCCGTAGAGCGCGTTGTCCGTTTCCCACGCCATCAGAAACTCGGGTGTGTTGGTGACGCCCAGCACGATGGCGCCAGCTGCTTTCAGCCGGGCAACGAGCGTTGCGTCAGTAGACGGGACATTGCCCTTGCGCAGGCGGCTTCCCGCTTCGCAGCGCATGCCTGCAACATCGATGCAGCTTTTGATGCTGATGGGAACGCCACGCAGAGGCCCATGCGAGGTTCCGGTCGAGACCAGAGCGTCGGCCTGCTTGGCCTCGTCGCGCGCTTCCTCCGTCCGCAATTGCACGAACGCATTGAGAACCGGATTCAGCCGCTCGATTTGCGCCAGATGCGCGTCGATCAGTTCCATCGAAGAGAACTCGCGGGTGCGAATACCTGCGGCCATCTCGCCGGCTGAGAGCTCAATCAGGGTTGTTGCGGTTGTCTTCATTGAGACTACGGTTCTACTGTAACTTCGCGACGATCGCCCCGAATGGCTCCAGATGAATGTCGCTAACATTCACCTGCACAGGTGCCCCCGGGGATGCAATCAGTGTATTTGCCGAACTTCCCTGCACTCCTTTGGAAGCCAGATCCAGGTTCACCTTCTGCGGCATCTTGCTCATATTCAACACTACCAATACATTCTCTCCCTGGTAGCTACGCACATAAGCAAGCACGCTGGGATCATTTTCGTTCAGCGCGATATATTTTCCATCGAGTAAGGCTTTGTCGGTGTGCCGGAGCGCCAGTAGCTTCTGATAATGATTCAGGATCGAATTTGGATCCGCCTTTTCCGTCTCAACGTTGTAGGACTTGAAACGTGGATCCACAGGGTTCCACGGCTTTACCGTGCTGAAGCCCGCATTCGTGCCGGTCGTCCATTGCATGGGCGTGCGCTCTCCGTCGCGACCCTTCTCTTTTGGCCATCCGCGCTGTCCAATCGGATCCTTCACATCTTCTCTGCGCTTGGGATCGTTGTTCTCCATCCCGAGTTCTTCGCCGTAATACAGGATCGGCGTACCGCGCAGTGTGAGGTACAGGGTCGCCATCAGCTTCGCGATCTGATCGTTATGAACGCCATCACCGTAGCGATCGTAGACACGGCGGATGTCATGATTGCTCATCACGTAAATGGGCCAGCCGCCCGCCCCATCGACTGCGGCAATCTGCTTGCGGAAATCCGGCGCCGAAACCTTGTTCACCATCGTGAACATGAAGTCCATCGGCATCTGCAGTTCATCGGCATGATCGCCGTAATACTGCTTCAACTCGGCCGCGTTGTCGGTCCACGTTTCACCGATCAGCACCGCGTTGTATTCGTTTGCGACCTGGCGCAACTCTTTCAATGTCGTGTGTACTTCAGGGAATTTGTCGTTGTATTTATTAACCTCATTCGGATCGCCGTAAACATTCTTCCCCGGCAACACAGGGTTGTCAGTGAGAGCCGGATCCTCATAGAGCGTATCCACCGCATCCAACCGGAAGCCAGCAATCCCGCGCCTGTACCACCAGCGCGTCGCATCGAACATCGCATTCTTCACTTCCGGGTTGCGCCAGTTTAGATCTGGTTGCTGCGCGTAAAAAAAGTGGTAGTACCATTGGCCGGTCTTCGGACTAAATTTCCATGCGGGACCGCCGAATAGCGAATTCCAGTTGTTAGGAGGTACACCGGGCGCTTTTCCATCGCGCCATATGTACCAGTCGCGCTTGGGATTGTTGCGCGACGACTCTGATTCCAGAAACCACGGATGCTGATCGGAGGTGTGGTTCATCACGAAGTCGAGGATGAATCGGACGTTCTTATTCTTTCCATCGGCGATCAGGCGATCCATGTCACTGAGGGTTCCGTAGTCAGGATTGACATTCTCGTAGTCCGAAACGTCGTAGCCGAAATCCACTTGCGGCGACGGAAACATCGGTGTAAGCCACACGGCGTCCACTCCGAGCCAATGTAGGTAGTCCAGCTTTGAGTTGATCCCGTTCAGATCGCCAATGCCATCGTTGTTCGAATCTGCAAAGCTGCGCGGATAAAGCTCGTAGAAGACGGCATGCTGCCACCACTGATGACCTTCCGCGTCGGTCGCAGCAATTGAAGCAGAAGCCGTTGTGGCATTCGCCGGCTTGGCCTCTTCAGCATTTCTGGATTTACAGGAGAAACTCAGGAAGAGCGACAGAACAAGAACAGAACGGCAACACGCCTATGGATCGAGAGCATCGACTCTCCTTGGCACAGAAGATGATGGATTGATATTACCTGAATTGCTGGAGGGATCGCACCGGGCCGAGATTGTGAGTTCCTACGCCACGCCGTAAATGGCGCTGAAATCTAGCGCTTGATCAGCCACATCGCCCAGCCAGCCACAATCACCCCTCCCACGAACAGCGAAAAGCAGTAGAGGCCGTAGCGCACCATTTCCTTGAGGTTATCCCGTTGCGTGATTCCAAAGACAATGGAGGCGAAGATGGAGAAAACCAACGCAGCCGCAAAATGGGAGAGCTGTATGTTCGGAAGCATTAATGTTTTTTCCCGAGTGCAATCTGGTGAGCATCTACCGCGGCAATTACATTCAATAGTCCGGCGACGATCATGAATTTAGTTCCGTAGTCGGCTGTCGCCCGGAAGATTGCTCCTGATCCCTGATCGAGCGCCCGCGATACGATATAGAGCGCGCCCGCCCCGAGGTCCCCGATAAAACCCAGCATGTCGAGCAGGTCGCCGGTGTTGAAGGCATAAATCTTGCCCTGCATCATCAGGCCGAGCACAAACATGCAGGTCACCGAGATCATGAGCAGGAGCCCGCGAACCCAGCGTCCCTGGATAATGTGGCCAGCGCCTGGGATTAACCATCCTACGGCGGGGGCAACCACCGCCATCGTGGGCGAGGCTGGGAGAGGCGGTTCGGCTGCTCGCGCTTTATCGCGCTCGAGAGCTGCTTCCAAGTTCTTTCCGGTAGATGACATTAGATAAGTACGATCTCTTCTTGAATTTTACCCGTTACTTCGGCGGAATGCTCGCGAACCAGCATATTCACTTCGCTGCGCACGCCAAATTCCGGCAGATAAACGCCCGGTTCGATCGAGAAGCACGAATTCGGCAAGATGCGGCGCACATCGTGGACTTCGAGATTATCCATATTCGGACCGTTGCCGTGTACCTCTATCGCGATGGAATGCCCAGTGCGGTGGATGAAATAGTCTCCGTACCCTGCCTGCTGTATGGAACCACGCGCGGCATCATCTACTTCCCATCCCGCGAGCACGTTTCCCGCCGCGATCGCCGACTTCACCTTCTCGACGGCTGCATCGCGACCGCGCCGGACAACGTCGAAGATCTCACGATGCCGATCGGAGGGATTGTTCCCCACAAACCCGGTCCATGTGATGTCGTAATAGACGGCTTCCGGCCGATTCTTCTTTGCCCAAACATCGAGCAAAACAAAGTCGCCTTGTTTGATCGGCGCCGAATGCGTTGCCGAAGGTTCGTAGTGAGGATTCCCGCTATTCGCGTTTACTGCCACAATCGGTCCATCGTCGGTAACTAGATTCTCCCGGCGGAATGCTTCCAGAAACCACTGCTGGATCGCATGCTCGTTGGTACCGCCATTGCGAACGCGATTACCGATCTCTTTGAACGCCGCGGCCACGATCTTGTCGATGGCATCGCGCGCTTCAAAGTGGCTCTTGATCTGATCGTCGGTCCACGTTGCTTCGAACTTGCTGACCAGGTCGCCCGAACTGACTACTTCTTTTCCAAGGCTACGCACTACTTCTATGGTCCCCGCATCGACCAACGAAATCACGAATACGCGATTGTCCGGCGAATACTCCATGGCGATCCGCTTATACGGCGCCAGCATCGACTGCAGCTTGCCGCCAAGCTCCTGCCATCCGGCATACTCGGTTTTCGTGCCGGGGAGCGTATCCAGATGTCCAGCCTCGATCTTATGAACCAGCTTGGCAGGTTCGCCTTGCGCAGGAAGAAGGTAGTACCACCTGCGCGTCACAAAGAGCGAGTCAGAAAGCCCGAGCACCCGGTACGCGATCGGATCGCGCCGGTGATGATCGTAGAAGAGCCACGCGTCAATATTCTGTTCGCGAAGAGCAGCCTGGATCGCTTGAAGATTCATTCGTGTCCACGGACAACGAACTATTCTAGCAGCCGGACAGTAGTCGGCATTCAGCAATCAATAGTCAGGCGCGAGCCGCCCGGGCTTTGTTCGTACCCAGAATCCGAGCGCACTCTGCCGTAGTTAGTTTTTCACATGCAGTCCGCAGCACCAACCGTGGCGCCGACTCGCGGATCGTCATTAAATAAGGAACAGTTCTCCCCGGATCGGCCTTGGCGGCTTCGCGCAGCAACCATCCCAGGCCCTTCCGCACCATGTCGTCCTTATCTTGTAAGAGCGCATTCGAGAGTTTCATGACATGTTCGAATCCAATTCGTTTCCGAGCCGAATGGATCAGGGCGACCGCGGCCGCTCGCCGATGCCAACGATTCCGGGACTTGGCCCAGCGAAAGACCGCCTTTGTCCGTGCAGGCTCCGCGAGGATCATGGGACCGATCAGGCAGTGCACCAGTGCGTCGTGATCGGCCCAGTTGCTTACGCGATCAAGCCAGCTTTCGAACAGCTTGAACTCCTTCGCGGCGAAGCCGCCCGTCTGTCCCTCCAGCATCAGCACCCCGAAGACCTTCTCCTCCAGCACGCGTCCGGAGAAGAGCTTGTCGGAAACCTGGATTGCGAAGTTCATGTCATAGTCCGCCACCATCTGCCGCCGGAAGCGCACCGCCAGTTTCCGCAGTTCGTGCGTGCGCCAACCGCGCGAGGCCACTTCCTCTTTGAAGAACCTTTGTACTTCGACGGAGTGCGGCGCCGAGCCACCATCCTTAATGACGCGGCGAATGAAAGCAGCAATATATGCGGGGGCTTTACGAGCCATGCGCAGGAAAAGATACACGGATTTGCGCGGATATGCAGTGATTAGGACGGCGCGCGCCATTGAACAACTTCGGGTGCCCCATCCTCGACCCTTCCTTTGGGTCGTGGGTGGGATGGAAATGCTTTGGGTGCCCATCTCTGCCTTTTTTGGGCAGAGGTGGGATCGGGAGCTGTTACTTCGCTCCTTCGGCAGCTATTTCTGTTTTCGCTGTCTTCGGCAGAACTATTCTGTCGTACAACCAGAGCAGCGCGGCCGTCGCCACACCAACCGCCGTCACTGCCCACCATATCCGAGCCGGTTGGTGTGTCACCTCGCCGAAATGATGAACGAGCTTTCCGCCAAACCAGCCACCGACTAGCGACCCGATACCAATCGGGAGGAAGGCGAATCCCATGTACGTTCCCTGCTGTCCCGGCGGTGCCAATCGCGATATGTACTCGTAATAACGTGGAGACTGCGTTATCTCACCGAGCGCTACAACGAACAACGTGAGGATCACCATCATCGGCGTGGGATGAACGATCAGCAGCATCCACGCCAGGGCCGAGATCAACGTACCCAGGGTGATCGCGCGGAACGCAGGAATTTTCTGCGTGAGGATGCTGACCACCATCTGCAGGCAGATCACCGTCAATGGCCCGGTCACCAGCATCAGTTCCGTATCCATGCTGGAACTAATGTAGTTATGCACGTAGAGCGGCAGGGTGATGAATTCCTGCCAGAACACGATCCAGTAACCGGAAAAGATCAACAGGAACAGCATGAATCGCGGATTCGTGAGTACTGTCCAGAAATTCCGCGCTGCCGCACCTAAGCTTGTCGCCTGAACTTCTTCCGCGCGTCGCGGCTCCTTGTAGAGCAGCAGTACCGCAAAGAACATCGCGAAGACGCTGAGTGCAGCGACGCGGAAGACGTTTTCGACGCTCATGTGCCGATGAACCCAGGAAGCGACGAACGGTCCGGCCGCGCCACCCACATTCACCAGCGTGTAGTAGATCGAGTACCCGATCGAACGAACATTCTCTTTTGAAGCGCGAGCCGTCGTACCGACCACGCTGGGCTTCACCAGCGCTACACCGAGAGCCGGCAACATCAGGACAAACGTGACCAGTACCACCAGCGGGACAGCGTCACGAACGGGCCCTAACCAGGTCGCGCCTAGCGAGCCGAGCAGAAAATACGAGCAGCTCAGGATCAGGTACGCCAGTGACAGAGCGCGACGGAATCCCATGCGGTCCGCGAGAGTTCCGCCAAATGCTGCAAGAAACCACACCAGCCCGCCGAACAGTCCGGTGAGGGTTCCAACTCTTTCCGTGGGGAACTTCAGGGTCTCGCTTAAGTAGCGTGCAAGCGAGGCGAACGCAGCATAGTAGGAGAGCCGTTCGAAAAGCTCGCTGACATTCGCGATCCAGAAGGGCCGCTCAAACCCGTTTCGTATGTCGCGCCAGCGCTGCGCAATGCTCAATGTCTGCCCTCCAGGATTTCGGCAGCTCGCAAGCGCTCTTCGGCCTGCGCCGCACTCACGCCCACCACTCGAATCGATTTGTTGCGGTTAGTTTCACCGGCGGCAATCGTAACCGAACTACGCGGGACGCGCAAAATCTCAGCCAGAAATCGCACACAGGCGGCATTCGCTTTGCCATCCACTGGCGGCGCGTTTAGCGCCACCTTCAGCGCGTCGCCAACCTCGCCGGTGATCGCGTCCCTCTTCGCCCGTGGATGAACTTTGACGGCGAAGGTCACCGCACTTCCGCTCTCTCGGATGGGAATCATTGCTTCTTAGGCCGCATTCCGAAGATCGCTGTCCCTACGCGCACGCACGTCGACCCTTCTTCAATCGCGACTTCAAAGTCGTGAGACATTCCCATCGAAAGCACATCGAGCCGAAGGCCTTGATCTTTCGCGACTGCATCGCGCAACTCGCGCAGCTTGCGGAAATACGGACGCGCTCCCTCCGAATCTTCCGTAAAGGGAGGCACCGTCATCAGGCCGCAAAATTCGAGATTTGTTAGCGTCGGCGCAGCAGACAACATCGCGCCAATCTCATCGACGCTCGCGCCAACTCCGCTTTTCGCTTCTTCTCCACCGACGTTCACTTCGATCAGCACGGGCAGCTTCTTCCCAACCTTTTCTGCCGCAGCGTTCAAGCGCTCGGCCAATTTGAGTGAATCGACCGAATCGACCGCCTGAAACAACTCCGCCGCTTTGTTTGCCTTGTTCGATTGCAGGTGCCCGATCAAATGCATCTCGATCCCCGCGAGATCCGCCACCTTGGGCGCCTTCTCGCCGAACTCCTGCACGCGATTCTCCCCAAACAGTCTCTGGCCCGCTGCGTACGCCTCGCGAATCGCTTCCGCTGGAAAGGTCTTACATACAGCCATCAGCGCAACATCGGACTGGGACTCGCTTCGTGCCGCGCGCTTAACCGCTGCCTCTACGCGCTCGCGCACCTGCGCCAGATTCTCCGCAATCGACATGCGTTCATGATAGCGCGCGCTTACGATTCGTCCGCTTCCAATACAGATAGCCGGGCACGCCGATGAGCATCAGCACGCTGCCAGCGAGCGATTCGCGCGGCCGCTCCACCAGGGCGTTGATCGCCCACCCTCCAATCAGCACAATGTAAATAAGAGGAAGCCACGGATATCCCGTGCACAAATATGGACGTGGCCGATTGGGCTGCTTGCGTCGAAGCACAAACACTGCCGCCACCGTCACCACATAGGAGATCATCAATCCGAACATCGTATAGGTGAACAGCTGCACATACGTTCCGCTGATGGCAATCGCCGCGCTCAGCACGCCTTGCGCGATCAGCGCGAACGCCGGTGTCCTCCACTTTGGATGAACGCCCGCCATTTTCTGGAAGAACAGCCCATCGCGTCCCATGGCATAACTCACGCGCGCACCGGCCATGATGTTGCTGGAAAGCGCACCAAAGCACGACAGCGCAATCACCGCCGACAACCAGAATGCAACTCTCGGCGAGAACAACATGCTCGCCGCAGACTGCGCCACCACATCAGACTTCGCGATTCCCGTTACCGGCAGCGCGTACAGATAAACCGCATTGATAGTGATATACAGTGCCGCAATCAGCGCCATCCCGATCATCAGCGAGCGCGGCAGATTCCGTTGTGGATCGCGAATCTCGCCGCCCAGCCAGGAAGCGTAAATCCATCCGTCGTACGACCAGAACACGCCAATGAACGCCACGCCCATCACGCTCATGAACGGATAGAAGCCGTGCGCGAATGCTTCCTTGAATCCGGCGCCCGAAAAATGGCTCCAGTCGCCATGGCCGAACAAAAATCCGAGTCCGATGAACGCCGCCAGCGCGGCGAACTTCATCCACGTGGCTACGTTCTGCAGGATGGTCGCACGCCGTAATCCCACCACATTCAGAATCGTCAGGACGGCGATCGCCGTCAGGGCCACCACGTCCCCGCGCGTGAACAGCCAGTCGCTCGCCACCCAATGTCCTGCGTGGAAACCGACTCCTGCAACATGGAACAGCGCGTGATCCCCTGCCAGCCCGGGCACAGCTACGCCAAAAAACTGTGCGAAGCCCACGCTGTTTGCTGCGATACCTCCGCTGCTCCCGGCGACAAACATGATCCAGCCATACAGGAATGCGATGAACTCACCGTACGCTTCGCGCAGGTAGACGTACTGTCCGCCGGCCTCCGGGAACATCGCTCCCAACTCGGCGAAGGCAAAGCACGCCAGCAACGACACGCCGGCACCGGCGATCCACACCAGAAGAAACAAAATTGGCGAGGGCAGCTGCGACGCCACATCCTGCGAGGTCAGGAAAATTCCGCCGCCAATCACGCCGCCTACGATCAGCAGCACCGCGTCAGTCAGCGACATCACCCGCAGCAGCGAGCGCTCTTGCTCCGGACGAGCGCCTCCCTGGCGATCGGCGCCGGTTATTGCAGTCTCATGCATCGGCAGACAGCCTTCATGGGAAGGAATAAGGAAGACAAGGTGACGGGAGCCTAATTCAGCGTTTGGGCAGCGTCAAGCGGCCGATGCTTTGTGCCCTTAGTTCCACCGAAAGGACACGGCCCAAAGCCGCTGGCCCGGCGGCATCTGGCCCACAGCTGCCTTGAACCATAGACTGCTCCCATGGCATCTCAGGCAAATATGCAGCCCAACATCTGGTCCGGCGAGCCGGCATCGTATCCGGTCGTCGCAGTTGGGCCTGTTCGCAAAAGAACCCCGATTGAGCACAAGTCATGGTGGCGGCGTATCAAGGCAGAAGAGAGACTTGGCTCGCTGATCGCGTCAGGCGGTTTGGTGTGGTGCACGCAGGTGCTTACCGTCGACATTCACGACGTGAACAGTCTCATGAGAACTCCCGGTCCGCTGGAAATCTGCGCGATCGGTATTCTCATCTGGCTGCACGCCAAGTGGCGGCGCTCAGTACAGGTCTAAGTCTCAGGCAAGACGATCGACGGGAATCGGGGCCGACTCCGGCTCTTCGGCATCTACGCGTACCATGATGCCGCCCAACTCCAGACGGTAATTCTCTCCACGCCACACAATGGTGCGCCCAAGGTAGCTGGCCGCCCAAAAGCAAAAGCCCAGGAAGTCACGCACCGGATAGAGCCAGGAACAGAACACCGCATTGGGATCGCGAACTACGCCCCAACCGGCGGCGAGCGCCAGCACCAGGCGATTTGCGATTGCATATGCCAGCAACCCAAAGGCGAGCTTCGGACTATGCAGCGACGTGCCCGCATAGAAACCAAGCAGCCCAAACGGCATCGCGAACGTCAGCGACGTTCCCAGGTGACCCTTGGGACGCGAGAAGCGCGTGCTCTTCATCCAGCGAACCTGGTGCAGCCACGAAGCTGCGAACGAGCGGTTCAGAACGATGTGTTCGATGACGTAATCGGAAAGAACAACCTTGTATCCGAGCTCGGCGATCCGATTCCCGAGAAGATAGTCGTCGGAGCAGTATTCCGCGAGCATGCCGATGCCGCCCGTTTGTTCCACCACCTCACGGCGCGTTGCCATCGTGGGTCCAAGCGTGAACTTCATACCCTCGAGAAGTTCCGCCGCCATCACTCCTGCCGTCATCTCCACGGACATACCCAAGGCTTCGAGACGCGACCAGATTCCACCGGTTGGCACGCCTCGATACAGGCAAGTAACCGCGCCAACCTGCGGATCAAGCAGCGGACGAACCACCTGGCAGATGTAGTCATCATCCACGTGGACGTCACTGTCGCTGAAAATGAAGTAATCGGACGTGCTCGCATCGATCATCTTTTCCAGCGAGCAGACCTTTGCATTCGGGTGATACGGTTCTCCCGCATACACCACTTTCGCGTCCACCCATGGATAGCGTCGCTGCAAACTTTCAACAACCCGCAATGCCGGATCGGAAGCGTCGCGCGTACCAAAAATGATTTCGAAATCCGGATATTCCTGGAGGAAGAAGCTCTCGAGGCTGCGCTTGAGTTGCGGCTCCATGCCGCACAACGGCTTCAGCAGTGTAACCCTCGGCCATCTTGCCGGATCAGCTACGCCGATTCTTGTGCGCCAGCGAAAGCGCAGAATGGAGACCAGCGTTATAAATAGAAAAACCGTACAACTGATCAGTCCGACCAGCGCTACGGCTAGAAATAGTCGGTCAAGCATTCGGGTACCAAATTATGACTAACGGTGAATGAAGCTGTACAAGTCTACCCCTTCCAGCCCACAAGCGCGAATCTCATCCATATCTGTTTGGGAGAATTGGTAACGCTTATCACAACCACTTAGTTGGCGGCGGATATTACAGATTTTACGGTATTTACACCGGAAGCCCTGCTGGACGCCGGCTCCGGTCTGGGGAAGGTTTGCAGTTCCCCGCGTGCGATTTTCCTCAACGCGTCAGGTACATCGTGATCGATCACATGTAGTTGTCCCTGTTCGAAGCGCAAGAGGACATCGCAGCTCTCCAACGTACTCAGCCGATGCGCAATCATGAAGCTCGTTCGTCCGGACATCAGCTCGCGCGTCGCGGCAATCACGGTTGCTTCCGTCTTCAAGTCCACGGCGCTGGTCGGCTCGTCAAGGATCAGCATGGGAGAGTTGCGCAGAAACGCTCGCGCAATCGCCACTCGCTGGCGCTCACCTCCGGAGAGAAGCGCACCCCGGTCTCCCACTTCGTTCTCGTACTGGTCCGGCAGCCCCTCGATGAAGTCGTGAGCGTTCGCCGCGACAGCGGCCGCAACAATTTCATGCTCATGCGCACTCGGACGCGCGAACGCGATGTTCTCGGCGATGCTGGTCGAAAACAGCACTGGTTCCTGCGGAACAATCGCGAATTGATTGCGCAGATCCTGCAAGCGGTACTCACGCAGATCGACGCCATCCAGCAGAATCCTTCCTCCGGTCGGATCGTAGAAGCGCAACAGCAGGCTGACCAGCGTGCTCTTCCCCGAGCCCGTGGGACCCACGATGCCCACGCGACGTCCAGGCTCAATCACAAACGAAACATTCTCGAAAACGCGATGCCCGTTCGGATAGGCAAACGACACGTTCTGAAACTCAATGCGCCCCGCCACTTTTTCGATTGCGAGCGCCGTCGACAATTGCAGCGGCTCCTCCGCTTCATCGAGCAACATCAATGCGCGCTCCACGCTCACCATCCACGACTGCAATTCCGGCAGCTTGGTGCTCATGGTTCGCAGCGGCTCGTAGAGCTGGCTCATGTAGGCCATCACGATGAGCAACTCGCCCAGCGTCAGCACTCCCGAACGCACATGCAGCGCGCCCACCAGTAGAGCAGCGCCGGTGCCCACCGCAATCAGCAAACCGGTAGCACAGTGATACCCGGCTTGCACGAATGCCAACCTGATCTGTCCCCACATGCGCTGGTTCGATCGCGTAACAAAGCGTATATCCTCGTCGCGCTCGCGACCGAAGGCCTTCACCAGACGCATCGATCCGAGAACTTCTTCCAGCACGGACATTGCGCTGCTGTCCATCTCCTTCACTTCGTGCCAACCGTTGTGCACTTTGCGGCTCGAAGCACGCGCCAGCCAGAACAGCGGCGGCGAAAGCGCAAACGCAATCAAGGAGAGTTTCCAGTCCATGCGCCACGTCACCATCGCCATGCCGACGAAGGCAAAAGCTGAGCTGACGAACGGGAGAAATCCCTGGATCGTGATCAACTGAATCGAAGGCGCATCGTGCTGTATGCGATAGATGGTATCGCTCGTCCCTTTGCGGTCATGAAATGCCAGGTTGAGTCGCTGCACATGAGCGAATAGCCGGGCGCGAAACTCCATCACCAGCTTTTCTCCCGTGTAAGTTTGCAGCAACCAGCTGGCGAGTGACTGCAATTGCATCAGCAAGCCAATCGCCAGCAATGTGCCTGCAGCCAGCACCAGCATCATCCCGCTCGATTGCGTTATCCACGCGGGAATCCACGGCTGCATCACTCGCGGCAACGGCTGCTTGCCAATCACGTTATCCACAACCAGTTTCAGAGGCAGCGGCAATAACAAGGCAAAGGGAGTAGAGAGCAGAGTAAGGAAGAGTATGCCTGCGAGATGTGGCCAGCATGGTCGCGCCTGTTGCCATACGCGCGCCAGAACGCCGGGTTTTTTGGTCCTGTCAGGATGCTTCTGGCTCGGCCGCCGGAAATGATCGCGACGGTCGACTCCTATGTGCGTCCAGATGCTGGGACCGGTAGACATGGCGCTCCAATTCGTCCCGGCACAAGAGTCCTTGACGGCTCAGCGATGCCGCACAAGAGGCCATTTGATGAAGGGCGAAGGCTAATCCTAGGGCGGGTAAGTAGGCGGTTCAATCAAGGGAAAACATTAGAAACAAGCCAGCACCCCACTGCGGAGTACGCCACACGTCCAAAACAACTTGACATGAGATATAGTGCTATAGTTAAGTATAACAGTAGCTATCTGACTGGGTTTTGGACTGCGGGAGACCTCGTCCGATAAATCCAGCCTTGATCGCAAAAAGAAATGACCTCCTGAAGGAGAATCACCATGAAGTCTCTTCGTTTTGTCCTCACCGCTGTTTTGCTCTCGTTAGCCACCGGAGCTTTCGCCCAGAACCATGACATGCCGAAACCAGCCGCTGCGAAATCCGACGCGCAAGTCTCTTTCGACACGATCAAGACCCTCGCGGGCACCTGGGAAGGGTCAGTTACACTCGACCCGCCGCAACCTCAAATGAGCGATGGCAAGCCACTGCAGATCACGATGCGCGTGACTTCCCGCGGAAACGCGTTGGTGCACGAAATGCAGGAAGCTGGAACGCCGCTCGATCCGGCGAAGTACGATCATCCCGTCACCATGCTCTATTTGGATAGCGATCGCCTGACGCTTGTCCATTATTGTGACGCCGGCAATCGTCCGCGCATGGTCGCGCGAAAGTCGCCGGACGGAAAGACGATTGAATTCGATTTTGTCGACATCTCTGGTGGGACGCAGTACGGGCACATGCATCACGCTGTCTTCACGGCCATTGATGCCAGTCACCATACCGAGGACTGGACCTATATGATGCCAGGGGACAAACCTATGCACGCGCACTTCGATCTGCAACGGACGAAATGATCGCAGCAAATTCGCAGCAAGGGGCTATCTGGAAAACCTGATGGACCGTGAGTGGAACGACAGTCAGCCGATTTACCGCCAGCTTCGCGATCGCGTGGTTGCGATGATTCTCGACGGAGTTCTCAAGGAAGGCGATCCGCTGCCCTCCGTGCGCACTGTCGCGGCTGAATATCGGGTCAACCCGCTCACGGTTCTTAAGGGCTATCAGGAATTGGTTGACGAGGGCCTGGTTGAGACCAAACGCGGCCGCGGCATGTTCATCAATGTTGGCGCGCGCGGTCTGCTGCTGCAGGGAGAACGCCAGAAATTTCTTGCCGAAGAATGGCCCAGGATTCACGAAACCATTCAGCGGCTCGGTCTGACGGCGGAAGACCTGCTCGACGGCACCAACCCGCGATCCTCTTCAAAGGACTCACAGCCGAAACCCTCCGGGTCGAATTCCCCCAAGAAGGAGCGCTGAAGATATGACATGCATCGAAGCCCGCGGTCTCCGCAAAGCCTTCGGCACAACCATCGCGCTGGACGGCATCAATTTGCGTGTGGAAGAGGGCCGCATTCTCGGACTGATCGGTCCCAACGGCGCGGGAAAGACTACCGCGCTGAATGCGATTCTCGGACTCACCGCATATCAGGGAGAGCTGAACGTACTTGGACGCGATCCCTGGAGCCAGCGCGATCAGCTCATGCGCGACGTATGCTTCATTGCTGATGTCGCCGTACTGCCGCGCTGGATGCGCGTTTCACAGGCGCTTGAGTACGTCGCCGGTGTCCATCCGCGATTCGATCGCGCCAAGGCTGAAAGTTTTCTTGCGAAGACCACTATTGGTCGCACGAGCAAGATCCGGACATTATCGAAGGGCATGGTGACGCAACTGCATCTCGCTCTCGTCATGGCCATCGACGCGAAATTGCTTGTGCTCGACGAACCAACCCTTGGGCTCGACATTCTCTTCCGCAAGCAGTTCTACGATTCCCTGCTGAACGACTACTTCGATCGCAGCCGCACCATCCTCGTGACCACGCATCAGGTGGAAGAAATCCAGAACGTTCTCACCGATGTCATGTTCATCAACCGCGGCCGCATCGTCTTCGATAGCAGCATGGAGCAACTCGAGTCCCGCTATTCAGAAGTCATGGTGCACCCCGAGCAACTCGCCTCGGCGCGGGCGCTCAAACCCATCTACGAGCGTCAGGGATTCGGCCGCAGCATCCTGCTCTTCGATCGAGTCGACCGTCAACAACTCAGCGCGTTCGGCGAGGTGCACACACCCAACATCGCCGACTTGTTCGTCGCCATCATGAGCAATCAGTCACCAGGAGCGGCTGCATGAATACTCAATCGAGTGCGGTGCCCGGATCATTCTACCGGCAGGAAGTAACGCCCGCAATGTCGGCAACCCGGCCGTTTTACTGGTCGGTGCGACGCGAACTATGGGAGTACCGTTCCATCGTTCTTGCACCGCTCATCGTGTCTGCTATAGCGCTGTTCGCGTTCATGGTCAGCTCTTTCCTGGGAATCTGGGAAGTGGCGCTTAGAGTTAATCCTCAGTCTTCAAAGACCATCGAGCCTTACAACTTCGTCGCTCTGCTGCTCATGGCGACTACCTTCATTGTCTCGATCTTTTATTCTCTCGACTCCCTGCATGGGGAGCGTCGCGATCGCAGCATTCTCTTCTGGAAGTCAATGCCTGTTTCCGATGCGATGACCGTCCTCTCGAAGGCCGCAATTCCACTCGTGGTTCTGCCGCTGCTCACCTTTGCAGTTACTGCGATTACTCAATCGATCATGCTGCTCTGGGGCACCATCGTCGTGTCGATCGGTGGCCACAGGGTCGCGTCATTGTGGGATCAGGTGCCGCTGTTCCAGACGTGGGTAATGCTTCTCTATCATCTTGTGGCTGTCCATTCGCTCTGGTACGCACCGTTCTATGGCTGGTGCTTTTTCGTTTCCGCGTGGGCGCGACGAGCGCCAGTCTTGTGGGCGGTCTTACCGCCTCTCGCGATCGGGTTCTTCGAGAGAATCGCCTTTCACACGTCGCATTTCGCTTCCATGCTTTCGCACCGCTTCGCCGGCGGCCACGAAAGTGCTCCCTTTCCAGCGAGCAGCATGTCGATCGACCACCCGTTGCACCTCAACGTCGGGCAATTTCTCATCAGTCCGGGTCTTTGGATCGGGCTGGCGATTACCGCGGCATTTCTTACGGCTGCAGTTCTTCTGCGGCGCTCGAGAGGACCGATATAAGTTGTGGTTGGCTTCTACTCGTACCGCAGCGCCTCTACCGGATCCATCTTCGACGCCCGTTGCGCGGGGAACCACGCGCTGATCAGGCCCACGAACATCAGGATGATCGTCGACAGGATCACTGTCTGTCCCGAGACCTGTAGATGGATATCCGCCTTGCCTGACGTGTCCTCGTAAAGTGGTCCCAGCAACGGCAGTGTGCCCACCGATAGCGCGATCAAATACGACAGCCCAATGCCGATCGCTCCGCCGATCAGTGCCAGCACCAGCGCCTCTGCCAGAAATTGAAACCTTATGTATTTTTTCTTGGCGCCGAGTGCCATGCGTAGCCCAATCTCTCGCGTGCGCTCGTCCACCGATACCAACATGATGTTCATCAGCCCCACGCCACCGATCCCTAGCGTCAGCGTGCCGATGAACATCAGCAGCATCTCGAGTCCAATCGTGATGCCGTCAATCACCGGACGAAATTCCTCGCGCCCGAACATCTGGATCGCCTTCTCGTCCGTTGGTGAGAACTGTTGCCGCTCAGCGATCTCGGCGCGCACATCTTTCATCGCCTTCTTCTCGAACAGAGGCGTTACCGGCTCGAAGACCAGTACGCTCGCGTAACGCGTGTCCCACAAATCGCTGGCCGCGGAATACGGGATGAATGCAGACTCATCATCGCTGGTGAAGTAGTTGCTCAACTGCATCTTCCGATCCATCACGCCGATGATGGTGAATCGGACACCATCGATTCTTACCTCTTCATTAACTGCAGGCCTGCCCTTGAACAGCTTGTGATAGAGCCTCTCTCCGATGAACACCACGCGACGGCGCTCCACCATGTCCGATGCATTGATCCAGCGGCCATTCCTGGGCACTTCGTTGCGCATCTCTCCGTAGACCGGGCATACACCGCGAATCGCCGTGTTCGCCATCGTGTCCTGGTAACTGATCGTTTTCCAGCGCACCGTTTCGAGGCAGACGTTCTTCACAACACTCACATTCGAGCGGATCAGGTCCACATCCTCCTGCTCGAAGTGCACCACCTTGCCCGCGCGTTGGCCTCCGGGTTGTTCACTCGTGGCCTGTGGCCAGCAGACCACCGCATCGCGCCCGAATGCCTCGAATGCCGTAACCAGTACATTGCGGAATCCATCGCCATACGAGATCAGCAAGGTGACGGCCGCAATTCCCCACACGATCCCGAGCATGGTCAGCACGCTGCGCACGCGGCTTCGCTGCAGCGCAATCCAGGCTTCCTTCACGATTTCTTTGATCATGCCCATGCGCTAGCCACCCGCCTCGTACCGCAGCGCTTCAATCGGATCGACTGATGCCGCTCGCCGCGCGGGATAAATCGCCGATCCAAGCGCGACAATCCCCAGCAACCCTGCCGCAAGCAATCCGGATCTCCACGTTGGAATCAGCCCCGCAAAGAATTCCGGCATTGGCAACAGGTTCACCAGCCCACAGAAGCCAAACGCTAAACCCAGTCCGATCGCTCCGCTGATGAAGACCACCAGCACCGTCTCCGTCACGAACTGCATGATGATCGCTCTCGACGCCGCGCCCACGGCTTTGCGCACGCCAATCTCTCGTGTACGCTCGCGCACCGCGACTAGCATTACATTCATCACGCCCAGGCCACCCAGGAACAGCGTGGTGATTCCGACCGCTCCCAGGAAATACTTCATACCATCCGTCATCTGCGCGAAGGCCTTCGCTTCCTCGATGGTGTCCCAGATGGGTGCCGCCTCTTTGTCCGTCGGATCGAAATTGTGAATCTTGCCCTAACACCGCACGTGTTTCTGATTTGCACGCCTCGTGCTGCTGCACTGACTTGGGTACCACCAGCATTTGATCCAGTGTGTGCGCCGTGGCTGGAGGTTTGTTGGGGAAGTCGCGTTGCATTACCGCGAACGGGATGAACAGTTTGTTCACATCAAAACCGTCGTAGCTCGAATCCTGATCCTTCTTCTTGCTGACGCCAATGACCGTGAACGGAAATCCGCCAATCTCGACCGTCTCGCCAAGTGCCGGGCGATACGCGAAGAGTTGCTTCTTAGCCTCCGCGCCGAGCACGACCACGCGACGCGCGTCACGCTGGTCTTCCCAGCTGTAGAAACGACCGTCTGCAATATCGATGCTGCGAACGTCACCGAACGGAGGCAACGATCCCGTTACGATCAGGCTCGCGGAATTGAATCGGCTTACGATGCGAACGTCTTTCTGCTCGATCTCCGGCAGCGCGTATCGGCAATCGGGAGCGTCACTCTCGATCAGGGCAGCATCCGTATCCTCGTAGCGAATCTTGCGGCCCGGCTCGCAAGCCGCCAGCCTGGGTGCTGGTGGTCCCGGCGAAGACAATCATGATGTCTTTGCCGAGCGTGGCCGCCACTTTCGCCTGACCTTCGCGCAGTCCTTCTCCGGCGGCCACCATCAGCACCATGGAAACGATGCCCCACGCGATGCCAAACATAGTGAGTGCTGTGCGCAACTTGTGCGCCATCAGGGTTCGATAAACATCGACGATCAGATCGCGAAAAACCATAGGGGCCTGTTGTTTGGACGTATCCGGACGCGAGACGATAGCCTGTCCCCACCCTACTTCTCTCTACGATTTACGACGGAAAAAGGTTCCCGCGATTAGCCCTGATTTACCTGAGGCCGCGGTTTGTGCGGACAACTCGCCGTATTGATGCAGCTATCCGCCAGTTGCAGTCGCTCCACGGGACGGCCATTCACGATGTGGGACGTCACGATCTCGTCCACATCGGCCGCATCTACAAAGCCGTACCAGACCGCCTCCGGGTACACGACTACCATCGGCCCGTGCTCGCACTGGTCCAGGCATCCGGACTTATTCGCGCGTACTTCGGCGCGCACTCCGGCCTCAGCCAGCTTCTTCTTGAAAATTTTCTGGAGATTGCCTTCCCCACTTGGATCGCACGATCCCCGCGGATGTCCCTCGGGCCGCTGGTTACAACATATAAAGATGTGGTGCAGGAACTTGGCCATTGAGAAGTTATAACAGCAACCGCGCGAGGATGATCTTCGTGATCATCGCAACGG
>CAWGWI010000018.1:0-186178 GCA_963826275.1 Terriglobia bacterium | reverse complement strand
CCCATTCTGGTAAGTCACGGTATTTCAGCCACTTTAAGGCGCAAATCGGCCCAGATTTATTCTCTGAAACCGAAACCAAACACCTGGCAAAACCATCTAAATTGATTGCGGCGCACAAGTTCGGCCAAAAAACAAGTCTGAAAGCAGAAACGTGGGTTACGAGCAGAGTAGTTGTATGCTAAAATTCGAAGGTTTCCGCCCACGAAGTTCCTGATAAATCCCGCAGAATCAATGTTCGGGAAGACCAGCTTCTCCGAACGGGCGCCGCGAGGGGTATTACCGCTTTGGCTCTTGACGACAAGTACGATATTAAAAAGCTCATCGACGCAGGGAAAGAAAAAGGGTATCTGACCTACAACGAGGTCAACGACCTGATCCCGAATGAAATTCATTCCCCCGACGACCTCGATGATCTTTTAACCACCATTGGCACCCAGGGTATTGATCTTCTCGAGGGGTCCAAGCTGCCTTCTACGGCACTGGACAAGCGCTTCGAAGGCGAACTCGAGGGAGAAGAAGGCGAAGAGGTCGAGCTCGACCTGACGCCGGGTGCACTTGAAAAAACCAATGATCCCGTTCGCATGTACCTGCGCGAAATGGGCACCGTTCCACTTCTTACCCGCGAAGGCGAAGTTGAAATCGCAAAGCGCATTGAGCGCGGACAATTAAAAGTCCTGAAGGCGATCTCCCGTTCCGCCATCGTGATTCGTGAAATTCTCGGTCTCGGCGAAGACCTGAAAAAAGGCGTTCGCTCGATCAAAGAAATCGTCACCTTCGATGAGGAAGAAATCACCGAAGAAGTGCTGATGAACCGGTTGAAAGACATCACCGGCAAGATCGACGAGATCGGAAAGCATTACAAGAAAGCCGCCGGGCTCAGCGAAAAGCTGCAGGCTCTGCCCGCTCCCAAACGCAAGACGCCCTCCGGGCGCAAAGTGCGCTGGGCGCTCGGGCGTGAGCTGATCAAGCTTTCGCGCGGCATCCGGAAGCTAGGCTTTACCAACAACGAACGCAAGCGGCTGATCGATCGCGTCAACAAGACGGTTGACACCATGCGCGCTCTCGAGCGCCAGGTGGAGTCGATCGAGCGGCGCGTTGAGCTTACTCGCAACGAGGATCAAAAAAAGGATCTTCGCAAGCAGGCTCGCCAGATTCGTGCCGACATGGAGCACCTAGAAGTTGAAGCCGGGGCGAACTTCCCCGAGCTGAAGCGCACGCAGCGCGACATCATCCAGGGCGACATGGACGCCGAGCAGGCGAAGCGCGAGCTCATCGAAGCTAACCTGCGACTCGTTGTTTCGATTGCGAAAAAGTACACCAACCGCGGACTGCAGTTCCTCGACCTGATTCAGGAAGGCAACATCGGCCTGATGAAAGCCGTGGACAAGTTCGAATATCGCCGTGGCTACAAGTTCTCCACGTACGCAACGTGGTGGATCCGCCAGGCGATTACGCGCGCGATTGCCGACCAGGCCCGCACTATCCGTATTCCGGTGCACATGATCGAAACGATCAACAAGCTGATCCGCACTTCGCGGCAGCTGGTGCAGGAACTCGGACGCGAACCTACGTCGGAAGAAATCGCGAAGAGGATGGATATTCCAGTGGCGAAGGTCCGCAAGGTCCTGAAGATCGCGCAGGAACCCATCTCGCTGGAAACTCCGATTGGCGAAGAAGAAGATTCGCACCTTGGCGACTTCATCGAAGACCGCGCTGTGGTCTCGCCGGCAGAAGCCGTGATCAACGTGAACCTGAAAGAGCAAACCGCTCAGGTTCTGCGCACGCTTACGCCACGCGAAGAGAAAGTCATCAAGATGCGCTTCGGATTGGAAGACGGCTCGGAGCATACGCTCGAAGAAGTTGGACAGTCCTTCGCGGTCACCCGCGAACGTATTCGCCAGATCGAAGCCAAGGCGCTGCGCAAGCTGCGTCATCCTTCGCGCTCACGCAAACTGCGCGCGTTTTTGGACGGCGTTCGCGACTAACTAATTCTGGACAGGCGAGATTGCCTGCCCTACAGAACTCTCAAGCCCGGTCAGCGACGGCCGGGCTTTTTTATTTCCTCGAACTGTTTATTAATCTTTCGTTAAAACTGTCGAAATCCTGAATCGGTGCGCGTCGTAGCAGTAATGACGGAAAACGAAAGTTTGCGCTTTCCGCAAGTCATGAATTGTTGCTTACTACATAGAACCAGGCGGTGAGGGAATGGAGAGTTAATTTGGCAACACATGCTGCGCACGTGCACGAAGCTCCCAATCCGAGATTTCGACCTCAGCCGCTCATTGCAGCTGTCTTGCTGGCGATGATGGCTTGGCTTGCATGGGGCGCCGCCCTGCGTGAGTCTGTCACCTTCGATGAAGTGGCTCACGTCGGCGCCGGACTCAGCTATTGGCAGACCTTCGATCTTCGGCTAAATGAAGAACACCCGCCGCTGGCGAAACTGCTGGCTGGCTTGCCGCTGGCCTTGAATCACACCTATGCCGATTATTCGCATGTCTCATGGACTGCGAGCCGAAGTTTTTTTCCTGCCTACATGGGCCAGTGGATTTTCGGCGAATATATCCTGACGCGATGGAATAATCCTGCCACGGTGCTTGCCTGGGCGCGCTTCCCCATGCTGCTGCTCACCCTCGCACTCGGATGGCTCATTTACGTTTATGGGACGCGCATCGGCGGTCCCTGGGGTGGAATCCTCCCGCTCGTCGCGTATGCCACAGCGCCGGTGTTCCTCACCTTCGGCCCCCTGGTACTCACAGATCTCGCCATCACTCTTTTTTCGCTCTGGACGTTATGGCGCTTCGCCGAGCTTTGGCAAAATCCCACGCGCCGGAACACGCTGCTTTTCGCGCTGGCTCTCGCGGGAGCACTCTTATCCAAATTCTCCGCGGGAATTTTATTCTTCGCCTTCCTGGGATTCTCGCTCAGCACCCGCTGGCGCGCCGTGCCCGGTCAGCCTGAGGGCAAACAGGAAGCACGACTTTGGCGTCGCGCCCGCTGGCGTCGCACATTCGTTGGCGTCCTGTGGGCGACCGCAATTGTCTACGTGGTTTACTTTGTTTTCTCGTGGCATCAGACCAACCAAGTGCTCTACCTGCTGGGGCGTGGGTCGGCGACCGCTCCTCTGCGCCGACTGCTGATGCCTCCCTGGTTGTACGTGCGCGGCATACTCATGGTTGCGGTCACGGGGAACCGTCCGGCCTTTATTCTAGGACACATTCACCCACACGGGGTCTGGTACTACTTCCCCGTCCTGCTGGTACTGAAGTCGCCGCTGGGATTTCTTGCCCTGCTTGTTCTCGCTGGCCTGCTGGCGTTCCGCTGGAGGCGCGTAGAAAGGAATTCAGCCTCTCTGGTCGCGCCCGAGCTTCAGATTCACTGGCGCGTGCTTTGGGTATCTCTCATCGTCTTCAGCGTGCTGTGCATCTTGAGCCATCTCAACGTGAGCTTCCGCCACTTCAGCATTCCGTTGGTTCTGCTGATGCTCTTGCTGGCGCCTCTTCCTGCCATGCTGCAGCGCTTTCGCGTCTCGGCCCCGGGTATCGCGGTCTCGGCCGCTGCGCTCTGTGCTATCTCAGGCCTCGGCATGCTGTTTGTGGCCGTGAGCCACTATCCGTATTACATGCCTTATATGAATTCGCTCTCGTTCGGCCGGCCGGCGTACGCGCTGATGAGCGATTCCAATCTCGACTGGAACCAGGCCCTGCCTGACGTAGCCCTATTCGCACAGCAACACAATATTCAGAAACTCAAGATTGACGAATACGCGTTTACCGAAAGCTGGGCCGTAGTGCCGGGTTCCGAACTTTGGGACTGCCAGTATCCGGCCGCAGAGGACGCCGGCCACTGGGTCGTGGTTTCCGCTGACATGATCGTGGATTCGCACAACTGCATGTGGCTGATGCGATACCCGAATCAACCGCTCGGCGGTGGTGCGATGTATGCGGTGCAACTCCCAGCGACGATACCCGCAGCAGGTACGCCCGGTGGTCCTCCTGCCGCGAATGAAGCGCACATGATGATGGGCAATTTCCCCCGAGAGCCGCGGATGATGTTTCAAGAAATCATGCGCAACCCCGACAAGATGATGGACGTCATGAAGGAAATGCAGAGACAGTGGCAGGAACAGCAGGCGAAAGCGAAGCAAAAGAAGTGAACTGATCGGCTAATCGAAGAATCGGGTGATCGGGCGATCTGGAAAACCAAAGCGACCCGCCCTGTGTTCCGGGCGGTGAATAATTCCGCGTTTTCCAACATCTTCCACAGCAAACGCGCGAACGTCACAACTTCTGCACAGCCTCGCCCGGCTTTTCACTTGTTCGCAACACCGGGGTAGTTCAAAGTCTCTTCATTCGCGAGTGCAGATGTCCTGAGCGTCTCGCGCGGGTTCAGAGTCAGACTCCAGGCGCTTGCCGTACCCCAGCAAGTCAAGGCTTGCCGGGGACCCCAGCGCACGGAGAATGACAAAGTCGAACCCAAGGCGATGCAAATGTTGTTCCGGTGCGCCAGCGCCGAAATAACTTAGCAGTCCTTTTCGAGCGAGGACGGCTGCGGTTCGGCTTCAGGTTCGCTTGAAACCGGCTGGCACAGATTCGTTGCAGCGAAAGCCGTAACGAATTGATTCGCAGCAGCGAAAGCTGACGCGGATGAGAATCCTGCGAATGTCGTGCAAGCGGCCAGGGATTTCAGAGATGAAATCAGTGGCAGGCGATAAGCGGCAGATCGATAATCGATGCGCCTCCCGCGTATCGAGTTAGGATTCACGGCCAGAAGGTGGCGGCTTGAGCCAATCGAATCCGCTAACTGCTATTCACGGCGGGGCACACTCCCAGCCGTGGAAAACGGCAGTCAAATTGGACGCCCAGGATAACTGCCTTAGAGCGCGGCCGTGTGGCTGGCATGGCCGCGCTTAACTTAGCCATCAGCTATCAGCCGTCAGCTTTCAGCTAAACCAACCCGCACATGCCTGGATCCTTAACTCCTTCGCCTGTTGTTCGCTCGGCTGTTTTGCTGCATAATGACCAAACCTCTTCCGCGATGACTCCGTCGTTTTCTGTCCAAAAACTTTTTTTGATTTCAGACGCGTTTCCCTCAGGGGTTTTGCAATTCTGCGGATGACTTGTTTTGTTTGTCCGCGCATGATGAACACTCTTCTTCAGAACAAGCCGAGAGCCGACCCGCTGATGGCCGAGAGCTGACTGACTGAGAGACTGATCGACTGAGAGACTGGGGACCTTGGCCACCACCGATTACAGCAGCGTAGATCGCGGTTTACCTTCGAGCATGGACGCCGAGCGTTCTGTTCTTGGCGCAATTCTTCACGACAATCTTGCCTATTTCCAAGCTTCCGAGTTACTTCGAGCAGACGACCTCTCTATCGATTCGCATCGCCGCATCTATGCGCGCATTATCGAGATGATGGAGGCCAACCGCTCGGTTGACATCATCACGCTCTCGGAAGAGTTGCGCACGCAGCAGCAGTTGGAAGCAGTTGGAGGCGTCGCCTATCTCGCTTCGCTGACCGAGGGGGTTCCGTCGCGCCCCAACGTCGAGCACTACGTCAAAATTATTAAAGACAAAGCGCTGCTGCGCGGCCTCATTGGTCTTTCGCAACTTTCTATCTCGCGTGCTCTCGAGCAGTCGGAGGGGGTGGAGAACATCCTCGGGGAAGCCGAACAAGGTCTAATGCGGCTCTCGGAAGACTCAGTCCAGACTGGCTTTCTTGACGTGAAGCAGATTGTGCAAGAAAAGTTTGGTTCCATTGATGCGCTAGTTAATCAAGGCAACGGAGTAGCCGGCCTAGACATGCACTACTCCGACCTGAACAGCAAGCTCAATGGACTGCAGCCTGCGGATCTGATTATTATCGCTGCGCGTCCCTCAATGGGCAAAACTGCTTTTGCCATGAATATTGCGGAGAACGTAGCCGTGCTCGGCGGCAAGACCGTTGCTATTTTCTCGTTGGAAATGTCAGCCGAATCCCTGCTGCGACGCATGGTGTGCTCGCATGCACGCGTCGATTCCCAGCGGATGCGCACCGGTTTCCTCGATCGCGCCGATCGCCAGCGCGTCATGGAAGCGGTCGGACGACTGATGGAGACCAAGCTCTTCATCGACGACACGCCCGGTATCTCGCTGCTGCAGATGCGTGCCAAGTCGCGACGACTGAAGCAGTCGCAGGGATCGCTTGACTTGATCATCGTCGATTACCTTCAGCTCATGTCATCCGATGTGATCGGCAGCAAGCGCTACGAAAACCGTACCCAGGAAGTCTCGGCCATCTCCCGAGGACTCAAGCTTCTTGCCAAGGAGTTACATGTGCCAGTCATTGCGCTGTCACAGTTGAGTCGTGCCCCGGAGGTTCGCACCAACGATCACAGGCCCCAACTCTCCGATCTGCGCGAATCCGGATCGATCGAGCAGGACGCCGACGTGGTCTGCTTCATCTTCCGCCCGGAAGTTTACGAAAAAGAGGAAATAAAGAAGGAAGAATTTGAGGGCAAGGCAGAAATCATCATTGCAAAACAGCGAAATGGCCCGATCGGAACCGTCCACATGGTTTTCCTGAACAAGTACACGCGGTTCGACCAGGCGCAAATGGGCGGCGACCACTTCGACTCCGGCGAATAGCCGATGGTTGGTAGCGCGGGCGCGCCCGCGTGCAATCTCTCTACGACGCCTTCTCCTCCGCCTGTTCGCCAATCTGCACTAGTTCGCCGGTAGTCTCACTAGATCTCCCATTCCACCGCGGATGAGAGCGCCCTGTTCGCAGCTTCCCCGCCACTTTCCCAATTCCCATCGACGCCCTCACGAAGCTGTCGATCTTAACTGTGTGCGCCACTCGAACGGTTTTCAGCCAGTGAAGACCACTGCTGATCGCGCATCCACATTGCGAACAATCCGGGTCGCCGCCAAAAATGCAGGGCTCCACGCGCGTGCGCAGATCCGCCGAGAAGTTCGTCGACATCGTCGAAAAGATGCACTCGCCCGGTTTCGTCGGCGGCGCTTGCATCGCCCGCGCAATGCCGGCATTCATGAGAAGTTTGGGGTATTTCGGCTGCAGGCGGCGCAGCTCTTCGGCTACGAATTTCCGTTGTTCGGCACTCAACATCTCTGGAGTTTGCTCGCCTTTCTGCGGAGTGTAAAGACTCGCCCACATGCGTCTGACCTCCGGCCGCGCGTTCCAAAAGGCCAGATACTCCTCCAGATACTCACGCCTCTCGAGCATCGACCGGGTAATTGTCCAGTGAACGGCGATTTTGCATCCGTTGATGTTTTTCAGGATGCGCTCATAGGTCGCGGGATGCCGACGCAAATCGTGATGCTCCGGGAGTCCATCCACCGATACAGTTACGCCAACGTTGGGAATCTCCATCCATGCTCGCGGAATGGGAATCACCGCGCTGGTCACAACCATGGTGTAGACGTTCATCCCACTCAAGATCGGCAGCAAGCGGCTCAGTTCGCGATGGCGCACGAGCGGCTCGCCGCCGACAAGCGACAAATGTACGGGCCGGTATTGGCGCACCAGATCGACGATTCTCTCAACCAGTTCGTCGCCGCGATAGTCACTCAGGCTGCGAAGATTGACCTCGCCGCCCAGGTGATTTTCTCCGTAGGCATAACATCCCGGACAATGCAGCGGGCATTCACGCGTAACCTCGATCGACATCATAGGAGTGCTGCCACCGAGGATGGACTTCCACGCTCTGAGAAGTTCTACAGGACGTAACCCAGGTTTGCCTTTGGTACGGCTCACAAATACCTGCCTCTCTGTTGCTTTGTTTGTCCGAGGTAGATGCCGGCGAGGGGTGAACAGTTTGCGTGCCTGGTCTAAATAGGTGGGACTGGATTTCGAGGAATTGGTTGTCGGAATAGACTGAAGGCGAAACATCAACCCGCTTCTACTTGGACCAACGCGGAGTAGAACGTTGCGCTCTCGCCCATATCTGTCAGCCGGTCGGACGTGAGCACATTGATATTCACGCCCTGGCCCGAGAGTTTTGCCCAATCCAGCCGTGCCGCGACGACTCGCGGTTGAATCGCATCCGTGATGCGCGCTTCCAGCAAAATCGCCCCACGATCGTTGTAGACGCGAACCCGCTGCCCATCGGCAATCGCACGCTCCTGCGCATCTTCGGGATGTATCTCCAGCAGCCCCGGGGTTTCCATCAGCCGCACTGTCGGATGATTACAGAAACTAGAGTTGAGGAAGTTGTCGGCCTTGCGTGCCAGCAGCTCCAGCGGATACTTGCGATTTCCGTTGGTATTTGCGTTTCTCGATTCAGTCGGCGGCACGAACTCTGCAATCGGATCGAATCCCTGCGAGGCGAGGGTCTCGCTGTAGAGTTCCGCCTTGCCACTCGGCGTCTGGAAATTGCCATTCGCAAACGGCAGAAACGGCTCGTTGTGCGAAGTCACGTTCAGGCGAATGTGAGACTCCTGTTCAAGTCGCTCGCGCGTGATGCCATCGAGGAATTCGTGATCGTTATCCAGCGCGGTATCGATCATCTCGTCTACTGACTCACGGAAGCACTCATCGTCGAATCCCATGCGCTCTGCCAGTGTGCGGAAAACCTCCACGTTGGACCGGCTCTCGCCCACGGGCGCAATCGCCTGCTGCGAAACTTGCAGATAGTAATGTCCGTAGGACGGTTGCAGATCCTTGTTCTCGAAGAAGGTAGTCGCGGGCAGCACGATGTCCGCGTAGTCGGTGGTGTCGGTGAGGAATTGCTCGTGCACCACCGTAAACAGATCTTCACGCCGCAGTTGCTCGACCACCAGTTTGTGATTCGGCGCCACGGCAGCCGGATTTGAGCCATACACGAACAGCGCACTGATCGGCGGATCGCTGAGCGTGGCCAGCGCTTTGCCCAACTCCACCATATTCACCAGGCGGGCTGGGCGGCCAAGCGTCTTTTGCATCAGATCAGTGCGCTCCAGATCCCGCTTGTTCAGCGGAAATGATCCGCTCAGTGAGAGCTGCAGTCCGCCGCCGACTTCCTTCCACGACCCCGTCAGGCACGGCAGCATGCAGATGGCGCGGGCCGCCGAGCCGCCGTTTTCCGAACGCTGCACGCCATAGTTCATGCGTATCGCCGCCGGACGCGTAGTCGCGTACTCCTGCGCGAGCCGCACAATGTCCTGCGCTGCGATTCCCGTCAGGCGCGCGACGAGTTCTGGCGGATATTCATACACGCGATCCCGTAACTGATCGAACCCGACTGTGTGCCGCGCAACATAGTCATGATCGTACAAGTTCTCGTTGATGATCACGTGCATCAACCCCAGCGCCAGAGCCACATCCGTCCCTGGATTGATCGGAATGTGCCAGTCGGCGCACTTCGCCGTGCGCGTGCGATAGGGATCGATCACCACCAGCTTGCCGCCCGCGCGCCGCGCCTCCTCGATGAAGGGCCACAGGTGAACGTTGTTGCCGTGAATGTTCGCGCCCCACGCGATGATCAGCTTCGAGTGCCGGAATTGCTCCGGCTCGGTTCCCATCTTGATGCCGTAGACCGACTTGATTCCGAACTCGCCCGCCGCCGAACAGATGTTGCGCTCCAGTTGCGAAGCGCCCAACCGGTGGAAGAACCTGCGATCCATGGCGCCATGGTTCAGTGCGCCGAGCGTGCCGCCATAGGAATATGGAAGGATCGCCTCGCTGCCGAACTCGGTCGTGATCTGACGAAAGCGCGAGGTAATTGCGTCAAGCGCTTCGTCCCAGGAAATGCGTTCGAAATCAGCGAAGTCGCGCGAACCGCTCCCCTTCGCTACACTTTTCTTTCGCCGCAATGGATAGAGCACGCGCTGCGGTGAATACACGCGGTCGAGATACTTCGCCACCTTGGCACACAGAAACCCGCGCGTGACCGGATGTTTGGGATCACCCTGGATCTTCGTCGCGCGACCATCTTCGATCGTGATCAGCACACCACAGGCATCCGGACAATCGTGCGGACAGGCAGCATGAACTACTGACTTCATTGTTCGATTATAAGGGGAGTCCCTGTGTGAAACGGGCGTCCCTTGCCTCGCGCACCCCAAGTTCAAACAACCCGTCGGCAAGTGATTCAATGAGCGCCCGATGTGAAAGGACTTCCCGCCACCGTTGAGGAATGCCTTGCTCGCCGTAGAAGGCTCCCGCCAACTGTCCGTAGACCGCACCGCAAGTATCAGCGTCTCCTCCCAGATTCACTGCCTTCCTCGCGCCATCTTCAAAGGAGTTGCTGTTGTGAAATGCCCACAACGCTGCTTCCAGCGTGTCGACAACATAGCCCGTCGATTTGATTGTGGGCGGCTGGCGTCCTTTGAATGAACCACTGGCTATCTCATCAATTTCTTTCGCCAGTGGTCTCTGTGCCCAGTAATCCGGCGCGGGAGAATAGCGACAGGAGAGCAATACTGCCTTATCAGTCCCGCGAACGGCGCCAACAATAAGTGCCGCAAGATATCGGCATCCGTCCACGGCTAATCTGGTTCCGTGCGTGGTCCGCGAACTGTCTGCTGACCGTTCGATCGCTTCGACGGGCAAATACGCCCATCGTAAAGGAACCGGCGCCAATCGCATGATCGAGCCATTACCGGCCGAGATCAGGTCCGTTGCCCCGCAAAACGGCTCTCGGGTCCTCTCGAATTCGCACAAGGCCCGCCGCACCGTATTCCCAATATCGAAGCACCTTCCCGTGCTGCTCATGTATCCGCTGAGATACCAGCTCCGGTATCGGGACATTTGATCCGTAGGATCAAATACTGCCGTATGAATAAGGCTCTCTGCCAGACACAACGCCATGGAAGTGTCGTCCGTCCACTGTCCTACCGAGAGGCCAAACGGTCCCCCACCTTCCATCTCCTCGATCGGCTCGAACGTGCCCGGTTCTTTGAACTCCAGTGTCGTGCCCAGCGCGTCACCGACGGCAAGGCCCAGTAGTGCGCCGCGGTAGCGTTCCAAGGTGTTCATTGTTAGTTGCAGAGTAGTCTACTGCCTGATCGTTGCAAAACAAGTGAGGACCATCGCTGTGCCTCCAAGAAAAAAGGGGCGGCCCTTGCAGCCGCCCCCGACAAAACAATCTCCGCTCTACTTCAGTTCGAGCACTTCCTTCTCTTTCGTCTTGCTCATCTCTTCCATCTTTTTGATTTCATCGTCGGTGAGCTTCTGAATCTCTTCCAGCGAGCGTCGCTCTTCGTCTTCGGTAATCTTCTTATCCTTGAGCGCCTTCTTGATTGCTTCGTTACCGTCGCGGCGAATGTTACGTATCGCGGTGCGATGCTCTTCCAGCAGCTTGTGGAGGTGCTTCACCATGTCTTTGCGGCGTTCTTCGGTAAGCGGCGGCACGGGCACGCGAATCATTTTGCCGTCGTTCATCGGGTTCAGCCCCAACTCCGAGCTGCGAATCGCCTTTTCGATTCCCGGCAGCGACGTCGGATCGAACGGCTGCACCGTGATCAGTTGTGCTTCCGGCGCGTGCACCTGCGCCACCTGGTTCAGCGGCATCATCGACCCGTAGTACTCGATCTGCACGTTGTCGAGCATGTGCACCGACGCGCGCCCCGTGCGGACTGCCGCCATTTCGTGACGGAAGGCCTCCACGGCCTTTTCCATTCGGGACTTAAGCTGGCCATACGTATCTTTCAATGCAGCAACGGCAGCCATGGTTGATTGCGCCATATAGACTCCAGTTCCAATGAAATGTGAACGGGGGATTATAAATCGTCGGCGCACGGAAAACGAATTTGGGAACGGCCGTCACCGACCTGTCTGTCATCCTGAGCGAGGGCGCAGCCCGAGTCGAAGGACCTTGCGTTATCGCCTGCGCTCTCTTCCGGCAGCAAAACTCGTCTGCAGTTACTGCTCTATTTCGCGTTCAGCTTAAGATCAGCCATAGCAACGATTACAGAAACCACAGCCAAAATCGCGCATGCATATCGCAGCGGACCGGGCTCCCAACCGCACCATGCAAAAAGAGCACCTGCCACGATCCATCCCAGCCAACGTTTTTTGTTTAGTACTGAGCTGCACAAGTCTCACCTCAGCGTCCTCTGTGGTTAATCCCGCTTTACGCGCTGACCAGCGACCCTATCTTCTCCCCCAGCAACACCCGCCGGATGTTGCCGTGATTGTTCAGGTTGAAGATGATGATTGGCAGATTGTTATCCCTGCATAGGCTAATTGCCGTCGCGTCCATCACTTTCAGGCCTTTGCTGAGGACATCGAGGTAGGTGATCGTCTGGAACATTTTCGCGTCTTTCACCAGCATGGGATCGGCATCGTAGACGCCATCGACCTTGGTGGCTTTCAGGATCGCATCCGCCTTGATCTCCATCGCGCGCAGCGAGGCGGCCGTGTCGGTCGAGAAATAAGGATTGCCCGTGCCCCCGGCGAAGATCACTACGCGGCCTTTTTCCAGGTGCCGCATCGCGCGACGCCGGATGAACGGCTCCGCAACCTGGTTCATTTCGATGGCCGACTGAACGCGCGTATGAACTCCCTGCTTTTCCAGCGCGTCCTGGAGCGCCAACGCATTGATGACGGTCGCCAGCATCCCCATGTGATCAGCTGAGACGCGATCCATTGTCTTCGCTTGAATGGCCACGCCGCGAAAAAAATTACCACCGCCCACGACGACGGCGATCTGAATTCCCAATTTCTGAACGTCCGCCAGCTCCGCGGCGACTTCGTGAATGCGCGAAGGATCGACACCAAATCCCTGGTTTGCTGCCAGGGCCTCGCCAGAAAGTTTTAACAGGATGCGCTTGAAGACCGGTTCAGGCACTCAGATTCCTCATTGATTTCCCTCCAGTGTAGTGGGACGACAGGGTAGAAGCAATGTAGGCATGAAAAAAGGGCAGCCCGCAGGCTGCCCTGTCTCTCGCGAAACCAAACTACTCTTTGGCTTCTTCCGCCGGCTTGGTTGCGGCGATGGTCGCATTGTTGTCGCCCACCTTGAAGCGCCCGAAGCGGCGCACGGTGATGTTCTCTCCGAGTTTGCCGATCTTCTGCGCAATCAGCTGCGACACCGAGATCGTCTGGTCCTTGATGAAGGGCTGCTCGTATAGGCAAACCTCCTCGTAGAACTTGCTCATCTTGCCTTCCACGATCTTCTCGATCACTGGCGCTGGCTTGCCGGTGGTAGCAGCCTGTGCGCGATAGATGTCCTTCTCCTTCTCGAATGCTTCGGGAGTGACATCTTCCTTGCGGATGTATTTTGGATCGCTGGCAGCGATGTGCATGGCGACGTCGTGCACCAGTTCTTTGAAATCGTCGGTGCGAGCCACGAAGTCGCTCTCGCAGTTGACCTCAACCAGTACGCCGATCTTGCCTCCGGCATGGATGTAGCTGGCAACCGAACCCTCGCTCGTGGCGCGGGTCGCCTTCTTCGCGGCAACGGACACGCCGCGCTTGCGCAGCAGAACAATCGCCTGCTCAAGATCGCCCTTCGCTTCGGTCAAGGCGCGTTTGCAGTCCATCATAGGCGCGCCGGTCTTGTCGCGAAGATCTTTCACTGCGGCGGCGGAAATATTAACGGTAGAAGTGCTCATTGAATCCTCTCTAACTTCGCACGCGCCTTTGTGCCCTGCCGGCAAAACGCATCCGGAAGTTTTCTGACAACGATCTTTGGGATCGTCCTCTGGGCTGGCTACGTGCATACCTTACGACTCGCATATGAATGCGAGGTTATTAAACTTGAGGGCTGGCTGTGGGTGCCCCACTTATGGTGGGTATCCCACCCTGTCGCCATCCTTTGGCGAAGGGTGGGGTCAAAGCCAAACTAAACGCTATGCTCAGCGGCGCGAGGTGTCTCTTCGCCCACTTCCGGCTCCGCAGCGGCTACGGCGGGCTTGCGTCCACCCAGAAGAACGTCTTCCATCGAGATGTCCTCGCCCGTTGCGGTGACTTCGGCAGCTACTTCGCCTTCCGCAACTTCTGCCTGACCCTCGGCAGCGGTCACGCCAGCGGCGATGTCGGCAGTCTGCTTATCGGTCGCAGCCTGTACGCCTTCAACCACGGAGTCCGCGACCTTCGAAGCAAACAGACGGATCGCGCGCAGCGCATCGTCGTTGCCCGGAATCACGTAGTCCACTTCGCTCGGATCGCAGTTCGTGTCGACCACCGCAACCACGGGAATGCCCAACTTGCGGGCTTCGCGGACCGCGATCTGCTCCTTGTTGGAGTCGATCACGAAGATGATGTCCGGCAGCCGATTCATGTTCTTGATGCCGGCCAGGTTCGCCTGCAGATGCTTGCGCTCGCGTTCGAGCTTGATAACTTCTTTCTTCGGCAGCAGCTCGTAACGGCCATCGGTGGCCATTTCGTCGAGCTCTTTCAGCCGCTTCACCGATTTCTGTACGGTGACCCAGTTCGTGAGCAGGCCGCCCAGCCAACGGTTGTTCACGTAGAACATGCCGCAACGCTGTGCTTCTTCTGCAATCGCATCCTGCGCCTGGCGCTTGGTTCCCACGAAGAGAACTGTCCGGTTTTCGGCGGCGGTGTCACGCACGAAATTCGACGCTTCCTTGAACATCTTCAGCGTCTTCTGCAGGTCGATGATGTAAATGCCATTGCGCTCTCCGAAGATGTATTCCTTCATCTTGGGATTCCAGCGCTTCGTTTGGTGCCCGAAGTGAACTCCAGCTTCGAGCAACTCTTTCATGCTGATGTTAGCCAAACAACCTCCTTAGTGGATTGCATCCTCTGCGGCGTCATCTCGCGATGATCGGAGCGCTCGGGATTACATTTCCCGTCCCGCGAACCCTCGGGAATCCGGGTGCGGGAAGAATTTGGTCCGTATGTTTCGAACTCCGCCGCCCGGACCATCGGCCGCGAAGATGAAATCGTATGGAGCAACATGGTGCGAACAGCGAGTCGCACCGCGCGAGCGAGGGAGGTCGCCCGCGCCAAAAAACTTAACGCTTGCTGAACTGGAACCGCTTGCGAGCGCCCTTCTGTCCGTACTTCTTGCGCTCTTTCCCACGTGCGTCGCGTGTCAGCAAACCAGCCGCCTTCAGCTTGCCGCGAAGCTCTGGATTGAATTCCAGCAGCGCGCGTGCCGTACCCATCTTTACCGCGCCTGCCTGTCCATCCACCCCGCCGCCATCAACCGTGATCACGGCATTCAAGCTGCCGGTGGTTTCGGAAAGCACGAGCGCTTCCTTCGCTTCTACACGCTGGCTTACCGTGACGAAGTACTCGTCAAACGGACGTCCGTTGATCTTGATATCGCCATTGCCCGGGCGGAGGAAGACGCGCGCGATCGCCGACTTGCGCCGTCCGGTACCGTAATATTCAACCTGATCTGCCATTCTTAACCTTCAGCTCCGATCGTAACCGGGAGCAAACTTATCTAGCGCAAACGCGCTGTGTGTTTCGAAACTTCGCGACTTCTTTGGGTGCCCGGTCCTTGCGCAGCAAGGGCCGGAATCACGCAACTGCTACGGGCTGCTGCGCCTGATGCGGATGCTTGTCGCCGCGATAAACTTTCAGCTTTTTGCCCATCGCGCGGCCCAGTTTGGACTTGGGCAGCATGCCCAAAATCGCCTGCTGCACAATAGCTTCCGGCTTCCGGCTCAGTAACTTCACATATTCTTCTTCCCGCAGACCACCGGGATACCCGGTGTAGCGGCGATACATCTTCGACTCGGCCTTCAGCCCCGTGAGCTTCACCTTTTCGGCGTTGAGCACGACCACATGATCGCCGGTGTCGAGGAAGGGCGTATAACGGGGGTTATTCTTGCCCGACAGAATGCGAGCAACACGCGTCGCCAGCCGACCGAGGGTCTGGCCTGAGGCGTCGATGACGTACCACTTGCGAGCAATTTCCCCCTTGGGGAAATACGTTGACATCAGAACTCTCCCAGAATTTGATTCGTCCAGAAGAACCGCTGAGTTACAGCCCCGTCACAAAGAGGGGACACTCGGGGCGGACCATTGCGGGACAACGAAACCACAAGGATAGCCTACGGCAAAGCGGAAGTCAACGCGTGAGTTAGGGGCATTCTGTTAGCCCTACCCTATTCCCCTGCTTTGGGAAAGGAGTGGGGGAAGACCACCGGGATACCCGCTTCATCCCGCGCAGTTCACCATCCACGGCGTGCCGAACCGATCAGTAACGATGCCAAACCGCTCCGTCCAGAACGTCTTCTGCAACGGCATCTGCACTGTACCGTTCGCGGCGAATTCCTTGAAAATGCGCTCCGCCTCGCCTGCATCCGCGACCTGAAGCAAAACAGAAAACCCCTGGGGCTTTTGATACCCATTCGAGGAAACGTCCGCCCCGGTCAATTCCTGATCTCCGAATTCGAGCGTCGCGTGGATCACCTTGCCGCTCAGTTCAACCGGGAACTGGTCTGCTATCGGCGAATCTTCGTATTTCATCACTTGGAGCTTTTTGCCACCGAGAACCCGCTCATAGAAGCGGAATGCCGCCTCGCATTCGCCCGCAAAATGTAAATGTGGATTGAAGCGCATGTCTCTCCAACCAGATTACCCGATTACCAATTGTTTCTTTCTCTCAGCGCCGTGATGTGCGCCACGTGATGCCGCCCATGCCACGCATACATCGCCAGCATCTTCTCCAGATCGATCTTCCCATGCTCGGGATGGACCAGCGTGCGCTTGTAATCCTGGGGCGTCATGCCGTTCAGCAGGATCACCCAGCGCCGGTGCAGCGCGTCCAGCAGAGTCAACGACATCTCCCGCGGAGCGCTGCGTGAATCGATCAGTTCCGCCCAGCGCGCTTCGTCATAGGTCTTGATCGTCGGCGCGTCTTCGGTCAACGCCCAGCGGAATCGCATGAAAGCGTTCATGTGACTGTCCGGCATGTGATGGATCACCTGCCGCACCGTCCACCCGCCCGGCCGATACGGTGTATTGAGCTGTTCGCCGGTCAATCCCTCGACCGCCGCACGCAGCTTTGCCGGAGTGTGTGCAATCGTCTCGATGAACTCTTCGCGCCGTTCATCGGTCAATGGACCTTCGAAATGGAACTTGCCCACCGGATACCGCAGGTCAGCCGTTGGCGCGACAGAAGCCCTTGAAGTAGTCATTGTGCGATTTTAGATTCAGAGTGCAGCGCAAAGCAGCGGAAAATAGATCCAGCGCTGGATCCTAGGAAGCGCCTGCGCACGTCTCCGGCTTCAGGGATGACGGCAATATCCAGCGCAATAAGCGGCACAGCAGGTTTCCACTCTCCGTAGAGCGTGACCGTTTGTCGCCGGGCTGCGCATTCTGTAGCAGTTCGGTCAATTCACCGCCGTACGCATTCAGTCTCGCGCCAGCGACATGCAGGTCGGATAAGAGCGACTGCCCCGGGGAATCGATCTTTACGACGTCGCCCAAATCAATCAGTAACGGCTTACCAGGATATGAGTGCGTCGCTGCCGAAAACCGCTCTCTCACCTCTTCCACGTGTTCGGAAGTCAAAGCGCCTTCGAGCCTGAGCTTGATCACCAGCGGTTCGCGAAATTCTATGATGCGGAGCATGAAGCACCTTCAGCAACGTGCCGATAAACAAGAGATGCCGCGCCCACAGCTTTCGTTACAAATACTGCCGGACTCGTCTTAACGGCTTAGCTTCGAAGCTTGCTTCACGAATCGACCCATCGACTCTGCGACCTTGCCGAGAACCTGCGCCCACTCCTGCAGATGCTGTTCTCCTTTTTTTGTAAGAGCGTAGACACGCCGCGCCGGACCCGGCTCAGCAACATCCCAGCTCGAGCGCACGTATCCATTCTCTTCGAGCCGCCGCAAGGTGCGATAAAGGATTGCTCTCTCAATCTCAGTATCCGTAAATGCGTACTGTTGCAGATCCGCCGAAAGGCTGTACCCATACGCGTGGCCCTTCTCCTTCAGCATCAGCAGCAGCACTGGCTCGACGAAGCGGTACAAGTGCCCCATCGCACATGTGCAGGGATGGTCATGCCGCTTGCATCCGCTTTGTCGTTTCGAGATCGGCATCGCTACACTCAACGAATACAGCTCCTTAAGAATGGCTGCATTGGTGTTCCGAATGGTCACAGGAACTCGGCCCGCTCGCGAGGTTTCCTTCCAGAAACTTAGAAACCAGTACTTTCGGATCTAGATCAGGAACGCCGGCAACGATGTGAACCGAGTCGGCCGCCAACAATCGCACGGCGCCCGCTCCTATCCCGGAAGCGAATACAACGTTCACTTCGCGCTCCTTGAGCCATCGCGGAAGCAAGCCATGCACGTGTTCGGGAGCTTTTTCCACCCGTTCTGCAGTAATCGTCTTTTGGTCGACGTCGGCATCCACAAACAGAAACTCTTCCGAATGTCCGAAGTGAGAAGAGAGCCGCCCATTGAAAAGAGGAATTGCAATACGCATAAGAAGTCCTTTAGTAAGTCTGCATCTAGATGTAGATTACATCTATGAGGACCGTCTTGGATAGTCATATCGCCGAAGAACCTCCGATCGCACCGCGATCGATGGCCAGTCTCAACCCTGCCTGTGTGGTCTGCGGCCGAGAAAATCCCAATGGACTGCACATCCACTTTCGCTCCACTCCTGAAGGCGTTCGCGCCGATTGGGCTCCCACCGGCGCATGGGAGAGCTTCGCGGGCGTAATTCACGGCGGCATCATCGCCACTGTGCTCGATGAAGCCATGTCGAAGGCGATCATGTCTAAAGGATGGGAGGCATTAACCGTTGACCTGCGGACCCGCTTTCGGCATCGCGTAGAGCCAGGTTGTGAGCTTCACATTCTCGGCTGGGTGGTCGATCGCCAGAAGAGAAGAATCCGCACTGAGGCGTCGATTCGCAGTCGCGATGGCCAGGAACAGGCGCACGCGTGGGGAACGTTTCTCTGTCCGCCCAAATATTGATTCTCAACCGGCCGACCCCGGCTGCGCGCTTTTTTTGGTTTGTCATCACGAGCTCGCGCAGCGAGCGAGGGATCCTGCATTACCCGCCCTACCCGCTGCCGAGCGTCACTTCCCGTTTCCGGAAGTTCTTGTCAATACCCCAATTCCCACATTTTCTCCGCAACTCTATCATTCCACGATAGAAATAAACCTCGCCAAAGTGTCCAGTAGGTACCCTCAAATTTGTCACACTAAGAATAGGGGTAAGGATGCGATCAGCGATTGGATGAAACACGGCTTCGGAAGAACTCGATTATGTCGGCTATCGGGATGATTTTGGCTGCTGGGATGATGTTGGCTGCTGGGATGATGTTGGCTCAACTGTGGAAGAGCGGCGCTTTAGCGCCGCGTAAAAGTCTTTCTTTCTGTCATTCCGAAGGGACTTTAGTCCCTGAGGAATCTCTACACGACGAACACTTCCCATTTTTTCGCCAGCCTCTTCAGCCGCGCCGGCTCGATCCTGATCCGACGGATATCCGATGCATCATCCGTCGGACGTCCGATGCTTCATCCATCGGATAAATTTCGCGCCCCACGGATAAATGCTTATTTATCAATGAAAGCAATCGTGACCCCCTCCCCTCTGGGAGGATCCGAACATGACAAGAGGGGAAACGAACCGATCTGATTCTCACCAGCGCTGGTGAACACTCGGGCGAATGTATCGTTCGTAGATCGACCGAACCGTTTGCATTTGCTGTTCATTCAGAGGAGGCAGTTCGCTGGCGGCGGAATTGTCCTCAACTTGCCTCGTGTTTTTGCCGCCGGGGATTACCGTAGAGACGGCGTCGAACATCAGTATCCAGCGCAGCGCGAATTGGGCCAGCGTCGCAGACTCTGGCACCTGAGCCTTCAGCTCTTCGACTGCCTTGAGGCCAACCTCGTAAGGCACGCCCGCGAAGGTTTCACCGACGTCGAAGGCTTCGCCGTGGCGATTGAAGTTTCGGTGGTCGTCGGCCGCGAACGTGGAACTGACAGTAAGTTTGCCCGTCAGCATCCCTGAGGCAAGAGGGACGCGAATAATCGTCGCGACCCCGCGGCGTTTGGCTTCCGCCAGAAAATGCTCGGCCGGCCGCTGGCGGAACAGGTTGAAAATGATCTGTACGGAATCGACGCCGGGGAAGTCCATCGCTTTGAGCCCTTCCTCCACTCTTTCCACGCTCACGCCATAGTGTTGGACTTTGCCGGACTTCACCAGATCATCCATCGCGTCGAAAATTTCTGGCTGGTAGTAGACATCGGTCGGTGGACAGTGCAGCTGTACAAGCTCGAGAGAATCGACGCCGAGGTTCTGGAGCGAACGCTCGATGAACGCCGACAGGTTTTGCTTGTTGTATCCGGATGCGACATGCGGATTGAGGCGGCGGCCAGCCTTCGTCGCAACATGGAAGGGAGTGTTGGTTTCCTTGCGAAGTCTCTGGATAAGACGTTCGGAGCGGCCATCGCCATACACGTCCGCGGTATCGAAGAAGTTGACGCCGAGGTCCAGCGCTCTCTTCATCGCGGCGATGGACTGCTCGTCATCGACTGTCCCCCACGACCCGCCCACTGCCCACGCGCCGAAACTCACTTCCGAAATGTTCCAGCCGATACGACCGAATTGCCGGTATTTCACGATTTCCTCTTTGCGGAGCAGGTGTTGAGCTCCTCCGCATTATCGAAAGAACTGACAGACTGATCGACTGACAGACTTAAAGACTGATCGACTATTCGTACGCCAGCGCTTCGATCGGGTCCTTCTGTGCTGCCTTGAACGCCGGATAAATCGCACCCAGCACAGCTCCAACCAATGCGATCACGATCGCGTAGCCGATCCAATCCGGGTTGATCTCGATGGGCAGCGTCGCGAAACGCAGCTTCAGCGCGTGCTTCACCGCGAAGCTCGCGATTACACCGAGGATGATGCCGCAGATCGCCAGCAGCGACGTCTCGCGCAAAATGACATTGATGATGTAGAACTTCGATGCGCCCAGCGATTTCAGTATCCCGATCTCGCGCGTGCGCTCCATCACCGCCGTGTACATGGCCTGGAAGATCACGATGAATCCGATGACGACCGCAACGCCAATCACCACCGTGATGAATTGCGAAAGTCCCGGGAGATTCCCGGCCGTCATCAGCGACAGGTATTCCGCCATCGAACGCACCACATACTGCTGCATCCCCGGCGTGTTGTGAATTTCGTCTTCGACCGCCGATATGTTTTTGGGATCGTCGACCTTCACATAGAAGATGGACGCCTTTCCCTGCGAGCCGGTCCAGTCCTGGAGCGTTGCGATCGGCAGGAACTTGCGCGCCCCTTTGCCGTGCTGCACAATGCCGGCGACGCGAACGGTGTGATTCAACAGCTGCATCGTCGAGCCGATGTGAAGGTTCTTCCCCGCAGCAAAATAGTCGTCGACCAGGATGTCATCCGGGCCCTGGAACGGTCCGCCCTCGATGAATTTGAATGGCCCGCCGAGTTTCTGGAAGGAATCGATGTCGATGCCGTAGATCACTTCGAGCGCACCGGCGGTCGAAAGCTGTGTCACCACCGGCGAAACCACCTGCACGTGCGGCAGCTTGGCGATTACGTCTCCCACCTTCGCCGGTACCGGAGCGCCGCTGATGCCGGAGAGAAATGACGATCCCGGCGGTTGCACCATCAGGTCGGCGCCAATGCCAAGAGTTCGGTTCTTCGCATCATTCAGCATCCCCAGCGAAAGACCCACGATCACCAGGATCAACGTGACCTCAACGGCTATCGCAACAATGCTGATCAGAGACCGCACCGGCCGGTGCACCAGGTTGGCAAAAATCATCTTATTCATTGATTTGAGTGTAGCAGTCGGCGACTGGCTATCGGCTCTCAGCCTGTCAGCTTTCGGCTGTCAGCTTTCAGCGTTCATGGCTCAACTTCCAGCTTCGACAATCACAACACAGATTCAAGCCCGAGAGCTGACAGCCGATAGCTGATAGCTCATCTCTGCCCGTCGCCCTTGCTCTGCGGCTGATTGGTATTTGGATTATCCAACTGCACCACCACCACGCCCGGAGGCTGCAGCAGCGCAAACTGCGAATCGGTAATAGGTCCATTGATCGCGAGTTTCACGATGATCAGCCCGATCGAATACTCCTCTTGCGGACGCCATATATCGATGTCCGAAGGAAAGCTGGTCCCGTCATAATCCTTGAATCCACTGTAGTGCACGTCGGTAGCGACGTAGGCGCGCGTGTCGTAAATAATCTGGTGATGAATCAGCAGGTCGGAGCGGTCAAACACCAGCTTCCGATCCAGGTACCAGCCTCCGTTGTCCTTGCGAATCACGTCGAGCACGTACTGTGGCTGTTCGATCACCTTATTCTTTGACTTCGAGTCCGGAACTGTCTCGCTGGCATTTTCCAGCACTGCAATCTCTTTTTCCGGATCGATGGCCCGCGGAATCAGCGATTCGTAGATCACCTCGGGACGAAGATTCTCCAGCGGATTCTTCGACGGCCGCACCACTTGCGCCGATCCGACAAAGAATTTGTTGGTCGGCGGAATCCACAATTTGAAATTATCGCCGTCGCTCACCATGTCGAAGGCGCGGTTGCGCACAATCGGCATCAGGCCGATCATTCGCAGCTCTTTCGGCTGGCGGATCAAGATATAACCACGGATCTCTTTGTACTCGGTGATCTTGCCTTTGACGGAGCCACCCACGGAAGCATCGATATCAACGGTGGCATTCAGCGTATGAATCTGGTTCGCGCGCTCGTTCACCATCTGGACCAAGTCCTGCAACGTGGCAGAGCGCAGGTTGCTCTGCACCACGCGCTGTGGCACACGCTTCGACCGGAACAGACATCCCGTCGACATCAGACTAAGAATCACCGGCACAGCCAGACAGAATTTTCGGGCGCGCTTCATTCGTCGAAGGTCAACTGTTCTCAGTATACAAGCTGAGAAAGAGATGCCACGGCCGCGCAAGTCGTTGCGAGCGCTTGCATTGCCGAATTGGAATACGAAAAGGTCGCTGTCAAAAATGAGACAGACGACGTCGCAGCCTTGATGTCAACGAAGCAGAACTCATTTTGTGCGGCTGAAATTCGGGTACGGCGAGAAGAACTGACGCTAGAGTTACTGTCGCGATGCCGCCACGGCGCGCCGGTATGCCACCACATTCTGCGTATGTTCTTCCAGCGTGCGCGCGAAGCGATGATGACCATTGTTATCGCTTACGAAGTAGTAGTAGTCACTCTTCGCAGGCTGCATGGCCGCTTGCAGCGAGGCTCGTCCAGGGTTCGCGATAGGCCCCGGCGGCAGTCCCGGAAATTTGTAGGTGTTGTACGGCGATTCCGCGTGCAGCTCCGACTGATAGATTTTGCCGTCGTATTTTCCGTCGAGCAGCGCCGCATAGATCACCGACGGATCCGCGTCCAGCGCGATCCCATGTTCCAACCGGTTCACGTAGACGCTTGCGACCAGAGGCCGCTCGTCGCCAACCCCGGTTTCTTTCTCGACGATAGATGCCAGCGTCACCGTGCGGTGCACATCCGACTTCAGCCCAATTGCTTTGGCCTCTTCGCGAAAACGTTTCACCATCGCTGACACTATGTCAGTCATCGTCTGTGTCCGAGTGAAGCCATAGGTGTCAGGAAAGAGATACCCTTCCAGCGATTTTGCGTCGGGGTCCAGATCGTGAATCAGCGCCACCTGCTGGGTGGCAGCTTTCAGGAAATCCTCGCGTGAACCGATTCCAGTCGCCTCAACGGCGGAAGCCACGTCGAACATGTTGTAGCCTTCAGGAATCGTGACGACGTGCTGAAAGATATCACCGCTTACGAGTCGCCGATGAATCTGAATCGGGCTCTCGGACTCGTCGAACTTGTATTCGCCAGCTTTCAGAGTCTTCGGATGGCCGATGTAGTGATAGAGCAGAAATGCGCGTGCGCTGTGGATCACTCCGGCTGATTGCAACTCGGCTGCGATATGCCGCGTCGACCAGCCCGGCCGCAATTGAACGTATGCGGTCTGGGCCGGATGTACCGGCAACCATAGTCCCCAGGCCAGCCAGATCGCGGCCAGCAGGACTGCAATCACAAGCAGCTTGAAAAAAGTACGCAGCAATCGATTCCCACTCGTTTGGAGCTATATCCCAGTTTAGATGATGCTCAGCTCGGACCGTACTGCACCGAGGGCATGCCTCGAAGCGAAAAAGTACAGGGGCGATGGTGCTGGGGCGTGGGTACTTAGGAGTCAGCCGACCTATCTCGCTGCATGGCCCGGTGATCGAGGAATGATTGCAGGATCAGCACTGCTGCCAGCCGGTCCACTGCCTGGGCTCGTTTCTCGATGCTGATGTTCGATTCGCGCAGAACACGCCCAGCTTGTACCGATGTCAATCGCTCATCCCAGCGATGCACGGGCAACCCGAACCTCTTCTCCAGATCCTGCGCGAAACTCTCGACATGACCGGTTTGCGCGCTTGCGGCACCGCTCATGCGCAAGGGATATCCAACGACAATCTCGGTGACGTTGTACTCCCGGATCGTCTTCTCCAGCTTCTCGAAATCCGTCCGCTTGTTCTTCCGCTGCAACGTTTCGATACCTTGGGCAGTGATGCCCAGCAGGTCAGAGACCGCCAGCCCAATGCGCCGGGCACCCACGTCGAGCGCCAACAGGCGTCCTTCCAGAACGTCATTTGCAGGGGACACGCCGCGATTATAGGCTCACGCGCTTCTCAGAATTGCCCCAGATTGCATCTCAACCTTCAGGGACCCTCGCATGGCAGCTGATCCAACCGATTTTCCGGGAGAAAATGACCATGAGAGCGTGAAGATCGCCGCTGTCGCTGCGCAGGAAGACGGCGAATCCGCTAAGCCAGCGGTGGAACCGCCTCCTGCAGTCCGGGTGGAGGATCAGCGCTCTTCAGCCGCTCAGTGGATCGTCGCCATTGCTGCTCTACTGGCCGGTCTTTACTTTGCCAAGCTGGTAATCGTCATAGTGCTGGTTTCCATTCTGCTGGCGTTCGTGCTGGCGCCGCTGGTGGACTTGCTGGCACGCGTGCGTCTGCCGCGCTGGGCTGGAGCACTGGTTTCCGTGTTCCTCTTCTGCGCAGGGATCTACTTCCTGGCTAATCTCTCCTATAACAAGGCCGAATCGTTCCTCGAGGAATTGCCGCGCTATCGAACCGAAATCCAGGGACTCACTTGGAAGCTTCGGCAGAAAGAACAGCTGCTCGAGAAGAACACGGATCAGATCATTTCAGGCGCTCCCAAGAACGGGAAGAAGGTCGTACAGGTTGAGCAGCAGCCCGACTTGGTCGGCGCCCTGAGCAATAACCTGGGCACGGCGACCGAGATCGCCCTTGCCGCGTCGTTTATTCCTTTTCTCGCGTATTTCATGCTGAGCTGGCAGGACCATGTCCGCTCCGCCAGCGTGCTTCTGTTTCCACGCGAAGAGCGCACGACCGCTTATGCGACCCTTGGGGCTATCGTGAAGATGGTGCGCGCTTTTATCGTGGGAAATCTGATCGTGGGACTCCTCCTCAGCGCAGCCAGTACTGTTGTGTTCGGCTTCCTGCACTTGCCTTTTTTCTATTTTCTCGGAATCATCAGCGGCTTCCTGAGCCTCGTTCCCTATCTGGGTCCCTTGCTGGCCGTTGTCCCGCCATTCCTGTCTGGATTGGGCGTGCTGCACGGTACCGGCTTCATCGTCATCCTCGTCACTGTTTTTGGACTACACATCTTTGCGATGAATGTCCTGTACCCGAAATTTCTCGGCAGCCGCCTGCAACTGAATCCACTCGCGGTAACGCTGGCGCTTCTGTTCTGGGGATGGTTATGGGGAGCAATGGGCTTGATCCTGGCAATTCCCGTGACGGCAGCCTTGAAGATCATCTGCGACCACGTGCCACGTCTCCGCCCCTATGGACTTTGGCTGAGTGAGTAGGCTCGGACGCGTTCGAAACCAGGTCTGGTTGGGCAATACGGAGCTCCTAGTGATCTAGCGGAACTCTCTCTCTGCAGCGTGCAAGCCGGCTTCGTATGCCTGAATCAGCCTGTCCCACAGCGCATTCGCTTCCTGATCAATCTCTTTGCGCGCAGGGTGGGCGTCGAACCACGCCAGCGATTTGCGTATACCTTGCTCGAATCGCGTCGTCGCGCAGAAGCCAGGCACAAAGCGCTTGATCTTCGTGTTGTCGAAGACAACGCTCACGGCCTTGTCGCCGATCAAACTGCCGGTCAGTTCCGGCACACATGTTGCGATGAAGTCCGATGCAATGTGTACCAGTTTCGGCTCCACTCCAACGGCATGCGCGACGATCCGGTAATACTGATCCCATGTCATCACTTCATCCGACGTGATATGAAATGCCTGCCCAACCGGCTGCTCGTTACCGAGCAGTCCAACCAGGCCTTTTGCGAAATCGCTGTTATGGGTGATCGTCCACAACGACGATCCATCGCCGGGCACGATTACTTTCTCCCCGCGCAACATGCGATCGACTATCGTGTACGACTTTTGCCAGCTGTTGACGGCCAGTGGGATCAGTGTTTCGCCATACGTCAACGATGGGCGAACAATTGTTACCGGAAACTGCTCTTCCCGATATGCTCGCATCAATCGCTCCTCGCACGCGATCTTGTCTCGCGAGTATTGCCAGTAGGGATTTGCAAGCGGTGTTGATTCGGTCATCAGGTAGTGCGTCTGCGGCTTCTGATAAGCGCTTGCCGAGCTGATGAAGATAAACTGCCGCGTACGCGCACGGAAAAGCTGCAGATCGCGCTCAATGTCAGCTTCGGTGAAGGCAATCCAATCAACTACGGCGTCGAATTGCATGCCTTCCAACGCGCGATTGGCCTCGGCAATGTCGTGAATGTCGCATTTAAGAGTCTTGATGGAGGGAGGAAGACTGGTCTTGTGTTGCCCGCGCACCACCAGCGTTAGATCGATGCCTCGGTCTGCCGCCAACTGTGTGCAAGCCGTGCTGATAATCCCTGTGCCGCCGATGAATAGAACTCTCATGCTTCGTTTGTAGCAGGATGCTCCGCGCCTCGGCAACGCGTTGTGATTCCGAAAGGGGGTATATGCAGCGTTGAAAAAAGTGACTGGGTTAAGCAGGAGTCGTGGCGAGTTCGCTTGCGCGGCACACTCGATTGCGTCCGAGACGCTTTGCCGTATACATCGCCGCGTCTGCCGACTTCACCAGCGCTTCTACGTTCAGGCCATCCTGCGGATAACAGGACGCCCCGATGGAAGCTGTGATTTGCCGGCGATACTTCGTGAGCGCCGCAAGCTTCTTGATGTGCGAGCGGATCTGTTGCGCCTTCGCCAGTGCGCCATCCATCGGCGTATTCGGCAATACCACCAGAATCTCTTCGCCGCCGTACCGGCATGCAATATCATCTTCGCGCGAATGCCAAAGGATAGTTCCACCAAGCCCTTTCAAAACCGCATCGCCGCACGCATGACCGAACTGATCGTTGAGCAGCTTGAAATGATCGAGATCGATCATCAGAATCGAAAGTGGTGCGCGGTATCGTTCGGCGCGCTTCAACTCACGCGATAATGCCTCCTCCATGTAGCGCCGGTTGAAGAGTCCTGTCAGGGGGTCGCGTATTGCCTGCTGGGATAGTTCGGTCCGCAGGCGAAGATTGGCAAATGCCAGGGAGATCTCTTCGCAAAAAGCTTTCGCCATGTATGCCAGTCGATCCTGCTTGGCCCCAGCCTCGATCTGAGCCGTGAGCTCAATGTAGACCACCGCATATAGTTCTTTCCCGGAAGCGACTGGAAGCGACAACGAGCGCCTTGCCGCAATTCCGGAACGCGCAAATTTCGCGACCTCCTGGGCTGTAGCCTCCGGCAACTCCGGCGCTTTCTCCATGCGGATTCGCGCAATCAGCCCATTATTCTCCGGCCACCCGCACGCGATTTTCCCGTGACCGCCAGTTTCCAGACGGTAGATTGCACCAATGGTATGGGGAAACAAATCGCCAGCATATTTGAACACACAATCGTAAATATCGGATTCCGAGTTGCACGCCAGCAATCCATGCGTGAATTCGCTAAATATGAGCAGCCGTTGATTGTGACATTCCCGTTCGGCGAGTATCTGCTTTAACTGAAGCGCTGATTCCTCCTGCTGTAATTGCGCCACATCTCGCGCCTGGATCTCCTTGAGCAGCTGCTTGCGGAATCCCTTCTGACACGTGAGCACCCGCGAGCCTAGCATGGTCCCTAACAGTGCCACAGCGGGAGCCATGATCAGGTGAGCATTCAAGCTGGAGGTGTGCGTTGACAATCCGTGGACGCCCACTTCCATCACGCCCTCGCATAATATCGCCATCAAGAAGATCGCGGCCGCACTGTCGTTCCAGAAATGCGGGCGTATCCCCCCCGGGTTTCTCTCCACGGTCTTCATTGCAGGAACCGATGCGTCGTGAATACCTGCTCCTTCTCCCTCTGTCCTTCTGATTTAGCTGCTCCCGGTGTCTCGCGCAAGATCAATGCCCGTGCCAGATTTACTGCTTTTCCCGATTGCGGCGGGATTCCCAAGGCAGGAAGCGGAGAGGCTCCTGGCTAGCTGTTTCTCTTCCCGCGAAGGAGTTCGGCCGCCTTCGTCGCAGCCTCACTCACCAGAAATCCCATCTTCGGATGACTCGGTTCCATATCCACCGGCAGACCGTTCTGCCGCAATTCTTCGGACGTCATTGGACCGATTGACGCGACGACAATCCTATTCAGCGCCCGCCGAACGCCATCCGCGGCTCCCATCTCCCCCGCCACCAACATTAAGTGGCGCACCTGCACGGATGTCGTGAAAAACACCACGTCAATCTCGTGGTCCAGAATCTGGCGCACTGCCCTGCGCAGCGGTCCCACATCTTCCGGCAATTGCCAGTCATAGACTGGAACTTTCCTCACCTCGGCGCCGCGCTCTCGCAAGGCTGCGAGCAAGTCTTTATTGGACGCACCATACTCCTGTACTGCAACCGTCTTGCCTTGCAGCGGCACAGTTTGCGCATTCGCGTCCAGCACCTGCAGCAGTTCGCGCCAAGTGTTCGGTTCCGGTGCGGTCAGTGCAATCGGCACCCCCAGTGGGCGCAGCACGCTCACTGGTTTTGGACCTCGTGCAATCACGGGCACTTTCTTGAGCGCTTCCAGATATGCTTCGTGCTGATGTGCGCTCTCTGCCACACGCAGCACTACCTGCGCTCCCACACCGGTCAGAAACATGACCGTATCGATTTGGCCGCCGACGATTTCGCGCACGAATTCCAGCGCCTCGTGATTGTCCTCGAGCGGAACTTCGCGCATCGACGGTACTACGGTAGGCACGCCGCCGGCATTCACGATCAGCTTCGCCATTTCCGTGCCACGACGGCTTTCGAACGAAAGCACGCGCAGCCCGGCGAATCCGCTTCTCGAAACCTCACCCATCACCGCTATAGACTATACGCAGCTCCGCTTCTACGGCAGCTCTTCGGAGGAGTTATCAAGACCATCGGACTAATCGGCGGCATGAGTTGGGCATCCTCGATCGAGTATTACCGCTTCATCAATCAGGATGTGAACCGCCGACTGGCCGGCCAGCACAATGCGAAGAGCCTGATGCTGACCGTCGACTTCGCTGAAATCGAAGCCCTGCAGGTCAGCGGCGACTGGGACGAGCTTGGCGAGATGATGGCCGAGGCCGCTCGTCGACTGGAGCGTGGTGGCGCCGATTGCATCCTGATTTGCGCAAACACCATGCATCGTTGCGCACCGCAGATCGAAGCAGCGGTTCGCATCCCTTTAATCCATATTGCTGACGCAACCGCCTGCGCTATCAAGCAGGCGAAGCTCAACACAATCGGTCTGTTGGGTACGCGCTACACCATGGAAGGCGACTTCTTCCGCAATCGCCTTGCGGAAAAACACGGGATCACCGCGCTGATTCCTCCCGCCGAAATGCGCAACGAGTTGCACCGCCTGATTTATGACGAGCTGACCAAGGGCATCTTCACTGACTCGTCGCGGCTCTGTTTTGTGAAGGCGATCGAGTGGCTGCAAACGGAGGGCGCCGAGGGTGTCATCCTCGGCTGCACCGAGATTCCGCTCCTGGTGAAGCCGGAACACGCCGCGATTCCCTTGTTCGACACGACGGCGATTCACGCGGGTGCCGCGGTTGACTTCGCTCTTTCGTAGCAGAGATCAATTTCACCACAGAGTCGCAGAGGTCACAGAGAGGGAAAAGAGCGGTCCTCTAGGTGAATTGACTGGACTGTCAACCTATTCTCACGCGCAATTCGCGCAATCCACCCCTTACGCGCGTTTGCGTACAAACTTCCATTTACAATCTTCTTTGCTGGTCCGAGTTCGGGGCTAGAGTAGAACGTCGTTTCATCCGGAGTAGCTTCTGTTCCGTCCTTCTTCCAAAACCATGCGCAGGCTCCTGGCCATATGCGCCGCATCTCTATTTTCCACCTTTGCTCTGGCCGACGCCGATCCGGCTCCGCCGGCTCTCCCGGTCACCGATATCGTTTCCCGCCTGCTGCTTCATAACGCCCAGCGCACGGCCAGCCTTTCGAAGTTCACCAGCATTCGCACCTACGACGTCAGCTACAACGGATTTCCCCACAAGCAGGCGAGCATGAAGGTGACCGCCACCTACGACCACGGCCACAAGAGCTTCAACGTCATTTCGGAGACTGGCTCGAAACTGCTGCTTGACCACGTGCTCCACAGGCTCCTGACCAGCGAGCAGGAAGCCGACGCGACCCGAAGTCAAACGTCTCTCACGCGCGACAATTACGACTTCGCTCTTATCGGCTCCGAATCGAAAGACGAGAGGCCCTGCTACCTTCTCCAGGTGACGCCCAAGCGCAAGAACAAATACCTCTACAACGGCAAGGTCTGGGTGGATGCCGCGGACTTCGCGGTTATCCACGTAGAGGCACATCCAGCCGTGAACCCGTCGTTCTGGATCAGCAGCACGAACATCGAACATCGCTACGGCAAAGTCGGCGACTTCTGGCTTCCCGTCAGCAATCGTTCGGTGACCAAGGTCCGCATCGGCGGTCAGGCCGTCTTGACGATCAACTACGCGGATTACAAATTGATCCCGTAGCGGGTTTGCCGACCCCACGAACTACCGTTTACTTCGAACTTCCTATCGCCTTCGCCTCTGCCGCGCGCGACACCACTCGCGGATCGGCATACAGCTTACGCAGAGCATCGCTCGCGGTCTGCGTCGGAGCTCCGCCGTCGCCCGACAACAGGAACCACGTCCATTCCCTCTGGTGCGCGAACAAAGCAGGGTCGGGGACTGCGCTCAAGCCCACTCCGATCACCTTTCCTGTCGCCAGCAATGACAGCGTCTGGTCCGCGCGCCAGGCGTGATCAAGATCGTCCGTGTTCAAAGCCAGTGCGTCTGCGTACAGCAATCCAGGGAAGTACTCCTCGTACGCGCCAGCCGCATCGGGACCCGAGCCTGGGTTCGCCGCGCTCCAAACCCACACCAGATTCCTCACGCCATCTTCGTTCATGCGATCAAAGAGCCAGCGATAGAGCGCGACCGATCCGCCAGGGCCTTTTCGTCCCGACCACCAGAACTTCTTGCTGTTGAGTTCCGGATAGGGCTGCCACAACACGGCCACTCCGGCATCCTGCAGTTGCTTTAATGACTTTGCGATCTCGTCCACCTGCGCCGTCCATCGCTGGTGGAGTCGCGTTCCCGGCGTGAGTAGCTGGACCCATTCGTAGTCCGTCAGTTGAGTCGAGGTGCTTCCCGTGGCCTGCTCCTGCGTGGGCGCAACTGGATGCCATGTGAAGCTTACAATCGCCTGATTCCGGCTCTCGACCTTCGCCTCATCAATGATCGCCTTCCGCGCTGCGTCGGAACCTGCCAGTTCGCGCCCATAGACCGCTGGATACTTCGACGTAACCTCGAAGACTTGAGCGTCCGAACCGCCGGCCACCGAGGCAGGGAGCAATTGGCCACTCAGGACGCCCTTCCCCGAAACACTGTAGAGCCGGGCCAGCAGCGCTTTCGCATCTTCCGACGCCTTCGGTGTCACCGGCTCTGGGCTGGCTGCTTCTGACGCTCTCCGAATCGCCGCCATCGGTTGCCCCAGCTGTGGACTGTCGCGTACCAGCATATTGGGCGCACTGAAGACCGCCTCTAACTGCTCTACCGGAGTCGCGAAATCGATGAAGTCGCTCCAGATCATGAAATACGTCCAGCGTGGTTGCGCCTTGAATACATCCAGCGTTGGCAATGCGCCTACTTCTCCCAGCGCAATTGGTTTCGTTCCCGCCAGTGCGAGCATCTGGTCGTAGTATTCCTGCTTGAACTCCTGGTAGTCATCGATCGTCAGGACATCCGCGTAATCTAGTCCCGGAAAGTAGTCATCGACCGGCCCGGCGCTTCCTCCGGGAATATTCACGTTCCACACCCAGATCAGATTGTCGAGGTGGTGAACGTTCACGAAGCGATCGAACAGTTGACGATAAAGCGCCGATGATCCGTTCTTCCCGGGCCGTCCGCCCCACCAGAACCAGTTCCCGTTCATCTCGTGATACGGACGGAACAGCACTGGCACGTGGGCATCATGGAGTTGCTTCAGGTAGCCGGCGATCACATCCACCTGCGCACACCAGCGCTTGTTGAGGTCGGTGCCGGGCGTCAGAAGCTCGCTCCATTCGAAGTCCGTCAGGTGACTTTGCACGTTCTCGCGGAATGTAACTGGCTCATCGCTGGTCGGACGAACCGAATGCCAGGTCAGGGCAATCACGGCGCCGTTCCGGTACTGTCGTTCGACTTCTTCGATCAGCGCCGGCCTCGCCTCGATGGAATCCTTGTCTTCGCCGCCTGAGAATCCGAAGTCCTGCCCATAAAGCGCCGGGTATTTGCCGGTCAGGTCGTAGGCACGATCGGTATACCGCGCAATCATGTTGGGAAAGTTGTGCTGCCCTGTCAGTGTGTATTTTCCTGAAATCGAATACAGATACTTCAACAGCGCTCGCGCCTCGGGCGAAGCATGCGGATTTACGGGCGCCTCGGCCGCTGGCTTCGTCTCCGCGCACACGAATGACGACGTAAGCAATACCCCAAGAATGATCAGCGTTCGCTTCATGGAAACAGGTCTCCTGCTTGAAGAAAGCCGTTTATTCTAAGCCAAGCAGGTCTACCTGTCTGTGCCACTTTCGACAGAAACGAACCATGATTTCGGACAACTCCGCTTCTTATCCGAGCCTCATACCGATTTCTGAACGTAGAATAGGAACAGCTCCGTAGGGGCTCGTGGGCCGCCGGGCGGAGGACGGGAAACGAAGATCAACGGAGCGGAGAGTGCAATATGATCGAAACAGTTTTGCGAGTGGCAGCCGATTTTCTCGAAGACAGCAGCAAGCGCGCGCAGAAGGCGCGCCGTCAGGCCGCCAAGGCGACCGAAAACTTCCGCGAAGATGTAAGTGACCGCGCTCACCGGGTGTCGGATCAATTCTCCGAGCACGCGCAGCGAGCCGCCAAGGTCGCGCGCAAACGCTTTGGCTATGAGCCCGAGCCGTCAGCGGGCGCCCGGTTTGCGTTATTTCTAGCCGGACTTGGTGTAGGAGCGGCACTCGGTGTGCTATTGGCTCCGAAGTCGGGCGAGGACATTCGCCAGTCAATCTACGATCAGGCCAACGACGTCGCCGATCGCGTCCGTTCCGGCGTGCGACGCGGAGTGGATTCCATGCGGGAAGACGAATACGACACTGGTACCCACTAGGACTGGCGATTCTTTAAGACGAAATTCAGGCGGTATGTTGAAATAGAACCATGCCGCTTGTGCTTGCCTCTGCTTCTCCGCGCCGACAGGAATTGCTGCGCTCGGCGGGAATTCCGTTCAAGGTCAAGGCCGCCAATGTTCCTGAGCAGCGCCTGCCGGCCGAACGACCCAACGAATATGCCGAGCGTCTGGCTCGCGACAAAGCTCGAGCGGTGTGGAAGAACACTCAGAATCGGTCGAATCTCTTCGTTTTGGGCGCCGATACCATCGTCGTCGTCGACAATCATGTGCTGGAAAAGCCAGCGAGCGAAGCCGAAGCGGTCCGTATGTTGCGGCAGCTCTCCGGGAAAGTGCACTGCGTGATCACCAGCGTTTGCCTGATCGGTCCGCGCGGCAGCGGCAAGTTCGAAGACGTGCGCTCGGAAATCACCCGTGTTTGCTTCCAAACTGTTTCGGAAGCTGAGATTCGCGACTACGTAGCCACGGGTGAGCCGATGGACAAGGCCGGTGCCTATGCCATCCAGGGATTCGCCGGTCGCTGGATTCCCCGCATCGAGGGCTGCTATTTCAATGTCGTGGGCCTGCCAATTTCCCTCGTTTACCGGATGTTAGAGGAACATTCCGTCCTGAAAAAGGAGCCCCGGCGTGCAATTTCCACTCGGCGGCGCAAAGTTTCTACACTCGACTGATTACGGCTCGGGCCCTAATCCCCATAGAACCAGTAACTTACGTTTGGCACGATTCCTGCTCTAAGAATAGTGGCAGGACTGTCGAACCCTGAGCAGTGCGCCTGAACTTCCCCATTCAGGAGGGCCCCCATGGGCCAGCGAAATCCGAAGCTCCTCTGCGTCGACGACGACCAACAATCACTTTCAGTTCGCCGAGTTTTTCTCGAAGCCTTTGGCTTCGATGTCACCACCTGTTCCAGTCCCCGGCTCTCGCTCCGCTATGCTGATCTGACGCCTTACAGCGCGGCCATCGTGGACTTCCAGATGCCCGAAATGAATGGTGGCGAGTTGGCCGAAGAGCTTAAGAAGCGCCATCCCGAGATGCCGATCGTCATCCTCTCGGCATTGTCCGCGTTGCCGGAAGGTACGCCCGATTCGTATGACGCCTTTCTATGCAAGGGCGAGTCCGGCTTCGCTCTCGTAAACAAGGTTCAGGAGTTGATCTCGAATTCCGAAAAAGACGAGGCCGCGATGGATCGCAAGCCGTTAGGAGTGATGCGCCGCGTTCCTGCAATGGCGGGTATCGTGGCCGGGATCGTGGCAGAAAAGATCGAATCGCGCCGTGGGCATCACGGCAACGGCTTGCACCTGACCAAGAACCCAGTTTCCTAAGATCTGTGTTTTCATACACCCGCGGAATGCCGGCCATCATCATTGTCTACGGCTGACGCGGGTTTCGCTTTTTGGATAGCTTTCACGTTTCGTGGGCTCACCCTCGTATCTGCTTTGACGTGAACCCCGAACGCAAACGTCTTAGTGCATTCCCTTCATCATCGCCGGAACCGGCGGAAGGTCTCCTTCTTTCTCAGCACCCCATCCGCGCGACGACTGATCCAGGTAGAGCAGCACCGCGCAGATCGCCGATCCGACCAATAAAACGATGCCTAAGCCGGGCTGCTTGAACAGGATCTTGCCCATCCCGAACAGTGCGAGGTAAACCATCCCGCAGCCGAGAATCCATGCAATCAGGTTGCGTCCCAAATCGCGTGTTGGATTAATCTCCGGGGTCATCGCGGCCACTGGTTTCCAGCCGCGCACATCTGGACGAACTTTCCGATAGAAGCTCTTCAGCACCTCTTCGCCTTCGGCTTGGGTCAGCAATGTGACAACGATCGTGACGAGCACGGTGATCACTGTTGTAGTCAATGCGGACTTCGCGAAGATCACCGGACCGCTGCCCAGAAACACCGGCTGTACCGACCCTGCTGCGGCCATCGACTGCCACAGCCGCAGCGAGAGGGAGACGACCATGGCAGTTGCCATCGCCGCGATCTCGCTCCAGGCGTTAATCCGCCACCAGTACCAGCGCAGCAGGTAGACGATGCCGGTCCCGGCACCCAGTTCGAGCACAAACTCCCAGCCCGACTTGATCGACGTCAGCAGCGCCGCCACGATCGCCGACGCGATTACCAGCAGTACTGTGGCAACGCGCGAGATCGCAACGTAGTGCGACTCGGTTGCCTGCGGCTTGATGAATCGGCGATAGAAGTCCGAGACCAGGTAGGAGGCACCCCAGTTCAACTGCGTCGCAACCGTGGACATGAATGCCGCCAGGAATCCGGCGATGGCGATGCCGCGCAACGAATGCGGCAGGTGCTGATTCAGCACCAGCATGTAGCCCGACTCCGGATTCTGCCCCGGTAACCGCAATTCCGGATGCAGCACGATCACCGCCAGGCCAGTGATGATCCAAGGCCACGGTCGCACCGCGTAATGCGCCACGTTGAACCAGAGCACGGAAAGCAATCCATTCTTTTCGTCTTTCGCGCTGAAGATGCGCTGTGCGATGTAGCCGCCGCCGCCCGGCTCGGCTCCTGGATACCAGAATGCCCACCACTGCACGGCCATGAAGACCACAAAGGTAATGATCGGAAGCGTCCACAAATTCTCGGCGGTGAAGGCCTGGGAAAAGTCAGGGAACAGCGAAGTAGCATCCGATGCGCCCGTCGTTCCTCGCATTGCCGACAGCTTGGCCAGCATCACATCCATGCCGCCGATCGCGTGCACCGCGTAATATGCGACGGCGATCACGATCGCCATCTTCAGTATGAACTGGAAGACATCGGTCCACAGCACGCCCCAAAGTCCGCCCAGCGCAACGTAGAATCCGGTGAATGGGACGAGGAACAACACGCAGACCAGCAGCGCCTTGAACTCGGTCATTCCCAGGGTCACGCTGACGATGCTCACCATTGCCTTGGTGACCCAACCGAGAATCAGGCAATTCATCAGCAAGCCCAGGTAGATGGCGCGAAAGCCGCGTAGAAAAGCCGCAGGCTTGCCGCTATAGCGCAACTCGGCGAACTGCACATCGGTGAGCAGGCCTGAGCGTCGCCACAATCGCGCGAAGAGGAACACCGTCATCATTCCCGACAGCAGAAAGCTCCACCAGATCCAGTTGCCGGCGATTCCCTGCCGATAAACCAGGCCGGTCACCAGCAGCGGTGTGTCCGCGGCAAAGGTAGTGGCGACCATCGAGGTTCCGGCGAGCCACCAGCTCACGCTTCGGCCAGAGACGAAATAGTCGTCGACGCTTTTGCCCGAGCGGCTGCGGAAATACAAACCCATCAGCAGGGTGATTCCCAGATAGGCAACGATGGCGGACCAATCCAGCAGGGTAAAGTTCATGGCGTCCTATTATGACCCGGAAGAGCCGAAAGCGCCGGTGGCACGCACGTGTCCCGGAACTGCTCTATAGCTCTCCGTTGATGGTCCCACACGTTGTCAGATTGGAGAGGTGGATGTCAATTCCGGTTTATTGAGAGGCAACAAAAAAGGCGCCCTCAATGAGAGGACGCCATTCCGGAGTACATACAAAACTGGATCTCAGCTGATCAGTTTTCCCATTCCCTGGAGCGCGGCACGAATCTGCATCACATTCTCGATGTCTTCCGATTCAAGCAACACGAATTCCAATCCATAACTGTAGCCGTCGCGATCTTTCACGTCGGCACGGGCACGAACCGGTTCTCCCGAGTATGGAGGCGTGAACTCGACTTCCACGCGATCTCCGATCTGTAACTCAAGACCGGCAGCCACGCATAATCCACCTTCATTCAGCTCGTTGCCGCGGCCGTCTACGATCTTCGTCTTCATGCGGCTGTGCACGACAATGCGCACCGGAACATCAAGCTTGTAGCGCTTCCAGCGCCTGGTATTTACCGTGCTCTCTGATGTAGTTCGTGGAACTACTGTTACCATTCTGTCCGACATGAGTTCCTCGGGTGTTACCAAGTACGCTGCAGCGATTTCGGATCTGACGTATTGTGTGGTGACTTGCTGTTCAAAACGCTTACCAGTTCCTGCCCGCAGGCCGGCGTTCCCACCGCATGCTCGCGGATGATCTGCGTTGCGCTGAGTTTGCGGTCATACAAATTGGCGTTCGCGCCATTGTCCTGGCGCAGCGTGGAACCTTCCAGCGAGATTCCGGCAAACAATCCGCGCGACCGTGAGTAGGAAAGAATTTCCGCGCGCATCACGATGTCAGTTGCCGCGGTTGCATCGCGACCTTTGGGACCAGCTGCGGCGGCGGCATCGGCGCCCAGCTTCACTTTGCTCTTGAGCAGCGATGCGGCACCTTTCGGGTTCATCACCAGCAACACGAAATCCGTTTCCTGTCCGCCGAGTTGAAAACCGATGTTGGCTCCCTCCAGCGCGTACATTGCAGGAGGTCCCCACAACCCGGTGTAATTCTGGCCGGAGCGGCAAATCATGGCGCCGCGCCCGAAGCTGCCACCAATTCCGAGTGCAAGTTTCTTGACTCCAGGAAGCACGATCACGCATTCAGCCTTGTTGAGCAGGTCCTTCGGTATCCCATCGGGAATGTCGAGGATTTCCTTCAGTACCCTTCCCGACGATTCCATGCGTTCGGTTTCGTGCTTGCCCGCAAAGCACAGAGTAGGAAGCAGTAGTGCGAAAAGAATTGCCGTTGTGGTAACCCGACGCATACCTGGAGTCCCTTGCTGCGCGATCCTCAGATGGCATAGAACGGGACCATTCGCAGTAGCTTCTAAGTTACCGTACGGGACGAATTCATCCAGATTACTGAAGGACGGGTACATGGACTGAAGTAACAAGCGCGAAGTCAGAAGTACGAAGTTCGAAGTAAGGAGTATGAAGTGAGTGTCGCCTACGCATCATCATCATGTTTGTGAGGTGTTAAGTTCGTGCCTTCTTACTTCCTTTCTACTTCTGACTTTTTACTTCTGACTTCACACTTCTGATTTCTCACCAGCCTCCGCCGCCGCCACCGCCTCCACCGCCCCCGGAAGAACCGCCTCCACCCGCACCGGAACTCGATCCCGGCGCGCTGGTGCTGCTGGAGATCGCGCTAGTGAGAGCATCGCCAAGGGCCGAGGTGAGGGCCGGCGTACTTACGGCCGCCGCGACAGCTCCGGCGGTCACGTAACCGGCAGTGGTCGCCGTGGTACCGCTGGTCACCGCTGCTGCCAACTGGTTGTTGAACTTCGCCGACCATTCATCTTCTATGTCGAGCGCTACCGCATACGGCAGATACTTGTTGTAGGTCTCGAGATTCCAGTTGATGGGCGCAAGGCGCTTGATTTGATCTTCTTCGGTGGCGGCGAGGAAGAGCTTGAATCCTTCAATTTTGTCGAAGGCGATGCGACCCAGATGGGTGGGTGCTTTCAGCAACTCGTGATACAGGAAGTTCGAAGCGATCGCGACCGCCATAATGATGACGGCGGTCGTGGAAGTTGAGTTCACCATCACGCCGATGCCAAACAGTTCTCCGAACAAGAACGGAAGCGCAAAGAGCGTCATGAACAAGGCACCGCCCGCCGAGAGCGCTCTCTTCGGCTGGTTTACCTTCAACACTGCCTTCCACAAATTGATCACCATGGCCGCTAATGCAACCACACCGGCCGTCCAGATCGAGAGCCACACGCACATGAACAGTGCGACCGGCTTGAGGTCGTTGTCGGCGAACCACACCATCGCGACAAAGGTTGCGGCAGTCAGCAGCAGGCTGGGCATGACATACGCACCGTTGCGCACGAAATAGATCTTTTCAAAGCGCGCGCTCAGCAGCTTTTTGAGATCGTTGATGGTCCCGGCAATCATTTCGCGATTCGCCGGCGAAAGCAGAAGGCGGTTATTATTCGGAAAAAGCCCGCGAGCGATCGCTGCTTCGGAGTCGGTCAGCTTGCGCGTCGCCCGGACATCATTCGTTTTAACGAGCGTGTACTTGCCCGAGTCGTCCTGCTCGATGCGCAGAAAGTTCTTCGCAGCCAGACCGACGATCTCAGCGGCGAAGCAACGGTTGTCGAAGCCCATCTTTACGATTTCCCGCACCGCTGCCGGCGACAGATCGTCAGGTGGCAGATACTGCGGCACGATGGTGCCCGGGGCCGGATCTTTTCCGACCGTGAACCATGTGATCACCTGGTACAGCAAAATCACTGCGAGACCGATGTAGCCGACGAGACTGGCGACATTGTCCTGGATCCAGAACCAGCGTTCGTCATCCGACGAAGGCGGCTGCATGTACCCCTTGTCCCACCACGCGACCACGGTGAAACCATCGTGTGCATTCAGCGGGGCTTTGGTCTCAAAGAACAGATCGTCATTCGCCAGCTTGCTGGCCTTGAAGTCGCGTCCGGTATAGCCCTGTGGTCCGGTGTAACCGTATGTCTCAACCACTCGCCTCGGAATGGCTGCCGGCAGCGTGACTGTCGCGGTGGCATGATCGATGGGAAACTGCCAGCCGTTGCCGGTCACGTTCCAGTAGAGCTCATCGTGGTCGGGGAAGAAACCGATCTGCCGCGCGGTCTGATACGAAATCTGATAAACGTATTCGCCTGGCGCAAGCACGGCGTTTCTCCGGCCGATGATCAGGTGCTTGCCGTTGTGAATCCCTTCGATGCGAAACGGTTCCGGCGTTCCATCGCGCATTACGCTCATCACATCGAAAGGCACGTTGTAGCTCTGGCCCTGACGATCCTTGTAGTGCGTGGGGAAATCACGATAGATGCCGTGGACGATCTTCTGTCCCAGGGCACGCACTTTGATGGTTTCGATCACAACCATCGATCCATCGTCGTGGACGGTGATCTGACTGTCGTACGCAAGAATGCGCTCGTCATTACTCTGGTCTTGCGCACCGAGCCAGGGGCACACGACAGCGAAGAGCAGGAAACAGACGAATAAAAGTCTCGAAAGTCGCATGTTGCGCGCACTCCAGGAATTCGCCAGCGGCTTTTGCCGAACTGACTAGCGCAGACACTCCGGCGCATCATGCTTTATGTCACAAAAGGACACCCGTTGAGAATCACCTCGGGTGGTTACGAAGGGAGCAGGTCTTTCAGTCGGTCAGTCTTTGAGTGGGGCAGCTTCGTCACTCTAATGACGAAATCGATTGAGAGACTGATCGACTGACAGACCAAAAAAATAGGGCGCTCTTGCGAGCGCCGATGTTGAGGTGCCGATCTAGAGCTTACGCCGCGACGCGACTGGCTTCGATTGCCTGAGATTCGGTCTCAAACACATCGAGAACGCGCGAAAGGCGAGTCAGATCAACGAGCCGTTGTATGTTTCTCTGAAACCCGCACCAGATCACGTTTCGTCCCATTTCATGCGCCTTTTCGACGCAGGAGACCAGCGATCCCAGGCCTGCACCGTCGATTACGCTGACGCCGGCGAGATTCACCACAACACTTCTGTAGCTTTGCAGCAATTCTGCAACGCGGTCACAAAGAACCTGCGCTTCTTCTCTGTAAACCAGGCGTCCGCTGCAGTCGAGCACTGCAACGTCACCGTACGATCGCGTTTCGAAATGCAACTGCACTACGTTCCTCCTCAGCTTCACTGCCCAGTTCATGTGACTCTCTCTTGTCCGTTTCTGCTCAGTTTCAGGGTATCGAAAGTTGATTACGGGTTGATGAAAGCGTTACTGCAAAGTGGCTGCTGTACCTTGGTAATTACTTCCAGCAGCTCGCGAAATACTTCTTACGGTAAATAGACGTACGCGACGGAAAATCGTTAACTGCCTATGTTGATTCGATGAGCAGCCGATCTGAAAGACGCGAAATAAGGGACCAGGCGATTGTAAAGAGCTGGTGTAATTTATTTCACAAAGTTGTCAACTCAGACGGGGCACCTCCCGTCATGATTTTGCATCTGGGTGTCCCACGTTGTTCAGTGAACCACGTCCGTCAAACTGGATGCATCTTAATCAGAGTATTTGCTAGTTCCCCAGGAGCATGTGGTGCACGAACAAAGTCTTCCTAACCGCTGGACGATCGCCGTCGCCGCAGTGGTCATGCAGATCTGTCTTGGTGCGGTTTATGGTTGGAGCGTATTCGTCAAACCGCTGGTCGCAAGCTATCACTGGCCGCTTACGCGCGTCTCTCTCACCTTCACTTTGTCCGTCGCCTTCCTCGGCATCGGTACCGTAATCGGTGGACTATGGATGGACCGCGTCGGTCCGAAAAAGGTAGCAACAGTTGCGGGAATTCTTTATGGACTCGGATACCTGGTAGCGGCTTGGTCCGCAAGCACCGGTTCACTTGCCATGCTCTACATCGGATACGGTGTGATCGCGGGCATCGGCATGGGCATGGGGTATATCACGCCGATTGCAACGATCGCGAAGTGGTTTCCTGACCGGCGCGGGTTGATGACCGGCATTGCAGTTTGCGGATACGGCGCGGGCGCACTGGTGATGAGCCCGATTGCGGCGCGAGAGATCGTGCGATTTGGAATTCCAGCGACCTTCGCTACGCTGGGCATCGCCTATCTAATCCTGGTGGTTCTTTCCGCACAGTTTTATGCGAATCCTCCTGAAGGCTGGCGTCCAGCGGGATGGCAGCCGACGTCGGCGGTGGCACGCGCCGCAACTACGGTTGACTTCACGGTCGGCCAGGCAATGCGGACATGGCAGTTCTGGCTACTGTGGCTGATGCTGTTCCTGAACGTGTCCGCGGGAATCATGATCATCAGCCAGGCATCTCCGATGGCGCAGCAGATTGCGGGACTGAGCGCAATCGCCGCCGCCGGCGTTGTGGGGCTGATTTCGATCTTCAATGCGGTTGGACGCGTGTTCTGGGCATGGGTGTCCGATTACATTGGCCGCGCTACGACGTACGCGCTTCTATACGCGATTGAAGTCGGCGCACTCTTTTTCCTGGTTCGTGCGCACAGCCCCGGAGCATTCTCCGTTTGCGTAGCGCTGATTGGCCTCTGCTACGGAGGCGGCTTCGGCGTGATGCCGTCCTTTACCGCGGACTTTTTCGGACCGAAGTATATGGGCGGAATTTACGGATGGATCCTGCTGGCATGGGGAGCCGGCGCAATTCCGTCACCGATCCTGATTGCCCGCGTGCGCGAAACGACTGGCGTATACGCGCCGGCGATTCACATTCTCAATGTCGTGGTGCTGGTTGCATTGCTATTGCCGCTTCTCGCGCGCAAGCGACCAGTGCCTCCGGGACGTGTAGTTGCCATGCGGCCGCGATCGGTGGCGTAGGGAAGCAAGTAGTCAGTAGTCAGGTGTCAGAGACTTGGATCGGCAAGCTTCCAGAAGGTGCGGCCCTTGGGATCAAATTCGACGTGAATGTGGGCGGCAGTGGTGGCGGGCGTAGCTCCCGCAGCCGATTCCCATATGACGTCGAAGCCCAATGGCGAGAGCAACGACTTGAGCTCGTTGAAAACCTGCACACGCTCAGGCGGCGTGAGATGCAAGGTGCGCAAATCAACGGCTCGGCCCAGCGGATGAAGCGAGCCGGGATTGTGGTGACCGTCGCAGGCAGAGGTTACGACGCAGTCTTTATGACAGGATGCATAGGCGTCGGTGGCAATCCCGAGCGCAAACATCATGTGCTCGTCGAGGTTGTGATTCGAGTCGGAGACGCAAACGGACGCGTCTTTGAGTAGTAGCGACAAATCGGTTCCTCCTATTTCGTGTTTACCCGCGTATCCAGCGACCACCCTGTGCCGGTTCAATCTGTCAGGGATGTGCCCGGTCTGTACCGTACCGGGGGGTACCCCCTCCCCCTCTGTCCCGCATTCTAAAGGACTTAGCGGCATGGGATAAGGCTCGTCCCGGCAAACAAAGGACTTAGTCCCATCGTCCCGCAAAACAAAGGACTTAGGTCGGCCGGAGGCCGAGAGTAGTCAGTAGTCAGTAGTCAGAAGTCGGTCGTCAGTTGTTAGTAGTTAGTAATCAGGAAAACCGGGGAACCGGGAAACCGTCAGATCCCAAGCCTACTTCCATTGTGACAAATGGCAGGGACCTACCAGACACTTTCGCGAGATTTATTTCCCGATTGGAATGAGGACGTTGCCGGGATTTAGGCGGTTTTGGCCTATTGACAACTTTTGGACGATCACCGGTCGATCCCAGAACAGGAATCTGATTTCTATCGTCAGCCGAGCTGATGAGCGCATACTGATTCAGGAGATGAATTGCTTCTGAGGACCACGGACTGTCTTGCATGAATGCCTTCGACAAACAGTGGGAGGATCTCGAGAACGAACTGGAGCGACTGCGGGAACAGCTGCTAGTAGAAGATGCGAAATACGAGAACGCAATTTGTATTGCGGAGAGGCACGCTGCCGACGTCGAGTGCAAGCAACTGAGAGACGAGATACGGGCTAAGCTACAGCAACTTCAGAGCCTCAAAGAGGCATTCGAGGACTCGGCTTCAGGCACGCCTTCGGCGGCCCCGAAGAAGAAGGCCCAATCGGCAGGGTGACGCGAGGAACGGGCGCTGCTTAGATAGCGCTTTCGCACGTCAGCTTCGAAAGCTGCTGATCAGCTCCCAGATTCGTGCCAGATGATGATCGTCGTGCTCGGCAACGAAGTAGAGGTGATCCACCAGACGCATGGGCTGCTGCAAACGAGGATGCAGCAAGGAATGCGCAAAGAGGGTGGGTTGGAGCTCCGCAACACGGCTGATCAGCTGAACTCGCGCTGCGCGAAACGCGCCAAGAATGTCTTCCAGATCCCGGCTATTGTGACTGGCTTCGTAAGTCCGTCGATTGCTGAGGTCGGCGACGGTAAGAGTGTGTCCATCGGTGAGGAAATCGCCGACGCGCGCCATCCACAGTGATTCCAGATCGAGCAAATGTCCGGCGTGCTCCTGGGCTGACCACTTGCCTTCCGGTTTAGCGACGAGCAGGTCACGCGATACACCGCGCGTTATTTCTTCCAGCCGCACGGGAGTGCCGCGCAAACGCATGCACAGGTTGGGATACTGCTCCACGGGGAAGGTGAACTCGAATTTCCGCTCAAACCAAACAGGGACGTGGCTCATGGGACCGGTGTTTAGACGTCGGTGAGTTGCAGGGAGCGTCAAATTCTTCGTGGTTGGTCTCCACCTGAAACAAGGGCTTCAATCGTCCGCTGCCATGGACTATGTCTCTGCGAGCACTGGAGTGTCCCGCGCCACGCAAAAGGTCAGGAGTGTTCGTCGTAGAGTGCAACCCGCGACAAGTACGAACGCACCATAATTGTCAGAAGACCTTCCTTTATGTTGCAGCGTTTACCACGATGCGCAATCGTGTGTGTGCTCGTGTCGTGTTTCTACGCCTGTGGCGGAGTTACAGGTGCGACGAAAAGCGACCCTGGCGCCACAGCTGCAGCTGTACCGCAGGTTGAGCACGTGGCGGTAGTGGTGCTGGAAAACACCGACTACTCAGATGTAGTTGGCAGCCCCGTAATGCCCTACCTGAACAGTTTGATATTAAGCGGGGCGTTGGCTGCGCAGTACTATGCCAACTCGCATCCGTCGATTCCGAATTACTTCATCATGACCACCGGGCAGGCGATCACGAATGACGACACGTTTAACAGCGTCGTGAGCACCGACAACGTGGTTCGCGAGCTGGTGGCTGCGGGAAAGAGTTGGAAGATGTACGCTGAGTCGATTCCTGCTCAAGGTTATCTTGGAGGAAGCCAGTTTCCTTATGCGCGGGATCATAATCCGTTTTCATTCTTCAGCGACGTGCAGCAATCGCCTCCGCAAACTGCGAATATCGTTCCGTTCACGCAACTGTCGGCCGACCTTACGTCCGGCAGTTTGCCTAACTATTCGTTCATCGTACCCAACGCGCTGAATGATGCGCACAGCTGCTCTGACGGGCAGGAGGATTGCCCGCAATCTCAAAGGCTTCAGACTGCGGATCAGTGGCTGCACGCGAATATCGCACCTTTACTGAACAACGGCGTCTTTCAGCAAAGCGGATTACTGATCATTACTTTTGACGAATCGGCCGATGACATGACCAATGGCGGAGGACACATTGCGACAGTTCTCGTCGGAACTCACGTTCGGCCGGGCTACGTAGGAAACACGACACAATACGACCACCGCAGTCTGCTATCGCTCACGATGAAGGCGCTGGGGGTGCCGACTACTCCGAACGGAGCGGACGCTGCGCCGCAAATGACGGAGTTCTTCCAGTAGTTGATCGATTCGAATCTTCATTTCTGGATGAGGCTGGTGTGACTGGCCACGCATTTCCATCCGGCATTCTGGCGAATCCAGGTATCGGTGAAGCGGCCGGTATGCTCGTAGGACTTCCCATTGTAGAGACCCTTGGTGTGATAGATGCCGACGACAATCGCGGTATCGCCATAGAACTCGACCTTGAGATCCTGCACGCTCATGATCGACGGCTTGAACTTGGGATCGCGAATGTCGGAGAGAAACTGGTCGTGAGAACTGAGTTGGCCGTCCCACTCGGTGCTCATGAAGCGTTCGCCGATCAGGCTCTGCAGGGCGCCAGAATCATGGGTCAGCTGCGCCTGATTCCACATTCTCTCGAGAGCGATGAGTTTGCCTTCCTGCGAAGCAGAAGACTGGTTATTCTGCCCAACTAAAAATGGCACCAGAAGCAGACAGCATAGGATCAGCGTCGGTTTTATCGTGCTCATGTTTCCTTATGTGCGAACGGGTAACGGCGAGTTTGGATCGTGGCCCATTTTGCGAGGATTCTACTCCTCAGCTCCCAGGAAACAGAAGACGCCATAGGTGACTGGAGGAGTACGCACGGTTGTAACGGGAAGATAGCTCATTTGGGAACAGGCCGAGCGGTACCACTCAGAAACGGTAGATTGAAACGATTGCCAGGACAGCGAGCCCGAGGCCGAGAGAGATGCGGGCGGCAAGTGGCAAACGCATTAGAGCACGCGAAAACAGGCGGCATTCGCGACGAGTACGCGTCCGGATGGAATCGAAGGTGACCGCAGATGGTACGGTTTCGCTAACGGATTCCATGACCTGCTGACTGTCTCACGACTTTGGGCGCGGCTCCAGTTACGAACGTACCCGCTCGCGGTCTCCGTTACGGCGCCTCATCCAAAAGGAGCAGGGCCACACGTTGTAGCCGTCGTAAGTTGGCGTGAATGTCTGCAAACGTTTCGGCATACGCAGGTAGCTGTCGCGCCAGAGTGGGATGGCGCACTGCAATTCGCGCCGATGAGCGATATGCAAGGCGCTGCTGGACCAAAGCACCTCGAAGGTGTGGTTGAATGCAAGGAAAGCTTGCAAGAGATACTGTTCCGCCCAAAAACAGAGATTATGCATCACGAATTGACGCGGGTAGTCGGCAGGCAGAAAGACGTCGTGCACATGAACGATTACGCCTGGCCGCAGACGCGGCAGAATCTCCAGGTATTCATAAAGCACATCGCTTCCCACCGAGACGACGTGGCTGGAATCGAGGAAAAGAATGTCACCGTCTTCCAGCCGCTCGAAAAACTCGAGTGGAACCTGCTGCACGGGACGCTGAATCAGGCGAGTAAGGCCCGGGAATCCGGCGCGCAATACGTCATCGGCATGAGGCTCAATGGTGAGGAGCTTTCCTGGAAAGCCTTCGTCGGCGTTGCGCCGCATTGCGGCGGCGGAAAGACGCGTAGTGTTGCCGCCGCCCACTTCGATCATGCGGCGCGGTTTGTGGTGACGAACCATGCAATATGCGATTTCCGCATCGACCGTCTCGAAGAAACCGTTGTTGAAATGAAATTCCGTGGGATCGCTGGATGGCGATTCCGGGAAATGCATTTCGTCACGATAATGATCGACGAAGTCCTGAAGCATTCGCAGCTGCTCGTCGAGGCGCAAGTCCACTCCAACCATTTCCGAGAGCGCCTCCCAGTTGCGATGATCGAGCTGGCGGAAGTCGGGGATCGGCCAGTAAAAATGATTGGGCGTCAGATTGACACCGGCACGCTGAGCGGCGCGAAATCCAGCAGCGAACATGGCGCGCACCCACGGACGGCGCGTCAGGCCTTCGTGCTGACGAGGACGGACCTGCGGCTCGAGAAGAGGAGGGAGCAAGGTAAGTCCAGAACGCTCATCGGTGTTGATGGTCGCAGGCGAGGAATCACAAATGGCCGAACGGGTGCTGGGAGAATCCTGCATAGTATCCTCAAGAGGCATGGGCCTCGGGCATGCAGAGGCACCGGGCAGATGTGCCGCCTGCGTCACGTTTAAGTTGTCGCAAAGAATGCTTGCTAGGTTCGAAGCATGCTGACGTGACAGGTTGCCACGATGCTGCGCAGAATCATTCTTCGAAGCGTTTGTCGTCGGGAGTGACTCTGCATACGATAAAGTAGATTTTCCAAAACAATTCTCGAGGTTCACTTTGTCGAATCAAACATGGTTGTCGCGCCTGCTTGGTGTCTGCTGCTGTTCTCTGGTCACGGTAGTTGCCTGCGCGCAGACGGGAACGCCGATACAAGCAGCATTCTCGCCTCCGACGTTACAGGACTTGGCTCGAATTCAGCAGGCCGCGCTGGCCAGTGATTTCGGGTACCAGCGTGCGGCTCACCTCTCGGACAACATCGGTCCACGGTTAAGCGGTTCGCCGCAATTCCAGCAGGCGGCAGAGTACGTGGCGGAACAGATGCGCCAGATGGGCCTGGATGTCACGATGGAAAAGGTGATGGTTCCGCACTGGGTGCGCGGAACGGAAACCGCGGAACTGGTGGAATTCCCTGGACAGGCTCCGAATACAACCCAGAAGATCGTGCTGACCGCGCTTGGCGGCAGTGTAGCGACTCCGGCCGATGGGATTGTTGCTCCGGTCGTGGTGGTGAACAGCATGGATGAGCTGAACGCCCTGGGGCGCGAGAAGATAAGCGGCAAGATCGTGCTGTTCTACGAGCGTTTCGACGAGCGCATGGCCGCACAGGGGTTCGGACTAGATGCCTATGGCGACGCGGTGCAATACCGTAGTTCAGGTCCGTCGGCCGCAGCGAAGTTGGGAGCGGTGGCGGCACTGATTCGCTCGGCGGGAGGCGGCGCTTATCGTCTGCCGCACACAGGAGCGACGCACTATTTAAAGGATGTGCCCAAGATTCCCGCAGCCGCATTGACCGCTGAAGATGCCGACCTGCTGCAGCGGCTGGCGCCGCAAGGCACGATCAAGATGCACCTGACGCTTACGCCCGAAACTTTGCCGGATGCCGTGGGATGGAATGTGATTGGAGATCTGAAGGGAAGCGAACATCCGGAGCAGGTGGTGATCCTTTCGGGACACCTGGATTCGTGGGACCTGGGAACGGGCGCGATCGACGATGCTGCAGGAGTGGGGATCGCGCTACAAGCGATGTACGCGATCAAGAACCTGGGCTTGCGTCCGAGCCGTACGTTGCGGGTGATTGCGTGGGCAAACGAGGAGAACGGACTGAAGGGCGGAGTGACATACGCACACGAGCACCAGGCCGAGTTGGCTAATCACTATGGTGCGATCGAGAGCGATTTGGGCGCGGATCACCCTGTCGGGTTCTATTTTGCCGGCGACGCGAAGCTGAAAGATTTCCTCAAGCCGGTTTCCAAAGTGCTTGAGAGTTCAGGAGCCGGATTGGTTTACCAGACGGATGAAACCGGATCGGACTTGATTCCGATGGGAGTGCAAGGGGTACCGACGTTCGCGCCGATGCAGGATAGTCGCACCTATTTCCTGTATCACCACACTCCAGCTGATACTTTCGACAAGATTCATCTGCGCGAGTTCCAGGAGAACGCTGCTGCCGTTGCGGTGCTGGGTTATGCGCTCGCCAACTCCACGGCAGTTCTGCCGCGTCACACGCAACCGATGCCGCAGTGGCTAAAAGAAGAAGAGCATGCCACGCCCAATGCATCCATTCGTTAGCAGCATCAAGAGTATTGGGGAAGAACATGAAGATCGGATTTATTGGGCTGGGACAGATGGGCAGTCCGATTGCACGCAATCTGATGAAAGCTGGCCATGAGCTGACTGTCTACAACCGCACTCGCAGCAAGGCAGAAAGCTTAGGGGCACGAGTGGCGAACACTCCTGCAGATGCGGCGCGGGAGGCCGAAATCGTAATCACCATGCTCGCCGACGATGATGCCGTGAAAGAAGTGGTGTTCGGCGCCGACGGTTTGGCAAATACGCTGCGGCCCGGGAGCATTCACGTCTCGATGAGTACGATCAGCGTTGCACTTTCGCAGCAACTGGCGGCGGAGCACGCCGAACACAAACAAGGATACGTGGCTGCACCGGTCTTCGGGCGACCTCAAGCGGCGGAGGAAGCAAAGCTGTTCGTGGTAGTGGCCGGAAAGCCGGAGGCAGTGAAGAAGTGCGAGCCGCTCTTCGCAGTGGTCGGTCAGCGAACGTTTGTCATGGGCGATGAGGCTCCGAAAGCGAACGTCGTGAAGCTGAGCGGCAATTTTCTGATTGCGTCGGTGATTGAGTCGCTCGGCGAGGCGCTGTCGCTGGTACGGAAGTACGACATCGATCCCGAAAAATACCTGGAGATGCTCACCAGTACGCTTTTCACCGCGCCGGTTTACAAAACGTACGGCGACCTGATCGTGAACGAGAAATTCGAGCCGGCGGGATTCCGGCTCAAGCTGGGATTGAAAGACGTTCGCCTGGCCATGGCCGCGGCCGAGGCACAAGCGGTGCCAATGCCGGTGGCAAGCGTGATTCGCGATCATGCGCTGGAAGGCGTCGCGAACGGCATGGGCGACAAAGACTGGTCGTCACTGGCGCAGGTAGTTTCCAAGAACGCCGGACTGAATGGGCGCAGCCAGGTGTAGTACTCGGTTCTGATGCGGGAGAGGGCGCGAGCCGCCGACACCTAGCTGGCCTTCTTGTCCTCGAACTCGTCTTCGCTCGGATCTGGAATGCTGGAGGGCGGATCGCTGGTTGGAAACGAGTCAGCCAGGGTCTTATCCAGAGTCTTCTCGCGGACGTCCTGCCGCTTCTCTTCTTCTTTCTGCTTTTCGCTCTTCAGGAGTTCAGGGCCGCGGCGGCTGCCGCGCTCTTCAGAATTGAAAGTCGACACCTGTGGATCATTGTGCTTGGGATCTGCCATGGGAGCCTCGATTGAGCAAGTCAGGAAGTTGGAGGCGAGCTTCGGTCACATGGTTGGCTGATATCGAGCGCGCAGCCAAGAGCGTGTCCTGAACGAAGCCGAAGGATCAGCTGCAAGGCGCGAGTCTCACGATGTAAGATCTTGAGCTGGTACTCTGCTGCCGATCAACCCAGTACGCCAAAACCAGCTTACCGGGCACGCCAAGGAGCCGAATGCGTCATCTTCCGGTGTTTCTTTCTCTGCTGTTTATAGTCACGGTTGTTGTCATGGGAAGCGCCAGCGCCGAACCACAGCCCGCACCGCTCATCGCAAACATAGAAAATCGTAAGACGATCAGTCTGAACGGGACGTGGCACTACATCGTCGATCCGTATGACAACGGCTACTACAACTACCGGCACGAACCGCGCGGCGACGGCTATTTCCAGAATGCACAGCCGAAAACAAAGCACGACCTGGTCGAGTACAACTTCGAAAAGTCGGACACATTGCAGGTTCCCGGCGACTGGAACAGCCAGAAGAAGGAGTTGTTCCTTTATGAAGGAACGGTCTGGTACGAGCGGACGTTTCTCTACAGCAAGCCGGCGGACAAACGAACGTTCCTGAGCGTAGGGGCTGCGAACTATGAGTCACGCATATGGGTGAATGGGAAGGAAGCATGCGTGCACGTGGGCGGATTTACCGGGTACAACTGCGAAGTCACGGATCTGGTGAAAGACGGCGAGAATTTCGTAATCGTCTATGTAAATAACAATCGTCACGCGGATGCCGTGCCGACGGTGAACACCGATTGGTGGAACTATGGCGGGCTCACGCGCGATATTGAGCTTGTGGAAGTGCCCAGTATTTTCCTGGAAGACTACTTCCTGCAACTACAGAGGGGATCGGCAAACGACCTTGCGGGCTGGGTAAAGATGAATGGCGGGTCTCGTCCCGTAACGCTTCGTATCCCCGAGCTGAAGATCGAGAAGCAGATTGAGACGGACGCGAATGGATATGGGCAGATTGCGTTGACCGCATCAGGAGTGAGCTTGTGGTCGCCGGAAAACCCAAAGTTATATGACGTGGAGTTCGATGCCGGCGGAGAGGTAGTGCGCGATCAGATTGGATTTCGAACGATTGAGGTGCGAGGGCAGGACATTCTGCTGAACGGGAAGCCGATTTTCCTGCGCGGTATTTCGATCCACGAGGAGGCGCCGTATCGTTCGGGCCGGGCATTCAGTGTCGATGATGCGCGGACGTTGCTGGGCTGGGTGAAGGAGATGAACGGGAACTATGTTCGCCTGGCGCACTATCCGCACAATCGCAATATGACGCGCATGGCGGACCGGATGGGACTGCTGGTGTGGTCGGAGATCCCTGTCTACTGGACGATTGACTGGACCAATGCGTCGACACTGGCGAACGCGAAGAATCAGCTCACCGAGGAGATCACCCGCGACAAAAATCGGGCCTCGATCATCATCTGGTCGATGGGAAATGAGACTCCTATCAACGATGCGCGGGTGGCGTTCATGCGCGAACTGGTGAAGACGGCGCGACAACTGGATTCGACGCGGCTGATTTCGGCGGCGCTGGAGACGCACTACTCCGATCCGAACACGAAGTTGATTGACGATCCGCTGGGAAGCGATCTGGACGTGATCGGTTGCAACGAGTACGTGGGCTGGTATGAGCGTGCCGCTGAAGATGCGGACCATATCACGTGGAAGACGCCGTACAACAAGCCGTTGATCATGACCGAGTTTGGCGCGGACGCGCAATTCGGATTGCACGGCTCGCCGGATGAACGATGGACGGAGGAGTTTCAGGAAAATGTGTATCGTCATCAGATTGTGATGCTGAACAAGATTCCTTTTCTGCGAGGAACCACGCCGTGGATCCTGATGGACTTCCGGTCGCCGCGAAGAGTGTTGCCGGTAGTGCAGGATTTTTATAATCGCAAGGGGCTGGTTTCTGATCGCGGCCAGAAGAAGAAGGCCTTCTTCGTGATGCAGGAGTTTTACAAGGAAAAGGCGGCGGGTTCGGAGAATAGCCATTGAACTACCCCCACTCAAGCCAAAAGATGGCTTGGCCACCCAACACGTTCAGGAGACAAATCAGCGAACTACCCCACTCAAGCCAAAAGGAGGCTTGATTGGGCACCCCGGCAGAGTGATGGGCCGCATGAGTGATGGGCCACCCAAAGAGTTGCGTGCGGTTGGAAGTGAGCTGCTGGGCGGTGTATGGTATTGGGGCGCCCGACGATCTAATAACGGCGAGCATCACGAGACGCTTGGGGCATCCGTACTCGCCGGAAACAATCCAGAGGAGGATGATCATGAGTTCGAGATTCAGCGCATTAATGCTTGCTCTCTGCCTGCTGCTTGGTCTGGCGGCGTGCAAGAAACCACAAACCGCGGATAACTCGCAGATGCAGCAACCGCCCGCGACAGCAGCAGATAACACGACGAATAGTTCAGCGAATGCGCCGGCGCAAGCGCCGGAAAATCAAGCTCCTCCGATGCAACAGGCGCAAGCTCCCGCCGCTGCGCCGGCCGAAAAGGCGGCTCCTGCGCCGAAGCCCAAGATCGTTCCCGCCGGAACGGCAATTCGTGTGCGGCTGAATGACGCGATTGGATCGAAAACTGCGCAGGCTGGGCAAACGTTCACCGGCAGCGTGATGGATCCGATCGTAGTGAATGGCAGAACGCTGATTCCAGCGGGAGCCACTGTGGCGGGCGAAGTAACGAATGCGAAATCGGCGGGCCGCTTCAAGGGCGCGGCAGAGTTGGCAATCACGATCCGCTCGGTAACCGTGGGAGGCGTTCCGCACGCGCTGGCAGCATCGACTGTGAGCCAGACGTCGACCGGCAAGGGCAAGCGGTCAGCAGCCATGATTGGCGGCGGTGGTGGTGCGGGAGCGCTGATTGGCGGACTGGCTGGAGGCGGCAAAGGCGCGCTCATCGGGGCACTGGCCGGTGCAGGCGCTGGAACAGCCGGCGCCGGATTAACCGGAAATCGTGAGATCACTCTGCCGGCTGAGTCGGCGGTGAGTTTCAAGCTGACGCAGGCACTACATCTGAATTGAGTGAACGTTAGTGAATTCGAAGAGGCGGCCTGATGCGGCCGCCTTTTTTATTGTTTTTCCGGTGACGAAGAAATACATAGTTCCTTCGCTTCGCTTTGGCTGGTTTTTGAGAGAATTTGACAGCTCTGTGATGGATCAAAGAATTCTGTCGATCTGAAAGTATGGAATGACGACTCTTGAATTCACGATTGTGGTGTGGCTGGGTTCGTTTCTCGCCGGATTTCTTGGAGCATTGACAGGACTAGGCGGCGGCGTGGTGGTGGTGCCGATGCTGGTGCTGCTGCTGGGTGTGGACATTCGCTACGCGATTGGCGCTTCGCTGGTATCGGTGATCGCGACTTCTTCGGGAGCAGCTGCGGCTTACGTGCGCGAAGGTTATTCGAATATTCGCATCGGCATGTTCCTGGAAATCGCGACGACGATCGGCGCAGCTGCGGGCGCGCTGATCGCGGCAAAGGTTTCGGGCGGGGCGATTGGGTTCATCTTCGGACTGGTGCTCCTGTATTCGGCTGTGCTCTCTCGACGGGATGCCTCGCAGCAGGTGGTCAACAAGCCGCCCGATGCGCTGGCAAACAAGCTGCGCATGAATAGCGATTACCCAACCGCAAACGGAAGCCAGCACTATAACGTGTACCAGGTGCCGGGCGGTTTCGGACTGATGTTCGGCGCAGGAATGCTTTCCGGATTGCTGGGCATTGGATCGGGCGCGGTGAAGGTGCTCGCCATGGATCAGGTGATGAAGATTCCGTTCAAGGTCTCAACCACGACCAGCAATTTCATGATTGGGGTTACGGCCGCGGCGAGTGCGGGCGTCTACTTGAGCCGTGGGTACATCGATCCGCGAGTGGCGATGCCGGTGATGCTGGGAGTGCTGGCGGGATCGCTGGTGGGAGCAAAAGTGCTGGTGCGAGCAAAGGTGCGGGCGCTGCGACTTGTATTCGCGGTGGTGATCGCTGTGCTCGGTATCGAAATGCTCTACAACGCGATAACGGGAAAGCTGTAGATGAAGAACGAATCGAAATGGAATGATTACCGTATCGAGCAGATCATTGGACTGCTGCTGCGCGTGGGCGTGGGTCTTTCGGCGGCACTGGTTCTGATTGCCGGCGTGGCGTACCTGGTGAAGAACCACGGGGTAAGAGTCGATTATCACCAGTTCCGGGGAGAGACGGCGGCACTGACCAGTATCAGCGCAGTGCTTCGCGGTGCTGCCGCGTTCGATTCCCTGGCGCTGATGCAGTTGGGATTGCTCGTGCTTGTGGCGACTCCTGTGGCACGTGTGCTGTTTGCGGCATTTGCGTTCGCCCTGGAGCGCGACTGGATGTACGTGGTGGTCAGCTTGATCGTGTTCGCGGTGCTGATGGCTACCTTAACCGGGCTGGTGGCGTAGGCAAAGACTCGCTGCGCTTCGAGATGCGCGGCCGGGAGTCGGCCGCGCCACATACGGCTTGCGCGGTTCAGTCGATTTCCTGCTTCAACCTCAAATCGCGCGAAGATGCGCCGATGCTCACCGTTCTCTTGCCTTTCGCGGTGACCCACCTTTGGTCGTTGGTGGACCAATACTGCATCTGCCGTTCGGGGACGTGAAGTGTCACGTTCTTCGTCTCACCGGCACGCAAATGAATGCGATCGAAGGCGGCCAGTGCACGGACTGGGAACTGCACACCTTCGGGAATGCTGCTGGGGGCACCAAGATAGACTTGCGGAACTTCGTCGGAATCCATTGCGCCGGTGTTCTTGATTTGCGCGGTGACGTCGAGGCCACCATCGGCAGCGCTGGCGACTTTGAGGCTGGAGTATTCGAATTTCGTGTAGCTTAGTCCATGGCCAAAGGCGAAGAGCGGCTCGACGTTTTCCTTATCGAACCAACGATAGCCAACGTTCACGCCTTCGCTATAAGTAGTCTTGCTGTCGACGCCCTTCTTGCTGCGCTCGGGATACCTGGGATCGGTTGCCGGATAATCTTCCAACCGTTTACCCCAGGTCACCGGCAGCCTGCCTGCCGGGCTGACCTTGCCGAGCAGGATGTTAGCAGTGGCCCAGCCTCCCTCGTCACCGGGCCACCACATTTCCAAAACGGCTTTCACCTTGCCGACCCAAGGGAGTGCCACAGGTTGGCTCGTGTTCAAAACCACAATCGTGTTCGGATTCACGGCTGCAACTTCTTCTACGAGCTTGTCCTGATCTCCCGGTAGACCAAACACGGGCTCCAATCGCGTCCACACGAACACGACCGCCGTCTTTGCCTTCTTCGCTGCCGCGATCGCGGCATCGTGGTCGGCCTGGCGCTGCTCCGGCGTATACCAGTTCAGGCGCACTTGGACTGGGGATCCCGAGGTGTCCGGCGTGGTGCTGAGTTCGATCGCGTGCGGCCCAGCAGAGAGTTCGAACGCGCGACGCACGTTGTCGAGCCCGTCGGGTGTGGGAACGACATTATCCTGATTGGCTTGCAAAATGTCGCCGTGGACACCGCCCTGGAACGCACCCGTGCGCAGCGCGGGCTTACCATCGATCCTGACCTCGGCATTGCTGCCGAGCACCTGGAGATAGATCCAGTAGCTCCCGGCGTGTGGAGGCGTGAGCATCCCTTTCCACGTCAATGTGGAGTTCGGGGGAAGCGCCTTTCCGTTGCTGGTGGTGAAGTTGACCTCGGCATCTGTCTGCTCACCTTTGCCGCCGGCCCGCAGAAGTCCCGGCTTGCCATCGTGGGTGAACGCAGTTGCCGGGATGGTGGTGCCATTCATGTCGTCGGCCACGGCGAATTGAATGGCCGAGTTGCCGGAGATCTTTTTCATGGCTGCCAGCGGCCCGACTTGGCGCTGTGGCAGACCGACCGAACGCTCACCGTTGATGCCGATGGAATCCACCTGAGCCGCCGTCGGACCGATCAACACGACAGAGTTCAGCTCAGTGGACTTCAGCGGCAACGCAGCGTCCCGGTTCTTCAGCAGCACCGCGGCATCTTCGCTTGTCTTCTGAATGATTTTCGCGTTCGCCTCGATCGCCTGCCTGGTTATGTCATGCTTATGCTGCCCATCCATGTAGCCAAAGTGCACGATCTCGTAAAGGACGCGGCCCGCCGCACGGGTAATCGTCGCTTCCGTGACGGTGCCGTTCTGCAAAGCCTCTTTCATTTTCTCGGCGCTGAGCTTGACTCCAAAATCGCCGAAGTTATCAGGCTTCGGCGCAGGCTCCTCCGGAATGGTTCCTCCAAACATGGCCATCATCTCCCCGACCGCTTTGGGAGGCGGAGGAGGAGGCACCGGTTTGAAATCAAAGAATGAAGGGATCGGCCATCCCGAGTCCGGCTTCGGCTCGCCGGGCATCTCCATGTCGAGGCCGGCATTGATGAAGGTCACCGCGTGCACTGCGCCCCAGTCTGAGGTGACGAATCCTTTGAAGCCGAGTTGGTCTCGCAGAATAGTGGTGAGCGTGTCCTTGTTGCCGCATGCGAAAGTGCCGTTGAGGCGATTGTAGGAACACATGATCGACGACACACCAGCCTTTACTGCGGCATCGAAGGGCGCTACGTATACCTCGTGCAGCGTCTGGTCGTCGATGAAGATGTTGGTGGCGTCGGAATCGTATCCCACGTAATGCTTCACCTGAGCCATCACATGCTGAGATTGAATGCCCTTGATCTCGGCTGCGCCCATGAGTGAAGTGAGGTAGGGGTCCTCGCCGAAGGTGTTATAACCGCGGCCAAACTCCAGATCACGATCGATATTCACAAAGGGCTGCAGTGCAACATCGACGCCGAGAGCGCGCGCTTCCCTCCCAATCACCAAGCCATTCTCTTCTGCGTCTTTTGCGCTGAAGGTCGCGGCGACGCCCATGGTGGCCGTTTCACCCTGCGAGGGGTGGCGCGTCAGTACACCGGGAGGCCCATCGGCGAACCGCAGACCTGGGATTCCCAGGCGCGCAATCCCTGCCAAGTAACCGGCCTGCCCCTGGTAGACCGTCGGGTCTTCCTGCGTGCCATGGATCAGGGTGAGCTTCTCTTCGAGCGTCATCTGGCTGAGGATCTTGTCGACGCGCGCATCGCCAGTCACCACAGGAACCGCGGCGCTATTGGCTGTTTGTGCGAGGACGGCTGTCGTGAGTAAGAAAACGAGCGCGAGAGAAAGAAGGAAGGATTTCATGGGTTCCTTTTTGGACGATGAGCGCGATAGTTGCATGCTCCACGACTACCAAAATACGGCCGGGTAGCATACCACTCGGAGTTGCTGCTGAATCTTAAGAATTGTGCGGGTGAGATTGAGAGTAGAGAGAGAGACGTGTGTTTGAAGAAAGAAAAAGGGCAGACACGAAGCCTGCCCTTGTGGCACTGTTCGACAGCGCCATTTCTGAGGAGGAGGGAGGACTTATTTCTGACCGGATGTGTCGTTCACAATACCGCCGGGTCCTGCCTTTTCAGCCTTCGCCTTCTTCACGGCCAGAGTCTTATCGACCCATTCGTCAGCCGTTTTCAGGTCCTGGGTGCGTGCTTCGGGATCGCCGCATTCGATGTCGGCCTTTTCGCGATACATCAGGTTCAGGTAGGCCATTGCGTCATCGTAATCAGGGCGCAGGTCGATGGCCTTATTCAACATCTGCATGCCTTCGTCGACAAAGGGCGTGTTCTTGGTCTGCACTTCCTGGCAGACTTTTTTGTCCTTTGCCGCGAGCGAATCCTCCGGCTTCAGGCCCAGCTTGTTGCGCTCTTCCATGCGGGGCTGATACGCCTGGGTCCAATCGATAACCGCGATCGAGTAATAGGCCTCGGGATCGTTGGGATCGACCTGGATCGCTTTGCGGAAGTATTCCTTCGCCTGATCAAATTTCTTTTGCTGCAGGTTTAGAGAGGCAATGCTCTTGATCGCGATGATGTTCGTAGGATCGCGCTGCAGAACGTTGTTGAACTCCTCGATCGCCTGCGAAGCCATACTGTTGTTCTCTGGCGTATCGACGCCAGGGATGTATTGCTGCTCATAGGCGGTCGCCAGGTAGAGGCGAGCATTGATAAGGCTGGGATCGAGTTCTACGGCGTTCTTGAAACGCTCGATGGCTTCTTCGTATTTGGCATTCTTGTAGGACTGAACGCCTTTGTTGAGTTGATCACGGGCGCGCAGTTTGCTGCATCCAGTGGCGGAAAACAACATCAGAGCAGCGGCGACCAAGGCCAGTAACTGTAAGCTTTTTTTCATTGTATGTATTAGTTCCCCCTTTGCAGGGTTTTCTAGCGCTCCAAGCGCCGTGATTCTATTGCACTCGCCGCTGGTAGCTCGCGACGAGGAAACCAACGAGATCAAGCCTGTTGTCGAAAGCCGGGATGGCCCGTCTCATGCCAACCTCGAATCCTGACTCCTCCGGCAACCGGCCCTTGCATGGCGTCCGCGCCGGAGGAGTTCGATCTGAGGTGAAACACCGCGCGATGCGCAGCAGCGGCTATCCCTGGCCGAACCACGCAAAGAAGCAGGGAGGCGATTAACCGCCCGCTTCGATTTTCGCCGTGATCAATCCGACCTTATCGACACCGGCGCCGTGCGCCATGTCGATGACCTGCGCGACATCCTGGAACGGCAGATCGGTATCGGCTTTCACAAACATGACCTTCTCAGCGCGAGTCTTGAAAATCTCGCCGAGGCGGCTTTCGAGGTTATCCCAGCTGACGTCGTCCTGATTGATCTTCAGCATCGGACGATCGCCACCGGCCTTGATGACCTGAACCACGATGGTACGGTCCGGAGCCTGATTCTTCGGCGCGTTAGGCGGCGGAGGCTGAGGCACCAGCGCATCGAGGCCGTGAGGAGTGAGCGGCGTGATGACCATGAAGATGATCAGCAGCACCAGCAGTACATCGATGAGGGGGGTAACGTTCATGTCCGCAGTGGGACCGCTACCCGAACCTCCAGCTGTCATTGCCATAAGGGTTCCCCTACTATTCTCCGCCTGCTGTCGAGCCGGTGGGCTTGGTTGCGCCCGGCGGCGGTGGCGGTGGAGTGCTTCTGCGTTGTTCGGTCAGCAGACCTAGATCATCGACACCGGCGGCACGGACATTGTCGACGACTTCGACGACGTTGCCGTACTTGGTCCGGGCATCGGCCTTGACGAACACGCGCTTATCAGTTCGGCTTGCAAGCCGGTCCTTCAACTTGTTCGTCAGTTGATCGGCCGGGATCTTGTCGGTGCCAAAGAAGATGTCGCCCGCGCGGTTAACCGCGATCAGCAGGGCATCTTCCTTGTCAGCATCGGCCATAGGGACGGGATTATTCGTCTTGGCCAGGTCGACGCTGACGCCATGCTGCAACATGGGCGTGACCACCATGAAGATAATGAGCAGCACCAGCATCACGTCCACCATCGGCGTCACGTTGATGTTGGAGTTGATCCGACCGCCTTCATTTCGAGTAGCTATCGCCATAAGATTCCTTGTACTTCAGGCACCCTGGGATTGGGGCCCTCCGGTTGAGGGCCCCGCAACCACCAATGCCATTCCAAAATCCGGCGCGATGACCGAGCCGGGGTAGTGCTTCGCAGCTACTTCCGGACGGCGCTGCGGCGCTTCAGGAAGTAATCGATCAGTTCGCTGGACGAGTTATCCATTTCGACGTCGAATGCTTCCACGCGGCCGGTGAGATAGTTGAACATCATGACGGCCGGGATGGCGACGAACAAGCCGATCGCGGTGGTGATCAGAGCTTCAGCGATACCGCCGGCGACTGCAGCCAGACCGGTTGCTTTCGACTCGGAAATACCACGGAACGCGTTCAAGATACCGACGACCGTACCGAACAGTCCGACGAAGGGGGCTGTCGATCCAATGGTAGCCAGACCGCCTAATCCGCGCTTCAACTCGGCGTGAACGATGGCTTCGGCACGCTCGAGAGCGCGCTTGGAGGCTTCGATCTGCTCGCCGGGGATTTCGTTGGATTCGCCGTGCGCCTTGAATTCCTGCAGGCCAGCGGTGACGACCTTCGCCAGGTGGCTCTTCTTGTTGCGCTCGGCGATCTTGATGGCTTCGTCAATCTTGCCTTCGCGGAGAGCGCCGGCGACTTGCGGAGCAAAAGCGCGCGACTGCTTGCGGGCAGCGCTGAAAGCCATCCAGCGGTCGATCATGACGCCGATGGACCATCCCGACATGATGAACAGGATGACGACGACGCACTTGGCCGGGATACCCATCAGTTTCCAGATGGAAATCGGATCCCACTGAATGGTGCCGCCTTCCTGGAAGAGCCAGAAGGCCGCGGTGTGCACGTGAGTAAGCATTGCAGTTGATACATGAGCTAGCATTGGTAGGTTGTTCCTCCTCAGAACTGATTCGAGCGTGTTTTTCTAATCCTGCACCTGCCTGGAACAACCAGCAGGCTGGCGAGCCATGATTTTCCGGCTCCAGGCGCTCCCTGCACGCTAGACAAGGAGCGTGACCGGAAAATTTACGAAACCACATTCACGGATTCGACAGCTCGCGATTTCCGCGACAAAGGGCAGGAGATCCTGCCCTCTCTGCCAGCTGGTTTTTAACCGCCGGAAAGCGTGAAGTTCACCGTAATCTGCGTGTCGACTTCGACCGGCTCGCCATTCAAAAAGTAGGGCTTGTAGCGCCACTGCTTTACCGCATCCAGCGCAGACGTGGTCAACATTGGATGCCCGCTAATGACGTGCAGGTTTTGTATGGCGCCATCTTTACCGATGACTGCCTGCAAAACCACGGCTCCCTGAATACGCGCCTGGCGTGCCAGGGGCGGATATTGCGGCCGGACCTCGTGAATCAGCAGACCTTGCGAAACGCCTTGCGAGACGCGTACGCGCTGCGGAGTCACGGCTCTCGGAACCGCTCCGGTGCTGGCGGTGGCGCCGATGATGCCGCCGATCACGCCACCCATGGAGCCGCCCGGTACGCCGCCCGGTACGCCACCAACCACGCCGCCGCTTACTGGAGGAGGCGTGTCTTCTTCCTTAATCATCTGGACTTTTTCAGGAATCTTGGTGGGAGTACGCAGCTGGCCGTTGACGATGTCCGTTTGAACGGGTTTCACCACTCTCACAGGAGTCGCAGCCGGCGGTGGAGGCGGTGGAGGCGGTGGTGGGGGCGCGACCAGGAAGGTCATCAACTGCTGCTTGGGCAGCGCCTCCGTATAAATGAGTGGGATTAGAACCAAAACCCCAAGCAAACAAATCTGGAGGACGAAGGAGAGCATGGTGGTAGCACCACGCTTGGACTTCATTCTCCCTCCGGATTCAATTAGGCTGTCTTCAAACATGGCCTGATCTCCGTAAACCTACTTCCCTGCTTGAATAGGTTAGACACCGAAACAGAAACTTTTGCTCCCAGATTCAGGTAGATTGGATTCACTTTTTTTCTAGCCGGAAGCCAGCATTGCAGGCCAGAGCCGCTGGAAGATGCACAAGACGAAGCCCGGTGGAATTTCCACCGCTTTCCGCTCACAGACTGCAGCCTCAACAGCTAAACGGAAGCCGTTATTCGGGGCAGCTTGCCTGCGGAGTAGGGCATCTCCGCTCCAGTAGATCCAAGAGACGGCCCCCAGAACTCCTCACCGCAGCGAGCCAAACGCGGGCTGGCCGTGGACCCCGAACCCGCAAATCCGAGTTGGCTGCGGGGCCCGAGGAAACTCTGGAAGGCCTGCAACAGAACCCAAGCCAAAGTAAAGCAATCGTAAAACCGATAATCAACGGGCCCGAACTTTTTCACGCCGTGCAGCCGGAAGAGACGCTGCCTGGAGCTGAACACCTTTACGACGGGCACGCCAGTCCTGGTAAGCCACCAACATCGGGGCAGCCACCGCGATCGACGAATATGTGCCGATCAGAATTCCGATTACCAAGGCGAAGGAAAACCCGCGAAGCACTTCACCGCCGAACACGTACAGAGAAAGAACCGTCAGGAATGTCAGGCCCGACGTGAGGATCGTTCGGCTCAAAGTCTGGTTGATACTCTTGTTGACGATGTCAGCCAGATTTTCGCGGCGTAACAGTTTAACGTTTTCCCGGATTCGGTCAAATACAACGATCGTGTCGTTCATCGAGTATCCGACGAGTGTCAGGATCGCGGCGATGACCGTGAGCGAAATCTCCTGATTGGTCAAGGAGAAGGCACCCACCGTGATGAGCGTGTCGTGAAACACGGCGACAACAGCAGCAACGCCGTAGATCAGCTCAAAACGAAACCAAAGGTATACCAGCATCCCGGCCAAAGAGTAAAGCACGGCGAGTTTGGCCTGGGTCTGCAGCTGCTTTCCGACCTGCGGGCCGACGATGTCCACATTGCGGACACTGAAGTCGGAAAGATAGAAATCCGACTGTAGCGACTGCAGCACCGGGGCGCCAACAGCATTCAGTTTGTCGAAAGAAGCCAGCGCGCCGCCGTTCTCGCGGTCCCGAATATTGACGATCTGCTGGGCAATTGGCGGATACTTCTGAGCTGCATCGGGACCGAAATGGAGAGGATCCCGGGCGATCAGGCTATCGAGAATGCTCTGGTAGCTGGAGTTGTTCAGGTCCTTGCGCGTGCTATCGGGCGCGGCCTCCAAGGCATTGATAATCGTGTTCTTACCTTGATCAAGGGCCGCTTCGCTGGTCTCCTTCTGCTGGAGCGCGATAAGCAGCTCATTGTTCGCGGCCTGCCCCAGGCGTTGGAGCTTGAAGTCACGCAAGCCCGCGTGATCGAGCGCGGTGCGGATCTTGTTGTCTTCCGGCGGATGGGTGAACTTTACGGTGACGATGGTGCCGCCGCTGAAGTCAACGCCCAATGGAACTCCATGCCAGAAGAGCATGGAGAGGATGCCGGCCACGCTGAAGATCAGCGAGAACGAGAGGAAGTACCATTTCTTGCCAAGAAAATCGATGTTTGTATTGCGAAAGAATTCCACGAATCCCTCTGGATCATTGGACGCGGTAGCGCGTCCGAACTACGTTAGTCCTATCTATTTGCTATCCCACCCTACGCAAAAGAAGCGTAGGATGGGCCACCCGTTAAATCGATAACGCCTCGCCCACTTTGTGATTGTTCAGGTGGGCGTCGAAAATTACTCGTGACACAAAGACCGCGGTAAACAGGTTCGCCAGCAGACCAAAGGTCAGCGTAACCGCGAAACCCTTCACTGGACCGGTGCCGAACATAAACAGAATGATGGCCGATACGATGGTGGTCACGTGCGTATCAATAATCGTCACCAAAGCATGCTTGAATCCTTGCTCGACTGCAGACGGTGGCGTCTTGCCGTTGCGCAGTTCTTCGCGTATGCGCTCGAAGATCAGAACGTTCGAGTCCACGCCCATACCTACGGTCAGAATCACTCCCGCGATTCCGGGCAAGGTGAGCGTTGCCCCGATGTAGCCCATGAAGCCAAGCAGGATAATCAGGTTAAGGATCAGAGCCAGGTCGGCGTTGATGCCCGAACCGCGATAGTAGATCAGCATGAAGATCAGCACCGCCAGCATGCCGATGCTGGCAGCGGTGACGCCATGGCGGATCGAATCTGCACCCAGCGACGGACCAACGGTGCGCTCTTCCAGGTAACGAATGCCAGCAGGCAACGCGCCGGAGTTCAGAACCAGCGCCAGATCCTTTGCGCTCTGTTCGGACATGTTGCCGCCACTGATGCGACCCTGGTCATGGATCTGCTCATTGATGGTGGCAACTTCTTGAACCTTGTTATCGAGCACTACCCCGAGACGCTCGCCGACGTGAGCGCCGGTAAACGCGGCGAACTTGCGTCCACCTTCGTTGGTCAATACGAAGTTGACCTGTGGCTTGCCGGTTTCGTCGCGGCTGACGCTCGCGCCGCCGGTACGCAGATCACGACCACTTACGGCCGAGCTGCGGCTCACCAGGTAATATTGAATACCGCCTTCGGACTGCGCGCCCGCTCCGGGACTTGCGGTTCCCTTCATCAGCACGGCATCGGCAGGAAGAACACCTCCCGACTGCTGCAGGGCATCGGCTTCACTCGCGAACGGGCCACCCACTACGTGCTTGATCTCAAGCATGGCGGTGGATTGCATGATGTCCTTTACGCGGGCAGGATCGTCCACCCCGGGCAACTGAACCAGAATCTGATATTGCCCGAGACCGTGCTCTTCGATGACCGGCTCGCTCACGCCGAGCGTGTCGATACGATTGCGGATCGTCTCAATCGCTTGCGTCACGGAACGATTCTTCAGATCCGTGAGCAGTGAGGGCTTCATGTCCAGATCCCAGGAGTTCTCCGGGCCTGAGTGCAACTCGTACTCCGGAAGGCGATCCGACACCAGCGAAGAGAGGTCGCTGCGCGATTCCGGCGGCACACCTTTGATCACAATGCGGGAAGGCTGATTCTGCGGGTCAGGCTGAGAGACTTCGCCAAAAGCTATATTGCGCGCCTTCAGATCTTCGCGAAGACGCTGCATGGCCTGATCGGCATCGGCACGTACGGCGTCGTCGACCATGACCTGAAGGATCAGGTGAGTGCCACCCCGGAGATCAAGACCGAGGTGAATGCGATTTTGCAGGCTGGCGAGAAGACCGGAACCAGAGAGGCTCTGCGGTATCCCAAAGATACCGAAGACAAAGACCACCATGACTGCGACGATGAAGACTGTTTTCCAGAGAAGGTTCTTTTTCATGGTAACGACAACTGCTATCCCAAATTCAAATTCCCGCGAAAAACACGGGACGGCACGCGCTAAGTTTTAGCTACTTCTTCCCCCGTGGTGACGGCAACAATGGCGCTGCGGGCAACTTCCAGGCGAATGTTATCGGGCGGCACGCGAAGATGAACATTATCGTCGCGCAAGGCCACGATAGTGCCGCGGACGCCACCACTGGTGGTGACGCGGTCGCCGGTCTTTAACTGCGCCAGCATTTCCTTCCACTGCTTCTGCTTGCGTTGTTGCGGGAGAATCAACAGGAAATAAAAAATGGCGAAAATCAGGATGAGCGGAGCCCAGGCCAGATAACCGGCGCCTCCGCCTGCTGACTGCAGAAAAGCACCTGCCAATGAGAACGCGTGCATATCCACTCTTCCGTAACTGCCCGTCCAGCGCACGTTTCCGATGGCCAGACAGGTCCGGTCTTACTCCGTTTCTAAATTGTACCTGCGGGAACTGATTGGCACTGCCGACCAGCTTTCCTATCCTGCGGGAGCTGGGGCCTACCCTTGGGTCTTCCCTTTAGGTATGAGCAGGGGAGTTCAAACCGCGGGCCCGCACACCAGAAAGAAACCTGGAGAATTCCCCAAGTTGAATAGCATGACGCACGGCTTTCATGGTGTCAAGGTAGAAGGCCACATTGTGAATGGTATTCAGAACTTGCGCCAGCAATTCACCTGAGGAATACAAATGGCGCAGGTAAGCGCGCGAATAACGTGCGCAAACTCGGCACTTGCAATTGGGATCGAGCGGACTTTCGTCGAGCGCGTAACGCGAGTTCTTGATGTTCACTTTGCCCTCAGAGGTGAACAGCAGCCCGTGACGAGCAGCTCGGGTAGGAAGAACACAATCCATCATGTCGATTCCCATGCCGGCGTACTCGACGATCTCTTCGGGAGTGCCGACGCCCATCAGGTAGCGGGGCTTGTCCTGCGGAAGATGCGGTTCGACGGCCTGCACAGTTTCGTACGTGAGAGAGCGTGGCTCGCCAACGCTAAGGCCTCCGACTGCATAGCCGGGGAAATTCATACCTACAAGACGCTCGGCGCATTCGCGGCGGAGATCTGGATACATGCCGCCCTGAACGATGGCGAAAAGGGACTGAGTCCCGGTCGTTGGTCGATGGTCGTTAGTCGTTAGCCGATCCGCCCAAGGAACTTCGTTCTTATGCTCCTCGACATAGCGCTGGGAACGGCCGGCCCAGCGGAGAGTCAGGTCCATGGATTGTTTGGCGCGCGCGCGATCGGCGGGATGCTCGGTGCACTCGTCGAAGGCCATGATGATGTCGGCGCCGAGGGCGATCTGGATCTCCATCGACTTTTCGGGCGTGAAGACGTGCGAAGAGCCGTCGAGATGCGAGCGAAACGAAACGCCTTCTTCGCTGATCTTGCGGAGCTCGCTGAGACTGAAGACCTGGAACCCGCCGGAGTCGGTAAGCATGGAGCGATTCCACGACATGAAGCGGTGCAGTCCGCCTAGCTTGCGGATGTTTTCGTGCCCGGGGCGTAGATAAAGATGGTAGGTGTTGCCGAGGATGATTTCGGCGCCCAGTTCTTCGAGGATGTCCTGGGGAACGGCCTTCACGGTAGCGACGGTTCCGACTGGCATAAAGACGGGCGTTTCAATCTCGCCATGCGGCGTGACGATGCGTCCGGCGCGGGCGCGTCCGTCGCGGGCTTCGACAGTGAATTCCAAGGACACTGCATGAATTCTACAGAAGCGCGTTTCAGCATGGAGGCACGGAGGCCGATTTCAGATCTAAGATTTCAGATTGAAGATTTGGACTCCAGTGCAGATGTCTCTGAAATTTGAAATCTGCAATCTTCAATTCTCTGTGCCTCTGTGTCTCTGGGGTGAAGGCCTTTCTGTAGAATTGAAGCAATGTTTATCGATGAAGCAAGAATTAAGGTGCAGGCCGGGAACGGCGGGAATGGCTGCATGGCGTTCCGGCGGGAGAAGTTTGTCCCGCGCGGCGGTCCTTCGGGCGGCGATGGTGGCCGTGGCGGCGATGTGGTAATGGAATCCAGCGAGCGCCACAACACGCTGGTGCATTTCCGCTTCAATCCCGAATACAAGGCCGAGCGCGGACGGCACGGCGAAGGCTCGCAGCGCACGGGTCGAGAGGGCGAAGACGTGGTGCTGAAAGTGCCGGTGGGAACGATCGTCTATGACGAGGCCACAGGCGAGAAGGTTTTCGATTTTTCGCGTCCTGATGAGCGCATGGTGATCGCGCGCGGTGGACGCGGCGGGCGAGGTAACGCTCGGTTTGCGACATCGACACATCAGGCGCCGCGAGAATGTGAACCAGGACGTCCGGGCGAAGAACGCGTGTTGCGGCTGGAGTTGAAGCTGCTGGCGGATGTGGGACTGGTGGGATATCCGAATGTTGGTAAGTCGACACTAATCTCGCGCGTCTCGGCGGCGCGGCCAAAGATCGCGGATTACCCGTTTACTACGCTGGAGCCGAATTTAGGCGTGGTCGCTGTTGGCGAAGAGCCGGAGGTGATCAGCTTCGTAGTCGCCGATATTCCCGGGCTGATCGAAGGCGCGCACACCGGCGCGGGCTTGGGAACGCAGTTTTTGCGGCACGTGGAGCGCACGCGACTGCTGGTGCACCTGATCGATGTGTCGGACGGCAGCGGCCGGCCCGATCCGGCGAAGGATTTCGAAGTGATCATGAACGAGCTGGTGAGCTTTGGCGCGGGATTGGAAACGAAGCCGATGATCGTGGTGGCGTCGAAGATCGACGCCGTCAACAAAGACAAGCTGGCCAAGCTGAAAAGATTCTGCAAGAGCAAGAAGCATTCGTATGAGCTGTTCGAGATTTCCGCGGTGACGGGCGAAGGCGTCGAAGAGTTGAAGTGGGCGATGGCGCGAAAAGTGGAAGAGCTGCGCCGGATACCTGCACCGGAATCAGACCGACTGGAAGATTTTCCGGGCGAGCGAAACGTAGTTTAGAAGCTAGTGCAACCCCAAAAGACGCAGGCGAGGGCGCCCGCGCCACAATTCGCACCAAAAGCACTATTCGGATGGGCTCTCTTCGGGCTGAGCGCCACCGGGCGTGAGCGTCAGCGGAGCACTCAGCTTGAAACTCAGCTGAGCTTCGGCCGGCAGCTCGATCTGCTTGTTCCCGGTAAAAGCGCCGCCAGCAAATCCAACGCCCGCGCCGACCAGGGCTCCGATGCCGGCTCCTTTGCCGCCGCCAGCCAGGCCGCCGATGAGCGCTCCGCCAGCAGCTCCGCCGCCTGTGGTCGCCGCCGTCCGTTTACCCTTACCTTTTTCGCTCAGGCCAGCCATGGACGCTTGCATCGGATAGCGTTTGCCATGGACCGTGATGCCGGTAGCGGCAAGCTCCAAGCGGGCTTCTCCCTTGATCTTGCCCTTGGACTGGGCGTCCACGACCTTGCCGGCGACAGTAGCTCCGGCGGGAATGACGGTCTTCCCGTGAACGACGATCGGTTCGGACAGTGTGGCAGTGAAGGGGTCGCCGGGCTTGGCGGTCTTCGAGCTTAGCGGCTGTGTCAGGGCAGCCGTGATCTCGGTACCCGCCGGAATCACGATCGGCTGTGGCTTCGGCTTCTCGGCCGGGGGCGGAGGAGGAGCTTGCTGAACCGGGGCAGTAGCGGCGGCCGCGGGAGCAGAGGCCTCCGGCGTCGGCGTCATGGCTGCTTGTTCGACTGCGATCTCGTTATCTATCGACGAAACGCCAGGCTCGGCCTTGGCGATCTGTGCGGCCTTCTCTCGAGCGGCCGGCGTGGTGGTTTTCCCGTTGAGAGTGACCTGGCCATCTTTGGAATTGATGGTCAGGTTCGCGTCTTTCGTATCAGGATCAGACGCGACCTTCTGCTGAATGTCCTTCACGATGGCTTCGTCGTCCGGCTTGCGTGAACAACCTACGGAAACGGCGAGCAGAGCGGCGAGCAAGGCAATCACAAGCATTGGCTTCCGCATAAATGCCTCCCGACACTGGGCTCGGCGGAGCTCCCGGATAGCTGCGAGAGTTCATATCCTGAGAAGCGGAGAGGGCGCTTGGACCCGAGACCATGTCTTGAGAGTGATAGAGCGAGAAGCGAAGCGCGGAGTTGTGTGCCCGCCGAATTAAGAGTGACTGCTGGCCCGGTATGGTCGTGAGCGGGACCTTTGCTGCGAATACGAGGGACCCGTTCCCTTTCCCACCCGTTCGCTCCGCGACGGGTGGGGCACCCAAAGTCTGGTTCCAGGTTCTGAAACTATCTCGAGCTTAGCGCGTCCCATACCATGGAGGCACTTTCTTCTTATGGTTGCGAGCTTACGTTTGTGGGCAGTTTTCGGATTAATCATTGCTTTGCTGGCCTGTACGGCCGATGCTGCCTCGCCGGCGCCGATTCCGGCCGCAGCCAGCGACGTCTCGCTGAGCGCGACTCCAGGCACGCAGAAGGCTGTGTTCGCGGGCGGGTGCTTCTGGGGAACACAGACGGTGTTTGAGAGGGTAAAGGGCGTCACGTCGACCACGGTTGGATATGCCGGCGGCTCGGCCGCGACGGCGACCTACGATCAGGTGACGACCGAAACGACCGGGCATGCCGAATCGGTGGAAGTCACCTACGATCCGTCGAAGATCACTTATGGACAGTTGTTGCGGATCTTCTTTTCCGTGGCGCACGATCCCACACAGCTCAACCGCCAGGGTCCGGACGTGGGCACATCGTATCGCTCCGCGATTTTTTACGTGAACGATGAGCAGCAGCGGATTGCGAAAGCGTATATCGCACAACTCGACGCGGCCAAGGTGTTTCCGAAGCCGATTGTGACCGAGGTGACGCCGCTGAAAGGCTTCTATCGCGCCGAGGATTATCACCAGGACTATGCGCTGCACAATCCGAATAATCCTTACATCATGGTCTGTGACCGGCCCAAGATCGAAGCGCTGAAAAAGCAGTTCCCGGAACTGTTCGTGAACTACACGGGGAAACACTGATGTTGTAAGCTTTAGCGCATCTGTGGCTGACGCCCGTCAAATGATGCAGCGCAAAGAGTTTCGCACAGGAACCGCGGGCAGCAGCTGTCGCATCGCGCATCTCCCCTCGCTACCCAAACACCGCAAACGCCAGCCACCAGAAGAGGGTTAGGCCGTCCTAATGAGCCTGGATCCCGGCGTACCACGGTAACCTCCCGACGCGACACATTCGATTGACATCATATTCCATCCAAGATATATTCCACGCATGGCATGGGAGGTCGAGTTTACCGCCGAATTTGAGGATTGGTGGAACGATCTCGGCGAAGAAGAGCAGGAAGAAATCGCGGCAAAGGTTGAACTGCTTGAGGAGCGCGGGCCAGTTCTCCCGCGGCCACATTCGGATGTGATCAAGACCTCGAGGCACGCCAACATGAAGGAGCTTCGGGGTAGCGTTGGCGAGCACCAACTGAGAGTTCTGTACGCCTTCGACCCACGCCGAACGGCAGTTCTCCTCATCGGCGGAGACAAGAACGGCGATCCCAAGTGGTACCTAGAGTTCGTGCCGAAAGCTGACGATTTATTTGACGAACATTTGAGACGGTTAGGAGAGGACTAAGGATGGCAAAACGAAGTTTCAAGGCACTTAGAGACAGAATGTCGACCGCGTCGCAGGTGCGAGCGCACGAGAAAGCAAATCGATATCGCGCCGAAATGGCGATCAATGAACTGAGAGAAGCTCGCCAACTCACTCAAGAGAGCCTAGCTGAAATCCTGGGAGTGAATCAGTCGGCGATATCAAAGCTAGAAAAGCGAACGGATATGTACCTGAGCACGCTCAAGAAAATCGTCAAAGCGATGGGCGGAACGCTTCGGATTGAAGTGGTTTTCCCCGACGGCAAGGTCGAGATCAACCAGTTCAAGGACATCAGGGTGGCAGAGGACGAAGATGGACAGTCGAAGAAAAAAACTGCCTAGGCCAAGCCCAAATCATTCCCCACACAAAAGAGCCATAGGATGGGCCGGTCTATTCGTACTGTCTTTTGCACTTGAAAGTCGCCACCTCCTACGGGAAACTGATTCTTCTGAATGAACGTAGCCCTGTTCGGCGGCACTTTCGATCCCATCCATCGCGGACATCTCGCCGTGGCCAAAGCCGCGCAACGGGAATACGGCATCAAGCAGGTTCTGTTCGTTCCTTCGGGTGCTCCTCCACATAAGAGCGGCCAAACGCTCACGCCATTTGTTCATCGTTATGCCATGGTGGCGATGGCCACGGCGGGTCAAGAAGGATTGCTGGCTTCGCTGCTGGAATCGCCCGATGCGTTGGGCGAAAACCATGCTGCGTATTCGATCGACACGGTACGGCGTGTACGGGCAGGGTTGAAGCCGAACGACCGTTTCTTCTTTATCATTGGCATCGACGCCTTTCTGGATCTTGCGAAGTGGCGCGAGCCGGTGGCCCTGTTGCGAGAGGCTGAATTCATCGTCGCCAGCCGTCCCGGGTACTCGCTGGGTGACATCGGGGATGCGCTCCCCGCGTCCTTACGACCGCCGGAACCGGTGAGGCGGGTCCTGAGAAGACAAGCGGCAAAAGGCGAAGTAGTACTGCCGGGGATTACGATCCATCTGCTGCCAGATGTGAGCGAACGGGTCTCAGCTACGCAGATACGGAACGCCGCGGGGAAAAAGGGAGGCAATCTGCAGAAGCTGGTGGGACCAGCGGTCGCCGATTACATCCGCAAGACCGGCTTATATCGTGGTGCGGTGGATGCTACCGCGGAAAAAACGCATGCCAAGGTGGTGCCGATGGCATTGCCGAAGCGTCAGCAATTGTTGTAAAGCATCGAATTCTGATTGACGAGGTCGAATGGCCAGGAAAACCGATAACAGCCGAGCCCAGGTACTGGAAGCGGTCCGCGCGTGCGAAGACAAGAAAGCCGAGGATTTAGCGATCCTGGAGCTGGATAAGGCGTCCGGCGCCTTCACGGATTATTTTGTGGTGTGCTCTGGTAGCAACCCGCGGCAAGTTCAAGCCATCTCGGATGAGGTAGAGCAGAGACTCAGCCGCGCCGGGGAGCGGCCGGCGAACGTGGAAGGCTACAACCAGGCGGAGTGGGTGCTGCTCGATTATGTCGATTTTGTAGTTCACGTGTTTTCTCCGAAAGCACGGAACTTCTATAACCTGGAGCGGCTTTGGAAGTCTGCAAAACGGTTCCAGCCGTCGGAATTCGAGACCACGAGCAGCAAAAAGGCAACGGTCGTACGCCCGAGAACTTCGAAGCCGAAGACCGCCAGGACAACGGCCAGCAAGGCCGCACGCCCCCGAACGCGCAAGTCATAGGCCTGAGCGCTCCTCCCGCGCTCTACGTGTGCGGCGGAATGCGGGACGCGGTGCTGGCGTCGTGGATCGCGGAAGACACAAGCTCAAAACATCTTCTCAGCGACGTGCAACGCATCGCGCCGACGTCGGCCTCGGTGCTGATTCGCGGCGAAAGCGGCACCGGCAAAGAACTGCTGGCGCTGCTGCTGCATTCGCTGAGTTCGCGCGCTACGCGGCCGATTGTGCACATCGATTGCGCCAATCTAGGACAAACCTTCCTGGAGACCGAACTCTTCGGATGTGAGGCGGGCGCGATCGCCGGACTCGCCGGACCCAAGCCCGGACAACTGGAGTTGGCGGGAAGCGGGACTGTCGTGCTGAACGAAGTGGCCGCCTTGAGCCTGCCGTTACAGGCGAAACTGCTGCGCGCCATGGAAGAACAGCACACGGAACGCGTCGGCGGGAGCCATAGCGTCGAAATCAAAGCCACCATGATCGCGCTTACCAGTGTTGATCTGGAACAGGCCGTGGCGCGGCATGCGCTGCGCAAAGATCTCTACTATCGATTGAATGTGGTTCCGCTCACCATTCCTCCGCTCCGCGAACGCAAGGCGGACATCGTCGCGCTGGCAGAGCACTTCCTGTGCCAGGCACTGGAGATCCACAAACAGCCGCGGATGAAGTTCACGTCAGAAGCGACGAAGGCGCTGCAGGAATATGAGTATCCGGGGAACGTCCGCGAGTTGAGGCAGATCGTGGAACGCGCGGTATTGTCCGCGACACCGCCGGAAGTTCAACTGGAGGACCTGCCCTGGTATTTACGGCATGCGAATACGGCGCCACAGATGTCGCTGGAAGAATTGGAACGTCACCATATTGTCCGCGTGCTGGAACATACGCGCGGCAAGAAGACTCAGGCTGCGAAGATCTTGGGGATCAGCCGGAAGACGCTGCTGGAGAAACGAAAGCGGTACAACTTGGGGTAGTGGGTGCTAATAACTTCTTCGCGTTCGCCGCGCGAACGACCCACTCGAGGGCGAGTGGGCTCCACGACAAAAGAGCATCCGCTACACTGATCCGGTGAAACTGCGCGTTGCGTGGATCGGCAAAAGCAAAGAGCCTGCATACCAGGCGCTCACCAACGAATACCTGAAGCGCATCTCCCGTTATAACGTAATCGAACCGCAGGAACTTGCCAGCGAAGAGGCATTGATCAAATCGCTGGAGAAGAACGCGCCTAGACCGTTCATTGTTTTGCTCGATGCGGGCGGGAAGCAATTTTCGTCAGAAGAATTCGCGAGATTCCTGGAGGATCATCAGGACCGTGGCACCTCGCAGATGCTGTTTGCCCTTGGGCCTGCCAGCGGATTCTCCGAAACAACATTGCGACTTGCGAATGCGAAGGTATCACTGGGCAGGATGACGCTGGCGCACGAACTGGCGCGGGTGGTGATGCTGGAGCAGATCTATCGCGCTTACACCATTTTGAAGGGGCATCCCTACCACCTGGGTCACTAAATCGGGCACACAAAAGAAAAGAGCAGCCGAGGGTTCGGCTGCTCCGCGTGAATTTCCTGAAAGCTACTTAATCTTCTTGCGGAAACGCATCGCGAGGGCGGAAAGGCCAGCGCCGAGGAACAACATGCTTGAAGGCTCGGGAACCTGGACCTGACCGTAGTAGTCGAGTCCGTACGAGACACCAGCCCGCTGGGCTACGTCGAACTGGAGTACGTTGTTGCCGCTCTGAAGATAGTTGGTCAAATCGATGACGTAAGCGCCCTTGCAACCGATATCGAAATCGGAGCAGGTGTTGTAGGTATTATTCGTCGTTGGCGCCTCAGCGATCAATAAGTGGCCATTCAGCCATACTGAGGTCGAGTCGTCGGCCATCACTTCGATGGAGCCGGAAGTTGGCGTTCCTGAGACGGAGAAGTTGTCGAAGAAGCTGGTGACAGTACCATTTGCGACCTGGACATAGTTGGAATCCGAGGGATTGCCGCTGGTGGTAAACGACACCCAGGAAGAGCTTCCCAGAGGAGCGGCCCAGGCTGGATGAGCATCGATGGCGATCGTCGGATTGCCCGAGGAGTTGGTCTGGCCGGAATCGGCAGCCGTCCCCAGGCTAGCAAGTGTGAGCGAGTCGGCATAAACGGCTGTGGACGTGAGCAGCGCAATGGCTGCAAGAAGAGCAAGTTTCCCGAGGGTTCGTTTCACCGCTAAGTTCCTTCCTGATTCGGCCCGAGAGCCTGGTTCAATCCGAGTTGCAGGACAGAGAAGAAGATGCTGCCAAGTTTCGTGATCGTTGTACGTTCGCAGAAATCGTTCCTTATGAGTGCTGCGGTTTGCACACCAGCGTCACGAAAACTTACGTCTTAGCTGCAAAGATCTTCTACACACTGCAAGTGCGAGCCTGACAGGAGGAGGGGAGCAACTTTCAGGAGTAAAACTCCGTCAGGTTGCCGAGCCTGCCAATAACTTGCAAACTATTCCAAAATGGGCAATTAGTGACATTTTTTGTCAGCGCTGCCCATGCTCTGATAGGAGCAACCCAAGTACCAGAATTCGTGATTGCAAAGCATAGATTTATCAGCAATTCCCGTGCGCTGATCACCTGACGTGTGCAGCAAGTTGCACACTCTTAGGCAAGATCCCTTCCCGTCTCGAGGAATCTTCGTGCACAGTTACAACACGGGCTACAGGCTAGGCATGTGGAAGGCGGGAGATAAAGTTGGCAACATTGATGACAGCGCGATGAATCGTCCCACGACCGATCTCTTTTGCGCTTGAAACGGGTACCGAGTCGCCATCCCGGACGACCCAGGCGCTGACCCGCATGACGTAGAACTTGCCGTCGAACGAATCTAGTTCGGCACGAGCACGAACGCGTGAGCCGATTCCTGTCGCAGCGCGATGTTCGACGTGAACTGCGGTTCCCACGTTGATCTCGCCTTCTTCCGCATAGGGAAGGAGGGCGTGAAAGCAGGCGGTTTCCATGAGGCGGATCATGTCCGGCGTGGAATAGACGGGAGGCAGCTGGCTGTGATGAGCGGTGAGCGTGTGCTTGAATTCGACGACTTCTTCGACTTCGGCGTGCGCGCCGATGGGGACGGGGCGTGACATGTGATGCATTGTACAAAGGGTGTTACTGGCTGCGCATCGTGATTGCCAGACCCAAAGTGAAAGGCTTCACCACCGAGGGCACAGAAGTTTATCGATTGCTCTGCGTACTCTGTGTTCTCGGGTGGTGAATTCATCGTTTAGGCAGCGGCTCGGATCTGACGACGGGCTTCGATGCCATCGAGCGCGGTCCAAAGGGCCTTTGCGGCGGCTTCGGCGGATGCGAGAGCGCACTCGGCCATCTCCGGATTTGTTTCCAGCCGCTCTGACAACTGCTCGCGCCAGACGTTCGAGTGATGTACGTCGGCGGTGGTGTGCAACGTGAAATAGCCAGTGGTTTTGCGATCGGCGCCATACATCTCCTGCAGTCCGCGAGCTTTTTCTTTGGCGACACGGGGGACCTGGGATTCGTAGGCATAGAACACGGCAAGCGCTTCTTCCGGTGAGCCGTTCTGGGCGACGCGGCGGAAATGAGAGATGAGAGCCTGAATCTCTGGGATCGTCTCGGATGTGCGGGCGGCATCGCGATCGGCGCCCATGCCTTCGGCGAAGTCCAGCCACATTTCGGAATGCGGACGTCCGCCTTGGATGGCTTCTTCATCGGCAAGATTCGCGAGCACGGCACGGCGGAAGGCGCCATCTTCGAGGCGTGCATAAAAAGCAGCGAGGTAAGTCGGGAAGGCGGCGACGTGGTGATAGTAGTTCGCGGCGTACTCGCACAAATCTTGGCGAGTCAGCGAACCGGCGCTCCAGCTTTTGTAATACGGGTGACACAGCAGGTCGTACTTGGCGACACGCTCGTGCAGTTCAGTCCAGAAGGCATTTGATTCCATGCTCACCCCAATGTGAGAGAAAGATGAAGCAATCATACGACAGAAATGGCAAGTCGTTGGTCAGTTGTCGGTAGTCGTTGGCCGGCGTTGACTCGGATTGGTCAAACGACTAACGACCATCGACCAACGACGAATGGCCGCTGCAGGCTGGTAAAATCGAAACAGAGCGAACAGCGTGGGGCTGAACGCCCAGACCGCAGCAATGCCAAGCTTCAATGAACATTTCGATGTCGTGGTAGTGGGCGCAGGGCACGCCGGTTGCGAAGCTGCGATGGCTGCCGCGCGCATGGGCCTGAAGACTGCCCTGTTCACGCTGAACGTCGATCTGATCGCGCAGATGTCATGCAATCCGGCGGTGGGCGGAATTGCTAAAGGACACCTAGTGCGCGAAGTGGACGCACTGGGTGGCATCATGGGCGAAGTGACCGATGCTGTGGGCATTCAGTTCCGTCTGCTGAATACGTCGCGCGGTCCGGCGGTGTGGTCGCCGCGGGCGCAGTGCGATAAGCAAGCCTACCGGCTGAAGATGCGCGACGTGCTGGAATCGCAACCGAATCTGAAGATCAAGCAGGCGGAAGTTGCGGATTTGATATTCGAGTCGGTAGTCGATAGTCGTTTGTCGTTGGCAGAATCTGACAGCGAAAACGGAAACGGCGAAGGACTAGCGACGAATGACCAACGACAGGTGGTTCGCGGAATTGTGCTGCGAGATGGGCGGCGCATTAGCTCGGGAGCCGTGGTCATCACGACTGGCACCTTCCTGAATGGCCTGATTCACTGCGGAGAGCAGCAGTATCCGGCGGGACGCAGCGGAGAGCCGCCATCGCAGTTGCTGGGGGAGTCGTTGCGGCGCTTGGGATTCCGAGTGGTGCGGTTGAAAACCGGCACGCCGCCGCGTCTTGATGGACGGACCATCGACTGGTCGAGGTTCACGGTGCAACCGGGAGATGAAGATCCGACGCCGTTCAGTTTCCGCACAAAGCGTGTAGCGCATCACGACACCCAGGTGCCGTGCTATATCGCGTTCACCACCGACGAAACGCATCGCGTGATCCGCGAGAATGTGAATCGTTCGCCGATGTACAGCGGGCAAATCAAGTCGATCGGGCCGCGCTATTGCCCGTCGATCGAAGACAAGATCGTCAAGTTTCCCGACAAGTTGACGCACCAGCTTTACCTCGAACCCGAGGGCCTGAATACGCATGAGATTTATGTGAACGGGATGAGCACTTCCCTGCCCGTCGATGTGCAGCTGGGGATGATTGCGTCGATCCCTGGGCTCGAAAAGGCGGAGATGATGCGGCCGGGTTACGCGATTGAGTACGACTCGGTCGATCCGACGGAACTCACGCGCACACTGGAGACGAAGAAGATAGAGCGGCTCTACCTGGCAGGCCAGATCAATGGGACGAGCGGATATGAAGAAGCCGCGTGCCAAGGAATCATGGCGGGGATCAATGCGGCCCTTGCGGTGAAGGAACTGGAGCCGCTGGTGCTCGATCGCACGGAGGCGTATACGGCGATCCTGATCGATGACCTGATCAGCAAGGGAACGAACGAGCCTTACCGCATGTTCACATCCCGTGCAGAGTTTCGGCTGCACCTGCGCATCGACAATGCCGATCGGCGGCTGACACCGCATGGACGGCGCGTGGGTCTGATTTCGGACGCGGCGTGGGCTGATTACCTGGCGAAGCAGGAGCGAGCTTCAGCACTCAGGCAGGTGCTGGAGAAGACGAAGCTGTCGCGGGAGATGCTGGAGAGAATCGCGCCGGAGATTGAGGCACGAGCGAAAGCCGTGACGCAGGGCAGTGAAGAATCTGGCGATGCGGAGCCTAAGACAACAGCCGCGATCTTTGATCCGCAGTCGTTGACGTCTTTGATCGGCGCTCCTCTGGCGCAGGCATTGCGGCGGCCGGAGATCGTGATCGAGAGCCTGGCGCCTGTGCTGCGGGAGTTGCTGCCTGATTTTTTTGCTGCCGAGCTACGCTCGGCCGAACAGCCGAGGTCGGCTGTCCCCACGCATTTGTCATCGGCCGTGCGCAATGAGTTGAAATCGGTCGAGACAGAAATTAAATATGCCGGCTATCTTGATCAGCAACAGAAGGCGATCGAGCGCCTGAAGAAGGCAGAGCAGCGCAATATCCCTGATTGGTTTGACTACGCGCGCGTGAGCGGGCTTTCGCGCGAGATGAAAGAGAAGCTCCAGCATGTGCGTCCGCAGACGCTGGGGCAGGCGAGCCGCATACCCGGCGTCACCCCGGCAGCGGTGTCGCTGGTGAATGTCTACATCGAGATCCAGGCGCGCCAGTTGCAACAGGCGCAGTCATTGAGCCGGTAGACCAACTCCTAATAAGGCACCAAAAAAAGAAAGGCCCGATCGGCGTGCGATCGGGCTTTGCGTTTTCACGGAAATGACCCTATTTGGGCTTCTTCGTGGCAGCCGACTTACCTTTACCATAACTGGTTTCCACCTTCGAGCCGATCATCGCCAGCATCGACTTCGCACCTTCCGCGTAGGGGCCAGTAGGCGCCAGTTCGAGGTATTTGTTGAACGCTTCGGCCGTACCTTCGGGCGCAACCATGGTTCCGTCGGGCTTCGTGGTCGCTTTGCCAATCAGGTTCACGCCCTTTTGATAGTAGGCATCAGCGCGGGTTGGATCGGCCTGGATGGACTTGTCGAACGCTGCGACGGCCAGGTCGTATTTAGCAGTATTCGTGTAAACCGCGCCCATGTTGAATTCGTACTGAGCGACGTGGGCAGGATCGAGTTCGGCAGCCTTCTGATAGGAGGCGACTGCGTCGTCCGGCTGGCCCAGGCGATTCTGGGCGTCGGCCAAATTGTTGTAGTAGGCGGCGATCATTTCTGGCTTGGCGGGCGGATTGGTTTCCTTGGTCGCCATGTCTATGGCCTTCTTGTAATTCTCGATCGCCTGCTGCAACTCCGGTTTGGCAGCTGCCTTATCAGGATTGTTCGCACCTTCCAGCCGCTGATAGTCGGCCAGTTTGTACCAAAGCAGGTGATGCGTCTCATCGCTTTGCGTGGCCTGCGTCATGATCTGCACGGCCTTCGCATAGTCCTTGGCATCAGCAGCAGTTTTGGCATCCAACAGGCTCTGGTTCAGACCCTTAATCTTCGTGTTTTCCTTCTGCGCTGCTTCCGCCTGCTTGCGTTCAGCCTCGCTGGGACCACCACCCTTTGCCTTTTCGGCTTTCAGGTCGAAGTCAACGGTGTTTTCATTGGTCGACTTGAGCGGGACGTTATTGAAAGTAAGAACGGGTCGTGTGCCGTCCATTAGCGAAAAGTCATAGGTTCCGCAAACCACGCCGAGCGAGAAGTAATCGCCGTTCTTATTTGTTTTGAAGTCATAATTGCGGCCACTCTCTTTGCTGGAGATGTGAACCGCAGCGTTGGGCTGCGGCTTGCCATTTTCGTCTTTTACGGTACCGCGGACGGTACAAACTTCGGTTCCCCAGGCTGCCGGGGCAATTACGGCCACTGCCACCAGCGCCAGCAATATGGATGTGAATCGTTTCATTTCAGCCCTCCGGCTCATTTCCGCACCAGGAATGATTGCGGTAAAAATGCCACGCGCGCGCCAACGTCACGCACGCCGAATCGCCGATTCGCCAGTCTCGTAAGGAATCGGATCTTGGGCGCCAGCGGATTCAAAGGCACGCAGCCGCAGCACGCAACTGTCACACACGCCACAGGCACGATCCTCGCGACTGTAGCATGACCACGTTAAATCGAAGGGCGCGCCCAGTTCAAGGCCGAGCGTCACAATCTGCGACTTGCGGAGGCCGATGAGGGGGGTGATCACCTCAATCGTGCCTTGCTTGGTCCCAGCTTTAATGGCTTCGTTATAGGCGCGATAAAACGAAGGTCTGCAGTCCGGATAGCCGGAACTGTCCTGCTCCACGGCACCGATCAGGATCTTCTCTGCCCCGAGGACCTCGGCCCAGCTCACGGCTGTTGCCAGGAAATGTGCGTTCCGAAACGGCACGTATGTGACTGGTATCTGCGCTCCGTGACCGTTCGGATCGACTCCCGCAAATTCGGGCGGGGCAACGGGCACGGCGATGTTCGGGTCAGTGAGAGCTGAGCCGCCGATCGCGGCGAATACCGGGTTACGCACGATAAGGCGATTGGTGAAGCCGAGGCGGTCGCATATTGCGTGAAACGAACGCTGCTCACGAGCTTCCGTGCGCTGTCCGTAGCTGATGTGCAAGGCGGCGGCATCGTAGTCGCGCGTGGCGAGAGCAGCGCAGACACAGGAATCCATGCCTCCACTAAGCAGGACGACAGCGCGTTGACGATGAGCGGACATGATCGGTGTATCGCTTTTGGGATGAGCTTGCAGACCAGAAACGCTGCTTCAGATCTGGCCGACTGTTTATTTTAAGCCGCTGGATCAGGGAAATGCGAATTCGAATCAAAGTCGGCCACGGATTACACGGATAATCACGGATTCTTTTTCAGAATTTGAAGGCACCAATTGGAAAACGCCCGCGTAGATCTTTGAGATCCGTGGCTGATTTGACTACACGCCCTTCGTCGCGGGGTCCCAAATGAATTTGTGAATTTGCAGACCGAGACGGACGTTCAATGCGTCTTCGACGATCCAATCGGCAACTTCACGCGGGTCGACGAGACAATGTGAGGCATCGCGGTTACCGGTTGCGTCTTTGCGAAAAGCCGGAGAGAAGATCACTGAGCTGACTTTTTCGTCGAGCCGATGATGACGGGTAAAGTCGCGGGCAAACTCGTAGTCCTCACGACCGGAAATGACGAACTTAACTTCGTCGTGCGGCGTAAGCGCGTGGAGATTTTCCAGGCGAAAGGTTCCGCCCTCGCCAGATTGCGGACACTTCACGTCGACAATCTTGTGAACACGTTTGGGGACAAGGTCGAGTGAGCGCTCGCCGCTGGTCTCGAGAAGCAATTGGTATCCGTCGGCGAGAAGCTTTTCCATTAAGGGGAGCAGTTCGCGCTCCTGCAGCATGGGCTCTCCGCCGGTGATCTCGATTAGGCCTGCGGGCGCGAGGAGCTTCACCTCGGCTTCGATTTCCTCGGAGCTCATCTTCTTGCCGCCAGAGAAGGTGTACTCACTGTCACACCAGGTGCAGCGCAGGTTGCATCCGGCAAGGCGAACAAAGGTGCAGGGCATGCCCGCAAAGGACGACTCGCCTTGGATCGAACGATAAATTTCAATAATGAAAAGCATTGGGGGTAATTGTTAATCGGTAATAGGTAAATGGTAATTGGAAACCCGCACCCCAGGCGAACGAACAAGCTGAAGTGAGACTGATCACATTGTGCTTAGAACAGATTCGGTATTGTGGCCCTTTCGAATGCCCAGACAAGAGCAGGAATTCAGAGACCGCACCAAAAGGTTCGCGCTTCGAATCTTGCGCCTATACCGCTTTCTGCCAAGAGCCGCAGATGCTCAAGTTCTCGGGAAACAATTGATCCGAAGCGGAACCTCGATCGCAGCAAACCATCGTGCTGCGTGCCGAGCGCGTTCCCATCAAGAATTCGCAGCAAAAATCGGCATAGTGGTTGAGGAAGCAGACGAAACCCAGTTTTGGCTAGAACTCCTCAGCAAATCCGACCTGATTAAGCCGGAACGTCTTGCCGAACTCATCAAGGAAGCGAAAGAGTTGACCGCCATTTTTACAGCTACTTATCACACGGCCAAGCGAAAACAACGTCAATCCTAGGTCCTGAATTACCTATTACCAATTACCTATTGCCTATTTCCTGCTATTCGAAGTACGTGGCCGTCGTAGTATCGGTTTCCCAGATCTTGACGAGCTTCACCTGCACACGGCCATTGGTCTTCTCGTGGAGGAGGGTGTTGCACTCCTCGTAGAAGTACTTCGCCATATTTTCGGCCGAGGGATTCAGCTCTTTGAATGGAGCAATGTCGTTCAGATACTGGTGGTCGAGCCGGTCGATGACCTGATTCATCGCGGCTTTCAAATCCTTAAAATCAAAGAGCAGGCCAATGTTGTCCAACTGCTCGCCGTGCAGAGTGATGCGGACCTTGTAATTGTGCCCGTGCGGGTTCTCACACTTGCCACGATAGCCACGCAAGGCGTGTCCGGCGGCAAAACTATCTTCTACGCTGACTTCAAACATGAGGCTCTTTCTAGGCTTAATTCCTACTCAATTGTAACAACTTCCATTGCACGGCGGAGGCAGGGAGGACTGCAGATTCAAGATCGAAGATTTCAGATCGAAACACCCAGCTCGCACGGCGAACGGCTGTCTCTAAATCTTCAATCTGAATTCTTTAGGCTGAAATGCTTTTAAAAGAACTCTTCCACGTCCGCCAGCTTCGTAGTTCGGCGATAGGGCGGCAGGCTGGCGAGGAAGACCTTGCCGTACTGCTTCTTGAGGATACGATTGTCGAGCAGCGCGAGGACGCCGCGATCGTTGAGTGAACGGATCAGGCGTCCGAAGCCTTGCTTCAACGTGATGACCGCCGCAGGCACCTGGTAATCGAAGAAGGCGTTGCCGCCTTCGGCGTTGATGGCCTGAATGCGCGCGGCGACCACGGGATCGTTCGGCACCGCGAATGGCAGGCGGTCGATGATCACGCAGCTCAACTGCTCGCCTTGCACGTCCACTCCCTGCCAGAAGGATGCGGTCGCGAACAGCACCGCGTTCGGCGTCATGCGGAATTCTTCGAGCAGCGCGGATTTCGGCGCCGTCCCCTGCAAAAGCATGGGGTATTCCAACTCGCCCAGCAGGCGATCGTGCACGTCGCGCATCAGGGCAAAGCTAGTGAAGAGGCAAAAGGCTCGTCCCTGGCTGATTTCCAGCAGGCGACGGATGCGATCGGCGGCCTTCGCGGCAAATTGCGGAGCGGTTGGTTCGGGCAGTTCCGGGGGAACGTAAAGCAGCGCCTGATTCTCGTAATCGAAGTGCGAAGGCACGATCAGTTCGCGCGTGCTTTCCAATCCGAGGCGACCGCGGATGTATTCGAAGGCGCCGCCCACGGCGAGCGTGGCCGAAGTCAAGATTGCGGTGTCGAGCTTCGCGAAAAGGGTTTGTTGCAGGATTGCGGAAACATCGATGGGCGTCGCCTGCAGGAAAACGTGCTGCGCTGCGCGAAGCTGCTGTCCATTCTTTTGTCTTCCGCCGCGGCGATCGATCCAGAACACGGTATTGTGATCGTCGGATTCCATCAGAAACGACAGTTGCACACGCAGTTCATGCGCACGCCGCAGCAGATTGTTCACTTCTTCGGGCTTGGGGCTGAGCGCATTCAGCTCGGATCCGACGCGGCCAACGGCGTTCATCAGGCCGTCGTACTCGGTGCCATGCTCTTCGAGGAAGGCCTGTCTTTGTCCAAAGGGGAAACGCGAGTCGCCTTCGGGGAGCAGTGCGAAAAAGAACTGCGCACGTTCGCGCAAGCTGCGCAACGACGATCCGACGGCAGCCGAGGAGAGCTTCTCGCGTTGGAGTGTCTGGTCTACGTCACGTGCGAAGTCGTCGATCTTCGCCGTGCTGACGCTAACGCCGAAGTAGCTCGACGCCACTTCTTCCAGTTCGTGTGCTTCGTCGAAGATCACCGCGGCGCAGTCGGGAAGGATGCCGACGTCAGGAGCGTCTTCGGCCGCCATCTTAATGGCCAGGTCGGCGAAGAACAGATGATGGTTGACGATGATGATGTCGCTCTCGGCGGCGCGGCGGCGCATTTCGGTGATGAAGCAACGGTCGTACTGCGTGCACTTCTGCCCGGTGCAGGTATCGGCGCGCGCGTCCAGCTTGGACCACAGTTCGCTCGTTTCCGGCAGGACGCGAAGCTCGGCACGATCGCCGTTCTGCGTTTCTTTCTCCCAGTCAGCAATGGCGCGGTACTGATTGATCTCGTCGAGACCATTCAGCACGGGCTGGTCGGTGAGCTCGTACAACTTTTTGCGGCAAAGATAATTGTTGCGTCCCTTCATGTAGCAGACGCGAAGGGGGCTGGCTGCTCCAGGATCCGATTCTGTCGATCCTTCCGGCGCGAACAGGCTCTGCAGGAATGGAATGTCCTTATAGAAGAGCTGCTCTTGCAGATTCTTGGTGCCGGTGGAGATGATGACGCGCTTGCCGCTGCGAATCACCGGCGCCAGATAGGCCAGCGTCTTGCCGGTACCGGTGCCGGCCTCGACGATCAGGTGGCGCTTTTCTTCGATTGCGGCTTCGACAGCCTGCGCCATCTCCAGTTGCCCGCGACGGAATTCGTACGCCGGGTGCGCCTTCGCGAGAATGCCGCCTGGGGCGAAAAAGCGATGGAGCGTGAATGAAACGGCGGATTGGGAGGCGGAGGACAAAGCGGAAAAGGGTCCGGTCTCTATAATAGCTGTGGAAGCACGAATGCGCGGCACTGAATCGCCGGGCAATCATGAATCCGTGGAAAGCTGCCCGTCCACCGTTCTCGTCACCAGTCAAAATGCCGAAATCAATTACTTCCGCGACCGCGAATTCGCTGAGAGTTCCAACCCTCGTCATAGTCGGGCGTCCGAACGTGGGCAAATCTACGCTGTTCAACCGAGTGGTTGGACGGAGACGCGCCATCGTCGGCGATGAACCCGGCATCACGCGCGACCGCCTTTATGGATTCGCGCGATGGCTCGATCGTAGTTTTCGGGTGATCGATACGGGCGGCATTATTCCCGATGACAAGCAGCTGATTCCATCCGAAATTTACCGGCAGGCCAAGGTGGGGCTGGAAGAGGCCGACGCGGTAGTCATGGTCGTAGACGGGCGCACGGAACTCGCCTCGCCTGACATGGAGTTGGCGCGACTGCTACTGCGCAGTGGGAAGCCGTTGTTCCTCGCAGTAAACAAGATCGATACGCCGAAGTTGGAAGCAGGCGCCGAAAATCTTCGGCGGTTGGGGATCAAAAGCCTCTTCCCGATTTCGGCGGAGAACGGCAACGGGATCGTCGAGTTACTGGAAGCGGCGCTCAAGGTCATGCCCGTGGGCGCAGACGAAGCGGTGGCCATCGAGGAGTCGGCACCCGAAGCGACTGAAGAAGTGGCGGCCGCAGTAGAAGGCGAAGAGGCCCCTCTCGGCGCGCAGGCCAGGATCGAAACTGCGCATGAGACGAAGATTGCCATTATCGGGCGACCCAACGTCGGTAAGTCGACGCTGCTGAACGCGCTGACCGGAACGGCACGCGCCATCGTGTCGCCAATCCCGGGCACTACACGCGATGCAGTCGATGAAGTTGTGGAACACAACGGTAAGACCTATCGCTTCATCGATACCGCCGGCATACGTCGCAAGGGCCGGACAGAGTTGATGGCCGAAAAACTTTCGGTGGTGATGGCGCGAAAGCATCTAGAAGCCGCCGACGTAAGCTTGCTCATCATTGACGCGACTGAGGGCGCGACCGCGCTGGACGCGAATATTGGCGGTTACGCGCATGAGAGCGGGCGGTCGGTGATTATCGTGGTGAACAAGTGGGACCTGGTGGTTGAGCGCGCCAAGGAACTCAAGGCCGAAGCGGGCAAAGCCAAGACCAAGGCCGAAGTTCCGCGGCGAGCCAGAGTCATGCTGCAAGAGTCGATGCGGACGGCCGATCCGCAGGCCTATGAAGAGGAGATACGTCGCAGCCTGAAGTTCCTGGAGTACGCGCCGGTGATTTTCGTTTCGGCCACGACAGGACGCAATATCGACAAGTTGTTCCGGGAAATCGAGATTGTGTCGGTCGAGCGACGCAAACGTATTTCGACCGGCGAGATGAATCGCTTCCTCGAAAAAGTCGATTTCGAACGCACCTCGGTACCCTACAAGAGCCGCGTGCGCATCATGTACATGACGCAGGTGGCGGTCGCGCCGCCAACATTCATGCTGTTCACCGATCGCGATGTGAAACTGCACTTCTCCTACCAGCGGTTTATTGAAAACCAGATACGCAGGGCGTTTGGATTTGTGGGCTCGCCGATCTGGATCAAAACGCGCGCAAGAAACCCGAAGAAATAGCGCCTAACCACAGTAGACAAAGAGGGATAGAGTAATTCAACTTCAACAGCAACGGCAGCTATGTGCCTTTCAACTACCTGATCTGACCCGATCAATCCTATCTACCAATGTCCCTGTGCCTTTGTGGTGAAATAGAATTGAGTTATGTCTGAAACAGCAGCCAAAGTCCGGCTCACGGAACAGGTCAAAGCGGCGGGTTGAGCGAGCAAGCTGAGTCCGGCGGTGCTGGACACGGTGCTTGGGAAATTAGCCCGGCAACATGACCCGAATGTGCTGGTTGGCTTCGATACAGCCGACGACGCCGGAGTGTATCTGATCGGCCCCGACCAGGCGCTAGTGCAGACCATCGACTTCTTCACACCGATTGTCGATGACCCATACATCTTTGGACAGATCGCCGCGACCAACGCGCTGAGCGACGTTTACGCGATGGGTGGGCGCCCGCTGACCGCGCTTGCGATGGTGTGCTTCCCGGAGAAGGGCGACTTCGATGTGCTCGAGCGGATTCTCGCGGGCGGCCTCTCGAAGATGATGGAGGCCGGATGCACGATCGTCGGCGGACACAGCATTCGCGATCCCGAGATCAAGTTCGGATATTCCGTTACGGGGATGATCAATCCGCGACGCGTGCTGACGAACAGCGGCGCATTGCCGGGCGACAAGCTGATTTTTACCAAGGCGATCGGCACTGGCGTAATCTCGACGGCGATCAAGCGCGGAAAGGCGCAGGAGAAGTGGATCGAAGCGGCGACGCGTTCGATGACCACGCTGAACAAAGTCGCTGCCGAGGTGGCCGGAAGAATTCCACCACAGAGGGCGCAGAGAAACGCAGAGGAGAGTCCTTTTCAAGTTCACTCCATGACTGACATCACCGGCTTCGGACTGATCGGGCATGCGCGCGAGATGGCGCTGGGATCGAACGTCAGCTTGCGGTTGTTCGCTTCGCAAGTTCCGCTGTTGGATGGTGCGCTTGAGTGCGTGCGCGAGGGATTCATCCCCGGTGGGTTAACGGCGAATCGCGAATTCGCCGAATGCCTGGTGAGCTATGAAGACAGCGTGCCGCAAGATGTGCGCACGATCCTGTACGATCCGCAGACGGCGGGCGGGCTGCTGATTTCCATCGCTGCGGAAGACGCCGATGAATTGGTTCGCGAGTTGAATGAAGCGTCGGTGGGAGCTGCGCTGATCGGCGAAGTGCTGGAGTCGCGGAAGCCGGTGATTGAGGTCATTAGTCGATAGTCGTTGGTCGTTCGCAAGAATCTCTCGACTAGAGACAAACGACTACCGACCATCGACCACCGACTGAATCATCTTCCAGCAACCTTCCACGTCATCCCAGGTCGTACCCAAGATTTCCAATCGCAATGCGCAGGACGTAGCGATCGTTCAATGCCGTGTGGGAGACGTAGTACTTGCCCGAGGCGTTCACGGCGTTGAAGACGCGCTCATTGGCTTCGTCCGAGCCCTTCAGACGGAAGCAGACGGTAGAGAACGGCACCGGCGCAACGACTTCGAAGCGCGCGTCCCGGCGGATCTCCTCTTCCAGCTTTTTCGCCCAGGCAATGTGCGAGCGCACGATCTGCTGCAGGCGCTCGCGTCCGAAATAGCGCAGCAGGAACCATAGCTTGAGCGAACGGAAACGGTGGCCGAGGGGCACGCCATAGTCCATCAGATTGATGGCGCGCGGATCTTCGGTGCCCGTCAGGTATTCAGGCACGAGCGAGAAAGCGCGTCGCAGGATTTCCGGGTGCCTGGTGTAGAAGGCGCTCAGGTCGATGTTCGTCAGCAACCATTTGTGTGGATTCACGACATACGAATGGGCGCGTTCGATTCCCTTCAGCATCGACTGGCATTCCGGCAGGATCGCGGCGGAACCGGCGTAAGCGGCGTCGACGTGCAACCAGAGTTTGTGCCGGTCGGTGATATCGGCGATTCGCGGCCAGCGGATCGATGCTGGTGCTGGAAGTCGTGCCGATGGTCGCGACAACACAGAAGGGACGCAGGCCTGCATGCAGATCGTCTTCGATAGCCTGCGCCAGCGCATCGGGACGCATGCGAAATTCACTGTCGGTCGGGATCTTGCGAACGTGCTTCTGGCCGATTCCAGCAGCGATGGCGCCTTTTTCGATCGACGAATGCGATTGCTCGGAGGTGTAGAGCACCAGGTTGGGCGTGCTGCCTTCGACGCGACTCTCGGGCGCGACGAACTCACGCGCCGCACAGATGGCGTGGAAACTCGACACGGAAGCGGTGTCGTAGATGATGCCGAACCAGTTGTCGGGCAGGCCCATCCACTGACGCAACCAACCAAGCGCGACTTGTTCCAACTCGGCGACCGCGGGCGACGTATCCCAATGCAGGCCGTTGGTGTTCAAGGCAGCGGCAATCATCTCGGCGATGATGGCCGGCGAAGATCCGGTGCAACCGAAATATGCGAGAAAGCCAGGATGGTTCCAATGCGTGACCGCAGGGATGATCTTCTGATCGAAGTCGCGGAGGATGGCGTCAAACGACTCCCCTTTGTCGGGACCAGAAGGCGGCAGCGCATCGACCAACTCGCCGGGCTTGGTTTTCGGCGTGACGGGATAGCGGCGCGTATCGGCGAGATAGTCGGCAACCCAGTCGACGGCGTTGTGCGCAGCGCGGCGGAAATCGGCGACGTAGGCGGACCAGTCCTGTTGGGGGTCGATGGCGACGACGGTTTCAGAAAGCTTGGTGGACATGGGAGCTCCGGAAACAAGTTTATCGGAAGTGGTCTTTTCCCTTCTCTAGAAGGGGCGGGAAGAAATCTTGGCATGTGGGTGCCCGGTCCTTTCCAGCTTTTGGAAAGGGCCGGAATGCGATAGATCACAGACGCACCAACACCTTGCCTATTACTCTCCGTTCTAATGCACCAGCACTTGAAACGGTACTACGGCTACGGGCACCTTCATTTCATCACCTTCAGTTGCTATCGGCGCCTGCCGTTGCTTGCCGGCGCAGTAGAGCGTGATCGGTTTCTTGAGATACTGGAGGAGGTTCGGCGAAAGTACGACTTCGTAATCGTCGGATATGTCGTGATGCCGGAGCATGTGCACTTGCTGATGAACGAACCAAGGGAAAGCGATCCGTCAGCTGTGATGCAAGTGCTGAAACAGCGGACCTTGCGATCGATTGCTCATCGAGAACCGCGGTTCTGGCAGCTACGCTTTTACGACTTCAACGTCTGGAGTTCACGTAAGCACATCAAGATACTCAAATATTTGCACGCAATCCGGTGACGCGCAGACTGGTCGCGGGACCGGAAGATGGCGATGGAGCAGCTATCGCTGGTACCTGCTAGACGAGAGTGGAGAGTGACTCTGAACGATTGGCACGAGATTCGGCCGACGGTGAAGGAATAATTGTTCCGGCCCTTTCCAAAAGAAGGAAAGGACCGGGCACCCGAGTCTTCGGATTAGGTCGCCACTTCCAACTCCGGCGTGGCGGCCAGCAACTTCTTCGTGTACTCCTGCTGCGGGCGGGTGGTGATCTCTTCGGTTGATCCGATCTCGACAATCTTGCCGCGATACATCACGGCGATTCGCGTCGCCAGATAGCGCACCACGGGCATGGAATGTGAGATGAACAGGTAGGTGAGGCCGAAGTCGCGCTGCAGGTCTTTGAGCAGGTTCACGATTTGCGCGCCGACGCTGACGTCGAGCGCCGAGACTGGCTCGTCGGCAACGATAAACTTGGGTCGCAACGCCAACGCACGGGCGATTCCGATGCGCTGACGCTGGCCTCCGCTGAACTCGTGGGGATAGCGGCGGAGGGCCGATTCTTCCAGCCCAACGGCCTTCATCAACTGAGCGGCCTGGGAACGATAGCGGGAGCGTCGGCGTTCGGGAACATGAACGGGTGGGCAGCCGAGGTCGGCTGCCCCACGCATGCCGTGAATCTGTAGCGGCTCAATAACGATTTCTTCCACCCGCATGCGCGGATCAAGTGAGCCGAATGGGTCCTGGAAAATGATCTGCATCTGGCGGCGGAGTTGACGCATTTCGCCGCCGGAAGCTGCGAGTACATCACTCCCGTCGAAGCTCACGCTTCCCGAGGTGGGTTCCACCAGGCGCAGGATGAGGCGGCCGAGAGTGCTCTTCCCGGAGCCGGACTCGCCGACTAACCCGAGTGTCTCGCCAGCATGGATATCGAGGGAGACATCGTCTACCGCGCGGACTTCCCCCGAAGCCCGGCCCAAGATGTTAGTGGTGCCGGAGTAGATCTTGCTTAGGTTGCGGACTTCGACAAGAGCCATAAGCGCCGTTTCGCGTTTCAAGTTTCACGTTTCGCGGGGCAACTGGCAAGGGATGAATCAGTGTCACGCACCAGAGAAGATCTCCTCGCATCCTAAGTTTCGACAGGGCTTCCGTCAGGAACTTAGCTGCTGCGGCTTAGTGGTAGAATTTCCACAGCTGATTCTGACCTGGCCCGGTGCTGTGGTTTCACTGAGAGAGCCCTTTTGATCGAGCTTGCTCCTTCCATTTTGTCTGCGGATTTCGCTCGGCTCGCCGATCAGATCCAGGCGGCGACCGAAGGCGGCGCTTCCGTTATGCATCTCGATGTGATGGACGGCCATTTTGTGCCGAACCTGACCATCGGGCCGCCGGTAGTGGCATCGATTCGGAAGCACACGAATCTGCCGCTCGATTGCCACCTGATGATCGAACACCCGGATGAATTCATTCCGGCGTTCGTGGATGCCGGCGCGAACTGGATCTCCGTCCACCAGGAAGCAGTGGTTCATCTGAACCGCACGCTGGAGTTGATCCGGAGCCATGGCTGTAACGTCGGAGTCGTGCTTAATCCGGCTACCCCAGTGGAAACGCTCACGGAAGTTCTCGATATAGTTGACTACGTACTGGTGATGTCTGTGAATCCCGGATTTGGTGGACAGAAATTCATTCGGGGCGCACTTCACAAGATTGCAAATCTCGTGCGCATCCGCCAGGCACGAGCTCTCGACTACCGGATCGAAGTCGATGGCGGGGTGTCACTGGAGACGGTCGGCGATATTGTACGGGCGGGTGCGGAAATTTTGGTCGCCGGCAACGCGGTGTTCGGAAAAGGCGATCCTAGAAAGCAAGCTGAACAACTCCTGAAGGCAGCGGTGGAAGCCAGTCTGCAAAAGGTCTAACGCGGAACCCTCGACGGAAGCCGCGGGCTTTGCAGGTTTCTCCCCAAGGTAGGTAGAGGTAATGGCATTAAAGCGATTCGTAGTCCTGAGCCTGACCGCATGCATGTTGTTGCTTGGCGGTTGCTCCTCGAAGAAGAAGATCAAGAACCCCATCGCGAACGTCGATTCGAAACAGCCCGACAAGGTGCTATTCGACCAGGCCATGGACGCACTTCAGCATGGTAAGTACGACGTTACCCGGCTCACGCTCCAGACCCTGATCAACACTTACCCGGATTCGGAATACGTCGCTCGCGCCAAGCTGGCAATCGGCGATTCCTGGTATGCAGAAGGCACCTCCGCCGCGCTGGTACAGGCGGAGAACGAGTATAAGGACTTCGAGACCTTCTTCCCGAACATGCCAGAGGCGGCCGAAGCGCAGTTGAAGATCGCGAACATCCACTTCAAAGAGATGGAGAAGCCTGATCGCGACTTCACTCACGCGGTTCGCGCGCAGGATGAATATCGCTACCTAATTACCCAGTATCCCGATAGCAAGCTGTTGCCGGAAGCCCGGCAAAAGCTGTTGCAGGTTCAGGAAGTGCTCGCCGAACGGGAGTTTCGCGTCGGCCGGTTCTATTACATGCGCGAATCGTATCCGGCGGCAGAAGCGCGTCTGAAGTCGGTGGTCGACACCTACCCGCTCTACAGCAATGCCGATGAAGCGCTGTTGCTCCTGGGAAATGCGTATCTGAAGCAGGTTGATACCATACGAGCCGCCCCGCGACTGAACGAGGTAACCAAGGGCAACTTGATCAAGAACCTGGAGAACCAGGCGGTCGAAGCCTATTCCAAAATCATTACGCGTTATCCGGTGATGCCGGCTGCGGAAGAAGCAAAAAAGCAGCTCGCGGCGCTGAAGCGTCCGATCCCAACCCCGACCCCGGAAGCGATTGCTCAAAATAAGAAAGAAGAGGCGAGCCGCGCCGAACTCGGGATGATCGATCGGATGATGGACAACCTGAAGAAGGGTCCGACCATAGCCGTCAAGAACGCCACGTTGGTGGGCGAGCCGACGATGATTGATCCCAAGCCGACCAATGCTCCTGACCTGATTCGTAACGCCGGCAACCTCGGGACTACCTCGAAGGCTCCGGGCAAAGACACGCTGGCGGTGGAACCAGTGAAGACAGGCGTGCCTCCGCCAAATCAGCCGGTGCCACGTTCCGATACTCCCGCAAGTTCGGACAACAACAACACAGGCATTTCCGACTTGCAGCCGATCGCCGATCCGGCGCCGGCCAACGCCGCGCCCGCTGGTAGTTCGCCTGCTCCTGTCGAGAGCGCTCCCACTCCTGCGCCCGCATCCGCACCTCCTGCGGCGGACCCAGCGGTTCCGTCGAATGGAGCGCAACCAACGGCGCAGCAGGCACAGACAAGTCCCGCGACGGCAAACGCGGATGCGGCTGCAACTCCACCAGCCCAGGTGAACGAAGCCAGTCAGCCAACCGCTGGAGAATCTACCTCCAATGCGAACACAGCGGCTGCGAACGCTGACCAATCTCAACAGGACGTCTCGACCAGCAAGGTGAAGAAGAAGAAAGGCCTGCACAAGCTGGTACCTTTCTAGTAAGTAACAAGTCAAAGATGAAATAGGGGCGGCTCACCAGCCGCCCTCTTTATTTTGGAGCGCAAGATTCCTGCGGTGGTACTAGTTCCCTATCCGAGAACGCTTTTTCAGGCCGGAGGCATGGCAGGTACCTAAGTTCCTAACGTGCTGATACCTTTAGCCGTACCGTTCGATTGACTTAGGAATTCAGAACAGGTAACGTCTCGGTTACCCCGGCAGAACACGAGGTTGCTAGCAGTGGCGATGAAGATATTGCTCGCCGACGACAGCATGACGGCCCAGAACATGGGCAAGAAGATCTTGACTGACGCCGGCTTTGAGGTGATCGCCGTCAGCAATGGCGCTGCTGCGCTTAAGAAGATCACCGCCGAAAATCCCGACATCATCATTCTTGACGTCTTCATGCCAGGCTATACCGGTCTGGAAGTTTGCGAACGCCTGAAGAACAATCCGGATACATCGCGCAAACCGGTACTGCTCACCGTCGGGAAAATGGAGCCGTTCAATCCCGACGATTCGAACCGGGTACACGCCGAAGGGGTGATGATCAAGCCCTTCGAGGCGACCGACCTTACCGCCGCGGTTGAAGCAATCGCGAAGCGATTCAACATTCAACGGACCGCTGCCCCTCCTCCACCACCGCCGCCCGCGGCCGCACCTCCGCAAAAATACCGCAGCTATGAGGAGACGGTACAGCTCTCACAGGACGAGTTGCGGCAGTCGCTCGGAATTACCAGCGAAGCGTCGCCGGCCACCGAGGCTGCCAGCACCGGAGCTGTGATGTCAGCAGCGGCAGTCGCCGTAGCGACCCCTGCGATGGAAATTGGCGTCGACAGCGCTGCTATCGTTAGCGAACAGGAAGAGACCAACGCGGAGCAGCCGGCACATCGGCTGGAAGTACCGGCTATCGAATTGGAAGAGGCCCCGAAGACGGTCGAAGCCGAGCATTCTCCTTTCTCCCACGCCAGCGTGGCGCGAGAAGTAGTGGAGCATCCGGCAGCGCCAGTTTTGCCGAGTGAGCCCAGGGCCGCTTGGGACCCAGTCCTCGATGGCATCGCCATTCCTGATGCCGTCGTCACACCCGAGCCCGAAACGCCCGAGGCCGTGACCACACAACAAGTTCAGGAAGCACAGCCGATGTTTGGATTGGAATACGCTGTCCCGACATCGGTAGCGGAATCGCACTCTGTTGCGCAGGAAGAACCAGAAACGGAGTCAGTGGCTTCAGCAGCGCCGTCGGTTGACGAAGAGCCTCAGGTTTCGAGTCCGAACGCGTATCTGTCGGAAGCATCTGCCGCCATGGAGTTGGAAACCTCGCACGCGCTGGTGGAAGAAGCGCCGGTTGTGGAGAGCGCCCCGGATTTCGTGCCAAACGTGGCGCCTCCGGTGCAGGTAGAGACCCACGCTGAGACCGGCGTTGAACCGGGGATTGAACAGCCATCCCCCGAGTTAACAGTTCCTCCTGACCCCGCCCTGGTCGGCGGAACGGAAAGTTTCTCGGCCTTTACCACTCACTTCGGAGTGGAGAATCCGGAAGTGATTCCGGTTGGAATCGTTCCCGAACTGATGGACGACGCAGCGAGCGCTTACGAGTATCAGCCACCGGAAGAGGGCCATGCCTTCGAGGAAGAAACGCAAGTCGCCGCGGAATCGAAATCGGAGACAGAGCCGCCGGTAGTTCCCGCTGTGATGCAAGGTTCGCATCAAGTTGCATGGGAGATGGTCCCTGTCGAGCCGAGGACTGAAGAGAGCGCGCTCACCACAGCGACTCCAGAAACTCCATTGTCCGAAGCCGCTCCAGTTGCTGAACCTTCCATAGAAGAAGCAGCTTCGGTTCACGAGATATCTGCTCCAGTAGAACCGGAAGCGGTCGCAGAGCCTGTTGTGGCCGAGACGGTCGAAGCAATTGCGCCTGTCGAACCCGCAGTAGAAGCTACCGAGACGCCATTCGATCCTGATGCGACGCAGGCGTTGCCGGAAGAATTCTTTACATCGAGTGAGCCGCAGTTGGAGACAACCGCGGAACTGGTTGGAGCGAGCATTCCTGAGTCGGCTGCGGAGCCTTCCGTCGAGCCCGCGCCCGAACCGGTGGCTGCCGCTGAGGTAGAGCCACCGACGGCGGAGGTAGTGGCTGCTCCTACCATCGAATCGAATGAGCCCAGTTTTCCTGAACCCTCCCCGGCAATGGCTGAGCCGGTTGCCGAGGATCGTCCTGAAGAGCTGGCCGCCCCAGTCATCTCGCCGGTCGCCACCGAGCCTGCCATCCTTTCGGTTGGGCCGGAGCCGCCCAGCGTTGAAGAGCCTGTAGTCGAAACGACGCACGTTGAGCAACGAACTTCTTTCGAGGTTCCGGCGATTGCCGCTGCGGCTGCTGCAGGAGCAAGCATTCTGGGCGCCACCATCACGGAGCATTTGCAGCATAGGGCGTCGGAAAAACCGGCGGAAGACGAGACTGCGCCCGGGGATCAGACACAAGTTTTCATTGCCAGTGCCGTTGCCCGCGTGCTCGATCGGATGAAGCCCACCCTGATCGAAGAAATTGCACGGGAGATGGCAAGCCGCCGCAAGCCACGAAAAGACCCGGAAGAATAAGTTCTGTTCTCCTGGTACGAGGCACGGAGTTCGCTCCGTGCCTTTTACTTTTACGGCGGTTCGCCACAGAGGATACAGAGGATCGCAAGGTCCTAAGGCTACGCTTTAGTCGAAAATGTATGCCGTCCGTCTGGGATCTCGCAGCATCGTATTCTCATGACTTCCAGGCAAGAGTTGATCGCTTCGGTCTACCGATCCTTCAACGCTCGTGACATTGATGCAGTCCTCGCGCGCATGCATCCGGATGTGGACTGGCCGAACGGTATGGAGGGTGGACGCGTGCAGGGACATGACGGCGTGCGCGCTTACTGGCTCCGGCAATGGGCGATAGTCGATCCTCGCGTCGATCCCGTCCGAATCGAAGACGATGAAATCGGACGCACCGTGGTGGAAGTCCACCAGGTAATCCGCGATATGAGCGGGAACGTGCTAATGGACCGGATGGTACAACACGTGTATTCGATCCACGAAGGCCTCATTGCCAGCATGGATATCCGCGAGCCAGAGCCGAATGTTTCCAGCGACGCGGCGAAGTAACAGAATTTTGTGAGTCCTGCAAAGCTGACTACCTTCCACTCACTCCTGTAATATCTAAGGTTTACCTCTAGGCTATTGATCTCGCATGCCACACGATCTTCCCAAAGCGTACGAACCTGGCGCGATTGAAACCCGCTGGGCCGAATACTGGACGAAAGAAAACCTTTTCGCGGTAAAGACTCCGAAATCGAACGAGAAGCGGCCGGTCTTTACTCTGCTGCTGCCTCCGCCCAACGTCACCGGCCGTCTCCACATGGGCCACATGCTCAATCAGACGGAGATGGACATCATCGTCCGCTGGCACCGCATGCGCGGCGATCTTTCACTTTGGCTGCCGGGAACGGATCACGCCGGAATCGCTACGCAGATGATGGTGGAGCGGCAACTCGCCACCGAGGGCGTGAAGCGACAGGACCTGGGCCGCGAGAAGTTCATCGAGCGCGTCTGGGATTGGCGCAAGCACTACGGTGGCGCCATTCTCGACCAGATGAAGCGCCTCGGAGCTTCGGTCGATTGGCATCGCGAGTACTTCACCATGGACGAAAATCTTTCGCACTGCGTGCGCGAGGTGTTCGTCCGCCTATACGACGAAGGGCTGATCTATCGCGGAAAGTACATCGTGAACTGGTGTCCGCGCTGCGGAACGGCGATCTCTGATCTGGAAGTGGTTCACGAGGACTATCCGGGAAAGTTGTACGAAATTCGTTATCCCGTGATCGGCAGCGATGAGTTTCTGACGGTGGCGACAACGCGTCCGGAGACGATGCTCGGAGATACAGCTGTAGCCGTGAATCCGGATGACGAGCGCTACAAGCATCTGCACGGGAAGCGCGTGCTGCTGCCGCTGATGAATCGCGAAATTCCTGTGATTGCCGATGAGCTGGCGCAGCCCGAGTTCGGCACCGGAGTGGTAAAGGTCACCCCTGCGCACGATGCCAACGACTTCGGAGCTGGTCTCCGCCATGATCTGCCGCAAATCAACATCATGGACGAGCACGGGCGCATGAACGAGAACGCCGGACCTTATGCCGGGCACGATCGCTTCGAAGCGCGTGAACGTGTGATGAACGATTTGCGAGAGCAGGGATTTTTTGTCGGCGAGAAAGATTACACGGTTCCGATCGGCAAGTGCGATCGTTGCAAAACGATTGTGGAACCGCGGCTGTCGACGCAATGGTTCGTGGCCGTGAACAAAGAGCCGAGTTCGGGTGAGCCGAGCATGGCGAAGGCCGCCAGCGAAGCGGTGAGCAAGGGGTTCATTCGCTTTACTCCGGAAAATTACAAGACCATCTACCTGAATTGGATGGACAACATTCACGACTGGTGCATCTCGCGACAGTTGTGGTGGGGCCATCGCATTCCCGCGTGGCATTGCCAGAAGTGCGGCGAGATCATCGTGGCGCGCGAAGAGCCGAAACAGTGCAAGCACTGCACCCATCACGAACTGGTGCAGGACACAGACGTCCTCGACACGTGGTTCTCGTCGGCGCTGCTGCCGTTTACAACGCTGGGGTGGCCGGACAAGACGCGCGACCTGGAGGCGTTATACCCGACGTCTCTGCTGATTACCGGACAGGACATTCTGTTTTTCTGGGTGGCGCGCATGATCATGATGGGCTGCCACTTCATGGCGCCGCCACACAAGCCGGGGTCATCTTCTGATAGCGCGGACACACCGGAGAGCGATGCTGATCTGCGCGAGTCCGTGCCGTTCCGTGAGGTGTATATCCATGCGCTGGTGCGCGACGCCGAGCGCCAGAAGATGTCGAAGACCAAGGGTAACGTGCTCGATCCGATCCAGGTGATCGAGAAATACGGTACGGACGCAACGCGCTTCACGCTGGCGGCCATGGCTTCGCCCGGTACGGATATTGCCTTCAACGAGAGCCGCACTGAGGGCTATCGCGCGTTCGCCAACAAGATCTGGAATGCTGCGCGCTTCATGTTCATGAATGTCGATCGGGCTGCCGAAGCCGGTGTCTGGTCGCTGAAAGAGCTCGGTGATTGCGGGCAGCCGGGGCCATCCGCCCCACGTGGTATCCCGTCGTTCGCGCCTGAGACGCTCGAAGACCGCTGGATTCTCTCGCGCTTCAACCAGACCGCACAGCAGGTCAACGATGCTCTCCAGGCTTATCGCTTCCACGAAGCGGCGCATGTGGTCTACAGCTTCTTCTGGGGCGAGCTCTGCGACTGGTATATCGAGTTGGTGAAGAACCGTCTCGCCGATTTCGAGAATGACAAAGACCGCCAGCACGCCCGCGCGGCTTGTCAGAACCTGGCGAGCTTGTTCGAAGCCTCGCTGCGGCTGCTGTCGCCGATCATGCCGTTTATCACCGAAGAAATCTGGCATGCAATTTACGATGGCAAACCGCCAGTCGCATCGATCGCGCTCTCCGTGTATCCACGGGCGCAACAGGAGCAGATCGACCTCGAAGCCGAACAGGAGATGGCCATCCTTCAGGACCTGATCGTCAATGTGCGCAATTTGCGCGCCGAGATGAAGGTCGAACCGAAGGCGAAGACGCCAATCGAAGTGCATGCCGATGTTGCGATCCGCAAGCTGATCCGCGACAACGCGGTTGCAGTCGAACGCCTCGCCAATGTCGACGATATCCGCTTCACGGAACACTCCCTGGCGAAAGAAGCTGGGGCGCGCAGCACGTCAAGATTCGATGTGCGGGTCCTCTACGAGCGCAAAATCGATGTCGCGGCCGAACGTCTGCGGCTCCAGAAGGACCTGGAAAAGATAGAGAAAGAAATCGGCAACGGGCAACGACAACTGGGCAACGAAAGTTTTCTCGCGAAAGCTCCGACTCATGTTGTGGATGGTATCCGCCGCCGCGCCGAAGAGTTGCAGGTTTTACGCGATAAGGCAAAAACCGCTCTCGATCAGTTGGGATAGCGGTTCGCAGAAGTTTGATTATTCGTGCCAATTCTCGCGGGCGAGGGCGCCCGCGCCACCCGAAGCGAGAAACATCAAGTGGACTGGAACAGCCGACGCATCACTGAAATCCTGAAGAATGCGCTGCTCGAAGACAAGGCAACGCACGATGCCACCACCTTCGCCTGCATCGATCAGCGCCAGATCGGACAAGCGCGGATTGCGACCAAGCAGGATTGCATCCTTTCCGGAGTCGCTGCCATCGAGCGGATCTTTCAGGTGTATTCCATGCTCGAGCCGAACGTAATCGGCCATCCCGAGGTCACTACGCATCCGGAGATTTTTGACGGCGTGCGCCTGCATAAGGGACAAACTGTTGCGAACATCCGGCACAACGCCCGCGTCCTTCTCTCCTGCGAACGAGTGATCCTCAACCTGCTGCAACGCCTCAGCGGTATCGCTACGCTGACGCGCAAATACGTCGACGCCGTGAGCGGCACTCGCGCCAAGATTCTTGACACGCGCAAGACCGTGATGGGGCTGCGGGCACTGGAGAAATATGCAGTGCGCTGTGGCGGCGGGCAGAATCATCGCCTCGATCTCTCCGATGGCATCCTGATCAAGAACAACCACATTGCGCTAGTCGGCGGCATCGTTCCAGCACTGGAGCATGCGCTGCGTAATCGCCGGGGCCCCCAGACCGTTGAGATCGAAGTTCGCAACCTGCAGGAACTGGAAATGGCGCTCGACCACGGCGCCGAGGCGATTCTCCTCGACAACATGAGCGTGGAAGATGTGCGCCTGGCGGTGGATCGTGCTGCGCATCATGGGAAGAAGATTCCGCTCGAAGTCTCGGGCGGCGTGAATCTTGAAACCGTACGCGGGTATGCCGAAACCGGCGTGGACTTCATCTCCGTGGGAGCGCTCACGCACTCGCCGCAGGCGATCGACATGAACCTGCGGATTCAGCCGGCGTAGCGTTGTTCTGCGGCGTTTTCCCACCCACGAGCCAAAGAAGGGCTCGAGGGTGGGGCACCCAGTTGTTCGTAAGCACTTCCCGTTTGCGCCGCGTTGGCCGATAATTCCTCCATTCCTGCGAACCAGACAACTCGCGGTCGCGAAGTAACGGAGCATGGTCTCCGCAGCGACAGTCGTCTCGGCCGCATCATTCGCATTCTCGCCGACAACGCAACGGTCGTGGTTAGCGGCACCAAGCTCGCACATGAGATCGATACCAACCGCTCCGAAGTGTGGCGACTGGTTCAGCAACTGCGCGCATTCGGGGTCGAAATTACCGGACATCCTGCAACGGGATACCAGCTCGCGAGCGTGCCGGACTTGCTGCTGCCGGAGGCTCTGGAGCCGTTGGTGAAGGGCACCATGTTCGCACGCGAGATCAATCATTACTTTCGCGTGGGCTCGACCAACGCGGAAGGTATGCAGGCCGCCGCGAATGGCGCGTCCGAGGGCAGCGTATTTATTGCCGAGGAGCAGACTGCAGGACGAGGGCGCGCAGGTCATACCTGGGTTTCGGAGCCGTCCACCGGAATCTATGTTTCCGTGATTCTGCGGCCGCAATTCGCGCCTGCCGACGCACTGTTGCTCTCACTCATTGCCGGAATTGCCGCCCATGATGCCGTGGTTGAGGTGACTGGGTCTGCGTCCGGATATTCGCTGGCCGAACGACCTGTTGATCGGCGACAGAAAATTCTGCGGCATCCTCACCGAGATGAACGCCGAGGTGACGCGCGTGCGCTATGCCGTGGTTGGTATCGGCGTCAATGTGAACCAGCGGAGCTTCCCCATGGAACTGGCTGAGATCGCGACTTCGCTGCAGCTTGCTGCCGGGCGCTCATGGTCACGCGTAGCGATAACAGCGGCGTTACTCAAGGCCTTCGATTCCGAATACCGGCAGCTCGTTTCGCGGGATATAGGCGAGGCACGTCGCGCGATCTTCGAGCGCTTCGAACAGCGATCGTCGTTCGCTCGCGGCAAGCGCGTACACGTCGATGAGAACGGCGGATATGACGGAGTCACGGCGGGGCTCGACGAGCGCGGCTTTTTACTGGTAGCAGACCGATACCGGAATGCGAACAGTATTGTCGGGTGACGTGCGACCGATACAATGAGCTTAGAACTTAACCGCAGAGGTCACAGAGTGACACAGAGCAACAGACTTTAGGTGATCCTCTCTGTCCGCTTTGGTTAACGTATTCGAGGTCTTATGCTCCTCGTCGTTGATGTCGGCAACACCAACACGGTTCTTGGCGTCTTCAGTGCGGCGGAGGCGTCGTCAGAGTCTCGTCTCCTGGCGCACTGGCGAGTTTCCACGATTCGCACGCAGACCGTTGATGAGTACGGCGTTCTGTTCCGCAACTTGTTCGCGGGCGCAGGCCTCGAAGTGGGACCGTTCACCGGGATCGTGATCTCGTCGGTAGTTCCGCCGCTCGATTCCACGTTGCGCGAAGTTTGCGAGAAATATTTCAAGACCAAGCCGCTGTTCATTGAGCCGGGTGTGAAGACGGGGATGCCGCTGCACTATGACAATCCGCAGGAGGTGGGCGCTGACCGCGTTGTCAACAGCGTCGCCGGATTCGAGAAGTACGGCGGCCCGTGTGTGGTAGTCGATTTCGGCACTGCGACCACATTCGACGTGGTGTCGGCGCGTGGCGAATATCTGGGTGGCGTGATTGCCCCGGGCATAGGCATCTCCGCCGAGGCGCTATTCTCGCGCACCGCGCGCCTGCCCCGCGTTGACTTGCGTAAGCCGCCTCGTCTGATCGGCACGAACACCGTCAACAGCATGCAGTCCGGACTCTTCTACGGATACCTGTCGCTGGTCGATGGGATCCTCGAGCGCCTGACGGCCGAAATCGGCAAGGATGTGAAAGTCGTCGCTACGGGTGGCCTTGCCCAGTTGATCGGAGAGAGTTCGCGCTTCATCAAGCATGTCGACGACCTGCTGACACTCGAAGGCCTACAGATTATTTGGGAACGGAACGCAACGGTGACAGCGGCAAAGCGGCGGACGTCAAAACACTAAGTTCTTAACCACGAAGGACACCAAGGTTCACTAAGGTTCTAAAGACTTCGTGCGCCTTTGTGTCCTTGGTGGTTTGTTCTGTAGTCTTGTCGCAGTGGAAAACTACTTCAACTATTTTACGGAGATCGAAGAGCACTTCCAGCGGCGACGTGGCACTGGCCTGCTGCTGAATACTCTCGACTGGGCGCTGATTGAAACCTGGAAGGACGCCGGCATTCCACTTGAAGCCGTGTTGCGTGGTATCGATGAGGCCTTTGATCGCTACGACAAGCGTCCCTCGAAGACGCGCAAGGTGAACAGCCTTGCTTACTGCGCGCAGGAAGTGCTGGCAACTGCCGAGGAGATGAAAGAAGCCGCCGCAGGCTCAAGCGCACCGGCAAGCACAACTGCCGAAGTCAAGCCGGACACCGGTTTCGAGAACACCAGTGTTGCCGAGTTTCTATCGAAAAATGCGGATTTGCTGTCTGGCGTACCGGTGCCCGCCACCGTTAGGGAACTTGCCGCCGACACCGCAAAGAATCTCCGTGAACTCGCCAATGGTCTTCGCAACTCTCCGGGCCCTCGGCTCGAAGATCTCGAACGTCGCCTCACGATAATGGAAGAAAAGCTGATGGCGGCCCTGCTGGCGTCCACCTCCGATGACGAACTCGTTTCCGTTCGCGCGGAGGCCGACCGCGAACTCGCACCCTATCGACGAAAAATGCCGGGCTCGCAGATCGATCAGCTGCAGAAGCAATACGTCAATAAGCGCTTGCTGGAACGCCACAAACTGCCGCGACTTAGCCTTTTCTACATGTAAGCCCGCGCCGCCACGTCTTCTGTGTTGAAATGATTACTTGGAACTGACGATTGAAAAGCTGATTTATGGCGGCGACGGACTCGCCCGTCTACCTGCTGACTCCGAGGGTCGCCGCAAGGCGGCGTTCGTACCGCTCGTGTTGCCCGGAGAAACGATCGAAGCGCGCGTGCTGGAAGAGAAGCCTGGATTCGTCCGCGCGCAACTTGCGCATGTCATCAATCCTTCACCGAATCGCATCTCTGCTGCTTGTCCATACTTTGGCGAGTGCGGTGGGTGCCACTATCAGCACGCTGGTTACGAACACCAGCTCGAACTGAAAGAGTCTATTCTGCGAGAGACGATCGAACGCATCGCCAAGGTCGAGCTCCCGGATATCGCTGCTCACGCATCGCCGCCGTGGCACTATCGCAATCGCACGCGCATGCATGTCCATCACGAGCTGGCGTTCGCGATCGGCTACTACCGCATGGGATCGAGGAAGTTGCTGCCGGTGCGGGAATGCCCGATCAGCGCCGAGGTGATTAACCGCGCGTTGCTCGCCGTTTGGGATATCGGAAGCGAGATCCCGAAAGAAGTGGCTGAAGTGGAGTTCTTCTGTAACCAAGACGAGCAGCAACTGATGATCGAGCTGTGGGTGCAGGGCACGTCTTCAGATCTCGAAAAGAAATTTCAGCCGGTCGCGGATCGCCTGCAGGCAGCGTTGCCGGAACTCGTGTCGGTCGCGGTTCTGCGCCAGCCGAGCCGAAACAAGAACTCCAGCGAATCGGTTGCGGCACCGGAACTTGACGGCAGCACAGGCTCAGCCTCGCTCCTCGGTCTTTTCGGAGAAAGCGCGCTCACCTGTCGCGCCTCCAGCTCCGAGTACCGCGTCAGTGCCGGGTCGTTCTTCCAGACCAACCGTTTTCTCGCGGATGAGTTGATCCGACTCGCAACCGTTAATCGCCGCGGCAAACTCGCCTTGGATCTCTATGCCGGAGTCGGCCTTTTTTCATTGCCGCTGGCGGCCTCTTTCGATCAGGTGATTGCCGTCGAGGCCTCGCCATCTTCCTTCGCTGATCTTCGGCACAACTCGCCGGCGAACGTACGGACGATGTCGAGCACAACTCAACATTTCCTCGCACGCAAGCAAAAGCAATCACCCGACTTCGTTCTCGTGGATCCGCCCAGGGCAGGGCTGGGCCCGAAAGTCTCCGCTGCCCTCGTAGAGGTGAGCGCGCCGGAAGTCAGCTATCTCTCTTGCGATCCTTCGACCCAGGCACGCGACATTGGCCCGCTGTTGAAGGCGGGCTATCGAATCGCGGAAGCCCATCTGATCGATCTTTTCCCGCAGACCTATCACATTGAATCTTTGCTTCGACTCGTCCGCTGATTGGTGATTCAAGTGCAGACTTACCCGAAGCGGGAATCTTTTGCCTGCCGGCAAACGCGACTTTCGTGTTCGCTCTGATGATTCCACGCGGATAATGAATCGCTGTACCCGAGTAGTGCCTTGTACTCCCTGGAAGGAAGACCACCAAGAGCGCCGCTATTTTTAGCGGCTCTCTTTTTTTCTGGCGGCATTTTGCTGGCGCGCTATAGCTGGCGCCCTTCGGCATGGATCCTTGCCGCGGTCACAGGATTCGCACTGGCTGCCATCTTCTTCCTGCTCCGCCGCCGCGAACACCTGGCGTATGGCCTTGCCCTCCTGATCATGTTCCTGCTCGGATTCCTGGCGCTACAAGCCAGCGAATCCACTCAATCGGCAGCAGCAGCGACCGCCAGCCTCGCGCATTTCGCCACCGGCGAGGAGATCATCATCACGGCGCACGTCATCAAGTCTCCACCAAGCTTTGGCGCAGAGGCCGAGCGCACGGTAATTGATCTGGAAACCGAAGATCTTGACGATGGTGCTGGCCCGGTTCGGCTTCAATCGGGAATTCGGTTGTCGATTTACCGGCATGGCGGTAATCCCGATGATGAAGAGCCGATGGCGGTGCCGCTTGTCTACGGCGACCGTGTGCACCTCGCCGCCAAGTTGCGCGAACCGCGTAACTTCGGCAATCCCGGAGCGTGGGATTATGCCGGCTACCTGCACCAGCAAGGCATCTTCGCACTTGGATCGGCGCGCAGTGATCATGTCGAACACCTGCCAGGGCGCAGGGGCACCCGTTACGGCTTCTGGCGCGATCGCGCGCGCCGCAGCGTGATGGCCATGATGCATCGCCTCTGGCCCGAGCAGCAGGCCGGCCTCATGGACGCGATGCTTATCGGTGAGCGTGCCTTCGTCGAGCGGCCTATGTCTGTCGATTTTCAGCGCTCGGGGACATATCACATCCTGGTCGTCTCGGGCATGAACGTCGGCATTCTCGCGTTCGTCATTTTCTGGACGATTCGCCGCCTTCGGTCCGGCGAGACATTCGCGTCCGTCCTCACGATCGTGCTCTCGCTCGGATATGCCTACCTGTGCGACAGCGGTGCGCCAATTCTGCGCTCAGTGGCGATGATCTCGTTGTACCTGATCGGACGCCTGTTCTTTCGCGACCGCGCGTCGCTGAACGTGGTGGGCGCGGCAGCATTGTTTGTGTTGCTCATCGATCCGCGCTCGCTGTTCGACGCGAGTTTCCAGCTGACATTCCTCTCGGTAGCCGCTATTGCGGGAATTGGCGTGCCTTTGCTGGAGAAGACAACTGCCCCACTGCAGCAAGCACTACGGCATTTCGAATCGACTTCGTACGATCAACGGCTTCGACCGCGGCAGGCCCAGTTCCGGCTCGACCTTCGTCTTGTACTTTCCCGCCTGGAACGCATCGCCGGCAGGTGGCTCGCTAAAGCGGCGCTGCTGGGTTCGGTCCGGCTCACGCTGGCATTCAGTGAAGTGGTCGTCATCTCGGCCTTGATGCAGATCGTGCTGGCGCTGCCCATGGCCGCCTATTTCCATCGCGCCACGATGCTTGCTTTGCCGGCGAATCTCATCGTGGTGCCGTTGACAGAAATCATGATGCCGGCGGCGGTCGCCGCAGTGGCAATTGGCTATCTCTCGCCCATGCTCGCTCATCCGGCGGCGCTCGTGGCCGGATGGACCCTCGCCGGAATCACCGGGACCGTGAGCGCGGTTGGACACATGCGCAGCTCTGATCAGCGGGTTGCCGATCCGCGGCTGATCGTGATCGTTGCAGCGCTGTCGACGATTGCCCTTGGATTCCTGCTAGCGCGCCGCAATCTGAAGCTGATCGTCGTGGGAACGCTGACAATCGCCGCCTCTGCTTTCTGGATCGTCGCCGTCGCACCGAAGCCGCAGCTAGAGCCCAGTGTCCTCGAAGTCACCGCGATCGATGTCGGACAAGCGGACTCGACGCTGGTTATCTCACCGACAGGCAAGACGATCCTGATTGACGCGGCCGGTCCGCTGGGCTTCGGGCACGCATCTGAATTCGACTTCGGCGAGAACGTCGTTTCCCCTTATCTATGGTCGCGCGGAATTACGCATCTTGACGCCGTGGTTATCACGCATGGCCATTCGGATCACATTGGAGGAATGCATGCGATCTTCAACAACTTCAAACCTGGCGAGTTGTGGCTGGGACCAAACACCCTGCCGTCGGTTCTGAAACCGATTGTGGATCAGGCTGGGAGTCTCAAGGCGCCGGTAAAGATCTATGGCGCGGGGGACAGCTTCGACTGGGGCGGCATGCACGTGCGGGCGCTCTCCCCGCCACGAGACTGGCGATTCTCCGAGCGGCCCGAGAACAACGATTCCCTTGTCCTGCAATTCTCGTATGGGAGCACTTCGGCACTGCTAACCGGAGATGCAGAAAGGCAGGTTGAATCGCAGATGATCGCGCTTGATCCAGGCAGCACTCTATTGAAGGTCGCTCACAACGGTAGTCTCACTTCCACCACGCCGGGGTTCCTGGCTGCCGTGCATCCGCAATATGCATTCGTCTCAGCCGGGTTTCGCAATCAGTTTCACCACCCGCGACCGGAGACGCTGGCGAAACTCAACGCCGCACATGTCAACACCTATCGCACCGACATGATGGGTGCCCTGACGTTCTACCTGGATGGAACTCGGGTTACTGCGCGGACGGGTCCTCAGAATTGATTTCGGCTTCTTCGGCGGCTGCCGTACCGCCGGCGCGATACTCCTCAATCAGATCGCGGGCAGCATCGGCTTGCGAAGCGGGAACACGCAGGACCACTCCACCGACCCCGGGCAAAATGTCCTGGGGAGCGTCCAGACCGGTTTGAATCGCGTCGATCCCTGCGGACTCCAGCAGTCCACGCACAACCATCGCTTCTGACTCCTGGTCGGTATCGAATACTTCGACTAGCTCCTGGTCCGGTTGCGGTTTGCTCGCCATGGTTCCTCCAGTAACTTCGATGCATGATACTGCGGGTCGAGGAGAATTTTCGCCTGTTACATTTTTTCGAAATGCCGGTTGGCGGGAAACATCTCCTTGAAACTTCTTCCCGGCATTCTCGGTGCCAAGTTGCACCGCTGTAACCCATTGATCCTAAATCGGTTGATGTCTGCGCAACACCTTCCTCCAGAAGCTCATCCAACGAAACCTTGAGGGCCCCATGGAGAACCCGGAGACGCAAAGCGTTTACACGAGTCAGGCGGAGATCGACGAAGAAGACAAGAAGATACGCCGGTTACAGATCATGATGAGCATGGTGATGTCGGTGCTGTATCAGGACCCGAATCTGACGCTGGAGGAAGCTTCTGAGCTGGTGGCCAATTCGAAGAAGGCCGCACTTGCTATGTTTCCGGACAAAGAACTCGCGTACGATCTCATCTACCAACCGCGATTGCAGCGCGTGCTGAACGAGCGTTTCCGGATCCAGTAGCGCGAGAGTTTTCAGGCTGAGAAGGTTCGCCACACCTCATAAACGTGCAGCTATTGACGTCTCTCGATCCGCTGCAGCTGAAATGTAATCGTTCCCCAGAGGAATTTCCCGCGCATCTGGACCGGGATCCGCCGCTCATCATCGCTGTACCAGATCCACAGTCTTCCGCGCGAGTTCAGACCACGCGCCGTGCTCACCGGAGATACGCGCACCGTCTTGAACGTTCCTGCGGGAACTTTGATGGTCTCGCGCGCTTCGACTTTCAGTTCGACGTCGACCGTCTTGTTGCCATCGTTAATCGGAAATCTATACACGCCATCTTTTTGCAGCGGAAGCGAGCCCGCGTAATAGATCCCAGTCAGGACATCGGTCACGCAACCCGGAATGTCGTTCTCAACACGTTTGTTCTCTTTCTTCTTGAGATTGGTTTCTTCGAGAACTGATTTGCGCTGTGCGGAGTCGAAGGTGATCAGCGTATCGCGGGCGTGGAAACCTTCCTCGGTATGCTTGCGAATCGTCTGCGAGCAGAAGGTCTTGGGATCGAAGGTGGATTGAAAGCGATCGTGTACCGGGTACAGCATCGATACGAAGCCCGTGGAATCCGCGTTTGCGGAGACCGTACCAGGCGTCATCGTCATTGAAACGGTGCCGCCCGTCCAAATGCGCCAATCGGCGCCGTAGACGTATGTCTGGTTGTAAGGGAAAGCGTAATTCGCGGGCGGAGCCTGAATCTGGACAGCAGGTCCAGCGGCGGACGCAGGCGATTGCGCGCGCATCGTTATGTTGCGCCGTCGCGGCGACCGCCACCAGCATGATTATCAAGATGAATGCGATTCTTCCCAGATTGTGGGAGCGCATGTCTCTCCTGGCTCTTAGCGTTGTAACCACAACAACTTGGCCACCAGCGCTCCCAGCATTGCGGCGGTGCCCAAGGCAGCATTGTACTCGCGATGCTGTAGATATAGCGCTCGCGAAAAACTGCCCCGTGACGCTCCAGATGCGGCCCGAAGTCGCGGGATCAGGCGAGGCACGCGTTCACAATAATCATCGAATCCCAGGAATTGAGTACGCAGGAACTGCTCTTCCGAGCGAATCACCGGCAGATAAATCGCCGTAAATAGGAAGACGCAGATGATGACAACCATCCAGCTTCGCGATGCGATCGCGAAACCGCAGGCGATGAGAATCGATCCAAGGTACAAAGGATTGCGCGTATAGGCATAGGGGCCGGTGGTCGTGAGCTCGGCGTTCTTGCGCACGTGACCGGATGCGGCCGCACGAAGGCAGACTCCTCCGACAGCCACTACGGCTCCTATGAGGATCGATGTCCAGGTGGGATGCGCCAGCCAGAGGAAAAGTGCGGCGAACACGAATCCCAGCGGCACGCGGATTCGCCGCGCCACGCGCGACCAGTTCAACCGGCGCCTCCTGCCGGAATCTTTTCCGACTCCAGCAGTTTCTGCGCGGCCTCAACCACTTCTTCCGTGGAAATTCCCATTAGTCCCAAGTGCGCTTCCGCGGTGTGAGAATAGCTGGTCTTGCTGTTCGCACTGCGAAGCACCGTGCTGCGCGTTCCGTAAGGACCGTTCCTGGCGGGATCGGTTGGACCAAACAACGCGACAACCGGCACGCCAAAATGTGCGGCCAGGTGCATGGGGCCCGTATCACCACCGACGAACAGGCGCGCATGCCTGGTAACTCCAACCAGCTCTTCCAGCGAGCAAGATACTCTTCGAGCAGCGCCGTCGCTTTGCTGCTCGACTGCCAGCGCCATCTCTTCTTCGCCAGGGCCGTAGTTCACGATGGAGGCCACGTCATGCTCGCGCAGCGCCTTGGCCACACTTGCATAGCGCTCGGTGGGCCAGCGCTTGGCGCCCCAGCCAGCACCGGGATTTAACACCGCATAACATCCGCGCTTCAAAGTGCCTTGACGTTCTAACTTGTTCAAGAAGGTTTCAGCCGAAGCGCTGACCGGGATCTCGGCGGAGCGATACATCAGGTACGGTTCGCCAGTGATCGCTGCCGCCAGTTCCAAGTTCTGCTCGATGATGTGACGCCGGGTTGCAGCGACCTTGTCGGTGTAGAACATGGTGGCTTGCGATTCGCGAGGTTTCGCAAATCCCACTCTTCGCGGCGCATTGCTCCACCACGTGATCACGCCGGAACGAATCGCGCCCTGCACATCCACGGCGAGGTCATAGGCGGCTAGCTTGATCTGGCGCCGCGCGTCGCGAATTTCGCGCCACGTTGACCCTGCGAACGGCTGCTTGCGCCACGCCTTGGTTCGCACGGTGTGCACCATATCCACACCTGCGGGGAGCAGTGGACGCCAGCGCTCCTCGATGACCCAGCCAATGCTTGCTTCGGGATAAGCCGCGCGCAGGGAAGCAAACGCCGGGATCGCATGGATCACGTCGCCCATGGCGCTGATTCGCACCAGCAGAATCCGCCCAGGTTTTGCTCCTGAATGCAATTGCGGAGAAATCACCGTGGATCGCTTCCTTTATTGCGCTGCCGCCGAAGGAACTCGCTTGCCGAATGATCCTTCGGATCACCTACGATCGCCACTCGCCCGCCGCAGGCCACCACTTCGTCCCGCTCAGGGACGCTCTCAGCAGTGTAATCCGTTCCCTTGGCGTGGACGTCGGGACGTATCTCACGGATTACGGCACGCACGTCCAACTCGGGAAAAACCAGCACGGCATCGACGGCTTCCAGGGCGGCCAGCAACTCTGCACGTTCGCTCTCGGGCATCGCCGGACGGCCTTCTCCCTTCAGCTTGCGAACGCTGGCATCGGCATTCACTGCGACGATCAGCTTGTCTCCCAAGGCCTTTGCCGCCGAGAGATAGCGCACGTGTCCCACGTGCAGGACGTCGAAACATCCGTTGGCCAGAACGATTCGCTTGCCTTCATGGCGCCATCGAGCAACGCTGTTGCGAAGCTCTTCGCGCGAAAGAATTTTGTGATTGGCGTCAGTCATCGTCGCGATGCGAGCTCGCCTGAGAGTCTTTCTTCAGCGCCGCGAGCAACTCGTGTTGGGTGACGGTTGCCGTGCCTCGCTTCATTACAACAATGCCGCCAGCGTAATTTGCCAGAAGGGCGGCTTCTTCGGTGGTCGCGCCAGCAGCCAGAGCTGCCGTGAACGTCGCAATTACCGTATCGCCCGCGCCGGTGACATCCACCACCTGGTCATCCCCGAAGATAGGGATCTCGACCGGTTTGTGTTTGCGTTCCATCGCGAGCATGCCGTCGCGGCCACGGGTGATCACCAGCGACTGCAATTTCATCTGCCGGAGCAACTCGTTCGCGGCCCAGTGCAGCTTCTCCTGGTCGTGCCCGATCTTTACGTGCAGCGCCTCTTCGACTTCCGGTTCGTTCGGTGTGGCTGCCGTCGCGCCAACATACTCCAGCATGCGATAACGCGAATCGACGGTGACGGGAATGCCGTTGGCTTTCCCAATCGACTGAAAAATCTCGGGGGTTGCCGCCCCATATCCGTAATCCGAAATTAGTAGTGCGTCGGATGCGCGCGCATAGTCTTTCGCGGCAAGCACCAATTCCCGCTCGGTCCAGCTGTCGAGAGCGGCTTCTGGCTCGCGATCCACACGCACCACTTGCTGGCGGCTGGTGTGAGTCATCCCGGCGAGAATGCGTGTCTTGGTAACCGTCGGAAAACCCTTCAACTTCTGAATGCCGGTAATCGGAATGTGCTTATGCCGGAAACACTGCAACAGCATTTTGCCAGGCTCATCCACGCCCACGACACCCACCGGCAGAACGTTCACACCGAGATCCGCGAGATTGTAGGCAGCGTTCGCGCCGCCTCCGGGAACGACGGTCCGGTCGCGATGTTTCAGAATGAGAACCGGAGCTTCGCGCGATACGCGCGAGATCTCGCCGAAGACAAATTCGTCCGCGACCATATCGCCGACTACGGTGACGGTGACGTTCGGGAACGACTGAACAACCTTCTCCAGACGCTCGAAATTTCGTGCGGTCTTCAAACTTGCGTTCGTAGTCCTATCGCTGGCTCTACTCTGATTTTCTCATGCCGCCCTTGCTTGGAGCATTTGTGACCCGCTTCGCATGCATAGTAAGCCAGCGACTCATCCGGGTCGGCGATTCACCGATATCGATAAATTGTGTGTACGAATTCGGTGAGATATCCGTGATGACCTCATGCCAGATCATCTTCTTACCCTGCTGCTCTTGCTCGATATGAAGGACTAGTTGCTTCCCGTCCCACGTCGGACCGGGCTGCGGAGGTGGAGGAAACATCTCGCACCCGGTGGGGTAAACGTTGATGCACCACATGTGCTGCAAGCCTTTAGCTTGATCCCACCAGATCAGGCCAAACCCAAAGAGCTCTCCGGCAGGAGTTTTGGTGTGGTAATTCTCGGTTAGGGTGAATCCCCCAGGGCCTGGCCGAAATACTTGCTCTCCCGTACCCACACCTCCATTCGGTGTCAGGAACATGGGTTCGTATTTCTCGGTTGTAGACCATCTTCCGGCGAGCGCTTTTGTCAGGCTTCGGATTTGATCGGCGGGTTGCCCTGCTCCATGTGGTGGCAGCGCTGACGGCGCGGTTTCCTGTTGTGCGTTTGCTCCGCAAGTCGCGAGCATCGAGATCAGAAACAACCGAGACACGAGAGCTCTCATCCCTGGCTTCCTCACTTTGCACAGACTTTGGCCTAATGTGGATCCTTCACTGCTGCCGCCAGCGGCAGGGTCAGGCTGCTGGCATGCTGAGCGTCGTGGAACACCTGGATGTGCGCGACACGCGCATCTTCCAATTTCTCGTAACCGACGCGTCCACCGGTGTTGTAGTTCTTTTGATAATTCGGGGAATTCAGCGGAGCGATGGTTAGTCGCAGCCGGGCTCCCGCAGGAATCCTACGCGCCATCCAGTAAAACTCGAACGGGATCTCGGCAATCTGCCCCGGCTTCAGCAACTCCTGCTTAAAGTAGCTGTCGCGGAATCGGGCACGCCGGATATCTTCGCCGAGTTTTACTGCGGAACCGTCGGGCAGGATCATCATCACCTGTGCCCACAGATCGAAATCCGGAGCATCAGACTCCACAATGAGATTCAGGCGCATCTGTCCGGCAACTTCGGTGTCACGTGCAAACGGCTCGGAGTGGAAGTTAATCGCTCGCTTCTGAAAGGCACGAAACTGGCTGTGAAGGTCTTCGTTGGCCGCGTATTTTGCGACGTCGAGTTCGGGAAGCTCGTGCGGGTCGCTCACGACAACGCTTGGAGTCTCCGAAGCGGGACGTTTCTCCGCCAGATGTCCGGAATGAAAAATGTCAGCCGGCGTTCCCTCCGGCGCTTCTAAATAGAACTTGACCTCACCGCCCGAAGAAGCTGCATCCAGTGTCTTCGCGTAGCGCCACTCGTCGGCGCCCATCATGTAATAAGTAACTCGGTCACGTAATAGATCCGGTTGTGGACCGCGACCAAGCACCCAGTCGTACCAATCTGCGCGGAGCTTATCCATGTCGATCACAGCCGAATCGGGGATCGCAAGGCCCTCAATGTCTTTTGACGGATGCTGAGTCCCGCCGTGGTCCCATGGACCGATGATCAGGAAATGCTTGTCTGCCATGGCCACGGGCGCATTCGCGAGATGACGCCGGTAGTAGCGTAAAGCTCCGGGCTGGTCATCATCGAAGTACCCGGTCGCGGTCAGAACCGGGAAGTTCATTCGCGCAAAATCTTCGGGCTTGGGCTCCGCCGCGAGATTGAAAGACTCATCGCCGACATGATCGAGCCACATCTTCATGAACGATTTCTTCTGGCCACGTTCGTCGATCATCCACCAGTCGTCTTGAGCGATGCCGACCGCGTCGTCCAATTCCGCAAAGGGCCGATAGGCGGCATACTGTTCCAGCATCTTTCCTTGCCAATAGTCGCTGTCCTGCACGAACTGTGTGTTTTGCGCACGGCCCGAAATGTCGCCCATAATCACCGCAGACCATGCCTGCGGAATCCCATTAGTATTGGGAACGTCCCATCCAGGATAGATAGCGACGTAAGGCGCGATTCCCGCCAGATGAGGCGGATGTTGAGCCGCGGTGCGCCACTGCGTCATCCCAACAAACGAGCCGCCATACATAACGACCCGCCCGTCGCTCCATGGCTGTGCGGCAATCCATTCCACCGCGTCGTAGCCGTCGCGTCCGACCTGCAAACCAAGGTTGTCGCTCTTTTCACCGCCCGAACGACCCCGAGCCCTCACGTAGACCTGCACATAGACGAAGCCGCGCTGGGTGAAGTACCGGCCGCGTTTCATGCCGTCGATTTCGTATTGCGTCAGCGAAAATACGGTGGGCGCTTTGCTTTTCAAGTTGGACGGCTTGAAGATCCACGCTTCCAATGCAACACCGTCCCGCATCGGGATCATCCGGCTCATCTCGATGTCGTAACCCGGGCCAACTTTTGGGCTATCGGCGCTGAAGGCAGCGGTCGCAATGACCGCCATAAGAGCTGCGAAGACAACCTTCATCATTCGCGCATTCGGCACTTTCTTCGCCTCCATTGCGTGAGAAACAGGTCGAGGTTCAAATTTATACAAGGTCGTTCTACAACCTGCCATTCCGACAGCTAAACCTTCGCGAGCATCATGTCCAGCGCGGTGTCCGCATCCAGCAACTCCATCGTCACCCGCGCCACGGCGACTGTACCTAACTCCGAGATTCGTGTGCCCAGGTTTAGCACGTCTTTTTCAGTTGTGATGAAGCCGTCGGCCATTGAACCGGATTTCGCCTGCAGCAACCGCTTCATTTCGGCATCCCTATATTTCTGGTGATCGCGAAACATGATCTCGGCCGCGGGCTGCACGCCCAGTTCCTGTAGCTCTTCGAGAAAGAACTTCGGACGTGCAATTCCGCTGAAGACGATCGGCCGGCTTGGCGCGTCGTTGAGATCGAGACCACGCCGAACTCGCCACACCGGCTTGCCTTGCAGAACGCGCGGCGAAATCACCGTCTCTTCGCGCGCCACGATGGCGTTTGCACGCCCGAGCGAACTGACGGGCTCTCGCAAGCGTCCCCAAGGCAACAGACGGTCGACGAGATCCTGCGCGGTCACTAGCGCGATATCGAAGTTGCGTGCCAGTTCGCGATGCTGAAAACCGTCATCGAGAAGGTGCAGCTGCGGCCCGAATCTCTTCTCGGCTTCCACTCCTGCTTCGTAGCGCGATTCGCCCACTACCACCGGAACACCCAAGCGCCGCGCGATGAGCAGCGGCTCATCGCCGAAATCGGCAGCTGTTCCCGCCGGGTTCACCACCGCGACGCCGCGGCTTCGGCGCCCGTAGCCTCGGGTCAACACATCGAACTTGATCCCGCGCTGCTTCAGCAGTTCGCCCAGGCAGATTACGAACGGCGTTTTTCCCGATCCGCCAACGCTGATGTTGCCGATGCTCACGACCGGACCGGCCAGCCGTTTAGCAGGAAGAAGGCCGCGCTCATAAAGCGCGTTGCGACCACGCACGCCTAAACCGAAGAGCACCGACGACATCGCAGCCATCAACGCCTCCGGCCTTTCGCAGCTTTCTGCGCCGAGGCTTTCACACCCATCATTCGCTCCAGCGCTGCCGCGGTGCGCTCGGTTGCCCCCGTGTTCGCTTTCGCCGTCTCGAGCGCATGCTGGGCCATGAGCGCGCGCTTTTCTTCCTGAAAGAGCAGGTGCAAGAATTCCTTACCCAGATCCTCGGGCTCCACGATATCCACGGCTCCCGCGTTCACGAACAGCGCTACGATCTCACGGAAGTTTTCGGTGTGCGGACCTACCAGGATCGCCACGCCGTGTTGAGCCGGCTCCAGGATGTTATGCCCGCCGCGCGGGACCAGGCTTCCGCCAACGAACGCCAACTGCGCAAGGGAATATACCGATGCCAGCTCGCCGATGCTGTCCAGCAGGAACACGCCGCCCGACAGCTTTTCGCCACCAGGTTGCCACTTGGTCCGGCGCCAGTGCTTCAGGCCTGATCCATCGAGAATCTCGGCAACAGCGCTCCAGCGTTCTGGATGCCGCGGCGCCAGGATCATCAGCGCTTGCGGGAATCTCTCGAGCACGCTCTTGAATGCATTCAGCACCAGCGGCTCTTCGCCTTCCACGGTACTCCCGCAGACGATCACCGGACCCGTGCCACCGCGGGCGATGTCGGCCTTCAATGTCTTCGCGAGGGTGGTCTCAGAGACGGGCTTCACGTCGAACTTCAGATTGCCGCTTACGTGGACTTGATGCGCGGGCGCTCCGATCTCCACCAGTCGTCCGCGGTCCACATCCGTCTGTGCCAGGAACAGGTCGACATTCCCGAGCACCTTCTCGAGCAGCGATCTGAACTTGCGGTAGCGTGGAAACGAACGGTCCGATACGCGCGAGTTCACCACCGCAATGCGCGCTCCGCTGGCTTTGGCCAATCGCAGGAAGTTCGGCCAGAACTCGGTCTCGGCCACAATCACCAGCCGCGGCCTGAGCATGCGCAGGTACGGCCGGATCGCGAATCCCAAATCCAGCGGGAAATAGAAGACGTTCTTCTCCCCGAACCTCTGCCGTGCGAGATGCTGGCCGGTTGCCGTGGTCGTCGAAATCACAATCCGATGGCGCGAGAAGCTTTCGTGCAGCCGCTCGATCAGCCCGCTTACCGCCAACACCTCACCCACCGATACCGCGTGGACCCAGATGACCAGCGCGCCCGATTGCGAGCGCTTCAGCCGTTCCGGAACGCGCCCCAATCGCTCCGCCAGTCCGCTGCGGTATTTGTGGCTGCGCGCCATCTGGAAAAGCCACCACGGTAGCGCGACTACCAGCGCCAACCCCAGCAGCAGGCTGTAAGCGAAATACATAAGGAACCGCCATTGTATTCGCCCCGCCCTTCCGGACGGCAACAACCCGCGAAAGCTGCTTCCCTCCTGCGGTCCGGACCGTCATACTTTCTGCCTCCTCCGCCGCTTCGTTTCCGTATATAGCTGGTGAGGCCACGGGAAGCCGCACATGAGTTCTACCTCTCTCGGGCAGGTCGCGGAAGTCGAGCTCATCCCCGATTTCCCCACGCTCTTGCACCAGCACCAGCGCATGGTGTTCAGCATCGCGTTGCACGTGGTGCGCGATCGCATGGCCGCCGAGGAGATTGCACAGGACGTCTTCCTGAAGCTGCACCAGAATCTGCTGACCATGAAATCCGCTGCACATATCGAGTTCTGGTTACGCCGGGTGACGGTGCACCGCGCCATCGACTACGGACGCAAGCATCGCTCCGATCCCGATGTCGCGCTCGACGAACTGCAACTGCCCGCGACCGAAGGCCCGGGCAGCGATCCGTTTCTGGCCAAACGCCTGCAGGCGCTGGTTGCGTCATTGCCGGAGAAAGCGCGTGCTGTCGTAGTGTTGCGTTACCAGGAAGACCTGATGCCAGAAGAAATTGCCAAGCTGCTGGAGATGCCGGTTGGGACCGTGAAAAGCCACCTTCAGCGATCGCTGGCCATGTTGCGCGACAAACTTGGCCGAACTTTGGGAGAAGCTGCCCTATGACTCGTCTCGAACAGGAGTTGCGTGCTGCGCTTCAACGGCAGGAACCGCCGCCAGGATTCGCCGTCCGCGTGCTTGCCATTGCCGCCGAGCAAGAGAAACGGCACGAGCAACATCTATGGACCCGCTTCAAGCAGTTATTCGTTGTGCCTCGTCTGCGCTGGGCTGCCGCTCTCGTCGGTGTCCTGGTGATCGCCAGCGGCGTAGGTATCCGCGTTGAGGAACAGCGGCGCGCGGAAGGCGAAGCCGCGAAGCGCCAGGTGATGCTCGCATTACGCATTACCAGCGAAAAATGGCAGGTTGCAGCCAAAGAGATCAGCGGCAAGAACGTTCGCAACGAAGATACTCATGGCAACACGGAGAATCAGGAATGAAACGACTCATACTTCTTCTAACTTTGATCTTGTTGGCGGCCGTTGGCTCGGCACAGGAGATTCGCCTGCCCGCAAATCTCGAGAAACTGTCCGCGAAGGCGGTCGAAGTCGTTGAGGTTAACCTCGACCAGAAGATGCTCCAGTTGGCTTCGCGCTTCATGGATCCAAAGGACCCGGACGAGCAGCAGGCCAAAAAGCTGATCGCCAACCTGAAGAGCGTCTATGTGCGCAGCTATGAGTTCGACAAGGCGGGGCAATATTCCGACGCAGACGTCGCGGAGATTCGCGCGCAGCTGCAATCGCCGGCATGGAACCGTATCGTGGGCGTACGCAGTAAGCGCGAACATGAGAACGCCGAGGTGTACGTCAAGTCCAACGGCAATCAGATCACCTCGCTGGTGATTGTCGCGGCTGATCCCGACGAACTCACCTTCGTCAGCATCGATGGAGCCATCAAGCCGGAGGACCTCGCCGAGCTCGGCGGCCAGTTTCACATCCCCGAAGTGGAAATGGATCACAAGAGCAAGTCCGAGAAGGGAGCCTCGAAATGAAGCGCCTTCTCCTGCTGACCGCGTTATTCTTGACGAACGCCGCCTTCGGCTCTGACGATTTCAAGTCCGTGGTCAAAGCCGTTGAAACCACCTACGGCATCCATCACAAGCACATACCCATGATGGGCGTAGCGCTGAAGTTTTCACCCGACCACGAGGCTCGAAGCATGAAGCTCGCGATCTTCGAAGGCGGACCAATGCGCGGAAACTTAGCCAACCTTGAGAAAGTGGTTTCGAGCAACCTTGGACCTGATTGGTCTCCCTTTGTGAGAGTGTGGTCGCGCCGCGACCGCGAGTCGGTGGTGATCTATGCCAAGGCTTCCGGGAGTGGCATGCGCCTTATGGTCACCTGCCTCGATCAGGATGAAAGCGTCATCATGTCCGTGGACGTCGATGAAAAGGCATTGCGCGATTGGATCGACGAGCCGGCGGGGATGGCACATCGCGGTCGCCATGACGCCGATGAGAACTGAAGCGGCGTTTCGCGTTTCACGTTTCAGGCACTCGAGTAACTGCCCCCACTCAAGCCGAAAGAGGGCTTGAATGGGCCACCGAAATCACTCCGTTTCTCGAAAAACGTGGAACGCTACCTCAGCTCTGCCCTTAGCGCTCCCTGCAACTCCGGTAGTTGGAAACGAAACCCTGCCTCTTCCAATCTTTTTGGCTGCACCCTTTGGCTGGCAAGCAGCGTTTCTACCCCCATCTCGCCGAAGAAGAACTTCACCGCCCCGGTCGGCAAGGGAAAGAGCGCAGGCCGCCGCAATGTCTTCGCCATGGCCTTCGTGAAATCCAGATTGGTTACCGGATTCGGGGCGACCAGGTTTACTGGTCCACTCGCCTTGCTGTCGGCGATCAAGCTCTGAATAGCCCTGACCGCATCTGTCAGGGAGATCCAACTCCACCACTGCCGGCCGTTTCCCACCACGCCGCCCAATCCCAGGCGGAATGCCGGAAGCATCTTCGGCAGCGCGCCACCATGTTTTGCCAGCACCAATCCAATTCGCGGATGCACGACACGAATACCCGCCTGCTCTGCGGGCTTGGTCGCGGCCTCCCACTGTCGCGTCACCTCCGCCAGAAATCCCGTACCAGATGTACTCCCTTCGTCGAGCAATTCGTCTTCGCGCGAGCCGTAGTAGCCGATCGCTGACGCCGACACGAGCACTCGCGGCGGTGTTTTCATTCTCGCCAGGGCCATGGCGATCGTTTCCGTGCCGCGGGCGCGGCTGTTCAGGATCCGACTCTTCTTGTTCTCGCTCCAGCGGCCCGAGAGCGTCTCTCCGGCGAGGTGAACTACAGCTTCCACTCCTTCCAGTTTGCCCGGATCCAATTGCCCGCTCGGATTCCACAGCACGTCCGCTGGGGCTTGCCGTCCGATGCGCAGCACCTGATCGCCCGCCTTTTCCAACGCAGCTACCAGCGCACTCCCTATCAATCCGCTCGCCCCAGTCACCGCAACTTTCATTTGTTGCTCCCCTCAGATTTCAAACGAAAGGTCGCGCACTCCCGCGCAGCCCAGTGTATTGTCCTTCTCGATTCGCCTTCTTGTCAGTTGTAATTCCCGGCGTAAAGTACTTCTATGCGCAGTTGCCGTTTGCCGTTGTTACTCTTTTGCCTTTCCGCGATCGCTTTCGCACAACAGGCCGCTCCATCGCAGCCCGCTCAAGCGTCCACGCCCGATCTACAGTCGCTGATCGATGTCCAGTTCGGCGCTGGTTTCAAGGTCGATCCTAAATTCACTCCGCAGACCGGCGATTTTGACGGAGACGGCGAACAGGATATCGCCATCGTTGCCATCGGGGGTAAGCCGCTGGGCGGCGAATCCGGATACAACTACCGCGTACAAGATCCTTATAACGGCTACTTCGGCTGGGGCGACCCGAAAATCACCTCGCAGTTCGGCTCCGTGGATGGCGGTCCGGCACGCCGCATCCTCATCATTCATTCGTGGCAGAAGCCGACGCCCAAGGCGAAGTATGTGCTCATCAATCTGCCATTTGAAACATGGGACACAACGAAGAAGGTGCTGAAGAAGCGCACGATTTCGGTTCTGGAGATACAGGAAACGAGTGGCATGGGCGCCATCCTCCTATTTGACGGGAAGAAATATCGGTGGGAACCGGGCGATGCCGACATGAGCCTTCCGGAAAATCCCGTATCTCGGAAATGAATTGGAAAATTCGCTCGGCAGGTACTTGCGTGGCCCATAATGGAGGCATGCGCAACCTCTCGCGTGCCCTTGGAGTCGCGGTCGGCTTCTTTGTTCTCACCGTCCTGCTTTCTTTCGCCAGCAAACAATTCTCCATGCCACTGGTTCGCGATGCGCAGACCTATCCTGCGCACGACATCCACAATGATGAAAAGGTCTCGATTGCCGCGGATCCTTTCGATACCAGCGAGAAGGAAACAGTTTTCACGCAGAAGTACGCCGAAAACGGCTATCTTCCGATTTTCCTGGTGATCACAAACAACAGCGATGAGCCGATCTCGCTGCCGGATATTCGCGTCGAATTCGTCACGCAGCACACAAAAATCCTGTCCGCCACATTGGATGATCTCTATCGCCGCTTCTCTACGGTGAAACGCCGTGGTGACGAACCCCGCACGAACCCATTGCCCTATCCGTTTCCCAAGAAAGGTCCTCAAGCGGGAGTCAACCAGCATGCCAGCGACGAGTTCCACGCTGCCATGTTCCAGGCCAAAGCCGTCGAGCCACATTCCAGCCAGGCTGGGTTTTTCTTTTTCGACGTCGATGACATTTCCCAGCCGCTTGCCGGCGCTCACCTCTATGTAAACGGTATTCGCGACAACAATGGCCAGGAGCTCATGTACTTCGATATTCCGATGGAAAAGTACGTGTCTGCCGCAAAGTAATCGGGGGCCTCGAACGCCGGTTTCTTTCAAGGCGGCTCCCGGCTGCCTGCAGCTGACATAACCAGGTCTTGCGACTACAATGTCTCCGGCAGCATCTTATTGCTGAGCCCCAGACACCGGGGCAGTCAGGCGGTATCCGCGCTGCGGAACTGCACTGGAGGCCATGTGAGCATTACCTCAATTGGCGATTCTCGCCCGAAGATTACGACCGCGACTCTTGCGGATCGCAAATCCAAACGACAACCGATTACCTGCCTTACCGCCTACGATTACGCCACCGCGCGCCTGGTGGATGAGGCCGGCATCGACATCGTCCTGGTGGGCGACTCGCTGGCGCAGGTCGTGCTCGGCTATGACAGCACGCTGCCGGTCACGGTCGACGAGATGCTCCATCACACGCGTGCCGTTCGCCGCGCCGTCAAACGCGCTCTGCTGGTGGCCGATATGCCTTACGGGTCCTATCACACGTCGCCAGAAGACGCGGTTCGCAATGCCGCGCGCTTCCTGAAAGAAGCCGGAGCCGAAGCCGTGAAGCTCGAAGGCGGAGAGAAGCGCATCGATCACGTCCGGCGGTTGATCGACGCCGAGATCCCCGTGATGGGACACATCGGCCTGACGCCGCAATCGGTGCACGCCATGGGCGGGTACAAAGTGCAGGGCAAGACCCTATCAGCCGTCGAACAACTCATGCGCGACGCCGTGGCGCTCGATCAGGCGGGCGTGTTTTCAATCGTGCTGGAGGGCATTCCGCGCGAGGTCGCCGCCATGATTACGGAAGAAGTGTCCGCGCCGACCATCGGCATCGGCGCCGGTCCGGATTGCGACGGACAGGTGCTGGTGATTCATGACCTGATCGGACTCACCTTCAATCCGGCGGCGAAGTTTGTGCGTCGCTATGCCGACGCCGGCACCTTGATTTCCGAGGCGATTGAGACTTTCCGCCGCGATGTGGTGGAAGGCAACTATCCTGCGGACAGCGAGTCATACCATTTACCGAAAGAAACCGGCGCCACGCTCGAAGCCATCCAGGAGCGTAAGCGCGTGATGAGCAAGTAGTTGGCACAGAGTCAGACCATATCTCCCGCAATCATGCGAATCGTTGATACCCCGGAGCAGATGCATTCGGTTTGTGCTGAGATCCGCCGCAGCGGTCGCCGCCTTGGCCTGGTGCCGACGATGGGCGCGCTTCATGAAGGACATCTCTCGCTGATGCGGATGGCGCGGGCGCAATGCGATGTTGTCGCCGCATCGATCTTCGTCAACCCGCTGCAGTTTGGGCCTAACGAGGACTTCAACAAGTACCCACGAACCTTCGAAAGCGATTGCCGGAAGCTCGAATCCGAAAAGGTGGATCTGCTGTTTGCGCCTGCTCCCGAGGCCATGTATCCGGGAGGTGCAAAGACGTTTGTCGAGGTTGCGGAGATCAGTGATCGCCTCGATGGCCGTTCCCGCCCCGGTCACTTTCGCGGCGTGGCGACGGTGGTCACGAAGCTGTTCACCATCGTCCAGCCTGACCTTGCTTTTTTCGGACAGAAAGACGCGGCTCAGGTGGCCATCATTCAGCAACTGGTGCGCGATCTGAACCTTGAAGTAGAGATTATCGTTGCGCCAATTGTTCGTGAGCCCGACGGATTGGCCATGAGCTCACGCAATGCCTATCTGAGCCCGCAGGAACGCAAGCAGGCGGTGATTCTCTATCGCGCGCTGAATCGCGTTCAGACTCTCGCCGACCGCGGCGAAAAAAATCCGGCCGAACTCATCGCTCGCGGTAAAGAGGTGATCGCCGAAGAGCCTTCGGTTCGACTCGATTACTTTGAGATCGTGAATCCGCGAACGCTGGAACCGGTGGCCGATCTCAGCTCTGGCGCGCTGGTAGCCGTCGCGGCGTGGGTTGGAAGCACTCGTCTCATTGATAATCTGTTGCTCAGCGGTGCGGGAGAAGCTGCGCCTGGCTTGGGCGGCGACGCGTAAAGAACGTTTCACGTTTCCCGAAGAAGAAACTGCGTGAAACGAGCTGCTACGCCCTCTTCCCTGACACAAACGCATTTCCCGCTACCACGAACCTCAACTCTTCTTGCGCCGCCTTGGTAATTCCAATTCGAGGGGTTACCGCGATCTTCTCCGGACGAAATCCGTCATCGACGATCCGCAAATCCGACTTGGCGGCCGTGACATCTTTGTCGTTATCGCGCTCGCGCGTGATATCGAACGCCTCGGCCAGCCTTCCGGGACCTGAGGTGAGAGACCGTCGGACGCTCAAACGCTCAAGGTCACCCTCGATGCCCCTGGCGTCGGCCATCAGTTCCAGCCCCGCCAGCGGCTCCAGCGCGCGAATCAATATGCCTCCGGCCGTGCCGTCTGGCTCGCAGGAGACGTTCAGGCAGTAGTGATTGCCGTAAATGAAGTAGATGTAAGCACGACCCGGCGGTCCAAACAGTACGAAGTTGCGTGCCGTCTTGCCGGCCGCTGAGTGCGCAGCCGGATCGTTGATTCCCAGGTACGCCTCAACTTCCACGATGCGCCCGGCCCGGACACGGCGACACTCCTGCCGTACCAGCACCTTTCCCAAAATCTCGCGGCTTACGGTAACAACGTCTCGCGCGTAAAAACCTCGTGGAACAGGCGCGAGTTTCGCGAAGTCGCGCTCGCTCTCGACTTTCATCCGACTAAGACTTCAGCCCCGCGAGGACTTCCTTGGCATGCCCCTCGGGCTTCACTTTCGCGTAGATGTGCTGGATTTTTCCGTCAGGCCCAATGACGAAGGTGCTCCGCTCCACGCCCATCACCTTCTTGCCGTACATGTTCTTTTCTTTCAGCACACCGTAGGCAATTACGACCTTCTTGTCCTCGTCACCTAACAAAGGAAAGGGGATATTGAACTTCTCGGCGAATTTCTTCTCTGCCGCAGGAGTATCGGGAGACACACCCAATACAGGAACTCCCAGTTTTTCGAACTTTTTGTATTCGTCACGAAACTCGGACGCTTCTACGGTTCAACCCGGGGTGTTCGCTCTTGGGAAAAAGTACAAAATCACCGTTTTCCCGCGAAACTCTTTCAGCGAAACTTTGTTTCCGTCCTGATCAGGCAAAGTGAAGTCAGGAGCTTTATCATTGATATCCATGGGTGGCTTCTCTCCCTCGTCAACGAAGATACTACAGCGTGCGCTCCGCGCTGCCGTCACCGTATTCCTGCTTTTCATTCTGATTCCAGCCGGCTTCGCTCAATCAACTGGGAAGAAAACCAGCAGGGGACCTCGCGCCATAGCCATCGTGGAATGGACTCCGTCGGGTCCACATCTCATCCCGGTCTCGATCATGATCGACGGCAAGTTCTACGACGCCGGACTTTACCTGGCGAACCCCGTCCCCATGGCGTTGGAAACTGGCAACGTCTACGAGATCCAGAAGTCCGGCGACCCCGCGGGCCTGTTCACTGTCAATTCGGTGATGCAGCTGCAGGCCAGCAACACCTTCTATGGAGTTGGGAAGATCACCTCACAAGCAGACGTTGAGGCAGCCGCGAAGAAAGCCGCTGCCGCGAAAGCCGCCGCTGCTGCGAGAACTCCCTCACGCCTGAGTTCCGAAGATAGCGGGCCACCACGCTTGCGACGGGCCGGCGGTCACGGCGGATCTCCGGGTGGTTCGCCGAAGAACGGGCCTCCGGTGCCACAAACTTCGCCAGAGCCTCCGAGCTCTCCGCCTGACAACACCGGGGATGACAGCGATCCCGACCGGCCTACGCTGAAGCGACCTCCGCCTCCTCCGTCGGAAACTCCCACGGCTTCACCCACGTCGACAACAGCATCCACGACCGCGCCGGTCGATGATTCTGATCGTCCGGTACTGAAGCACGGCACTGGAGGACAGCAGGCCGTGAGCCTCACTGGTCCAGTTGTGCCGAAGGGTCCCGCGGCAGCCGCCAAGCCAACGGCGCCCGAAGGACACAACCGACTCGAGGTTGCCGTCTCTGACGCCAACACCACCCAGCCACATACGTTTAAATGGATCGGCAAACCCGACTACGAGCAACGCGATCAGCAGGCAACGGAACAGCTCGCGCTGCAGACGGTACGCGATTACGCCGCCAAGCACCCCGGTCTGCGTCCGGGCACGACGCTGGAAGACCTCCAGGTTCACGCCTTCGATCTGGATTACACCAACACGCCGATCTTCGTTTTGACCGCGACTGTTCCGCAGGTTTCAGCTCCAACGCCGAGATCACGAACGGCGAAGCCAAAGGCGGTCGCCGCGCAGGAACCGCTGTCCGTAGGTCCGAAGAACGAGTTCTACGTCACCGTGGTCGCCCGCGAGAATTACGATGGCACCATGAGGAAGGTGTTTGCGTCAGTTACCGACAACACGCACCTCGACGTCTACCCGAAGCTGGAGTTGATTGATGCTGTCGACGCCGATGGCATCGGGCGCGGCGAATTGCTTTTCCGCCAGACCTCAGACAGTGGCCGCAGCTATGCGATCTATCGTGTCGGAGTGGAAAGCATCACCGCGCTCTACAATAGCGGCGCTCCATTGGAGCAGTAGGACTCAATTTGTGAAATGCCCTTGTGTGACGTAAAGTCGGGGCATGTCACGATTGCTGCGAATCATCAAAGAACCAGTTGTCATATTCGCTGCCATTGTTCCTGTCGCTCTCATTGTGGAGTTCTTTCTCCTCGAAGGTTTCGTTGGAATCAGCCTTCCAACTGATCGCCGAGCTGCGGTTTCCAGCTACGAAATCAGAGAAAACGGCAGAGAGACACATTACATAACGCGCAACAAACGCTTTAGCATCGTCGATCTTTGGAGCAAGCATGGCTCAACGGTGGAGAATCTCGTTTTGCGTGAGTCATTCGACATGGATCGGCAGGAAGGGATTGAAGGAGCTAACACCAAGGTGCGTGTTGAGGCGCTCAACGGTACGGCTGTCAAATGGGTTTTTGAAGAGGCTGGCGAGGTTGGAGTCGCGAATGGGCAGGTATACGAAGTGATTCACTATGGTTGCTGCGATTCCCCGAATACTTATACGTACTTTTCCCTTCGTGACGGCAAGAAACTGCGTAGCACTCACACGGAATTGAACAGGGACGAGTTCGCCGCACTTGAGGAGTCCCAATACGATTAGTGTTGGGAAACCTGCCTCCATCCGCGTCCCTGCACTGTTCCAGCCCGCGCAGATGCTCCACAATCGGGATGCCCGCTGCCAGCAGTGTCGTCGATGTTTGCGCAATCGATTGCTGCAGCTGGAGTCAGCCGGAGACTCCTCGAATCCGCAGCGCCCGAGAAGCAGTTCGACAATTCTCGGGAGGGACCCTCCCGCACGGCCATCAGTCAATCCACAGGTGCTCTGAATCAACACGCGAAGGTTGCATTGCCTTTCAACATCCGCCTCGGCGGTCGACCCCCGGCAGACAAAGATGCTGTACTGCTGCCATTCATAAACTCCCGCCCGTGCAGGTGGCGCGGTACTTGCGAATGAGAATCCTTAAACCCAGAGGGATCATCCTTTCCCTATTGCGCTGCGGGTCTTCAATTTGCACACGCAGCGCTGTGGATCATTGTCATTTGCTCGGGAGATGAGTCCCCGGCTTGGTACGGCTTGGTGAAAGCCGATCGTAAGAGGGCTGAGCAGTGTTGATGTTGCATAAAGAGGTAAATCTGTGGGCAGTACGCAGGCGCGCTGGATTACTGGTTGGACCCTTACGGATTTGGCTACTCACCTTGCTGGCTGTTGCCTTATCCAGGGCCGTTCCTTTGCTCGCACAGAATGTTGGCACTCCAGCAGCTCAGGCCGGAAAGATTGTAGGTACTGTAACCGATGTGAACGACAACACGGTTCCCGGCGCGACGGTCGTTCTGCAAGGTCCTGCCGCCGGCGATCATCGCACCGTCGTGACCAGCAACAATGGAGCGTTTGAATTTCAAGATGTAAAAGCAGGCGTTCCCTATCACGTCAGCATCAGTGCCAAGGGATTTGCAGACTGGACGTCGCGCGTCGTCACGCTCACGCCGGGCCAATACAAAATTTTAGCCGGGAGCAAACTCCGAATTGAACAGGCGCGGAGCACCATCACTGTGGGGTACGACCCCGTGCAGGTTGCGACCGAGCAGGTCAAAGTGGCGGAGACGCAGCGCGTTTTCGGCGTCATTCCTAATTTCTATGTTGTCTACGATAAAAACGCCGCGCCGCTCACTCCCAAACTGAAGTTCAGGCTTGCTCTGAGAGTGTCCTACGACCCCGTTACGTTCGCAGGCGTAGCTGTACTTGCCGCTGCCGACCAGGCGGGAGATAAGCCAAACTACGGTCAGGGGGCTCAGGGCTATGCCAAGCGCTTTGGCGCGACTGCTCTCGACGGGTTCACGAACATCATGATTGGCGGGGCTATCCTGCCATCAGTTCTGCACCAGGATCCGCGCTACTTCTATCAGGGCACGGGGAGTGCGAAGTCTCGTACCCTCCACGCACTCTCGTATCCATTCGCCTGCAAGGGAGACAATGGGAAGCGGCAGCCAAACTACTCGAGCATGGGGGGCGACTTGGCAGCTGCGGCCCTAGCGAACGCGTACTATCCCCCGTCGGATCGTGGGGTGGGAATAACGTTTGAGAATTTCGCTATTAGCACAGGCTCACGCATGGCCGCCACGTTGGTCCAGGAGTTCGTTCTTCGCAAACTTACTAAAAGCAAGAATCCAAAAATAGCTACGTCGCAGCCTTCTGAGCCCAGCCAGGACCGCTAATTCTCTTCTCGACTCTCATTCTTCCTTGCACACCGCAAACGCCCGCACGGTGAACGATGTCCCTCCCACGATCGCCGGCGGAGCCGCAAAGAAGCGGAAGCTGCGTCCCTGCAACTGCTCCAACCCGCGCAGATGCTCGACAATCGGAATGCCTGCTGCCAGCAGCTTGGTGTGCGCCGGGCGCTCGGGATCGTTCATGTCGTCGATGTTTGCGCAATCGATTCCAACCAACACTGCACCCGCATTCGCCAGCAAGTCGCAAGCGCCGCCCGTCAGGAATGGGCCAGAACGGAAATAGTCACCGCCCCATCGTCGCGACCAGTCGGTACGTATCAGCACAGCTTTGCCTCGGATCCGATCTGCGCGAAGGCCCTTGAGCGCCTTCTCATCGATCGGCCCGTCTTCCGCGGCTGAAATCAACAGCCCTGGCAAATCCACAAGCTTCTTCAGGGGCACAGCCGCCAGATCCGCGCCATGCGGATGGCGATGAAACGGAGAATCTACATACGTGCCGGTATTTCCGCCGAACTCATACGCGGCGATCTGAAACGTCACTCCAGGTGCATAACGACTCTGCTTGGCGGCTTCATCATGCCCAAGAAAGACATGAAACCTCGGCTCCGGAAGTCCCGGATATGAAGGCATCCCTGGCTCAATACGATGGCTAAGATCGATGATCATGCCCTGATGGTAACAATCAGCGCGGTTCACCCCGGTGTCTTGCGGGATGCCCCTGCCAGATGTAGATGGAGATTCGGCGATTCGCGCAAATCACGCCTACATGGTTAAACTGTTAATCAAAGTCATGAACGCTCGCTTTCTCGCGATCCCTCTTCTCCTGGCGGCGTTGGCCGCCGCGCAAACCTCCACAGCTCCGGCACCTTCGTCCGTGGTCGCATCGCAGGATCCAGGCGCGCTCAAGGCCAAGCAGATTCTCGACCAGATGATCCAGGCGCTCGGCGGCCAGGCGTACCTCTCCATTCAGGATATGTCGCAGGAAGGACGCGCCTACAGCTTCTATCAGGGAAAGCCTTCCAGCACCGGAACCGTCTTCTGGTTGTTCTGGAAGTTTCCCGATAAGCAGCGCGTCGAGCTTACGAAGCAACGCGATGTGGTCACCATCAACAATGGCGACGAGGGATATGAGGTCACCTATCGCGGCACGGCGATGGAAGACAAAGAGCAGCTACAAACCTACAATCGCTACCGCAAGCACTCACTGGACAATGTGCTGCGTGTCTGGCTTACCAAACCGAATGTCGCGCTCTTTTACGATGGAACCGCTGTCGCTGAGCAGAAAGCCACCGACTCCGTGACGGTGATGGATGGAGATGACTCGGTCACCATCTTCATCGACCGATACACACACCTGCCGGTGAAAAAAACCTTCACCTGGCGCGATCCGATGGATCGCCTGCGTAACGAAGAGGCGGAAGTCTACGATGCCTTCCGCCCCGAGCAGGGTGTGATGACGCCACACGTAACCGTGCGCTCTCGCAATGGTGAAACCACCAGCCAGCGCTTCATCACCGCCGTGAAATACAACACCGGCCTGTCCGATTCTCTGTTCGACGCCAAGGCCACCTACGATCCTTATAAGGCCCCGCAGCGCAAGAAGTAGCTTGTGTGCGCTGGCCGCCCTCACCCATCATGTGTCGAGTCTTCCCGAAACGGGAGGTCCGGTGTACCCCCTCCCCCTGCTGTGTCCCGCATTCTAAAGGGGTTACGGGCATGGGATAAGTTAGTTCCTACAAAACAAAGGGCTTAGTCCGAGTGATCCGGTAAAACAAAGGAGTTACGGGATCCTTCGGCTTCGCTCAGGATCTCGGCAGCGGGCTCAAACGCCCGCTAAACGCCTCGACTTCGATCAGCCTTTCAGTTCATCCGTTAGTCAGCAAAGCAAAAGCCGACGCGGGTGACGTCGGCTTGATCGTTTGCACTCACTGAATGACTGACGAACTAACAGACTGAAAAACTCTATACATCCAGCATAGCAGGTTTGGAGACGAAACCGGACACGCGGAAGTCTCGTGCTGCGAGCGAGTTAAGTCATTTGGGGGCTTGACAAAATTGGCGGGTGGACACGATGTGTGACATTGCGAACAGAGGGATGTGATGTTGGCGTGGCCGCGACAGCAGGATTACCTGTCCCACACAACGAAAATCGCCACTCAAGCCAAAGGATGGCTTGAATGGGCCACCCGAGAAAGCCACCTACGATCCTTATAAGGCGCCGCAGCGCAAGAAATAGAACGAACGCGGGCGAGGGCGCCCGCGCCACACTCACAGCGGTATATTCCCGTGCTTCTTGGGCGGATTTTTGTCGCGCTTGGTTTGCAGCATCTCCAGCGCCTGGATCAGCTTCTTGCGTGTTTCGCGCGGCTGGATCACCGAATCGACGAAGCCGCGTTCGGCCGCGACATACGGATTGGCAAAGCGGTCGCGGAATTCTTCGATCTTCTGCTGCCGCATCTCGGCACGGTTCTTCGCCTTGTCGAGATCGCGCTTATAGACAATGTCGACTGCGCCTTCGGGCCCCATGACCGCGATTTCCGCCGTCGGCCATGCGTAGTTCACGTCGCAGCGAATATGCTTCGACGCCATCACGCAATAGGCGCCGCCGTAGGCTTTGCGCGTGATCACCGTGATCTTGGGCACCGTCGCTTCGGCGAAAGGCAAACAACAGCTTCGCGCCATGCGTGATGATGCCGCCGTACTCCTGGGTGGTCCCGGGCAGAAATCCGGGAACGTCTTCGAAGGTAATCAGGGGAATGTTGAAGGCGTCGCAGAAACGAACGAAGCGCGCACCTTTGATCGAAGCGTTGATGTCGAGCGTCCCAGCGAGAATGGCGGGCTGATTCGCCACGATGCCGACCGGGCGGCCATTCATTCGTGCGAATCCGACAACAATGTTCTGCGCATAGAGCTCCTGCACCTCGAAGAAGTAGCCATCGTCGACAACGGCGCGAATCACGTCCTTGATGTCATACGGCTTGTTTGATTCCGCGGGAACGAGAGTATCGAGCTTTTCGTCCATGCGATCGACGGGATCGCTGCACTCACGCCGCGGCGGGTCTTCCAGATTGTTCGACGGCATGAAGCTGAAGAGTTCACGGACCATCGAGAGGCACTCAGCGTCATCGTGCGCCAGGAAATGCGCGACACCCGAAACCTCGTTGTGAGTGTGCGCGCCGCCGAGCTGATCCTTGGTGACCTCTTCGTGCGTGACGGTCTTGATCACGTCAGGCCCGGTGATGAACATGTAGGACGTCTTGTCGACCATGAGGATGAAATCGGTGATCGCCGGGGAGTAAACGGCGCCGCCGGCGCATGGTCCCATGATTGCCGAGATCTGGGGGATCACGCCGCTCGCCAGCGTGTTCCGCAGGAAAATATCCGCATAGCCGGCCAGCGACATCACGCCTTCCTGGATGCGCGCGCCCCCGGAATCATTCAGACCGATCACAGGCGCGCCCACGCGCATCGCAGTATCCATGATCTTCACGATCTTGCTGGCATTGGCCTCGGAGAGCGAGCCGCCGAAGACGGTGAAGTCCTGCGCGAAGACGAAGACGAGCCGCCCTTCGATGCGCCCGTATCCGGTGACGAAGCCGTCACCGAAGAACTTCTGGTCGTCCATACCGAAATCGGTACAGCGATGGGTGACGAGCTTGTCTGTCTCTTCGAAGGTGCCTTCGTCGAGAAGGAACTCGATGCGCTCGCGCGCCGACATCTTGCCCTCTTTATGCTGGCGTTCGCGGCGATCGGCTCCGCCACCGGCCTCGGCAAGTCCGTCGCGGCGTTTCAATTCCTGCAATTTTTCTTCAAGTTTCATGGGCGGGGATTATAGCTGGCCCGGAGTGGTCTGGTCAGCACGGGACGCACAAAGCAGCAAAAAAGAGTTGATGTCTTCGGACTGCTAATTCAGGCGCTTGGGGCTTTGCTCCTGCACGTCATGGTTGAGAGCATCCAGTAACTGCTCGCGCTTGGGAGTCTTCAACTCCTGCTCCAGCTCTTTGAGGGCAAGAGCGACTACGTGGTAGTGATGCAATCCGCTGTACTTCGGATCGGAGCTGAGTTCGAGCCACAGCTTATGCATGAGTTGTACGTCTTCGTCGCGCATGCGGGGAGCATGCGGTCCGAGCAAAAATTCGTTGCGGGTGCCGTTCGGTTCGACGACTTCCAGTAGCAGGCGCGGCTTCGGATCGGGCAGACGCTCCCATGCATCTCCCGTGAGTTTGCCTTGTTCCTCGGCCGTCAGCTTGGTGGATTGGCCACACACCACACGCACTGACTCGAGCCGCTGCGCCGTTTGCATGATGGTATCGAAGACATTCATGCCGGGCACCACCAACAGCGAAACCGGCTTCCCTTCCTTCTCGGCGACCGCGACTACCTTCGAGAACAGCTCCTGCTCATAAGTATCGAAGACATCCTTCGCTTCCATCATGTTGCTGCCGCTGAAAGAGTGTTCACGCGGCGTCAGACGGGCGGTCATGACAACAACGTCTTGCTTGGTCGTGTCGGTGCGGTGGAGCGTGTCGCGCAGGTAATAGAGGTTTCTCGGATCACGAACTGAGACCAGCACATTGCCGCGGCGCACCTGCAAAGTTTGGTGATCGAGTTCCGGATTGCCGTAGACGCGAAACTGCTCGTAGACTTCCCCCTTCCCGGCTCGCTGGCGTGTGGTGTACTTCTCCGAAGCGACCAGGATGACGAAAAAGATCAGGCTGAAGCTCACGCCGGCGATCGTCGCTTCTTGCTTGGTGAACAGGTTCACGATCGCGGTCGAGAACAGGACTGTCGCAATCACCACCAGGCCGATGGGGATTTCTTTCCCTTTTATGTGGATGTTTCCCGGAACCTTGAATTCGCGTCCTTCCACCGGCTTGAAACGGAGTACCAGTACAGCCAGCGTCATGAACGAAAAACTCCAGATGACGCCGAAGGCGTACAGAGCTGCCAGGAAGTAGACGTTGCCGCGACTAACCAGTACGGTAACCAGCTGCAGAATCCCGACCAGATTCACGATCCGGTAGGTCGTTCCAAAACGCTTTTGCGGCTTCTGAAACCACTGCGTCAGGACACCATCTTCGGCAAGACGATTGAGAACGCCACTCGCGCCGATGATGGAAGTATTCGTGGCACCGGAAAGGATGAGAATGCCGACCACGACCACGAAGCCCTGGAAAATCAGCTTCGCCAACAAAGGGCCTACAACATTGGTAGCCAGGCCGCCGATCAGATTACCGAAATACTGCGGACGGACATGATCGGGAATGATCATTACCGCGAAGAACGAAACCAGCGAAGTGAACAGCAGGCTGTAGACGAAAATGACGAAGCCCGCGCGTTCCAGATTCTTCAGCTTCGGGCTTTCGATTTCACGGTTCACCTGCGCCAGCGTCTCTTCGCCGCTCATAGCCAGCACCGAGTGTCCGAAGCCAACGAGCAACATGATCACGGTGATCCCAGCCGCCTTGCTTCCGAACAGCCAGCCTAACGATTCGCGCGTGAAGTTGATGTTGTGGGGAGTAGGAATCGGAGGCAGGTGGAAGCCGATCTTGAAGATCGTGTAGCAACACCAGATGATCAGGACAACCACCATCACCGTGGTGATCTTCATGATCGTGAGCGCTTTGTCACTCGACTCGTGAATGCCCTCGATGTTTTTCCACCAGAAATAGATGATGACGAGAGCTGCGAACACTGCCGCGAAATAGTTGTCGTTGAACTGTACGGGGTGATGCGCGTAGCGGAACAGGTCTTTCACGAACCCGGCAAGATAGAGGCCGGCGGCTACAGCGCTGATCGGTCCGGTGAGGATGTAGTCGAAGAGAAGCGCGGAAACCGAGAAGCGCGCCAGCGCGGGACCAAGCGCCTCTTTCACCACACGATAGACGCCGCCGCGGACGAACATCGTGCTCGACTCCACGTAGACAGCACGAACCGCGTAGCTAAACATCATCACGGCGAAGATGAACCAGGGTGCGCTTTTGCCGATAACTTTTTCAGCGTCGCCACCCGCGTAGTACGCGGACGAGGCAAGATCGGAGAGCACAATCGCCGCCACCCGCCAGAAGGAGATAAAGCTCAACATCACGGTGGTGGCGATGAATACGGGGACGGTATGGCGCTTCAGGTTTTCGGCTGTCGTGGACATCTGCGATTTAGATTACGGTTGCTGGGGACAAAGAATCCCGCCGAGTCATGTAAATCATAAACGCTAAGGAGGATTTTGCCTGACTAGCAGTCTAGAGCAGCGCTGCGGAAACACCAAGCGCCAAGGGAGAAAAGCCGCATAGCGGTTTTTTCTGCGCGCAATCAGCTTTATTGATTTCCCTTTAACACGCGCTCAGGTATGTGTGCGTGATCCGATCGTGCCAGCAGATTTGATCCTCGTCGATGAATGCCCAGATTAATCCCATGCCCAAGGCCAGGCAGGAGAGCTGCATGGCACACACGCGAAACTTGCGAATGTTCCGACGAACCGGCGCGTGCTCGAAAGTGACGAGACGGAGCCTGCCCAGGATCATTCCGAGTGTGCGGCCGCCGTGTACCAGCAGCAAGTAGTTATAAATCGCCCACAGGACCATCGGTACGACGGCGGTCGCGATGAGGACCGTACGTCTGTCTGCCAGCAGCGCGGGACCTGCAATCTTCAGAGCAATGGTTCCGAACAGGGCAGCCGCCGCGAGTACTGCGATGGCGTCCACCGCTCCTGAGAAGATGCGCTGCGGGAGAGGAGCTACGTACAGAACCGGTTCTAGAAGCTGCGGGTCAATCTCCTCGCCTTCCGGTTCAAGCTGGATGTCCGACAAAGGTGGTGGCGGCGCCGGAATGTTCTCTGGGACATCGAGGATGCGCGGCGCGTCCAGCATTGGCTCGGCGAGTTCGTAGGGGTTCACCGCAGGTCCAAGATAAAGTGCGCGAGGAAATTCGATCAGCTTGCCAACGTCAGGAACACTCGGCGGAGTGTCGTCGACGACTTCGGTGGGTTGGGCGAATAGTCCGGTCGTATCCAAAGCCGGCGTGACACTGACCTCCAGCTCGGGTGCCACGCCCCCCATGTCGGTGGGAGCAAGAAACTGCTGGTCAAAAACATCGATCGACGCGAGATCGGTCATCTCGACAGCTTCGGCGGTGGCTTCAGGCCTCAAAAAAACATGGTTGCCGGTGGTCGACTCGAAGCTGAAGTTCAGGGAGCTCTGTCCGAGTTGCTCGCGCCGGCGAGCTTTGTATCTGCTCAGCCGGGAGGTGACCTCCTGCTTCCAGGCGGTCGCGTCGTCAGGCTGGGGAATGGGAGCGGGGATGCTGTCGGCAACGCTTGCGATATCTGTCATGTCTCCGTGGCCCAGGGCTCGTCCGCGATGCAAGCTCTCCGCCAGAGTGGAACTCGCGATCAGTTCAGCCTCATCGTCATACTCGTCGTTCGTGGCGGTGCCGAGGCTGGAGGCAAACTGCTCTTCGCTTGGATCGTAAGGATCGAGGTCGCTGAATCGGGGCGACACTTCTGGTTCGGGCTCCGTACAGCGGCAGAGCTCACCACAAACCTTGCAGGCCATCCCTGATGGAAGAACGCCAAGAGTCGACCATCATCATAACGCCAGTTGTGCCCGGCGCTATTTCGTTTCCCGGTACTGGCGTGTTACCTTGCAAGTTCCCCCCTGTGCGGAAGTTCTTGTCGACAACAAGAACGGCCTTTCAGGGTTTTCAGGGACGCAATGACCCTTCGCACCAGATTCCTGATCGCACCAGTCCTAATCGTTTTGTCCCTGATCCTTTCAGGTTCTGGAATTGCGCAAACTACTCCGCGTCCGGCCAATCCTCCGCCAACCGAAGAAGTTGTAATCGAAGCGACGCAGCAGGAAAAAGTTGGGAATGTATATCACCTGCGCGGCAACGTGGTGGTTACCGTCCACAATTATGTGATTCGCGCGGACGAGGTTACCTATAACGCCGATACCGGCGATCTCGATGCCCGCGGTCACCTGGTGTTCGATGGTGGCCCGCACGACGAGCACATCGAAGCGACCCACGCCACTTACAACCGGATCACCGACTCGGGAAAGTTTTACGACGTGGTGGGAAGCACCGGAGCCAGGTTCCGTGGCAGCCACGTTTTGCTGACGTCTTCGAATCCGTTCGCGTTCAAAGGAAAGGTGGTGGAGAAGGTTGGGCGCGATCTGTTCATTGTTCACGATGGGTTAGTCACGGACTGCCGCCTCGATCATCCGAAGTGGACCTTCCAGACACAGCGAGCCGTCGTGCTGATGGGCGAGAATGCCAAGCTGTATCACGCCACTTTCCACCTGATTTATTTTCCGATCTTCTACTTCCCATACACGCGGCTTCCAGTGGAGAGAATCGGGCGGCAGACGGGACTCCTGATCCCCGGCATCGGGCAATCGTCGCTGAAGGGCACAATCCTGGGAGAGTCGGTCTATTGGGCGGTCAACCGCAGTGTGGACGCAACCATCGGAGCCGAGTACTACTCAGCGATAGGTTGGGCTCAACATGGCGAATTTCGGTCGCGGCCAAGCGAGAATTCATTTTTGAATGCGACTTACTTTGGAGTTCTCGATCGGAATGCTGGTCCCACCGGCGTAAATCAGGGAGGCGAGGAGGTGCGAGCCGACGGAGCCGCACAGCTGCCCTGGGGATTTCGTGGCGTCGCGAACATCGATTACCTGAGCTCCTACCTTTTCCGCCAGACGTTCTCCGAAAGCTTCACGCAGGCGACGAATTCAGAAACGAATTCCATTGGCTTCGCTTCGAAGTCCATGAACGGTTACTACTTCAATCTGATGGCGTCGCGTTATCAGAACTTCCAGAGCACAACGCCGGGCGATTTGATCACCATCTTGCATACGCCGAGTCTGGACGTGGGCAGTGTGGAGCACCCAATCGGCGCCAGTCCCGTGCAATGGAGCTACGACACGGCCCTGCAAGGCGTTTCGAGAAGCGAACCTGGATTCCAAACCGACCCCCTGGTGGGAAGATTCGACTTCACCCCTCGTGCTTCGCTGCCGCTGCATTTTCACCAGTGGAGCATACGTCCCGAAATCAGCCTGGATGATACCTACTACACCCAGGGCCTCGCGTCGGGCTCCGGCGGAATTGGCGTGCCCGGCAACTTCGGGGTGAACCGTAAGGCAGTCGAGACCGAAGTTGAAATTCGTCCACCGGCTTTGGACCGCATTTTTGAGAAGCCTATGTTCAATCACCGATTCAAGCATGTCATTGAACCACGGATGGTCTATCGCTATGTGACTGGCGTCAGCAATTTCCAGCAGATCATCCGTTTTGACGCTCGCGACATTCTGACGAATACCAATGAAGTGGAGTATTCCGTCACGAATCGAATCTATGCGAAACCGGTTCGGACTTCCGACAGCTGCATCCCATCAGAAAATACCTCGAGCGAAACACCAGGGGGCGGCGGACCACAGACCTTTCCACCGAACGGCAGCGCAACCAGGACAGACAAATCCAGCGGATGCACGAGCGCAGTGGGAAGTGAGATTTTCAGCTGGGAGCTGATCCAGAAATATTTCATGGATACTTCGTTCGGTGGCGCGCTCGTCCCTGGACAGCAGAACGTATTTACAACCACGGCTGAGTTGACTGGTATTGCGTTCCTAACGGCGCCACGGCACTTCTCTCCGATCGTTTCGCGCATGCGCGCGCAGGCAGGCCGCAAGACCGACATTGAGTGGCACCTGGACTACGATCCGGAGACTGGGCAGATCAATGCCAGCACTGCCTACGTCACGCATCACTTCGACCAGTTCTTCGTGGCAGGTAGTACGGCTTATGTTCGCGTCGTCGGCGAGACGATTCCCGTGGCGCCAACACCACAAAATCCAAATCCGCCGCCGGCTCCGCTGGAGTTCAACCAGTTTCGCTGGCTGATCGGCTATGGCAATCCGAACAAGCGCGGAATCAGCGCGGCGACGAATATCGGATTCGACGTCAGCAATCAGTACTTGCAATACGCTGCGATCCAAAGCAGTTACAACTGGGATTGCTGTGGGGTGAGCGTGGAGTTCCGGCGGTTGGCGCTGGGCGCCGTGCGGAATGAAAATCAGTACCGCTTCGCGCTGAGCCTTACGAACATCGGAACATTCGGGAATCTGCGCAGGCAAGAACGCCTGTTCTGAGATGCGATCCTAAGACGCTTCCGCTCTGGAGGCGGCCAACGGTTTGGCAAGGATTTTCCCCCGCTCTTCGCGTCCGAGCCAGACCACGATCGCCAACAGAATGATAGTGATCGTCTCAAAACCTGCCAAAGCCCAACGATAGCCCACCGCGTTACGCAGGGCGAACTCGATCGAGTTCGTAGGTGCTGCGATCAGGATTCCCAGCTGATACGCGAGTCCCGGCACTAGTCCACGAGTAGCGTCTGGTGAAACTTCAATCAGGTGGGCGGGAATGACACCCCAAGCGCCTTGTACGCCCATCTGGATGAGAAATGCTCCCAACGCGAGGATGCCGACGGTCCAACCGAAAGCCCACAACGGAATCATCAACAGTGCCAACAACAATGCAACGAGCATGCCGTAACGGCGGCCGAATCGTTCGGATATTTGACCAAAGAGGATGGCTCCGAGGATCGCCCCTACGTTGTAGAGCATCACGATGTACGCGACTGTGTTCGGTGCGATGCCGTGCTCGTGCTTGAGAAAGTCAGGATAGAGATCCTGCGTGCCGTGCGAAAGGAACATCATCAGCGTCATCAGCACGACGAGAAAGCAGAAGTGTTTCCAGTGGCGCTGCATTTCTCGCAAGATGGCGCCAATCGTCGGTAGTTTGTGCTGCTGCCAGGCTTCCGATTCCGGAACTTTAGTGCGTATGTAGAGAGCCAGCAACGCGGGGATGCCTCCAACCCAGAACATCCAGCGCCAGCCGAAGTTGGGCAGGATCAACCGCGCTGCGATAGCAGCCAGCAGATAGCCGAACGAGTAACCGCTCTGCAGGAATCCCGAAAGAACTCCACGCAAGCGAAGCGGCGCACTTTCCATGGCGAGCGATGCGCCCACGCCCCATTCCCCTCCCATGCCGATGCCATAAAGAAGGCGCAGGATGAGGAACATGGTGAAGTTCACCGAGAACCCGCAGAGCACTTCTACAACGGAGAAGAAAATGACATCCACCATCAGCGGAATGCGGCGCCCGTAGCGGTCTGCCGCCAGTCCGAACAGAAGCGCTCCCAGTGGACGCGTCGCTAACGTTGCGGTAACCGTAGCCACGATCATGGCCTTCGATACATGAAACTGGGCGGCCAGCGCGTCGAAGAGGAAGATGACTATGAAGAAGTCAAATGCGTCGAGGGTCCATCCCAGAAAACTGGCGGTGACCGCGTGGAAGCGGTCTCTCTGCGACATGCCCGTGGCAACTGTTTCAGCCATGTAACTTGGCCCTCAAAATGTGCAAGACCATATCACACATGTCGATGACTAAAGGCATCAGAAGAAAGCCTTGTACCGCCCATTCATTTCAGATAAACCATGCTGGATGGCTCAACGCTGGCGCATAGCGATTGCTTTCTTCTGTCTGTGTGCCGGCGCATCCGCCCAGGTCGCGTTAACTTCGCTCGATACAACGGTAGCGGTTCAAACCGATGGCAGCGCGATTGTGGTCGAGCGCTTTACTCCATGGCTGCCAGCCGGCGCGATCGTGTGGCGAACGCAAAGCGCGTTTCAAGGCGCTTTTGGACTGCGCACTCCGCGCGAGATTGAGATCCTCGAGGTTAGCGACGGCAACGGTCAGAAGCTCTCTTTTTCTCAGCGCAATATCGGCAATCTTCTGGAACTGTCGATCCTGAGTGGAGGCGCGTCGGAGATCAAGATCAGCTATTCGGTGTCCCCGCAAGTTCGCTTTCTGCGCGATCGCGATGAACTGGTGTGGCGCGCGGGCGAGCACTGGGCCGGTCCAGTACAGCGCTCTACAGTCACAATTCAGTTGCCCGATATTGTGGCGGAGCAATTCCGCGCGCAAGGCAGCTACATCGTTGATTCAGGCCTGAAGCTTGTGCCCGCGCTGGAGACAAGCAAGACCGTGCAAGTCGAGTGCCCGGGGCCACTTTCATACGGGCATCCGTGCACGGCAGACGTAGTGTTTTCAACTGGACTATTCACAGAAGAGAGTTTGTGGAAGCGCGCTGCGGCTTCCTTGAGCGTGAATCCCATTTTTGTACTGCCGATCGTGGTGCTGGCGCTCATCATCGGAATCCAGCTCTATCGCGTGCGGCGTGTTCCGCCGACCTATGCTCCGCAGTACGGGCCGCCCGACGGCCTGACGCCGGCTGAAGTCGGCGTGATCATCGACGATAAGCTTGATCCGCGCGATGTGGTGGCGACGATCGTCGATCTTGCCGTGCGGGGCTTCATTTGCATGGAAGAATGCCAGCCAGATGAGGGCGTCGCGTTCGACGGCCAGGACTATATCCTGCGTTGCATTCGGACCAAAGATACGTGGACGGTGCTGGCACCGCATGAGCGCACCGCGCTGTTCCATATCTTTTACGGCGGCGAATGGACGAAGTTGTCGAGCTTGTACCAGCGCTTCTACTCCATCGTGCCGATCATCCGAAACGACGTGTTTGCCGTCCTGCGCAAGAAAGGCCTGTACCGCTTTGACCCGGATTTCCTGGCCACGTTTCAACTGCCGCAGTGGGCTGGGCAGGCATTGGTGGCCGGAGCGTATCTTTGCATTCTGCTGTTCGCCAGCAGCAAGAACTCTGCGATCATCGTTGCGGCGGCTCTGATTGTTTCCGTCGTCCTGACCATGCTGTGGCTGAAGGCGTTTTCTCCGAAGAGCGCGCTGGGCCAGAGCGTTTACGCCCATGTACGCGGCTTTCAGGACTTCATGAACTCGGTGGAGCACGACCACCTGGAGAGAGTGCCGTCAGAGAAATTCCAGAGCTGGCTACCTTACGCCATGGCGCTTGGAGTAGAACATCATTGGACCGAAGCGTTCTCGGGAATCGCCATTCCAAGACCCGAGTGGTACGAGTCGCAGGATGCGAAGGATCAGGAGGCCGGCGTTCTGGGATTCCTGGTCCAGACGTTTGCACGAAACGCCTATCGCACCCTGCTGACACGGCCGCGAGGCAGCTTCCTTCAGACTGTCGGACTGGGCGCCGCACATACTTCCATCCCAGCTGCGCGCACGGCCCGGGGCGCCAGCAACCGGGGATAGCAACGTTGGCTCACATTTCCTATGCCGGTGGCGCTGAGCACACCAGGTAGAGCGCGTTTCCGGCTGTTATAATCAGGAATTGTCCTCATGAAAACGAAGCATTTAGCATTACCGCCGCGCAAGCTCGTGGCGGCTCAAAAAGAAACCAGTCCTCGATTTCCCAAAATTCGCTCTACCACCGTCCTATGTGTGCGCAAGGGCGACCAGGTGGTGATGGCCGGCGACGGTCAGGTCACCCTTGGCGAACATGTGATCAAGCACAATGCGCGCAAGATCCGGCGCATGTTCCAGGAGAAGATCCTGGCTGGTTTCGCTGGATCCACGGCAGATGCGTTCTCGCTGTTCAGTCGCTTTGAGGCCAAGCTGGAGCAGTATCACGGCAACCTGGGGCGAGGAGCGGTTGAATTGGCCAAAGACTGGCGAACTGACAAAGCTCTGCGGCATCTGGAAGCACTGCTGCTCGTCGCCGATCGGACGCAGACGTTCCTGATCAGCGGGCAGGGTGATGTGATCGAGCCGGAAAGCGGCATTGCCGCCATCGGCAGCGGTGGTCCGTTTGCGCAATCAGCAGCCCAGGCTCTGATCGACCATACTGATATGTCGGCCCGGGAGATCGCTGAAGCTGCAATGAAGATTGCGGGCAAGTTGTGCATCTATACAAATGAGACATTCGCGATAGAAGAGCTATAGCGCCGGATGGAAGATTGGAGCCGCCATGGCGGGCTATTCGGGAACGCCGTTGGTGAAGAAGATCGGCATCAAGGAAAATCATCGCGTGCTGCTGCTAGGGGCGCCTGATGGATTTGGCCAGACGCTCGGGGAACTCCCGAAGGGCGTGAAGATCATCAAATCCGCAGCGGCCCCGATCAACGTAGTGGTTGGTTTCGCGAAGACGCGGAGTGACGTGGCCGCCCGTTTTAGTAGCACGATGGATCACCTTGATACGGCAGGCATGATCTGGATCGGGTGGCCAAAGAAGGCATCGAAAATCGTGACAGAACTCGACGAAAATGTTGTGCGCGAAATTGGACTCGCCCGGGGGCTAGTCGATATCAAGGTTTGTGCGATCGACGAGGTCTGGTCGGGATTGAAGTTTGTGATCAGAAAAGAAAATCGTTAACCCAGGTTCGTATCCGAAGGCAGGACACACCGCTGGGGCACCACGGTAACAGGGATTTGGAGCAGTAATACATGGCTATTTATTTACCCGGAACCTCAGAAGAAGAGCAGCTTGCACTGGACGACCTCACACCGCGTGAGATTGTCAGCGAGCTTGATAAGTACGTTGTAGGCCAGCACGCGGCAAAACGTGCCGTGGCAATTGCGCTGCGCAATCGCATGCGGCGGCAAAAGCTGACGCCGGAGCTGGCGGAAGAAATCATTCCCAAGAACATCATCATGATCGGGCCGACGGGCGTGGGAAAAACCGAAATCGCGCGCCGGCTGGCAAAGCTGGCGAACTCACCATTCCTGAAAGTCGAGGCCTCGAAGTTTACGGAAGTCGGCTACGTGGGCCGCGATGTGGAATCGATGATCCGCGATCTGGTTGAGATCTCGATCGACATGGTTCGCGAAGAAAAGCTCGAAGACGTTGCCGATAAGGCCGAATTGAATGCCGAAGAGCGCCTGCTCGACTTGCTGTTGCCGAGCGGCGTGGGCTTCACCGCGCGTCCTGGCGACGGCGCGCAGGCGGATCAGCACCAACTTCCGGGCGAATCCAGTTCACGAACGCGCGAGAAACTGCGTCAGCAGTTACGCGAAGGCAAACTCGACGACCGCATCGTGGAATTGGAGACGCGCGAGAAATCGTTCCCGGCATTTGAAATCATCTCCAACCAGGGCGTGGAGGAGATGGACGTCAACATCAAGGACATGCTGCCCAACATCTTCGGCCAGCGTACGAAGAAGCGGAAGATGAAGGTCAGCGAGGCTTTCGATTACCTGGTACAGGAAGAAGAACAGCGCCTGATCGACATGGACCAAGTTACGCGAGTTGCCGTTGAGCGCGTGGAGCAGTCGGGCATCATCTTCCTCGACGAGATCGACAAAATCGCCGGACGCGAAAGCGGGCACGGTCCCGACGTTTCGCGCGAAGGTGTGCAGCGCGACATTCTGCCGATCGTCGAAGGAACAACGGTCAACACGCGTTACGGGATGGTGCGCACGGATCACATTCTGTTCGTGGCGGCTGGCGCATTCCATGTCTCCAAGCCAAGCGATCTGATTCCAGAGCTACAGGGCCGATTCCCCATCCGCGTGGAGTTGCAGTCCCTCACGGTCGAAGACTTCATCAAGATTCTGACCGAGCCGAAGTCGTCGCTGGTGAAGCAGTACACGGCGCTGCTGGAAACGGAAGGCTTGAAGCTGGAGTTCACGCAGGAGTCACTGGAAGAGGTGGCACGATTTGCATTCCGCGTGAATGAAGGCACCGAGAACATCGGCGCGCGACGTTTGCACACCATCATGGAGCGCGTGCTCGACGAGATCAGCTTCAACGCGCCTGACATGAAAGAGAAGTCGGTAAACGTTGACGGCGATTATGTGCGCAAGACTCTCTCTGACATCGTGAAAGATCAGGATCTGTCGCGGTACATCCTGTAAGGCATTGAAGAGTTGCTCATTGAAGATTGCAGATTGGTTGTGCAGATCAATCTGCAATCTGAAACCTTCAATCTAAATTCCCATGCCGTTCTGCTGGAAACTTCCTCTCTGAACCCTGTATCCTCGTAACTTCGCATGAGAGTTCCCCTCTGCCTGCTGTCGAGCGCGATGCTGTGCCTGCTGATTGGGTGTGGCACGCCCGGAGCGCCGCAGCCGCCGTCACTGGGACTGCCGCGGCCAGTCGATGACCTTTCTGCAGTACGCAAGGGCGATAAAGTCTTTCTAAGCTGGACTCCTGCACATCAGACTACCGATCGCGCAAACATCCGCCACCCCGGGCCGACACAGATTTGTCGCGGATTGCGTGACTTCCCCATGATCCATTGCGAGCAGAAGGTGGGTGACGTATCCAGTCAGCTGGCACATTGGACGCACGCTGAGCAGATTCCGCGCGCCACGTTCACGGACACGTTGCCTGCCCAGCTTGAGCAGCAGAATTCCGATGCGTTTGCGATCTACGCCCTCGACGATCAGAACGTGAAAGGCAAGTCGGCAGGCTTGTCGAACCAGGTGGAGATACCGCTGGCTCCGACACTTCCGCCTCCCGAGCATGTGGAATCGCAAGTCACGGCAGATGGCCCGGAGCTTCGGTGGACCGCTCCAGCGGCTGCGCCAAAATCAGACAAGCTGAGCTTTGCGTATCGCGTATATCGCCAGGCCGCTCTCGGTACTCTGTCGTCGAACCCTCTGGTCAAGCGAGGAGAGCTGATCGTAGGCGAGTTCCCGTGGAATGGAGAACGGGAGATCAGTTTTGTCGACCATAGCTTTGAGTGGCAGCAGAAATACCAATATCGCGTGACCACAGTCACACAGTTCAAAGGACCGCTTGGACAGCCAGTGCAGGTAGAAGGCAACGACTCGCTGCCGGTCATCGTCGATGTGGTCGACGTGTTCCCGCCGGCCGTTCCTACTGGGGTACAAGCCGTTTCTTCCGGCGCGGGCCAAAGACCCTTCATTGATTTGACCTGGGCGCCGAATATGGAAAGCGATCTGGCCGGTTACAACGTTTTCCGTCGCGAAGAGGGTGGCCAGCCAGCGAAGATCAACAGTGATTTGGTGAAGTCGCCTGCCTATCGCGATAACGGTGTCACGCCCGGGAAACGTTACTACTACTCAGTGTCCGCAGTCGATCTGCGCGGAAATCAAAGTGGTCAGTCGGCGGAGACAAACGAGGCGGTTCCGCCTGAATAATTTCGCGCCCCGCTCCTATGCGGCAGCGGGACGCGATGATCGGTGCATACGAACTAGGCGGCTCTTGCTTCCACGTTGACCTTCTCGGCGAGTTGGTTCAGTTTTTGATCAGCCTGTTTTTCTTCATCCAGCGTCTGCTGGAGCAATTGCGCCCATTGGTCGCGGCCAAGCAGATGTGCGTAGGTACGTGCGCAACCGTAGCTCGCGATTTCATAGTGCTCGACACGCTGCGCAGCGGAGATGATCCCGGCGTCGCGAACTTCAGGGTCACCCTTGGCCTTAACGATCTCCTCACCTTCTTTGATAATTCCTTCCATGCCCTTGCACTTCTGCCCTTTGCGATCGGCATCGGGAATCTGGTCGAAGATGCGATCGAGCCTTGAAAGTTGGCCTTTGGTCTGCTGCAGGTGCTCGCTAAGTCCCGCCTTCAGTTGCGACGAATTCGACTTCTCGATCATTTTGGGTAAGGCCTCAATAATCTGCTGCTCAAGGGAATAAAGGTCTTGCAATTGCTCGGTAAAGAGCGAGTTCAACGATTCCAGTTTCATGCTGGCTCCTTTTCTGAAGTAGTTGATTTTGCACAGCCTATGGTGTGTTGCGGAATGTATCGGGCTATTAGTAGGAAGTGGGCATTTCCACCGAGGTTGTCCTGAATCGTGACCGCCTGCCGGACGTTGAGGCGTCACATCCAGCTACCGTGGCTGGGTTTCAGAAGGTTACTTCCGTCACTATCAGGAGTGAAACGGTTGATGGCTGAGGGCAAGGAGGGAAGTACTCTTACTCTGGTGTTATTTGTCCCGCACTCATGAGCTCAACTTCCTCCAGCAACGTTTCGTTCGGGCGGTACGAGATTCTGTCGGAGCTCGGACGCGGGTCGATGGGCGTGGTGTACCAGGCACGCGATCCCAAGATCGACCGCATCGTTGCCATCAAAACTCTCTCCCTGGGGCAAGAGGACGACGATGAAGCCGAGTTTCGCATGCGCTTCATACTGGAGGCCCAGGCAGCGGGAAGGCTGTCGCACCCGGGAATCGTTACCGTGTATGACGTTGCCGAAGATCCGGAGACCCATGCACCGTACATCGTGATGGAGTACGTTGCCGGACAGACTTTGAAGAAGCTGCTCGCTCCCGGATACGCCAAGGTTCCTCTCGAAACCGCCCTTCGACTCGCACAGGAAGTTGCCGAAGCACTGGCCTATGCGCACGCGCGCGGCGTGGTGCATCGCGATATCAAACCCGCCAATATCATGATCACGGAAGACGAGCATGCCAAGATCATGGACTTTGGCGTGGCGAAGCTGGACTTATCGCAGCGCACTCAGTCCGGCGTTCTGATGGGGACGCCCGCCTACATGTCGCCCGAACAACTTACGGGGCACTCGGTGGATGGGCGCTCAGATATCTTCTCACTCGGCGTGGTGCTCTACACAATGCTGGTGGGGCATCGGCCTTTCCAGGGAAACGGCATCAGCACCATCGGATTCAAGGTCGTGAACAACAACCCCCTACCTCTTACTACGATCAATCCTGCTCTGCCGGCGGAAATCGATCAGATCGTCTCGCGGGCGATTGCCAAGGAGCTGGACCAGCGGTATCAGACAGGAACGGAATTGGCAGGTGATCTCGCCAAATTGCGAGAGCAGCTGAGGGAAGGCAATGAAGACGCCCCTGTCCCCGGACTGCTTACGGTCACGTCCCCCAAGACGAGTCAATCAAGTGCTCGTGGAGTGCAAGCTACGCAGCCATACGTTCCGTCAAAGACGGCGAATCCCCCGGCGGAAGCCGTTGCAGGGGCAGCAATGTCGCGCCGGAAACTATACGCTTTCGCGGCCATTGCACTGGTCGCTGTCGTGAGCTTGATTGCGTTTGGCCGGCAGCGGATGAAGCCGGTTGCGCTGACGGCGCAATCTTCGAAGCCGCCATTCACCTCCGTGCCTAAGACGAATGCTGTGGCCGCAGCGCCCATTCCTGCTCCTCGGCCAATCGTCGCCAGCGTTGACGATGAGTCGAGCGAACCAAGTCGCAAGAAGAGCATTCCGGTTTCGCAGTCCGATGCGAGCTTGCGCATCGACGTAGAACATCCGTTTTCAGCGGCAAAGATCTCACTCTGGGTTGACGGGAAGCTGAAATATACGGAAGCCTTGCACGGCGAAGCGAAGAAAAAGTTGATTGTCTTCCGCAAGACGGAAGGACACAACTTCGACAAGATTCAGATTCCTGCGGGTAAACACTCCATCCGCGTGCGCATACAGGCGCCGGAGCAGTACTACGATTTAGCTAACACGATCACAGCAAATCTCGCGGAGAGCTCTACGCAGACCCTTAGCGTCCACTGCGAAAAGGAAGAAGTGAAGCTCGCAGTAGAGTAGCTAGACAGCAGAGCGTTCGCTACGCTCGGCACTATCGGAAACCGCTCCCGCCACATACTTTCCATCCTCTGTCAGATCCACATATGCCCACGGCACTTTCGGATCGTGCGTGAAAATCACCAGCCAATTCTCAGGAATCGCGCGCGCGTAGAACTTCTTTTTACTAGCAATGGTATCCAGCGGAAAAAGATCAAACGCCATACCCCAAGCGATATCGAGATGCGAGGCAGTTGGGATCAGGTCCGAGATGTAACAGGCGCGTTTGCCATTGCTCTCCAAGTTCACGGCCTGAAGATGCTGCGTGTGCCCCGGATAGACTTCGACAGAAATACCGGGCAGCAACTCGCGCGCGCCGTCGATCAGCTCCATCTGTCCTGATTCGACCAACGGGTTGTAGTTGTCATGGATGTAGCTGATGCGATCGCGCTCGGTGGCACGCTGAGCGTACTCCCATTCGCCGCGCTGAACATAGTATTTCGCATTGGGAAACGTGGGGACGGCGCGACCATTACGGTATGTGGTGTTCCATCCGCAGTGATCGAAGTGCAGGTGCGTGTTGATAACGACGTCGATCTCGTCGGGCGCGACGGTGGCGGCATCGAAGCTCTGCAGCAATTTTTCCTCGGGCGCATAGATCTTCTTCATGCGGTCGGGAATCTTGTTTCCGATACCGGTCTCGATGAGCACTGTCTTTTTGCCGCCGCGAACCAGTACGGAATTGAGCCCGCAGCTCAGGCGATTCAAATCGTCCGGCTGCATGCGCTTCGACCACATCACCTTGGGGATGACGCCAAAAAAGGCGCCACCATCGAGCAGATAGTTGCCGTCGGAGAGAATAGTCAGTTCGAAATCGCCGAGGGTCAGCCGGTGCACACGTTCTCCTTATTCGTCGAGGTCTTCCAGCCGCTGGAGAGCGGCTTCCACACGGGCGCGGGCCTCCTCATCCTTCGGCTTCGAGGTTACGAGCTTGGCGCGCTGCCGTTCGAATTCCTCTCGAAATGGAGGACGATGTTCGAACATCATATTCTTCAGGGCCTCGACTTCCGTCTTCAGTGAACTGATCATGCGCTGCTGCGCTACCAGGAGTGCGCTCAACTCGTTCAACGTATCTTTATCGCTCACTTAGCTACCTCCCACCGGCTCCGCTATTTTCGGCCAGATGCCGTGCTCTGGAGTCCATCCCAATTCGTCCTGAGCCCGCTGGCTGGTGCATCGCCACGAAGGGGGACACGCTTTCGATGAATCGCGAACCGGTTGGGGTGCATGGAACATTTCTGCCAGGCGGTCGACATAGTCGCCATAGCGAATCGGTTCGTCACAGATATTGAAGACGGAACCAGACGCGGCGCGCGCAAGGGCGGCAACATAGGCTGCCGCAGCGTCTTCCACGTTCACCAGCGAAACAAAATTTCGCCCATCGCCGGGAACTACTTCCCTTCCCGCGCGCAGTCGCTCCAGCAATCGATCCTGGCCTGTTCCCGGACCAACAAACAAGCCGCCCTTCAAGATGCACCAGCGTATGGGTTTTGACTGACGGCGAAACAAGTACATCATCGATTCCATAATTGCCACTGGATGCGTGATCGCCCGCCGCATGGGAGAGCTATCGATGTGAGTGGTCTCGTCAAGCCACTGATCTCCGCCATCCGGATATGCCATCACGATGCTCTGCAGCAGGAAGGTCCCGACGTTCGCTTCTAGAGCAGCGCGCTGCAATCTCCCGGTGCCGCGGATTCGGATTTGCGTGTTCCTGTCCCATGCTCCGGGCAGCGACGGATCAGAAGGAATTGCCGTTGCCGCATGGATCACTGCGTCACAGCCCGAAAACACCGCGGTCAGGCGGGATTCCAGCCCGCGCTCCAGCAAATCGGCTTCGGCGAAATCCAGCTCTGGGTGTTTTTCCAGGGTAAACAGCTCTCGAGCTCGTTGCTGGTCACGAACCAACGCACGAACTTTGTAACCGGCATCCAGCAATTGAGGGATCAGCGCGCGTCCCAATACGCCGGTCGCGCCGGCGACGGCTACTCTCACGAAGTCGCTCCCAGTCTCATGAATTCATCTTAAAGGCTCGGCCAGCAACGGATCTCGTGAGCGCACAGATACCGGTGATTCTCGGCACTGCGAGGCTCAGCGAACTGTGGTGGTGTTAACCCAACAAACCGCTTCGGGCCCAACGAGCTGTTTTCCTACGGAGGCAGCAATGTCCACTCTCACACTCGACAAACGGGCCGACCTGGCCGGTCCCGGCATAGGCGACTATAACGAACTCGAACGCATTCTTCCCAGCGACTATCATTCGCTGCTTACGCCTCGCGAGACGCAGCAGGCTATCTTCGCGGCGAAGGAATACATTGAAGAGAATCTTTGCCGCGAGTTGAACCTGATGATGGTAACGGTTCCGCTCATCGTAGACGTCGAGAGCGGCGTCAACGACATGCTCGACCGCGACGGCTCGCGTACTCCGATTCAATTTCACATCTCCAACGATCGAAACCAGCACCCGGTGGATGCACAGGTAGTGCAGGCGGCAACGAAGTGGAAGAGGATGGCCCTGCGCCAGTTCGACTGCAAGCCTGGCGAGGGAATCTGCACCGACATGCGGGCTGTGCGCAAAGACTACTTCCTCGATCACGACCACAGCTGTTATGTCGATCAGTGGGATTGGGAACGCGCCATCACGGCCGGCGATCGCAGTCTCAAGTTCCTGAAGGAGATCGTCAGCGCGATTTGGCGCGTGCTGGTCGGGACAGAACGCTTTGTTCAGCAGATGTTTCCTCAGCTCAGAGATCCTCGTTATCCGAATCTGCCGGAACAACTCACGTTTCTCCATGCCGAAGAGCTGCTGGACATCTTTCCTGATCTTCCCCGCAAGCAGCGCGAGACGAAGATCCTGCAAAAATACCCAGCGGTTTTCATCATTGGGATTGGCTGGCCGCTTGCCGATGGCTATCCGCACGAGATGCGCGCCGCCGATTACGACGACTGGGTTACAAGCACCAGCCGCGAGACCGGCGAGGATACCCACGGGCTGAATGGCGATATTCTCGTGTGGAATCACGTGACGCAGCGCCGCCACGAGCTGACCTCCATGGGGATACGTGTGGATGCGGAGTCACTGAAGAAACAACTGGAAATGTCGGGCCAGAGCGACTTTCTTAAATTTCCCTATCACCAGGCGATTGTGAATCACCAGATACCGCTTTCAATCGGAGGCGGCATAGGGCAATCACGCACTCTGATGCTGCTCTTGCGCAAAGCGCATCTCGGAGAAGTTTCCGTAACCGTCTGGCCAAAAATCCTGAAGGAGATTTGCGCGAAGAAGAATATCGTGGTGCTTGAGTAAATTCCCCAGGGGCGGCTCTCGCTGCCCCTTTTTTCACTCGCGACTTGAATAAGCCGATCAACTTATTTCAAGGCGCCGGGCTGGGCGGGCATAGAGGAGGTCATCATGCCAGTTCTCAGGTTAGAAGAGTTCCTGCAAAGACATCACACGCCTTTTACCACCATCATTCACTCCACTACCTACACAGCGCAGGGGACGGCTGCCGTCGCTCACGTTCCGGGCAAAGAGCTGGCCAAGACGGTGATCGTGAACGCGGATGGTTGCCTCGCCATGGCAGTGTTGCCGGCGAACAAGCAGCTCGACTTACCGCTCTTCCGGTCGATGATGGGCGCGAGGTTCGTCACCCTGGCGACAGAGGAAGAGTTCGATCGCGCCTTCCCCGATTGCGAACTGGGTGCGATGCCGCCGTTCGGTAATCTCTATAACGTGCCGGTGTATGTAGAAGAGTCGCTGACGCACGATCACGAGATCGTATTCAACGCCGGATATCACAGCGAGCTGATTCGAATGTCGTTTCGCGATTTCTGCCAGCTGGTGCATCCGGTAGTGGCCAGGTTCGCGATGCGTTTCGCTGCCGCATAGGGGCACGAGCTGAGTCGGGACGAAACGCTGAAAGGGCGCATCGTGCTGCGCCCTTTCGTTCCTCTGCCGCTGGTGTGCGGTCTTATCGCGGCAAGATTGTCCTTTTAGGTACTACAAGCGCTCGGCCTCGCTGAGGGTCATATCACCCACCCCGACATGCGCATTTAAGTTGTACTTCCCCTGACCGTGCGCCTCGAAGGAGCGAAAGAAGCCGTCGCGCTGCGCGTTCCAGGCCGGCGCCTTCAACGAGCCGATGCGCACGGTTGCGTCAACGCTGGCATAGTCGGCGGCTTTGGGTACATCGATCTTCAGCGAGCCAACATCGAGATCGACATCCTTGTTCCCTTCCACTGCCTGAATCCGCAGGTCCCCAACGCTCTGATTGATTATCAGGTCACTGCGCTGAGGAACATAAATGGTGGCCTGAAAATTGTGCTCAGGCCCGCTCACGTAGATGCGGGCATGGTTGCCCTCGATCTTTACGTCGGCACGCACGTGGGGCGCCTGCGACGGGCTCAGCTCGATCGAAATTCGGCTGTCGGGTGTGCCGCGAATCACGTAGCCGCCGGCCGAGAGATTCAGCTCGATTCGCCCGGCAGTGACGAACTGCTTGTCTATGCTGGAATTCAAGGTCGCTGGAGAAGTGTCTGAAGCCAGAGTGAAGACACTCAACAGAAGGACGAAGGCAAGCTGCAACTTTCGTGCTCGACGCATACGAGCTCCTCGTCGGGGAACACGTCCCCTTGCCAGCTAGATACGGAGGACGCGCGAGAAAAGTTGCAGAAAGTTACAAAGGCAGCTTAGCTGCCCCGTTGATCACAGCAAGGGATGTGCGCCCTCTGCTTCGCCCATCTTCTCAACTTGGGGCGCCTGAAGCTGTCCGTGCGATGGCCGGGCGTGCATCTCCCTAGCCAGAACCCATCCCACAATTGCGCCCAGGAGCAGATCGCACCACAGCGTCTCCCAGAAATGGCTGTGCGCAACCGAAGCCGGCATCAGTGGATTCGGCATCAACAGGACGAAGCTCCAGACTCCAAACAGTGCCGCGATTGTGCAGGCGGTTTCCACTCGCGTCATTTTCAACATTCTGACCACGGGATAGGCAAACAACGCCCACAGCAGGCCGCGGCCAAATTGCAACGGCAGCATCCACGGCATGGATACAACAGTGGAACGCATCTGCTGGAAGAAGCTCGTGAGCTCGGTGGATCCGGTGTAATAAAGACGCAGCTCCGGATTTTGCCAGGCGACATATCGTCCGAAGAGGTAATAAAGCACCACGTACACCAGACCGAGAATCGCGAACCGCGCTGCCTGGCTCGCCGGAGTAGGGCCACCTTCGAGCTTTGACGGCTCCTCCGGACCACGGACTTTTCCCATGACGAGCACAGCGATCGGGACAAAGAGGACGGCGATCACGGCTCCCATGACGAAAAGCTGCCTGATGAGTCCGGGCGGCATTTTCGACCGCAGGTAAACAAAGCTTTCGATCTGAGTGATGAACGTCATCAACCCGTAGAACGTGAAAGTCAGGGCTGCAATGAGTTTCAGCCCTCGCCAGCGCGCGTTTTGGATGATCCACGCGATCACCAGGGATACCAGGAATGTGTAGGCCAGCGCTGGTGGAAGCGTGGCCGCGGCCTGCTGCGCCTGCTCAGCCTGAGTGGGTGCGGTCAGCTTCGTGGCGGGCGCGCCGTTCATTCCAGCCACGTTGGTTGCGATCATGAAAACAATGATCAGGATGACGGTGAGAGCGATAACCCGGGATGCAAAGACCGCTGCAGCTTTCATGAGCCGACCTCGCGGTACACAAACTGTGTTGCCTGTATGTACTCCCAAAAGCGTCACTTGGCGGTGACTTTCCACACGCTAAGACGTGATTAGCGGGAATCCGATAATCTGTACTCGCCATCTCCAGTAAGCAGTCTGGAAGTTTTCGAACGGAAGAGCACGCGATCTCTGACGAAAGGCAGGAAAAAGTGGATGAAGTGCCGAATCACGGGTAGCTGGAGGCGGCTATGATCCAGAAAGTGAATCTCGCCGAGAAACTCTCTCGGTTTACCGAATATTACTCGCCGAAGATCGTGGGGGAAGTCAATGACGCGCACGTGAAGGTCGTGAAGCTGAAAGGTGAGTTCGTGTGGCACCATCACGATCATGAGGACGAACTGTTCCTCGTCGTAAAAGGACAACTGCGAATGCGCTATCTCGAGGATGGCGCGGAGCGGGAGATGAACGTCGGACCGGGCGAATTCGTCATCATTCCCCGCGGAACGGAGCACCTGCCCAGCGCGGAAGAGGAAGTCCACATCGTGCTGCTCGAGCCGAAGAGCACGCTGAACACTGGCAATGTGCGCAATGAACGCACCGTGGAAGAATTAGACACGATCTAGTGTCTCGGTTCGCAACCTTTGGTGCTTTTCGGTACACTTGTCCGTTTTACGGTGCCGTGCAGGTCCGCACCGGTCTGTGCGGCGGAGTGTCCACATGAAAGCCAGCGTTATCTTTTTCATTCTTCTTTCGAGTGTCATGACCGTAGCCCAAACAAAATCCAGGAATTCTTTCCCTGACGCGACCCAGCTGCATCGGCTCGCCGCGCGTTTTGCTCCCACGCCTTTGCAGGTCGACACCAGCACCCTTTCCGCAGGCGACAAACAGGCGCTCCCCAAACTGATTGAAGCCGCGCAGATTTTGAACGCAGTTTTCATGAAGCAGTACTGGAGCGGCAATCTGGCGACGTACGAAAAGCTCAAGGGCGAGAGGACACCGATCGGCCAGGCACGCCTCAGCTATTACTGGATCAATAAGGGGCCGTGGTCGAATCTCGAAGACAACAAGGCCTTTATGCCCGGTGTGCCGCCGCGAAAACCAGAAGGGGCTAATTTCTATCCGGAAGACATGACGAAGGCAGAGTTCGAGAGCTGGGTGAAAACCTTGCCGAAAGATCAACAAGAGCAAGCAACGGGATTTTTTACGGTGATCAGGCGGGACGCGGCCGGCAAGCTCACGATCGTTCCCTACAGCCAGGAGTATAAGGACGAATTGACCCGCGGCGCTGCCTTGTTACGCGAGGCTGCTGCGCTCACTGACAACGCCAGCCTGAAGGATTTTCTTACTAAACGTGCGGCAGCGTACGAATCCAACGACTACTACGAAAGCGACATGGCGTGGATGGACCTGGACGCGCCGCTGGATATCACGATCGGTCCGTATGAGACCTATAACGATGAGCTGTTCGGCTACAAGGCCGCCTTCGAAGCCTATGTGAATCTTCGCGACGATGCAGAGAGCAAGAAGCTGGCTACTTTCGCCGCGCATCTGCAGGAGATCGAAAACAATCTTCCGGAAGATCCGAAATATCGCAACGCGAAACTCGGAGCTGCCGCGCCAATTCGCGTTGTGAATGAGATCATTGCCACCGGCGATGGCGCGCACGGTGTGCAGACCGCGGCTTATAACTTGCCGAACGATGACCGCGTGGTGCAGCAAAAGGGATCGAAGCGCGTGATGCTGCGCAACGTGCAGGAGGCAAAGTTCAAGAGCGTGCTGCAGCCGATCGCCGAACACATGATCGCCGCCGATGAACGCAAAGACGTTGCCTTCGAGCCCTTCTTCACCCACATCCTCGCGCATGAACTGATGCACGGCCTGGGTCCGCATCAGATCACCATTAATGGCCGCGAAACCAACCCGCGCCTTGAGCTCAAGGAAATCTATAGTGCAATCGAAGAGGCTAAGGCCGACATTACCGGCCTGTGGGCGCTTGGTTACATGATGGAGCACGCCGAGGAAATGAAGCTCGGCGACGTGCTCAAGTCGGACGCGACGGCGCGCCGTCAGCTCTACACGACCTTCCTCGCATCGTCATTCCGGACTTTGCGTTTCGGAACTGCGGAAGCACACGGCAAAGGAATGGCACTGCAGTTCAACTACCTGATCGACAAAGGCGGATTCGTACCCAATTCGAACGGCACCTATTCCGTGAATCTCGACAAGATCAGTGACGCGGTCACCGATCTCACACATGAATTGCTGACGATTGAAGCTACCGGCGATTACGCGAAAGCGAAAGATATGCTCACGCGGCTGGGCGTAATTCGCCCTGCCGTTCAGCACAGGCTCGATACGATGAGGGGCATCCCGGTGGATATCGCTCCACGATTCGTTACCGCGAATCAGCTGGCGCCCGATACTTTCGCGCCGGCAATCTCCAAACTAGCTCGAGGTCGCTAACCAGAACTGCAGACGAACAGGAGTCGCACTGATCGCATTCCTATTCCCCTTCCAGCGCCTTTCGCAACATCTCCATCTGGCCAAGGTGATAGGAATTGTGATCCGCCAGCACCAGCGCTTCGCGGACGATCGTTTGGCCCTCGCCGTGTGGAATCTTCGCAAACAGATCGGTATCCGGATTTGTTATCAACTGCTCCATTGTCTTCAACTCGGCAAAGAATTGATCCATGCTTTTCTTCCACGCGTGCCGGTCGGGCGGTGCTTCGGTCTTTGGCCAATATCCGCTCGGCCATGGAGGCGAGTCATGCTTGCCATTCTGACTGAATTCCAGGATGTCCCACTGCGCGATGCGCATGTGTTCCAGAAGCTGCCACGCGGTGTGCGGAAACTTGGCGACTTTGAGGGCGCGCAGGTGCTCAGGAAAATCCGGGATCACTTTCTCCGGACTGATATGCGCATTGCCACCCTTGAGCAGCTCGACAAGTTGTGTACGTAGACTTTTCTGATGATCCGGTTGCATGCAGGTTGGGATGCAGCTCGCGTTCAAGAAGACTCGGGGAAATTGAAAGGAAAGCTCAGGAAGCACCGACGGCAACGACCGCTGCACGGCGAGCGAGCGCAACCGCCGTCACATCATTGTCGATGCGATCGCTGCTGGCAACTTTCAGTATGCGTCCAAACACGCCACCACTACCGGCATGGACGAACTGCGAAACCTCGTTCAGTATCTCCTCGCATAGGTGCGGCGCGGTGTTCGCCGCGCTCTGCTGAAAGAAACGGCAGAGACGTTGCAAGCCAAATTCCTCGCGTCCTGAGCGAATCTCAATGAGCCCGCGCGAGACCAGTAGCACCTTTGCATCCGGACCAATGACCTCGATTTGCGCATCGTGCGTGGAGTGAGAAAAGAGTCCCAGCGGAAGCCCATTGGCCGCTAAAAGCTCCACGGAATCCCCTTCTTTTACCAGCCCGGGGGTGTGTCCCGCGTTGATATAAGTCAGCACGCCCAGAGGTTCGTTGTAGCAAGCCACGAAAGCCGGCGTATGACGCAAGCGCTCGCCGGCTGCAAGGATAGCGCGGTTCATCAGGAGCACCAGCTCGGCGATGGCGTCGGCCTCATTTACGTCTTCACGGCCAAAAAGCTCGGGGCCACGCGCGTGCAATAATTCCTGCACAGCAGCTGCCACCGGCATCGCTTCGCTGGCGTCACCGGCAACGTCGAGAAGAACCATCAGCAGGCGGCTAGGCGCAACGCGAACAAATTCAAAATAATCTCCGCCGACACGTGCAGACCGGTAGCATGCAGCCACATCGACCGTGGATGACGGTGGAACCTGCGCTGGAGCAGGCCTGCGCGAAGGTTCAACCTGCGGCCGGGATGAGAACGGAAGTCGCATGATGCACGCGATAGGGGAGAGACAACTTACCACAGACCGGGTCCGAAATCATCCAAATCAGGGGCGACCGTCGGCCGGGATCTAGCCGCCGTACTTGCTGACAATATAGCGGCCCAGCTCATCTTCGAACTGCGAGTAGTCGCTGTGCAGGTATTCCTTCATGGCCCCCTCGGTCGAGGATCCCTGTGCGATGCGCTCCAGGATGCGACGCAGTTCGCTCATTCCATAGGTGTCGCGAATGTATTCCGTTGCCGCGAGCGATTCCGCGTAGGCAATAATGGCTTCGTTGGTCTGAAACCGCATGAAAGATCCCTCCAGCGCCTGCAGGGGAATCTGAATGTGCTGTGAATAAAGCTTCGCCAGCTGCCGACCGTTGGCCGAGCTGTCGCGTGGCTCCATTAATTGCGCAATGCCCTCGTTCAGCCAGGTCGGGCATCGGCTGCCTGAGGCCTGCGCGACGAAGGAATGTGTCAGTTCGTGGCGCAGAACGCGCGCCATGTCTCCATTGACGCCGTCGATACCTTGCACTGGAATTCGCAGCTTGCCGTCATTCAACGCGCCGGACCAGCTGGGAGCCTGGGTTACGTCGAAATAAGCCTCCTCGGTATAAAGGATGACCGGGATGTTCTGCGATGGCGTAATGCCGAGCTCATTGCTGAGTTGGTTGTAGTCTTCCTCCAGCGCCGAGATAATCTGTCCGCGCAGCTGATCCTTAGTGGCGCCCTCGTAGCGCAACGTGAAGTGACCGGTTTCGCGTTCACTGAAGCTTGCTTCCGTCACCATCTCGCGTTTCAGTTTGTCGGCGAACTTCTGCAGGTTCGGATCGGCGTGAAGATCGAGAGAACGCTGCCAAGCCTTCTGTGCGTCCTTGCCCCGGTCGGCGCTGTAGTAACAAAAACCGAGTACCGCCCACGCATCCGCCGAATCAGGCAACGCGCGCGTGGCTTGCTCAGCGTAGGGCACAGCCTCGCGGGCGCGTCCCAGTTTCAGCAGCGTAAGCGCGTAATTCTGCAGGATGTAGCCGTTGTCGGGAACACTGGCCAGAGCAGTTTCGAAATAACGCCGCGCATGCTCTCGGTCTCCGTGATCGAGTTCGAAACGCCCGGCCAGGAAGTAGCCGGCAGCGATCAGGGCTGGATCAGCTGTTTTCTCGATGGCATTGAGAGCATCGACATCAACCTTACCGTCGTGCACCACCTTGAATGCCACCTGGTCCGCGCCACGCAACCCGAGCTCAGTTGTCTCCGGGGCGGTGGGGACCGGGGCGCTCGCCGCCGCCTCTGCCGCGCCGCCGGAGGACGCACCTACTCCGGAATCCGGACTCGATCCGTCCCGATCAATTCTCTCCACGAGCGATTTAGGGATACCATAGGTGCTGTCATTGAGCTCGTACTTGATTTGCCCTTCTTCCTCATGGACATTCGTGGCGACAATGGTGCGCCCGCTCTTGAGGTGGATGGTATCCGCCGCGGCGCTGGTGGCCGCGAGAACCAGGACTCCGATGATCACTTTGCGCACGTGCGCGAATTTTAACAAAGAAGAATCCCTGTCCCAGTTGCCACGAAGGGTGCTTTTTTACTCGTTGGTGCTAGTACTTGCCGCCTCCCTATCTCCGCTGCACGCTCAGGATCTGGGGCTCACCAATGCATTCCACCCGAATCCCTCGCCCGGGTTTCCGGAGCCGCAGCATATCGGCACCGTGGTTGCCAACAGCCAGGAGACCGGGCCGCTGAGTCCGGCGGCTCAACTCTATCGGCAGCTTCGTGACGTGGGACTCGATACGGCGCGCGTGTATCACATTCGCGACGCGTCCATCGATCGCGAAGACCTCCACTTCACCCTCGACGATGGGACCATCGGATTCACCCAAACAGTTGATGGACAGATCACTGGAGCTTTTTTCGAGGGCGACGGCGAGATCCTGCTCGTTCCTCCGGATCGCGTCGAGCGGCAGGCGCTGGGATTGTTCGCGAAGGCTGCTATCCTGGAAGAGCGCTTTTCCACGGCGTACTTCCGGTTCAATGACGACACGGCAGCTCAGCTGGAAAAGTTTGTTCGTCCGGAGGAAGACGACGAGAAACAGGCGTTCCTGGATAAGTGGAGCGGTACGGTAAAGAATCTCGCCGAAGCTGACTCGTTGCGGCTCACGATTACGTTCCTGAACGGCGCGCAGGCTGATGGCACAATCGTGCGCCCGAAAGATGATCAGCTGTTGCGAGCGCGCATCTTCGGCGGACAGTTCGGGGTGTTCGACATTTTCTTCGACACTCTCTCGCAGGAACAGATCAGCGTCGCGCAGTTTGCTCATGCCTCGGGAGGCGCAGGATTCTACAACGTGTGGACTTCGTTCCCCATGCGCTCCCGCCGCGTCAGCTCTCAATCCCGCACCAGCACACCGGCAGCGACGAAACCGGCACCGGGAACGGAAGAAGCGCAGGATCGGCTGGTTGATATCTCGTCGTACAAAATCAAAACCCAGATCAAGCCTGATAACGAACTCGACTGCGAAGCCACCGTCACCATGAAGGTTCGGGAAGGCGGTGATCGCGTACTGCTGTGGGAGTTGTCGCGCTATCTCAAAGTCAAAAAGGTCGACGCTGACGGGAAACCGCTCGATTTCCTGCAGAATGAAGCTATCGAAGGAACCTCGCTGGCACGCCGCGGCAACGACGTGATGGCAGTGGTGTTTCCGCAGCCGCTGCAAATCGGGCAGGAAATTCATCTGCACTTTCAATATTCGGGATCAGTGCTCGCGGACGCGGGCGGCGGACTGATGTACGTGGGCGCGCGCGGTATCTGGTATCCGAATCGCGGTATGCATCCGGCGAATTTCGATCTCGAGTTCCGTTCTCCGGCTGGATCCACGCTTGTTGCGACCGGGAAGCGTATCTCGGAGGAAAACGCGAATGGAGTGGTAACGACGCACTGGATTTCGGAGCGTCCGCTTCCCATGGCCGGTTTTAACCTCGGCCAATATCGTCGCGCGGTGACCAACGATGGCCCCGTTCAGGTGGCGGTGTACGCGGGTAAGGAGATGGAGCGCAACTTCCCCAAGATGGAGATTCCCGTGCTCGCCGCCTCTAAGCCTCCGGGGCTGGAACAGCTTCAGGGTAAAGCCATCATGGAGCAAATTGCTCCGCGGCCCGTCTCTCCCGACAGCGTGGGCACCCGTGTAAGCAAAGCGATCGATCTCCTCTCGCAGGAACTTGGGCCCTATCCTTATTCATCGCTTGCGCTGACGCAGATGCCAGGCCGAAACAGCCAGGGTTGGCCAACACTGATTTTCCTTTCGAGCTATTCGTTCCTCGCGCCGGAACAGCTGCAACAGATGAAACTGCCGGAATATGACGGTCCTTTCTACTCCTACCTAGTGCCAGTTCACGAGACAGCCCATCAGTGGTGGGGCGATCTTGTCGGCTGGAAGAGTTATCGGGACCAATGGCTGGTGGAAGCACTTGCGAACTATAGCGCCTTGTCCACTCTGGAGAAGACGCAACCGCAGTTCGTTCGCACCGCGATGGATCAATATCGCGAAGCGTTGCTGAAAAAGAATGACGATGGTGTGCAGACGCTCGAAGCGGGACCGGTCACACTCGGCGTACGCCTTTACTCCTCTGAATTCCCGGAGGGCTACGACATCATCAGCTACGGCCGCGGCACCTGGCTATTCCACATGCTTCACAGCATGTTCCGCGATGCCGAGACGCTCCAGAGAAAATCGCCGGGGGCTTCGGGGAAGGACAACGAGGATCAATTCTTCCTCACGCTTCGCAAAATCTGCCAGGAATATTCAGGACGTCAGATGACGAATGGCGACGTGCAACGCGCGTTCGAAGAGAATCTGCCGGCATCTCTCCGCTTCGAAGGAAAGCCGTCGCTCTCCTGGTTCTTCGACGAGTGGGTGAATGGGACGGCTATCCCGAAGCTGGAGCTTTCGAATGTGAAGCTCACGCCGGAAAAGACAGCAACTTTGGTAAGCGGCACGATCCTCCAGAAAGATGCTCCACAGGAACTAGTGACCTCCGTGCCGCTCTATGCGGTGATCAATGAGAAGAAGAATCCAGTGCTTGTTGCCCGGGTCTTCGCCGATGGAAATGAGTCGACATTCCGCATCAAGGCTCCCGTGGGAACGCGCAAACTATTGATCGACCCGTACCAGACAGTGCTGACCAGAAGGTAAATGGATCGGGTAATGTGGCTATCTCTGCGTTGCCGAATACCTTCGGCAGGATCTCGGCGCCATCTGCGCAGCCCCTGACTTTGCTGAGGCATCCAGTGTTAATAGCCATTGCTTTGGCTCGGTTGTCACGCGAAACGCACGGTCCCATGGTCGCTACCGCCCAACGTTTCCCAGAGTTCTCCTTCAGATACGAACGGTAGTTCGGATTACAGATTCGCGGATCATTGGATTGATGAACGGTAGCTCCTGCTCCCGGAAATCGTCGTCCGTTCGCGTCTGAGAGATTATCCACTTCGATCCATATGTAAAAGTCATCGGCTGTCCCGCCCGTGAAGTCCACTTCCACTCTCGCAGTTGTCCGGGGCGCGAGGTGCAGCTTTCGCAGGAGCCTGTTTTCGATCTCCCAAGCCACTCCGCAGATTTGTCCGTCGCAGACTAATCTCCCAGCGCCAGCGGGCGAGTGCTCAAGGCCTGTCCTCCAGTCCGCAAGTTTTGTTTTGCCGATCTCTACCTTGCGGACCTGCTCTAAAACATGATCTCGCTCGCGCCGCGGATATGTAATCGCCAAATAGCACACCACGACCGCGCCGACAGTCAACGCAACGAGCGGTATCATGATCCGATTTTTCATGCTGGTGTTAATGACACCAGCGTGAAGCTTTTCGGATGCAGCACGTAATTCCCAAATTGGTGCTGGAGCCGTGCGCCTATTTCTTCCCCGCCGTCTTCACCGACTCGCTCGTTCCCATGTCGTACCACGTGTTTGGCTTGCCCTGCAGGTAAATGTCGAACCAGTTCATGATGTGGTCGAGACGTTCGACGCGATGCCAGGGCTGTCCCGAGCGCGAAAGCTCGTGCGACTCGCCTGGGAAGCGCACCATCACGACCGGCTTGTGTTGATACTTCAGCGCGCGGAACATCATCTCGCCACCAGCTGCTGGGGGAGTGCGAAAATCGGATTCGCCTTCCACCAACATCAGTGGCGTTTTCACTTTATCGACGTAGGTCAACGGTGAACGTTCGTCGAAGTCCGCCCGCTCTTGCCAAGGCGAGCCTTTGAACCAGAAGGGCGTGAACATGGTGAAATCCGCCGTGTACCAGAAGGTGGACCAGTCCGCAATGGACCGCTGCGACACCGCAGCGGCGAAGCGATCGGTGTGACCAACGATCCAGTTGGTGAGCACGCCTCCACCGCTACCACCAGTTACACCGAGTTTGCTCGAATCAATGTAGCCGCGCTTGATGACCTCATCCACGCCGATCATCAGGTCTTTGTAATCGTCGCCTGGATAGTGATACTGAATCACGTTGGCGAACTCTTGCCCGTAGGAAGTGCTGCCGCGCGGATTCGGATAGAGCACGACGTATCCCTTTGCGGCCATCCACTGAAACTCGTGGAAGAACGAATAACCGTAAGCCGCGTGTGGTCCGCCATGAATGTCGAGAATAAGAGGATACTTTTTTGCAGGATCGAAATCCGGAGGCTTCTGTATCCATGCCTGGATCTTCTTGCCGTCGAACGATGTGTACCAGAACTCCTCAGGCGGCGTGAGGTTCAGCTCACTCCACAATTGTTGGTTGACGTTGGTTAGCCGCCTGAGTGAGCCATCATCGGCGACGGAATAGAGGTCGCCGATTTCGGTGGCATTGTCGATGAGTGCAACGATCTTGCCGCCTGGCGTCGCTGTGAAAGTGATCACCTCCTGATTGCCGTGTGTGATGGGCGTTACCGTGCCCGAAGCAATGTCGAACCGCTGCAAATTTGCAGTCCCCTTCTCGGCGACTACTTCGAGCAGCGATCGCCCGTCAGCGCTCCACTGTGGATGATGACCGGTACCACCTCGAGGCGGGTGCTGATCGGCGATCAGATCGCTGTCAACATCGAAGTCGAGCTTCGGGGCAATGGTCGCTGCTTTCCCGGTTGAGAGATCAGCAACCCAGAGGTGTGGCTCGTTGTACGACTTTACGGGCTGGCTCAACGCTCCCGCAAAGGCGATCCGCTTGCCATCGGGGCTGAATGAAAACGTATCGGTCCCGCCATCGAAGCGCATCACCTGCTTGATCTCGCCACCGCTGGCTGGAACTGCGTATAGAACTGTGAACGCCGGCTCATAGTACGGCTCGTTGACGCGCGTCGAACTGAAGTAGATCTGCGAACCATCGGCCGACCATGCAGGATCGTCTTCGTCGAACTCGCCCGAAGTAATCTGCCTGGGATCTTTCACTCCGTCTGGCGAGAGCGGCACGCCGATCGCCCATATATGCGAGTGGCGCTTGAAGTCGATATAGCCTTCATCGTTCTCGCGATAAAGTGCGCGGGTGATCACGCGGACGTCGCTCTCGTGTTCTTCTTCGCCCGACGACGACTTGCGCTTCGCTTTCGCGAGATCTTCGGGCGTCGTATCGGATACGAACAGTATCGTCTTGCCGTCGGGCGACCACCTCTCTCCATGCACTCCCTTGGGGAGACTCGTGATTGTCCAAGCCTCGCCGCCATTCATCGGCAGGAGGCAAAGCTGCGCCGGCTCGGGCTTCCCCTCCTTCTCTACGCCGCGGACGAACGCGAGCGTTTTGCCGTCGGGGGACCAGCGTGGCGAACCGTCGTGCGGTCCACTGGTCAGATGAATCGCCGTCTCCGACGCGTCGGTAGGAACCTTCCACAGCTCAGTGTCGTAACCAGTGTGCTTCTTGTTGACGGAAACGCGAACGAAGGCCACTTGGGAGCCATCGGGCGAAATTTGCGGATCGGCGATCCATACGAAACGAAACAAATCCTGATCGGTGATAAGACGGCGGGTGGACTGGGCAGCACAAAGAATAGAAGCAGCGAATACGAACGAGAAGAGCAGAAGCCGTTTTGTCATTGAGTCTCCCGAGGGGAGATTATGCTAACGGCCAAAGAACACTGGATGCAAGCTTGCTGTTCGTCCCAGATCCCCCAACGGCGCCGAGCGACAGGCAACGGCGGCTTTGTGAACGACGCTTACTGTCCGACCGAGACTACCGCCACCTCTTGTTTTGCCCCATAGACTTTGACGTACGCAAACATCACCAGGGGCGCCAAGACTGCGTAGCAGGCAATCTCCGGCAGCGCCCTGGAACCAACCGGATACTGTCCAACAAGTAGCAATGCGAGTCCGACATGTCGATTCGCATTGCAGACGGCGAACGTTTGTCTCACCAGCGGATCGCTTATCTCGAATAGGCGGACGGCAACTATACACACGACCGCAAGCAGCAATGCCGCGACGGGGACGAGCGGCGTCACCTGCTTCAAGAGCGGACCCATCTTGAAAAGTGTGAGTGCAATCGTCACGGTCAGCACAACGTTCCCGAGAACGTTGAGGATGGGCTGCAATCGCTTGGCGGGTCGGGGCGCGAGCCAGGCGATCAGCATTCCGACCGCCAACGGCATCAACTGCTTGGACACGATCTGCCAGAGAAGCATGACCGGCGATATCCAGACGTCGCGACTGTACAACTTCGCGCCGACGGCGACGACCAGCGGGATCATCAGCGGAATCATCAGGGCAGCCCACACCTGGTAGCTTGCAGCCAGGTGCATATCGAAGCCCTTCTTCGCTAGATTCCGGGTAAGCAAAGGAGCGCCTGGAGCTGCTCCCACCATGAAGAGCCCAACCGTGCTTCCCCAATTCAGATGAAACAGACGCGCAAGCAGCAGCGCAATCGCGGGAGGAACAATGAATGTAGCCAGGAGAGCCTGGAACCACGCCAGCCACGATAATCGTGCCCAGTTGGCACCCAGTTGCGTCACCTTGAGGCTCATGCCAATGGAGACCATGAGCAGGAAAACAGCAGATGGAAGAAGCAGTCGCATCGTGCCCTGCGAGTCGACGAGCTCAGCTTTTGCGCCAAGGCTATTTCTTTTGGGCCCACGCTATTTTAAGACCGATTCCACTCGCTCGCGTTTCTAGTGTCAGCGCGCAACTTTTCTACCCATTTCCTCCGAGGGCGTTCCGGAAAGGCTGCCGACGTGGCCACCTCAATGAACACGACGTTGTGATAAGTGTCACAGCGGAGCTGCTCGCCTGCTTTTATGATGAAATTGAAATTCATTTTCATAATGCCTCATAAGCGAGCGGCCAATGAGCAAAACCAAAGCACTTCTTACGTCGGCAATCCGGCGCTGCACCGCGCAAATCGTCTTCGTCATCATTTTGTTTCTAATCTCAGGACTCGTCGTTCACGCCTCCGACGGCGCCAGCCTCTCCGGCACTGTCTCCGATCCCACCGGAGCTGTCATTCCGGGAGCTACGGTTGTGCTACTGAACACGGACACAGGCTCCACTAGTCGCGTCCTTACCGGTGGGGATGGATCGTTTTCCTTCTCTGCACTGCCCCCTGGTCACTACCGCCTCGAAGTCACCAGCCCCGGATTCAAGCCAGATCAGGATGGCGCGATCGAACTCAACGCCGGGGCGGCGCTGAAATTCGACGCTACCCTGAAGCTCGCTTCCGAGACCACTACAACGGAAGTCTCGGCGGACACAGTCCAGATCGACCTGAGCGCCACTCAGGTTGGCGAGACGATCACCGCGGAGAAGATGACCAGCGTGCCGCTAAATGGTCGCAGCTTCACCGATCTGCTCGCTGTCCAGCCCGGCGTAGTACCTGCCAGTTCCGCGCAGGCGAATGCTGTCGTCATGTCCGGTTGCACCAACACGCCACCGTCCGGTGATCTGAATCCCGGCAACATGTCGGTGAGCGGCCAGCGCGAGACGGCTAATGGCTTCAACGTGAACGGCAGCGTCGTCGAGGAGGACTTCAATAACGGAACCGCCGTGATACCGAACCTGGATTCGATCGACGACTTTCGCGTGCTCACGAGCAACTTCGACGCCGAGTACGGCAACTTCAGTGGCGGCCAGGTGCTGGTCACCACCAAGTCGGGAAGCGATCATTTTCATGGCAGCGCTTTCGAATTTCTGCGCAACACCGCTCTTGATGCCCGTAACTACTTCGCCACCGAACGCGCAGCTTACGATCGCCACCAGTTCGGTGGAACCTTCGGTGGCCCCGTCCACAAGCAGAAGGCGCATTCCTTCCTCGATTATCAGGGCACGCTGATGACGCAGGGTCAGGAGACTGGAAACATCGTTGTCCCCAGCCTTGCCGATCGCGGCGGCAGCCTGCTCGACCTGAGCAGCCAGCTTACGGGCGCGGTCAGCTCTGACTATTGGGCGAATCAGTTGTCGCAGAAGCTCGGTTACGCAGTGTCGCCCGGAGAGCGCTACTACTCGGCGGGCTGCTCCAGGAACACTCAGTGTGTCTTCCCGAGCGCGCAGATTCCTGCGTCGATTTGGTCCGCTCCGGCGAAATCTTTGCTGAACTACATTCCGCAGCCGAATGTGGGCGCTAATCTGTTTTCCGATTCCGCGCAAAATGAAACTCTTACCGACCACAAAGCCGCCGCGCGCTTCGATGCAAACACGCGCTTCGGCAACCTGACCTCCTACTACTTCATCGATCAATACTCCATGGACAATCCGTACCCCACGGGACAGGGTGGCGCGAATGTTCCGGGCTTCAACGCCATCTCTGACGGCCGCGCGCAACTCATCAGCCTCGGGCTCACGCGTGCCTGGGGCGCAAACACCGTGAACGAAGCACACTTCAGCTACCTGCGTTATGCCAATCAGATTGGCCAGCCGGTGGGCGGAGTTGGTCCGTCACTCGCATCGCAAGGTTTCATCGAAGGCGAAGGCACGCTGGGAATTGTGCCGCTCAACAAAAGCGTCGAGGGCATCGAGAACGTCGCGTTCAACGACTTCACTATCGGCGTCGACGTGACCGGCGAGCGTCAGGTCAACAACACCTACCAGTGGTCCGACAACCTGACGCGAACGATTGGCGCTCACACGCTGAAAATCGGCGGCGGCCTGCACCTTGACCAGGTGAACATCAATTCCAATTCCATCAACAACGGATCGTTTGTTTTCCAGGGAACCGAGACCGGCTCCGACTTTGCCGACTATCTTCTGGGCATCGCCAGCACCTACGAGCAGGGTGATGCGAGCCCGTTCTACATTCGCAACAAGTACATCAATCTGTTCGCGCAGGACAGCTGGCGCGTACGCTCGAATCTGACCTTCAACTACGGGCTCCGCTGGGACGTTCTGCCGCCATGGCGCGAAAAATACAATCAGCTGCAGACATTCGTGCTGGGACAGCAGTCGGTTGTTTATCCGGGCGCTCCCCAAGGGATCGTCTTCCCCGGTGACCCGGGAATTCCCAGCACGCTGGCTCCCACCAAGTGGACGGACTTTGCTCCGCGCGTCGGCATGGCCTATTCGCCCAATTTCAATGATCCCATCCTGGCGAAAATATTTGGCGGTTCCGGCAAGAGCAGCCTTCGCGCCAGCTTTGGTGTCTTCCACACAGCGTTTGAGGGACTATCCGCCGGGATCATGAGCGCCTGCGCGCCGTACGGCTACGATTACGACAGCACCAGCGGTCACCCGCTCTTCAATGAGCCGTTTGTATCGGCAACCACGGGTAACAGCTACGGACAGCCCTATCCATCGCCAATCCCCGCTTTCGGAGCATCGCCGTCGCACCCGAACGATACCGTCGACTGGTCGAAGTACAACCCGATCACCGGCGACCCAGCGTTCTACTATCGCAACACTTCGCCTTATGTCGAAACCTACAATCTTTCCTGGGAGCGCGAGCTCACGGGCAACACGTTCCTGCGGTTCGGCTACACCGGCTCGCAGGCGCATCATCTGCTCGCGCTGACGTCGGCGAATCCCGGAAATACCAGTGCGTGTCTAAGCGTGAGCCAGCCGGATCAGGTCATGCCGGGAACTCCAACCTGTGGGCCCTTCAGCGAAGGCGGTATCTTCACTCGTGCGGATGGAACTCAGCTGCAGGTGCGCGGACCATTCAGTCCGTCGTTTGACGGCATCACCTACCAGAAGACCGTCGCCTCCTCGAACTACAACGCGCTTGATATCTCATTGCGGCACAACAGCAAACGCTATGAAGTAATGGCCGGCTACACCTACGGCAAATCGTTAGACGATTCCTCCAGCCTGTCCGAGCCGGTGTATCCGATGGGAGCAAATCTGACGAAGGCGATTTCGGCGTTCGATCTGCGTCACAACTTTGTAGCCAGCTATCGCCTTGAATTGCCGTTCGCGACGATCTTCCGGGCACAGAACCGGTTGACAACCGGCTGGTCGCTCTCCGGGATCACGCGCTTTGCCAGCGGATTCCCCGTCACCCTCTACAACAACACCGATAGCTCGCTGCTGGGCACCATGCCGAATGGCATCAACAACAACGGCGTCGACACCCCTTACTACATACCAGGCAATTTGCAAATCAATACAGATCCGCGCAACGGCCGCCCGGCGTTTAATACCACTCTCTTCCCTTCTGACGTCAGTTCCTATCTCGGCCAGACAGGGAATGCGCCCAGGCGTTTCTTCTACGGACCAGGACTGCAAAACTTCGACATGGCTCTCCAAAAGAGTCTGATGATCACCGAAGGCAAGTCTCTGGAATTCCGTATGGAAGGCTTCAACGTCTTCAATCACGCGCAGTTCTTTGGAGCGTCGGCGGTCAACGGCAACATCAGCAGCGCCGGTTTCGGGCAGATCGTAAACGCGGCGTCGCCGCGGCAAGTGCAGATGGCGGTGAAGCTCCAGTTCTAGTTGCAATCGTCTGCCGCATCTTCTGGGCCGTCTCACAAATTTTCCTTTCCGAGAGGCGGCCCAGAGACAACTTTCCTTCGCAATCCGAGTCTCTCAATAGCGTCGGCTCGACAGACCATCCCGAAGGAAGCGCTTCCCGAACAGCTCGACCGGCGCCCTTGTACGAGCCCTCCGGCCCTGATCCTCCGAGGAGGCCTCCATGCTGCGAAGAACTATCTCCCTGGCGCTTGCTTTCGTTTTCGCGTTTGCAGTTGCGCTGCGAGCTGAATCCACCGATTTTCTACCAGCCGGAACGTTATTGAGTTGCACTATGGACGAGCCGAACTTCTCGTCCAAAACCGCCGAAGTCGGCGACCCTGTGCTTTGCTATCTCGGAATGACGACTGCTTATGGCCGCACTATGTTCCCGCGCGGAGCGAGTGTGGGAGGGCATCTTGAGGACGACAAGAATCCCGGTCATTTCTTTGGCAAAGGTTCGCTCACGCTGGAATTCGACCGCCTGATCCTGCCGGGAGAAGGGATCCTGCCGTTCGCCGGCAAGGTCATCGCCGTTCCACACTATAGGGTCGAGAAAAATGGGAAGATCGACGGCAAGGGACACGCGAAGCGCGATGCCGTGGAGTGGGCGATTCCGGTGTTGTGGCCCATCAAGGTTCTCACTCTACCCGGCCGCGGACCGTATCCAACGCTTAAAGGCGAGACCAGGCTCACGATGCGGTTGATGGAAGACGTTGCCATTCCTGTGCCGCAGCCTCGCGCTCTAAACCGCGTGCCCATGCCGCCGTGGGCCAGCCCCACCGCTCTGAACAACGTTCCCATGCCCCCTTGGGCGAGCGCCAACAGCTTGAACACCAGCAACTCCGGCCTCCGTGTGGTGAACGCGGCGGTGCAGCAGATTCAATTGCCGCAAGACAAATCGAATGGCTCGACGCTGCTCGTACTCAACGACCGTAGCGCGTATCTCGTCGATTCGTATTGGCTCGACGGAGACTCGATCCACTATCGCCTGGGCAATGGAGACAAGAAAGCCGTAGCTCTTACGGACGTGGATTTCGCCTCGACGATCCAGATCAACCGCCAACGAGGGGTTGGGTTCGCGCTGCAATCGCCACAGCCCACGATTGAAAGCCAGTAGTAGCCATATTGACCCGCCGCAGTGCCGGGAAACCGGCATTGCGGAGGATCTGACGTGCGCGCGGAAAGCGCCAACCTTTAGCGTAGCGCCGATCAAACGTCGTTTCGAAGTACAGTCCACCCGCCTTTACGATGCGCAGCGACCTTCCGCTATCCCGTTGTTGAAGCTCTATCCGCATTCCCTCTGCACAATCGATGCCTGTATCATTGCGCACTCGATGTTATAGCCAGTCATTACCGCTGTGCCTATCCGGAGGATGAATGTCGAAATCGCGTCGACAGTTTCTGCTGACAGCAGCAATGGGTTCTCTCGCAGCCGCGGTTGCACCGAAACTTAGTTCCCAGGAACCTGCGCCGCCGACGCCCGGTGCTCCGCCTGCTTTTGGCACGGCGCCTCCCGTCGGACCGGAAGTCTCGGTTGCGACATTCGCCGAAGCCGAGAAAGTCGTACAGGTGCAGATGAGCGATGCCGAGCGCGCCGAGGCCGCAGGAAACTGGCGCAGCGCGATGGCTCCCGTCTATGGACTGCGAACCGGGCCACGCCGGGTGCACATCGAACCAGCCGACGTCCCCTATTCGTTGTGGAATCCCGTTCTGCCCGGCGAAAAGTCCGGTCCCGCTCGAAATCAGTTTGTCTGGAGCAGGCTCGATCCGGGCGCATTGCCGCGCAACGACGAAGATATTGCTTTCGCGCCCCTCACCAGCCTGGCGCGCTGGATTGAAACTCGCCAGATCACCTCGGAGCGGCTGACCAACATCTATCTCGAACGGCTTCGGAGGTTCGATCCCAAGCTACGATGTGTCATCACGCTGACCAGCGAATTGGCTCTGCAACAGGCGAAGCGCGCCGATCAGGAAATTGCTGCCGGAACATATCGTGGTCCACTACATGGCATTCCGTGGGGAGGCAAGGATCTACTCGACACCGCCGGCATTCCCACCACCTATGGCGCAGAACCATTCCGCGATCGTGTGCCCACCGACGATGCGACTGTGGTGAAGCGATTGAACGCAGCGGGTGCAGTGCTGGTAGCGAAGCTGAGCCTTGGAGCTCTGGCGCTGAATGACATTTGGTTCGGCGGACAGACGGTAAATCCGTGGCTGCTGGAAGAAGGATCATCCGGATCCAGCGCAGGACCGGGCGCCGCAACGGCCGCAGGATTAGTGGGCTTTGCTATCGGCAGCGAGACCGGCGGCAGCATCGTGTCACCGAGTATGCGCTGCGGCATCACGGGATTACGCCCAACTTATGGCCGCGTGCCTCGCACCGGAGCGATGACCTTATGCTGGTCGCTCGACAAGCTTGGCCCCATGACGCGCCGCGTTGAAGACGCCATGCTCGTGCTGCACGCGATCTCGGGACCTGATCCGGGCGACGTCAACAGCGTCGCCAGCAAGCTTGACTATGACGCGAATGCGCCAGTACGGGGTCTGAGGGTCGGCTATTTCCCTGCATGGATGAAAGAAGATCCTGCGACCGATGTTGATCGCGCGGCGCTTGCGACCATCAGCAAGGTCGGGATGGTCCCGATAGAGGTTTCGCTGCCGAATTTGCCCTACGATTCGCTCGACTTGATCCTGTTCGCGGAGGCCGCCGCATCGTTCGAAGAGCTGACGCTGAGCCACAAGATCGATGAGCTCAAAGTGCAGGTGCCCGACGCGTGGCCGAACACTTTTCGCCAGTCACGATTCCTGTCGGCTGTGGACTTCGTGCAGACCGATCGCTTCCGCCGAAAAGTCGCGAAGGAGATGGCGCGAATCTTCTCGCAGGTGGACCTGTTGCTGGTCCCATCGCTTCGCGATGAGATGCTTACCATCACTAACTTTACCGGTCATCCGTCACTCACATTCCGAGCTGGGTTCGTCGAAGTATCCGAAGCACGCAGCGACTGGGCGCCCGATCCGGCTCACCCTCTTCCCAAGTTCTCGCCGCCTCGGCGGGTTCCGCACGGCGTCACTCTGATCGGCGGACTGTTTGAAGAGGGCACGCTCGTCCGAGCCGGTCTCGCGCTGGAGAAAAGCTTCGGCGTAGCCGCCGAACGGCCACCGGGATTTTAGGCCGCCCGATCACGGCATGGCGCACAGGAAGCGCACGCCGTTCCACTCGGTCATCCCGATGGGAGCGCCCGGCGGTGCTTCGAGCAACGGACTGGGCTTCAGCACCTGCCCGGGCTCCTGCTCGAATTTGCGAATCTGCGCAACCGCATACAACATGTGCGCCTTTTGCTGCGGATCGCTCACTAGAGGCGCCTGCTTCGTTAGCCAGCCGCGTAATTCCGTGAGTTTGAAGAACGTTGCCGCGCGCACTTCGTCCGCGGCTTTTTCGTTTGCCGCCAGCGTCATCATCTGGTTGAGCGCGACGTCATCGACCACGCGCTGCGTTGCAGCCAGTTCTCCGGAGCGAGGCTTGCTCTTCCACGTTGCATTCAGCAACGCGTCGAGCGCTTCGTTTAACCCAGGTTGTTGCGCATCCTGGCTGTGATACTGGATCAGCCTCGCGGCACGCGCCGGATCGAGAAGAACCCCGACCGTCATGGTTGCCGAGGTTTCCGCCGCGCCAAGCGGATCAAAAGTCAGACCTGTATGACCCGGGAAGTCCTCGTAAGGCTCGATGCCTGAGGGGCGGGGCGGAATCAACTTCCGAATCTGTTCCGGCACGACCAGAAACTCGGGCGCGATGGTTTGCAAGGCTGAATTTAACGCGCGCCGCTGTTCCGCCCCACTCACAGCCGCTGTTGGAACCTGTCCATCGCCACGCAGCGCATAGGTGTAATTCAGCCCGCCAATAGTTTTGATTACCGCTTCCGTCTGGTACCGATGGTAAAGATAGACGGGAACGAAGACATCCTGCAGTTGCGCCATCGACGTGCCATCAGGGATGTTGTTTTCCCCGAAACGTCGTAACGCTGCCGCGCGTACCTTGATCACATTCTGTAACTCGGCGACAGGATCCTTGCCGTTGTCCCACAGATTCGTATATGGACTGGCGCTGCCCGGCGGCCGCGCGTCTTGATCCGTGAGAAACGTCAGTCCGCGTTTTGCCGCGCCATTGATGATGTCGTTGAGCGCCTTATGTTCGTCGGTACCCGGTGCGAAATCGGAATAGCCGTACTGAATCGTGACTTTATCCCAGTCGCCAATTCCTGTCGCATAGGCTTCAGAAAGATCAAGCGACCCGTCCACCGCGAGCTTCACCCACGGATGCGGATAGTCCATCACTGACGCGCGTCCTTGCGTGCTTGCGATGTAGTTGTGCTGGAGTCCGAGCGTGTGCCCCACTTCGTGCGCTGCGAGTTGGCGCAAACGTGCAAGAGCCGTTTCCAGCATGCGCGGGTCGGGCTTTTGGCCATTCTTATAAGGAGCGAGCAGGCCTTCCAGGATCATGTAGTCCTGCCGCACGCGCAACGAGCCGAGACTGACTTGCCCCTTGATGATTTCGCCCGTGCGGGGATCCACGACCGAAGCTCCGTACGACCATCCTCGCGTGGAACGATGCACCCAGTTGATGACGTTGTACCGAATGTCCATAGGGTCAGCGCCCGGAGGAAGCATCTCGACCTGAAAAGCATTGCGATACCCAGCCGCCTCAAAAGCCTGGTTCCACCACCGCGCACCTTCCAGCAGAGCCGAGCGCACCGGTTCAGGCGTTCCCGGATCGAGGTAGTAGACAATCGGCTTGACAGGATCGCTTACTGGCGCCGACGGATCCTTCTTCTGCAGCCGGTGCCTCGCCATATATCGTTTCACAATTGGCGTGCCGATCGGCGTTGCGTAATCCATGTAGCTGATCCCATAGAACCCGGCGCGAGGATCGAATTCACGCGGATGATAATTCCCGTCGGGAAGCTGCACGAAAGAGTAATGCTCGCGTACGGTGATCGCATTGGGATCGGGTACAACCTGCTCCACCAGTTTGCCTGGCTCATCACCCACGAACGTCAGAGTGGAATCTACTTCAGTATTCTGAGGAAAATTCTTCGTGTCTGCCAGGTACAGAGCGGAACGCGAAGCATCCACGTGAAACGTACCCTGCTTGGTCTGCTTAAGAGCCTCCGTCACATGATGTGCATCGTGCAGATAAAACGAAGTGGCGTCGACCAATACATGATCGCCTTCCTCTGCCGCAGCTTCGAAACCCCAGATTATCGATTGCGCGAACGCGTCCTCGACGGCTTTGCGCTCGGCAACGTCTTTGGTTTGCGCTCGAAATCCATAGTTCACTTCGGTCAGCAGAACCTTGGGACCTACGCGACGGAACTTCACCACTCGTCCATCGCCCAGCTGGCCACGGTCAAGACCAATGTCGTTGTGTCCCAGGCCAGCCGATAGCGACTCCAGAAACAGGAACTCGGTATCCCACTTATCGATTTCGAGCCACATCTTGCCTGCCCGCTCGTCCCAGTAAAGCGGGAAATAGCCGGGCATTTTGCGCATCAGCTTGGTTTTCTCGGAGATCGTGGGCAATGCCTTCTGTTCACTCGATTGCCCAAACCCCATACTCAACAGAAACAAAGACAGCATGAACGTAGCAGCGTGCCGCAGACGCAAGTAAGTCCTCCACGAATATCAGCTATCGAGGGATGGAGCGGTGCTCCCGATTGAGTTGCACTGTAACAGCAGCGAATCCGGGTTGGCAAAAAGAACAGGTCAGGGGGAAGCGTCACAGCTTGAGCATAAAAAACCGGCAGGCCCACAACTTCAGGCCTGCCGTTTGGCTAGTTCGATGAGACGCTATAGGCAGCCAATCAGAAAGTGATGTGCAACCCGTACTGAATTTCTCTGCCTGCGTTTCCGACCACCGATGTCGCCTGGCCAAAACCAGTTGACACCTGTTGTGCGCCAATTACGTTGTTGGTCGGACTGCACGGTGCGTACAGGCCACTTGCCAGTTGTGGACCGCAGTTCACGCTCGAGTAAACCGTCCCACCTTGGACGCCGGTGCTGTTGATTTGGTCGCCGCGGAAATTCGCATGGTTGAAGATATTGAAGAAATCCATGCGGAACTGCATCCTGACGCGTTCCGTCAGCTTGAAGTTCTTATCGATCGACAAGTCTGTATCCAGGAGACCCGGGCCGCGACAGTAGCCGCGAGGCTCGATGTTCGACGGGATGGTTCCGATCTGATAGCCCACGAGTGTGAAGGCATTTGGATTGAAGACCTGATCGCCCTGACTAATACCGCAACTCTGCCCCGGCACAACTAGCGGCCGTTGCATTCCTCTGGTATTGCTACTGTTAAACAAGGCCTGCAGGCCATCTCCAAAAGCACTGCCATCGCGGAGCTTTGCGTTCTCCTGCAAACTTCCCTGATAGGCAGTATTGGAGTTTCCGCTCGCGGCAGTGGAGATCAGACCAAGTTCCCAACCTCCGAGTGCTCCTCGAACGAACCTGTTCGCCTGGGTTAAGTCAGGCAGGTAATAGTTGAAGTTGGCCGTAAAGATCATTGGCCGGTTGATCGCCGAATTGCCGCGATCCAGACCAGGATCTGTTGGCAACGTGAAGCTCTGGTAGCCAATGCCGCCCGACGAGTCGTCCAGGATCACGTTCGCGATCGAATGCGACCATGTATAGGCTGCCGTCAGCTGCGATCGCTTGTATCGGGTCTTGAACAGAGCTTGCAGGGAGTTGTAGGTGGCATCGCCCTGGTGGGTCCAGAACGCCAGTGCGGTGTCGTAGTTATTGAACTGGAAGAAGCCGGCCTTCTGCGCATCCGAATTAGACAAGAAGGAAGCGGCGGGCCAGTTCTGTGGTGCGATCTGGTTCAGATCGAAGCTCGACGTCTGATGGTAAGCGTGGTTTCCGACGTAGCCAAGTTCGAGAGTGGTATCTCTCGCCAGGCTTCGCTGAATACTCACGTTCCACTGCCAGGAGACGGGAACCGTGTCGGTCGGATCCATACCACCGGCTGGTGCCGCACCGGGAGCTACCACAGCCGCGCCACCATCTAACGGTCGTGTATAGGTTGCGGTAATCGCAAACGGAGCGTTGTCGACCAGTGTGTAACGGCTAACGCGCTCGCGCTGGAAGAATTCTCCGCCACCCACGCGTATCGCCGTATTTCCATCACCCCAGGGATCCCATGCGAGACCCAGGCGCGGAGCAATCATGTGGTTGTTGTTGTTGACCAACGCGCGACCGGGGCCGGGCGTCCCGGAACTGAAGGCGGTTCCAAATTGCGCGTTTGCCGCGCCGCAAGGATCCGTTCCCGCCACAACCCACAAACCATTGCAGGCGTCCTTCGGCGACAGCGCCGGGTTGTAGAGATTGGGTTGGAAGTTCGTGATCTGGTTGTCCGGTTGATACGGAGCGTACAGGAAGGACCAGCGCACTCCGAGATCGAGGGTCAATCGCGGCGTGACTTTCCAGTTGTCGGCAACGTAGAACTCGTAATCATGCCAACGCAACTGTGCCCGCACATTCGTCGAGGTCTCCTGCAGATTCCAGTCGGCACCTGGCAGAAGAACGTTTGCCAGGTTATTGCCGGTACCGGTAAATCCTGCGTCACCTGGTAACGTGAGATTCCCGTCACCAGAATTGAAGGTCGGGCGTTCTGAAGCGGACGTGCTTACATCCTCATTCTTGCCGTTCCAGCTCACTAAAGCGCCGAACTTGAGGGTGTGCTTGCCGATGATTTTGGAAGCATCATCTTTCGCCACGTATAGGTCGAGAGTGTTATTCCACGGGGCGATCGTCCAGTAGTTGTTGTTGCTGCCGTAGTTGCCCAGACCACCCCACATCGTCGGGATACTATCCGGAGCCCGCTTGAGCGAATTCGGGAACTCTGGTGGAAGGGCGGTACTAATGGCGTTCTGGAGAGCCGATCCGAAAAGGTATCCATTGTTCGGATCGATGCCGCCGACTGAGATGTTGATGCGGTTGTTCGAATAAGTGAACTCGGCATCATTCACCATCGTCGTGCCAATGGTCCGGGTCCATTTGCCAACGATACTCTTCGAGGGCTGTGCCCAATTGTCGTTCAAGGCGGGGAAGGGATCTTCGCCCCAGTAACCAGCGTTGTAGGAGTTGTTGCTCCAGGTGTCCTGCGTAAACCGGCCCATCAACGTATTCTTTGGGGTCAAGTTATAGTCGACGCGAATATTCTCCTGCCGCCAAAACAGAGGAGTGTTTAACGAGTTCGACCAGTTGTTGCCGTTCGTTGTTACCTGGTTCGGCAAAGGGTACTTCTGGGGCAACAACAATCCCGCCGCACTGGGATTCGCGATCTTCATCGGGTTGCCGGGTGCCTGAAGAGCGATGGGGATGTTGGGAGCGGGCTCTCCGCAGCTCACGCCTTGCGAGAAATCGCCTTGGGCCTCCGCGAGTGTCGGGACACAAGCGGTCTTGGTAATGCCGCGGATTTCGTGATTCCACTCCTGGCTCCAGAAGAAGAACAACTTGTTCTTAATGATGGGTCCGCCAATCGAGTATCCCCAGTCATTACGGTTCACTTTGTCCTTACCGTCGAAAGGAAGCGTCTGTCCGGCGGCATTGGCGATCGCAGTTCGTTGCGCGGCAAAGTACGTACGGGCATTGAGTACGGTGTTGCGTCCGCTGTACAAGACACTACCGTGCCAGTCGTTGCTTCCACTGCGCGTAACGATGTTGATGACCGCGCCGGCAGCCTGGCCATATTCCGCGCCATAGCTGTTACGCAGCATCTTGAATTCCGCGATCGATTCGATCGAGGGATAGATCAGGATCGTGCGGTTCGAACCGGTGTCGTTATTGTTAGCGCCGTCCACCAGATAGAGGTTATTGGTAGTGGCGTTTCCATTGACCGAGAAATCGACGCCGCCCTGCAGGCCTTTGTTCTTGGTGTCGAAGTTGTTCGCCGCAGAAACACCGGGCTGCAACTGGGTTAACTGTACGAAACTACGACCATTGAGTGGCAGTTCGCGAACCTGCTGTCCCTCGACGGTTTCACCGAGCGCTGCGCTGTCCGTCTGTACCTGGATAGCATTGGCCTCAACGTCGACGTGTTCGGTAGCTTTGCCGACTTCGAGTTTGGCGTCCACCGTTGTTGTGGTAGCCGCGTGAACTTCTACGGCGTTGGTGACTGACTCCTTGAAGTTGGCCGCTTTTACACTTACCTGGTAAGTGCCTAAGGGTAACGCCTCAAACCGGAAATCGCCGGAAGAGTTCGTGTTCATGGTGCGCGTAGCGCCGGTAGCGGTGTTGGTGATCGTGACCGGAGCGTCCGGCACGACTGCCCCGCTTTGATCTGTCACCGTACCAGCAACGATGCCTGTGGTTACCTGTGCGAACACCGGTATCATGGCACACGCCACGCAAAGAATCAGCGAAACGATGGAACGCTTCATCGGGTCTCCCGCCTCATCTATCTTGTAGCGATACTAGTTAGGTTGCTCTGTTATTGGGAGGAACTTTAACTGCCAGGCCGGGATTCGCAGCGGGAGGGCCGGAAGCATCGCAGCAGCCAATTCAAGTCGCGGCTGCCCTGATTGCACTCCTTTCCTCTGGCAGCTTTTGATTCAGCTGTTAACGAGAAGGTTGCGGGACGGCTTGCGCCCGAGCACACTCAGAGCGCGAGGAGCACACGTGCTGTACTCGCAAATTGCACGAGCGTAACGCCGGAATCTTCTCTCATCAGAGCAGTTTGTAGCGGAGTAGTAATGTGGATTCCGTACTACGTTGATAACGACTGGCCGTACACTGGCATCGGAATTCTGCGTGAATTGCTGGCCCAAGTGTCAGCTCGCCTCATTGTTGGGGGAAAAGTCTTAACACGAATTCTGGCAAGAGATTGTTCGTCAAAACACTTGAGAGCACAAATCTATTAGACAAGCAGGATGAGCCCCGGAAGAAGTGAATTCGTCCCACTAACGTATGTAATCGAAGGATTTCTGTAACCGGATATCCCGCGACGATGCGCCGACCAGAATGTCGAACGTCCCCTGCTCGACGACCCAGTCTTTCTTCTTCGTGCTGTAGTAGGCAAATGCGCCACGATCCAGAGCAAAACTCACCGTAGTCGATTGCTCCGGAGACAGTTCGACACGCCGGAAGGCTTTCAGTTCTTTGACTGGCCGATCGACCTTGGAGTGTCCGTCGTGCACATAGAGTTGCACGACTTCTGCTCCTGCGCGCTTCCCTTCATTGCGGACCTTCAGAGTTACGTTTACTTGCGGGCTGCCGCTTTTTGCGGGAGAGATCTTGAGGTCGCTATACGCGAAGCGAGTATAGGAGAGTCCATATCCGAAAGGAAACTGCGGAGCGATATTGTGCTTGTCGAAATATCGGTAACCGACGTAAATACCTTCCGCGTACTTCACGTGCAAATTCTCTCCAGGATAATTCCCGTATGCCGGTGACTCCTTAAAATTATTAATGAAGGAAAAAGGTAGCCTGCCAGACGGGTTCACATCGCCAAAAAGAACATCGGCAATGGCGTGACCTTCCTCTTCGCCGCCGAACCACATATCCAGAAGCGCCGGGACACTCGTCACCCAACGGCTCACATTCACTGGGCCGCCGGCGTTAAAGACAACGATGGTATTGCGATTGACTTTCGCGATCTCCTCGATCAACTCATCCTGCCCGGCTGGCAGATCGAGAGTCTCGCGATCGAAGGACTCCGATTCGACCTTGGACGAATCGCCCACTACCACAATCGCTGCGTCGCTTTTCGCGGCAAGAGCCACTGCTTCCTTGCGCAGTTGCTCACGTGCTTCGGGCGTATCGTTTTTCGGATCCTCACCCGGTATGCCTGCACCCAATGCATAGCTGACTTGAATCCGCCCGCCCGCCCTCTCTTTGATTCCATCCAGTGGTGTGACGGCGAAAGGAGGATGCACCAGGGAGCTTCCGCCTCCGCCGGTTCTCGCGACCGCCGCATTGGGTCCGATAACCGCGAGCGACTTGATCTTTACCGGATCAATAGGGAGAAGATCGCCAGCGTTTTTCAGGAGAACAATACTTTGCGCCGCAACCCGTCGCGCGACTTCGCGCTGCTCCGGCGTATCGATGGTGCCGGTCGCCGTATGCGGGTGATCAAACTGTCCACTCAGGAATAGGACACGGAGAATTCGGCTGACGTTATCGTCCACGTTGGCGACGGGAATCCGCCCGGCCTTGATATCCGCCAGCACCTTGTCGGGCGCAAGCCAGTCTCCACCGTTGCCCGCCTTGATCGTCCGCTCTGTCGCAAGCCATTTTCTCGCAACCTCTCCGCCGGGCATCTCCAGGTCCATGCCTGCGTTTACAGTTCCTGCGGTGCTATAAGTGCTGCCCCAATCGGAAACAACAAACCCTTTGAATCCCCAGCCTTTCTTCAGAACATCTTTGAGCAGATAGGCGTTCTCTGCGCAGTACGTCCCGTTTACCTTGTTATAAGCGGACATCACCGACCAGACTCCCGCTTCCTGCACCGCAGCCTTGAACGCAGGGAAATAGATCTCCTGCAAGGCCCGTTCATCGATAGCTTCGTCGATGCGATGGCGCTCGAACTCCTCGTTATTTGCGACGAAGTGTTTCACCGTGGCAATCACGCCTTCGCCCTGCACGCCCTTGATATAACCCACGCCCATCCGCGCCGCGAGATACGGATCTTCTCCAAAGCCTTCGAAGTTCCGCCCCCATAAAGGCACGCGCTGAATATTCACGGTCGGACCGAGGATCATGTCCCGTCCAATCGCTTTCACTTCTTGTCCAATCACCTGGCCTTCGCGTTGTGCAAGCTCGGGATCCCAAGTCGCCGCGAGTGCAATTCCGGCGGGAAACGCAGTGCTGCTGAAGACCTGCCTTGCGCCGGGAGCGCTTGTGATCGCCGAACTACCCAGCCACGAGCGAATACCCATCGGCCCGTCGGCCATCCTGATCGCAGGAATTCCTAAGCGAGGGATGGCGACGCTCTCCATCCACCCCGCCCCGCTCAGCAAGGACACCTTCTCCTCAACTGTCATACGCGAGAGAAGATCCTGCACTCGCTGTTCGACGGGAAGGCTCGGATCTTTATACGGAGCTTTGGCCGGTGTTTCTTGGCTCTGGAGAGTGGCGACCGCGAAAATGATGGCGATGAAATATACGAGGATGCGATTCAGCTTGAGTCGATTCTTCACGGACACTCCGCCTTCGTAGTTGGACAGACGATCACACCTCTACGCCCAGTTGCATTTGCATGCAGCAGCGGTTCAATGTAATCCAGGCGAGTTTCGCCGGAGGAATATTACTTGAAGGAGACTCTTTTCGCATGAAAAGAGAAGAGTCGACATTGCCCGTGCCAGTGATTGCACCACATCATGCGGAACGCGATCTACGACGTTTAACGCCGCGTGAAAGTACAATCTTCCAGACGAGTCAGAAAGCAACCAGGCAGGAGCGCCAGCCGTCACTTCGATATGGCCGAGAGCGACGAGGCTGCTTCACTCGATCACGTTTGAGGAAAGGCTTGCTCATGAGAGTGCTCGTGGTCGATGTAGGTGGAACGAATGTGAAGATCCTTGCCTCCGATCAACGCACCCCCCGAAAGTTTCCCTCCGGCCCGACGCTGACCGCCAGGCAAATGGTCACGGGAGTCAAAAAGCTTGCCGCCGACTGGCAGTATGACGCGGTATCGATTGGCTATCCCGGTTCAGTCGTCCAACACCGGCCGGCCGTCGAGCCGCACAATCTCGGACCTGGATGGGTCGGGTTCAATTTCGAAAAAGCGTTCGGGCGCCCCGTCAAAGTTATCAATGATGCTGCCATGCAAGCCCTGGGAGACTACAAAGGTGGGAAGATGCTGTTCCTCGGCTTGGGCACAGGACTCGGGTCCGCCATGATCGCCGATGGCGTCTTACTACCGATGGAGTTGGGACATCTGCCATATAAGTCGGGGACTTTCGAAGACTATATCGGTCTGCGCGGGTTGAAGAAATCCGGAGTGAAGAAGTGGCGTCGCCTGGTCGCGGACGTCGTGGCTCGGCTGGCTGCCGGGCTGCAAGCTGAAGAAGTAGTGCTCGGAGGAGGTAACGTAAAGAAGCTGAAAGAGCTGCCTCTGAAGTCCCGGGCGTGCGCCAATACCAATGCATTCACCGGTGGATTTCGCCTCTGGAGTGAATCAAATCACCTGAAACCTGCCTCTAAAAAGAGGGATCGCGTAACGGTGCGCACCGTTTAAACGGCATCTAACCGATCTCTTCATCATATGAGCTTTCAGCCCATCGAAAATCACGGCGTCATCGGCAACATGAAGTCAGTGGCTCTGGTGGGCATGAACGGATCGATCGACTACCTCTGCTATCCGGACTTCGATTCTCCCACGGTCTTTGCATCCTTGCTCGATGACAAAAAGGGTGGCTGTTTCCATATTCAGCCGCACCTCACGAATATGCGGATACGTCAGCTCTATCTTCCTGATACCAACACGTTGCTGACGCGGTTCCTTGCCGAAGCAGGTGTAGCCGAGCTGACGGATTTTATGCCCATCGATAAGAATGGGAAGCAGCCTAACGAGATTGTTCGAATGGTTTCTGTCATCAGGGGCAACGTTCAATTCAGGATGCTTTGTCAGCCGCGATTTAACTACGCCCAATCGACACACCGGACGGAAGTATCGGATCGCTGCGCGACTTTCTTCCCGAACGACGATATTTGTCCGCCAATGGAGTTGTACTCTACCGTCGCGATGGAACGGCAGTCTCAAGATGTGGTCGCACAGTTCACTTTGCGAGCAGGCGAAACAGCAACCTTCGTGCTCGGAGGATTGTGCGCCGAAGGGCAGGAACCCGAGATGGAGCTTACGCATCAGCGTTTTCTGGACACGGCACGATTCTGGAAAGAATGGATCGCGAAATCAAAATACAAGGGCCGGTGGCGTGAAACGGTCAACCGCTCGGCTTTGATTTTGAAATTGCTGATCAGCCGGGAACACGGATCCTTGATTGCCGCCCCCACATTCTCTCTTCCAGAAGGCATTGGAGGAGTGCGTAATTGGGATTATCGCTACACCTGGCTGCGCGATGCGACTTTCACCTTGTATGCACTCATTCGACTCGGCTTCGTCGAAGAGGCTGAGGCGTTCATCGAGTGGCTGTTAAGGAGACTCGGCGACGACGCGGAGCGAGGACCGTTGCAAGTTATGTATGCGGTGGATGGCAGACAAAAGCTCGACGAGCTCACGTTGGACCACCTCTCAGGATACGAGAATTCGCGACCGGTGCGCATTGGAAATGCCGCGTACCAGCAGCTGCAACTGGACATCTATGGCGAAATGATGGATTCCATTTACCTGGCGAATAAATACGGCGACCCCATTTCATATGCCGCATGGCAGGATGTGCAGCGCATCCTGGAGTGGCTAGGCAAGAATTGGCGACGGCCCGACGAAGGAATATGGGAAGTCCGCGGTGGCGCCAGAGAATTCCTGCATTCGCGCGTTATGTGCTGGGTGGCCTTCGACCGTGCTTTGCGACTCGCGGATAAACGCTCTCTCTCCGGGCCTCTCGATGAATGGCGACGCGCGCGCGATGAAATTCGGAACGATATCTTTACGAACTTCTGGAACGAACGGTTGCAGTCTTTCGTGCAGGCTAAGGGGACGGAAGACTTGGATGCTTCATCCTTGCTCATGCCGATGATTCGGTTCATCAGCCCTGTCGATCCGATGTGGCTATCGACGTTGCGAGCGATAGAAAAAAGACTGGTCGAGGACACTCTCGTCCGCCGCTACGAAGTAGATCGCTCCCACGTCGACGGCCTTCCGGGCGGAGAAGGCAGCTTCACTGCGTGTTCGTTCTGGTACATCGAATGCCTGGCTCGCGCCGGTGAGTTGCAGAAGGCTCAGCTATTGTTTGAGAAGCTCTTGGGATACGCCAATCATCTCGGACTATATTCCGAAGAACTCGGTTCAAACGGTCAGCATCTTGGAAATTTCCCGCAGGCGTTCACGCATCTCGCACTGATCAGCGCGGCGACTTATCTGGATCGGGCGCTCTCGGGCACCGGCGAAGCAGTCTGGCGCTGAAGCACGCAGCACGTTGAGCTGAAGCATTTGGTTTCAAAGTTTCAGAGGATCAAAGGCTCGTAACGGTTGAAACCCTGAAACTTTGAAACCTGCCTCACCTACTCCTTTGAACAACACTCTTCCTTGTTCTGCGCAAACAGCATCATGGCGTCGAACGCCTTCGGATCACCGTACTTGTCATGATGCCGCACCCACGCCATGGGCCAGGGCAGTCCGTCTTCGTCACGCCCCTTAGGCGTCAAGTCCAGGAAGTTGTAATTGTTGAGCATCATGTCGAGACCACGCCCAAAAGACGAATAGGTATGGAAGATCTCGCCGTCTTTCCGATAAAAGACGCTTGCGCCCGGCGCTTCTTCCGCGGGGAAAGTGGCTTGCTCGTAGTTGTAGACGATATTTCCGCTCTCGGCATCCTGCTTCGCAAACGATACGTTGTAGTCGTGATTAAAGTCGGCGCCAAACGACGAGACCCACGGGAACTGCCATCCCATTCTCTTCTTAAAGGCGTCGATTTCTGGCCAGGTTGCCCTGGAAATTGCAATCAGGTTCGTGTCCCGTTGCAGCATGTGGACACGAATCGAGTCAAACTGATCTGCAATCATCGAACAACTCGGGCATCCCTCCTTCCATCCGGGCCCGAACATAAAGTGATACACAATCAGTTGACTCAATTTGCCGAACAGGTCCTCGAGCCCCACCTTGCCGTTCGGCCCTTCGAATGTGTATTGCTTCGCGACTCTCTCCCACGGCAATTCGCGCCGCTGCCGGCTCAAGTCGTCGCGCAGATGCGTGAGCTCTTTTTCTTTCGCCAGGAACTGCTTACGTGCCGCAAGCCATTCCTCATGAGACACTACTTTCGATCCAGTTTTGTTGATTGTTGCCGTTGCCATCCCACTACTCCTTTTCTCTCGAAATGCTTTTCTCACCCTTCTTCTTCCGAAGAACTTTCACCAGCAGCGCCGTCAGTCCGCCGCTCGAAACGACGCCGCCCATTACCAATGCTGCACTCGCGATACATGCTGGACACATATGCGCACCTCACTTCGCTTTCGCTTCCGCTCGCGCCTTAATGCGCTGGTTGACGTTGTTCCATCCCGCGTTGACGCCCTTGCGATGTTCTTCCTGAATCAGCCCGAACGCCTTGTGGTGAAACTTGATCAGCGTTCTACCGTTCGTTTCGCTCAACCGGTATTGCAGGTTCGAAACCACGCCGTATGACATGAAAAGTGGGCCGCTAATCTCCAGCAGCGTCGGACGTTTAATCGCCTGCACATTTCCCCAGAAATGTCCGTTGTTATCTCCGAGGTCGCGATACCAGCGCCCTCCCGGCCAGGCTTCCAGCTTCATTGGCATCTTCTGCTCGGGCGTCTCGTTCTCTGGCCCAATCTGCTCCAATAGCGCCTCAAAGGTGGTGTCGATCGGGGCATTCACCTCGATCTCCTGTGTCACGAGCAGACTCAAACTCTCAATTCCTGGAATCGTCGGACTAAGACTCATAGTTCCTCCTGAATATGTTTGATTGATCTGAACTGCTGGCGCCCATCCCCCACGGATCAGGCGTCAGCTCTTTTCGCGCGCCTTCTGCTCCGCCCGCTCTTTCACTCGAAGCAACTGATGCGCCCACAAACGCTCAAAGGTTTTGGTCCACTCATAGAGCGGGCGAATTCCATCCGGATTGGCCTGATACAGCATCTGCCTCCCATGCCGCCGCACACGAACCAGCCCGACTTTACGAAGCACCTTCAAATGCTTCGAAACGGAAGGCTGTTCCATCCCGAGTCTGATCACCAGTTCACCTACCGGATGTTCCCCATCCGCCAGGTGCTCGAGAATGTCTCGGCGCCGCGGTTCAGCCACGGCATTAAACGCGTCGGAAGTAGTAGCGGCCCGTGCCATGAACTGCAATATATATTCCTATATGGGAATATGTCAAGCGGCATTTCTACGGCTCTGATGCAGGGATGTGAGCTTGAAACTGTGTTGGCGGAATTTAGATGCGAGCAGAGAAGGGACTAACAGCTTACAGACGTTGAGTCGAGGATTAGAGAGAAGGCTCCGGCCTTAGCGGAGGTTCCTTTCTCTTGGTGTCGCTGCTGGTCAGCGTCCTTGGAAGAGACGAATACCGGGACAAGCCGAGCGGTCGGACAAACAATTTGTCCGGGAGGAACGTACTGAGTTACTGGCGGAGAGGGGGGGATT
>CAWGWI010000017.1:0-48840 GCA_963826275.1 Terriglobia bacterium | reverse complement strand
GCCACCGCTACTTCGAGCGAGGATCGCAGCGGGCGTCCGGCAGATCAAGAACGAGAACCTGAATCGCTCCGTGGAAGAGCTGGAGCTTTCGGTTCGCAGCTATAACTGCCTGAAGAACGCGAACATTCAGACCATCGGCGAGCTGGTCCAGAAGACCGAAGCCGAAATGCTGAAGACCAAGAACTTCGGCGCAAGTCGCTGAACGAAATCAAGGAAATCCTGGCCTCCATGGGTCTCGAGCCTGGGCATGAAGATCGACGAGCACGGCAATGCCGTTCCCGGCGCGCAGCCCGTCTCCAGCCTGAGTTCGGGATTTGGTGGTTTCGGCGACGGAACCCACTAATCGGGTAATTTGGGTCATCGGTATCGGGTAATCGGTCGTACTGCGAGCGATTACCCGGTCCCGCAAGTTTCGAGCCGCTGAGAGCGGCCACAAGAAAGTTTGAAGGACTAAGTCATGCGTCATCTTAAAGCAGGATGGAAGCTGGGACGTAACACGAGTCATCGGCGTGCGCTACTGCGCAACCTGGTGACCTCGCTGATTCTGGAAGAGCGTGTCGAAACCACTGTGACCAAAGCCAAGGCGATGCGGCCCGAAGTGGAGAAGATGATCACACTGGCAAGCGTGGCGACGTCAGTGCGCGCCGGCTGGCCGCGGGATACCTCACTGACCGCCGAGGCTGTTACCCGGCTGTTTGACACGGTTGCGCCTCGTTTGGGCGACCGCAACGGCGGCTATCTCCGTATTGTTCGTACTGGATTCCGTAAGGGCGATGGCGGCGAGACGGCGTTCATCGAACTCGTTGGCGCTGAGCAGATCATCGACGAGAGGCGCCAGAAGCGTGCCGACGCCCGTGCGAAGCGTGCCGAGGAAGCCCGCAAGGCGATGGAAGAAGCCCAGGCGCAGCAAGGCGGCGAGACGCCCGCAGCCGGTGAAGGCGGCGAGGCTAAAGAATAGGTCAACCCCATTGTTTTCAGCGAGACCGCACCTTCGGGTGCGGTTTTCTTTTTGCGCATTAACACTTCTTCACCATTTTCCGTCTATTCGAAGGCTGGCCAAACGCAACTTCAGGCGAGGGATTGCGTTTCAACGTAGGGAATCCGACAGAAATGGCGTGCCAGGAATTTTCAAGACGGCACGAATCATCGGATTGGAGAGGTGATATGAAAACGAAGTTGATGGCAGGAGTTCTTGGAGCGGCGCTCGCGATTGGAGTACCGATGTTCGCGCAGGCTACCGCAGATTCCAGCGAACACGACTCGCAGGCGGCGCCCACGGAACCTCATCATCGTGGAAATCGCATGCAGAAGCTCAGTCAGGAACTGAACCTGACGGCTGATCAGCAGGCAAAGATAAAGCCCATCTTCCAGCAGGCAAGGGCGCAGGGAAAAACGATCCATCAGGATGCCAGCCTGACAAAAGAACAGAAGATGGCCAAGATGAAAGAACTGCATCAGACCACAATGGCGCAAATGAACGAGATTCTGACTCCGAACAGCAGGCGCAATGGAAGCAACTGCGGGAGCAGCATCGCGCACAGTGGCAGCAGCGTCATCAGCAGATGCAGCAGCAACAGACTGCGCCCGAGGCAGCGCCGCAAGGTTAAGCAACAAGCTTGTTCCACACCTGAAGGGCAGCGAAAGTCGCTGCCCACTTTTTTGCAGCGCCATCCTTTCTTCCCGCATCCACCAATGCGAGGTTCACGTAAACGAGTTCGGCCGCTGCTCCTATCCTGCCACGGAACGGCTTGGCCGAGCTTTCTGCCGATGATATACTTCGTTTCGATGTTGGGCCCACCCCACTGTGAAACACTCACCTATTCCCGCGTTGTGGCTGATCCTGTTCGTTTCTCTCCCCAGCATGCCCTCGTTGGCGCAGGGGGTGCCGCAGGGAATACAGGACGCGAATTCCATGCGGCAAATGCAGCAAATGCAGGGGACCTACACTACAACACTGCGCCTGGCACCGCAGTGGTGATTGTTCACGCGTTCGCTGACGAAAAGCCTGTTAGACCCGACCGCTCGCTTCGGGTGGATTTAACGAATCTTGGCAACCACATCGGTGGATTCCTGGTAGTCCCGGGACGCGAAGATGCAGTATTCGTCAATACAGAGCTCGGGAAAGTACTCCGTTTCAGTAACGGCAGTGGGATACCTGACGACGCGTCAAGAAATCAGCGTCGTCAAGGCCGAGAGGCAAACGTCGAGATCGTGATTCAACGTGATCCTGCTGCCATCACTCTTAATAAGAAGCGTCTGGTCTCCTGTCAAAGCAAGCAAAGAAGGAAGCGAACCGGGCCTTGTCCCACTTGAAATCCGGTCAACTATCGGACGCGCGGAACATTTGGAAGCAGCCTATAAGCTTGCGCCTTCCAACGCGGACTTGAATTTTCTTTTCGGGTATGTGTATCTTCGAGGAAAATGACTACGCGCAAGCGGCGACCTACCTGCGCACCGCAGCCACTCTTAGCCCTCACTCCGCCCAAACGTTAACTCTGCTCGGCAGAGCGAACCTCGCGCAAAAGAACTACCCGGCAACCAGTCAGCCCTCGAACAAGCAATTCTCGTCGATTCGGAAAACTGGCCGCCACATAATTTATTGGCCGATTCCTATCTTCACGGGAAGGAATACAGCAAGGCTCGTGACGAAGCTCAGATCGCCGTTGCCAAGAGCGTGAGATACGGAAAGGATGCTTCCGGCGCGGCGCAACTCACCCTCGGCCAGGCACTCCTTGCACTTGGGCAAACCAAGTAAGGGATTCAAGCGCTTCAGGCGTTCTTAAAGCAGTCGCCCCCAGCAGACCTGGTCGAGCAAGTCCGCGCCCTGATCGCGAAGGCAGAGGAGAGCGATCACGCATCCGCCGCAGCTTCACAAATTACGCCACCTGCCGATCCTCTGTTGGCTGTGCCCAAAGTTGCCCTCTCGATGCAGACTTGGCGACCTCCCGATATTGACGACGCGAAGCCGACGATCGAGCCCGGAGTAACTTGTCCCACTGCTCAGGTCCTCGAAGGAGTGGGGGACCGTGTACAGGAGTTGGTTCAGGATGTAACCCGTTTCGCAGCCAAGGGAGGAGCTGTTCCACAAGTCGCTCGACGGCGTTGGCCTTTCAAGCCATGCAGAGACAAGAAAGTATGATTATGTCGCTGGGATCTTACCCGAACGGGGAACCGTTTTGATAGACGAATATCACGCCGATAGAGGCCCACAGGGTGGCAATCCGGATGGGATCGCAAGCACGGGCTTCGTCATGCTTGCACTCGTTTTTCATCCCGGGATGCGGGGCGACTCTAATTTCGACTGCGAGGGACGAGGCCAATGGCGTGGACAGCCTGTCTGGTTAGTGCACTTCCGCCAGCGTCAGGACCGTCCCAATCACATGCAAACCTACGAAGTCGCTGGCAGCAGTTACCGCGTCGACTTGAAGGGCAGAGCACTGATCTCTCCCGAGAGTTCAAATCATGCGTATTGAGGCCGACATGGCTAGCCCCGTGCATGAAATCCAACTGCTCAGCGAACATCAGATCGTGGAATATGGCCCTGTGCCGTTTGCCAAGAAGAAGACGATGCTGTGGTTGCCGAAAAACGTAGAGATTTACTTCGACTTTCGCAAGCACCGTTACTACCGCCAATACACCTTCGATGACTACGCGCTTTTCGATGTCGATGTAACGGAAAATCACAGACCCCCGCCTGATACCTCGACCTCGGGACTGATCCCGTCCACAAAAAAGGACCCTGATTAGGAGCTGCACCGGAGAAGTCCTCCGATCTGGGGGCTACCGGGACTGCGATACGGTTCGTAGGCGGCACTTTTCCTGTCCCCATCTCCTCCCCCCGGAGACGCGTTGACCCCCGCTGAGACTCGCCCCTACAATCAATAGTTTGATTCAGCTCTCGCGGCCTGACCTGTGGGACTGCGTTCTCTCCGGGGAGCCCGAAAGATTTCTAAATCATGGCGCCCTTTTTCTTCAATACGCTCTCCGGCAAACTCGAGGAATTTCGCCCGCTGGACGACAACGAAGTCCGCATGTATGCCTGCGGGCCCACTGTCTACGATTACGGACATATCGGCAATTTCCGCACGTTTGTCTTCGTCGATATTCTGCGCCGCTACCTGAAACAGCACTACAAGCTGCGCCACGTTATCAACATCACCGACGTGGACGACAAGATCATCCGCAATGCTGCTCACGCGGGCGTTGGCATCGCCGAATACACGAAGAAGTACACGCAGGCGTTTCTGGAGGACTCGGCGGCGCTGAACATTGAAGAGCCGCAGATCGTTCGAGCCACGGACCATATTCAGCTGATGGCAGAGTTCATCGCCAAGCTGGTCAAAAAGGGTTTCGCTTATCGTACTGAGGATGGATCGTATTACTTCCGGATTGCCAAATTTCCGGAGTACGGCAAGCTTTCCAAGAAAGATTTCAGCGGCATGGAAGACGGAGCACGCGTCGACGTAGACGAATACGAGAAAGACAGTGCGCGTGACTTTGCGCTGTGGAAGGCTCCGAAGCCCGGCGAGGCATACTGGGACACAGTGATCGGGTCAGGACGTCCGGGGTGGCACATCGAGTGCTCGACGATGTCGATGAAGTACCTGGGCGAGAGCTTCGATATTCACTGCGGCGGCGAAGACCTGATCTTCCCTCACCACGAGAATGAAATCGCGCAGTCGGAGTCGCTCACCGGAAAACCATTCGCGCACTTCTGGATGCATGCGCGCTTCCTGCTGGTCGAAGGCGAGAAGATGTCGAAGTCGCTCGGCAACTTCTTTACGGTTCGTGACCTGGTGCTTATGGGACACAAGCCGTCGTCGATCCGTTTCCTGCTCACCTCAGTTCCATTTCGCAAGCAGCTGAACTTCACGTTTGATGGACTGACGCAGGCGGCGAATTCCGTCGAGCGCCTGCGGACGTTTGCGCTGCGGCTCGAAAAAGCGCAGTTGCCGGAAGGCAACTCGGAGGCGATGGCGAAGCTGGCCGAAACCGCGATGCAGGGCATGGAATCTGCGCTGGCGGACGATCTGAATACGGCGCAGGCACTGGCTGCCGTCTTCGACATGGTGCGCGATGCGAATGCGGCCGCGGATGCAGGCCAGTTGAAGAAGGGCGACGTCGAGCCGTTGCAGAAAGCCCTCCAGAAATTCGACTCGATCTTCGCGGTGATGAACGACGACGATGCCGTGAAGGTGAAGCAGATCATCGAATGGGCCGAGCGCGAGGGCAAGCAGGACAGAATCAGCCCGCAAGCTCGATCGATTGCGGCGTCTGCGTCGGTGGGCGATGCTGATATTGATCGGCTAGTGAGCGAGATGCAGGAAGCTCGCAAGGCCAAGAACTTCGGGCGCGCCGACGCGATTCGCGGTGAGTTAAATCAGCAGGGGATCATCGTGGAGATCACCAAGGATGGAGCGAGATGGCGGAGGAAGTGAAAGTCGTTTCGCGTTTCACGTTCCCAAATCTTACAGTGCGGGCTGCTCCACACTCGGTCGTCAGTCCAGCATACCCCTCCGCTTGACACCCGTATCGGCAAGCCTAGAATTTGTTTAGGAATTTCAATCGGGAGGCGGTTATGCCCGAGTACGAATATCTCTGCAACTCCTGCCATAAAATCTTCGATCTCCACCTCACCCTGGACGACCACGAACACGGTAAAGTGAAATGTCCGAAGTGTGGTAGCACCAAGGTAGAGCAGCAATATCCGGCGTTCTTCGCGGTTAGCGAGAAGAAGAGTTAGGCGATCGGATTTCGCGCTTCACCGGCATCAGCTTTTCCGCTGGTGAAGGGCATTGTTCTGCGCGCCCGTGACTGCGATTTCCGACATAAAGGTGTAGGTTCCTGAATCGATCGCTTCCTGTACCACCTTGCGAAATGCTCCGACAGCAGTTCGATAACCGCCCGAACCGAAGCTCACACGTGCGATGCCGAGTCTCTGCAGTTCGGAGATCGCCGGCGTTTTGGGAGTAGCAAGAATGTTGATTGGTCCAGGGCTCTCTTGCCGCAGATGCCCAATGTCGGAGGGATCGCAGAGTCCGGGAACGAATACACAATCTGCACCTGCCTCGCGAAATGCATTGGCCCGGCGAACGATTTCGGCGAGCCTGCTTCCAGCTTGCACGCCTTTCCACCAGTAAGCATCGGTTCGCGCGTTGATCACGATCGACACACCCGCACTCTTCGACACTGCCTGAATTGCGTGTAGCTTCTCCAGGTACTTATCAAGTTCGAGCAGAACCGATTCGTTGTCCGCACTGTCCTCGAGGTTCAGGCCGACTGCGCCGGCCTCGAGCAACTCGCGCGCCGTGACTTCCATTTCTTCCGCCGTGGTTGCATATCCGGCTTCCATGTCGGCAGTTACCGGAACCTGAACAGCGGACGCGATACGCGAGACGACTTCGAGCATCTCGTGGCGGCTGATGTGTTGTCCGTCGGGATAACCGAGCGAGTTCGCAATCGCCGCGCTGCTGGTGGCGACTGCGGGAAATCCCATGTCTTCGAGCAGACGCGCGCTAGTGACATCCCATGCATTCGGCAGCACCAGGATTTTGGTAGCGTGATGAAGGCGGCGCAGTTCTTCCGCCTTGGCATGCAGGTCGGACTTGGCAGAAGTGATCGGCATGTATCGCTCCTTTCAGCTTAGAATCACAGCGTATCAGTCGCCCGCGCTCTCGACAGCCGGCAAGGGTTCAGATTCGAGTTTTCCGCGTTGAGGTTTCACCTCAGCGCGCGTGACGAGTGACACGGCGATCACGATGATCGCGGATCCGGCGAGAATGTAACCGTCGATGCGCTCGTGCAAGACCAGCCAGCCGAGGAAAACGGCGACGACAGGATTCACGTATGCGTACGTCGCGACCTTCGACATTGGAACATTCTGGATGAGCCAGATGAACGCGCTGAATCCAACCCACGATCCGAAGACGATCAAGTATGCGACGGCGGCGACGCCTCGCCATGTCCACAGTGCGTGAGCGTATTCGCCGAGAACCAGCGCGAGCAATAAATTGGTCGCGCCACTGAACACCATCTGCCAGGCGCTGGCCGAGAACGGATCGATGCCCTTTTGCCAGCGTTTCGAGAGGGAAGAACCGACGGACCAGCAGAACGATCCGCCAAGCAGGCTAAGGCTTCCAAATAACTCGCGCTTGCCGATGGTCGTGGTGCTCATCAGCTGCGGCCAGAGCAGAACGGCAAGGCCAGCAAATCCGAGGAACAGGCCGGCGATTCCGGCGCCGGAAACGCGATCGGTGCTGCGAAAGACCCAAGTCTCCAGGATCAGCATCCAGAGCGGCGTGACGGCTACGATCAGCGCCGCAAGACCGGTGGGAACCGATAATTCCGCCCAGGCGAGAATAGTGTTCCCCATCGTAAGGAGCAGGATTCCGATGGCAGCGAGGCGCAACGCTTGTGGCAATGAGATCCGAATGCCGCGACCGCTGATCGCGCAATAGGCCAGCATCAACGATCCGGCGATCGTGAAGCGAGTTCCCGTCATCACCAGCGGCGGAAGGTGCTCGACGCCGATGCGAATGCCGAGATACGTCGATCCCCAAAAAATGTAAACGAGGGTAAACGCGAGGGCGACGCGCAACCGGTTCTGTTCGGAGTGCTGGGACATTTTTTGTGGAATCAGAAAGTTACGATAGCAGATTGGATTGCGCACACACGCTCGCGGTCACATTCTTAGCGCCAAGAGGGAGGAAACGCTAAATGCGGATCCCTCGCCGCCGCGCGGCTCGTGATGACAATAAAAAGCAATGCAGGTTCGTGGCAACAAAGCAAATACACGTCCAGGGCGGCCGTTCACGCATGAAGTAACCCGCCCCCCAAACCAAGGTTTCCGCCCGTCCCAGTTGGGGGTTATCGCCCGGAACAAACCGGGCTATAATCAGTCAGGAGTTGAAGATGCGTGTGGCTGCCACATTTCAGTCGGATCTACAGGCTGCGCCCAAGTGCACGCTTCGACTTCGCATGAGTTATCCGCGCGTGGGTGTAAACCTGCTGCCTTCGAACGCGCGTCCCTGCCTTTTCGGTTGCGACTAATTCCGCCTTCTTACTGCTGACCACTTCTGCTCAACTGAGCATTTGAGCTTTCTCCATTGCACGCTTTTGCGTGCCCCAGCGAAGAACGGAGATTCCCATGGCTACCGATGTTTTGACCAATGCAGGACCGATTCTCCGCACCCAACTGCCCGGCCCGAATGCGCGCCGGATACTGGAAGCGGACAAGCAATACATTTCTCCCTCGTACACGCGCTCGTATCCGATGGTCGCGAAGCGCGGCCGCGGAATCATGGTGGAGGATGTCGACGGCAACGAGTTCATGGACTTCGCAGCCGGGATCGCTGTCTGCTCGACCGGGCATTGTCATCCGGAAGTGGTGGACGCGATTCAGAGGCAGGCGGGTGAACTGATCCACATGTCGGGCACCGATTTTTATTACGAAAACATGGTGACGCTTGCGGAGCGGCTTTCGAAGATCGCCCCGATGAAAGGGCCGCACCGCGTGTACTACGGCAACTCGGGCACGGAAGCCGTGGAAGCGGCGATGAAACTGGCGCGCTATCACACGCGGCGACAGAACATCATCGCGTTTTACGGCGCGTTTCATGGCCGCACGATGGGCTCGCTGTCGCTGACGGCGTCGAAACCGCAGCAAAAGCGGCGCTTCGCTCCGTTAGTTCCCGGCGTGACGCACGTACGCTATCCCGATTTGTATCGTGCCGGCATTGCGCCACAAGATGCGGAGATTTTTGCTCTCGAGTGTGCGCGCTTTATCGAAGACCGTGTGTTCAAAACCACGCTTCCTCCTGAGGAAGTGGCGGCAATTTTCGTCGAGCCGATCCAGGGCGAAGGCGGTTATGTTGTGGCTCCTACGATCTTCATGCAGGAGCTGCGCAAAATTTGCGATCGGCACGGCATTCTGCTGGTTGCCGACGAGGTGCAGTCGGGCGTGGGACGCACCGGCAAGTGGTGGGCGATCCAGCATACCGGCGTTGAGCCTGACATTATCTGCTGCGCCAAGGGCATTGCTTCCGGCATGCCGCTCGGCGTGATGATGTCGAGGGCCGAGATCATGGACTGGGTTCCCGGTTCGCACGCGTCAACATTTGGTGGCAACCCTGTCGCTATCGCGGCGGCACTGGCCACTCTCGATGTGCTTGAGCGCGAAGGCGTCGAGAACGCAAAGCATATCGGCGAGCACATGATGAAGCGGCTGAGCCAGTGGCCGAACACGGTGCCGCTGGTGGGCGATGTGCGCGGACGCGGGCTGATGATTGGCATCGAGATCGTCAGCGATAAGAAGCAACGCACTCCGGCGGCGGAGCTGCGCGATACGATCGTCGATACTGCGTTTTACAAAGGGCTGCTCATCCTGGGCGCGGGACCGAATACGCTCCGGCTGTGCCCCCCGCTGATCGTCACGAAAGAGCAGGCGGATGTCGCGATGGACATTCTCGAAGAATGCATTCGCGGAGCCGAAGGCGCGAGGTCCGTGGCCGATCCAAAGGCGAACGGGAAGCCGCAAGGGGCGTAAGAACCGTTTCACGTTTCACGTTTCGCGTTTCGCGTTTCGCGGAAGCATCACGCGCGGCGCGTATTCCGGGCCTGGACGGAGCCTGCTCACTGCGAGCGGGCTCCAGTCTTCTTGGTACTCCATTTCTCGTCTACTCTGCCTGTGTTCCCGAAATGGGAGATCCCATGGGGGTACCCCCTTCCCCCTCGTCCCGCATTCTAAAGGGGTTACGGGTATGGGATAAGGCTCATCCCGGCAAACAAAGGACTTAGTCCCATCGTCCCGCACAACAAAGGACTTAACTGCAGTAGTTAGTAATTAGTAGTTAGTAGTTAACCAAAGCAAAATCTTAAGATATCCCGAACGCCTGAGCCTCCTTCTATTGTGACAAATTCGAGGGGACCTGCTAGACACTTGTGCGAAATTTATTTCTATCGTGGAATGAGATAGTTACAAGGCTTTGGAGGTAAAACGGGGGTTGACATGATTGAAGCGGTTGGGGATAGGGAGTGATATGCTCCGTTCACGACAGTTAACGTCCTGTGGCCGAAACAGAACTTTTTTGTGAATGTCGCGCGAAATGTGATTAGATTGAACAGTTTGATCAAGCAAGTACGATCTTCAGCCCGATGGGGCCAACTGTCGAACCGAAGGACAGGAGCATAGTGACTTCATCGATCCTCAGAGCTGCGATATGCTCAGTCATTCTAGGGGCGATCTGTTTTGGACAAAGCGGGCATCCAGCCCTCGACAGTCCCCAAACGATTCGTCCACTTCCCGACGTACAAGCTACATTTTCTCTTTCCGTAAAAGCGATTCCTAGTGTCGTCCGAAAAGGATCACCAGTGCAAGTGGAGATCGTCACAACGAACACTGCGAATCAGGAGATTGCTGTTCCGCGTTGGTTTTCGGATCTCAACATTATCGTGCTCGACAATGCCGGGAGACGACCCTTGACGTCGAAGGGTGAGGACAGGTTGGCAGGAAGGGGAATGATTGTAGGAAGTGATCGCTTCTTCCTTTTAGGAGAAGGCCAGTCAGACAAGGTGACGCTAACTGTAAACAGCGAATTGTATGATCTCAGCAAACCGGGGACATATACAATCCAAGTTAAGAGCCACGACGACTACACGAAGACGATGGTGAAATCGAATGTGGTCACGGTGACCGTTCAACGTTGATAATTCGCCTCAGGCGCATAACTGTTGATATTTCGGCATACCACTCACTATCTCAAGCTGAGATAGGTGGTGGTATTCTCCCGTTGCTGTTGGAAACTCGGTTGCGGATTTGCCTCGAAAAAACATCGCGTCAGGATACTCTATAAACGATTTCCTCGCATCGGGAATACATTTCCGGTCAGCCGTGTCCAACAGTTATCCTGCTCATGTCCCAGTGGCCAGAGGGCAAAGAGTCGAGCGGTTGTGACATGCGTCAGTGCAAGGCACGCACAAGTCCGACCTGGACGCCGCACAATCTATCGGCCGGGACCGTTAACGCCGCTGAGGAAACCGCCAAGGTGACCCGTGAGAGCAACGACCACGGCAGCCAATAATTCCAGCGCCAGAGCGTAACGCGGAGGCGTCGGAGGCGAGACTTTTCGCCTCCGATAATGGATCCATGCGCACAGGCAGATGAGAAGACCAGAGGTGCTTCCCAGAGCGATGTGGAGGAGCAAGACCCCCTTTGGCTTCTGTCCCGCGAGTTGCCACTGCCAAGCAGCAACGCCAGTGGCAACGGTCGGCAACACGAATAGTCCCGCTACCAGCAGATTGAGGCGCGCTGCCAACGCCAAGGTTGCGCTCTTTGTCCAGCGAGCCGCGAAGTCGAAAGCCACTCCGGTCAGAAACAACGCGATCGGAAAGTGAACCAACACCACGTGCTGCGCATGTTTCGCGAGCAGCGCCGACTTGGGATCAAAAGGGTTGATGTGACTCATTGAACGATCACTTTGCCGGTCATCTTCGGGTGAATCGAACAGAAGTATGAGTACGTGCCGGGCTTATCGGCCGTAAACGTGAACTTCTCATCCGTATCGAGGACCTTGGACTTAAAGCTCTGGTTGTCGCTGACCACGGTGTGAGGGATGTCATCCGCGTTGATCCACGTGATCTGAGTACCCACTTTCACGGTGAGAGTTGGCGGCGTGAAACTGAAGTTATCGATCTTGACCTCAACGGCTGGCGGTCCTGCGGCTGCGGCCTTCCTCACCATGAGCAGTGTGGCCACGGCGAAGACCACCAACGTTGCGACACACGAAATCCAGCTGATTCTTTTCATTGGTTGCACCTTTCGAAATCTGTTGCGGTTAGGTACTCGGGATCGACTACTCCAGAGAGGAATCGATCAACGCTAAAGAGTGACGCTTGCGTATGTAAGTCACGTCGGTAATTCCAAGAAGGCCGCGCAACTGTTCTGCGGGCACTTTCATGGGACCGGGAGAGGGCCCTGCTCCCGGATGGGGTTGCGGGAAAGCAGTAGAAGTTGCCGTGTGGAAGGAGATGTTGCCTTCCACCTTTTGCATGGTTTGATGAATGTGTCCGTTGAGAACGGTGACGGAGCCGAAGCGCTTCAGATACGAGAGTGCCTGGGCGCTATCATCGGTGCCCCATCCCCATTCCGGGTAGATGTTCCAAAGGGGCATGTGCGCGAACACGACTACGGGCGTGCTCTTGGAGAGATGTTTAACGTCCTCTTCCAGCCATTCGAGTTGTTCCGCTCCGAGCGAGCCCATCCCTCCGGACTTCAGGTTAAGCACGTTCACGAGTCCAACGAAGTGCACGCCCTTCACGTCAAAGCTGTACCAGCCAGAGCCTCTTGTGTTCTTGCCGTAACGGTCGAGATATTGCTTGCCGTTATCCTCGAGTACGTCGTGCTCGCCAGGAACGAAGAAGAGATTTTTGGTAGGCGCGGATTGGAGTATCTGGTCTACCGTGTCGAACTCTGCTGGTTTCGACAGATGAGTGATGTCGCCAGTGTGCAGTATGAATTCAGGAGGTGCGGGTAGAGCATTGATCTTGTCGACGGCAGCCTTCAATGTCACCACGACATCTGGATTCGCCGCCTTGTTGAATCCCATGTGGCTGTCGCTGATCTGGACGAAGCTAAGTTCTCCCTTGCCGACGTGGTCTAAATGGGAAGGATCGCTCAAACTGTAGGAGTTCAGCACTCCGCCTGTAAGGACGCAGAAGGCGCCCGTGCCCGCCCATGCCATGCATTTCAGGAATCCTCGACGGTCGATGCCGTCATCGTTGTGATTGGTGTGATCGATTGAAAGCAGATCGGGTTTGTTTTGTTGCGGCATATTTCCTGTTCCCTTCGAACAGATCCGATTCGTCCTCTGTTCACGGTGCAAAACTGGGGGAGGCGCGTTTTATTCCAGCGAAATTTATTGCGAATTTGTGGGAATAAAACGATGGTTGGCTGGTTTAGTCTTGTGTGCGTGTCGGAAGGGCGCCCAATCTCGGGATCGTTCGAAGAGTTGGCTATGCCGCTCTTTGATCGGCTCTACAACTTCGCTCACTGGCTGACACAAGATCGGGAAGAAGCAGAAGATCTGGTGCAGGAAACCTATGCCAAGGCGCTCAAGGGATTCTCGTCGTATCAGCCAGGCACTAATTTCCGGGCATGGATCTATCAGATTCTGCGTAATACATTTCTAACCTCGCGCACCGGGCTGAAGTCGATGACTGTGCCGCTGGAAGCGGAGGACGAGGAAGCAGCGTTGCCCCGAGTCACGGAAACGCCGGAGAGTATCCTGCTGCAGCGCTCGGATCGGCAACTGGTGCAAAATGCGTTAGGACAGTTGCCCGTCCCTTATCGCGAGGTGCTGCTGTTGTGTGAATTCGAAGAGATGTCGTACCAGGACATATCTGCAACCCTGGCTGTTCCCATGGGCACCGTGATGTCGCGTTTGTCGCGCGCGCGACGCGCTCTGCGGGAAGCTGTCCAAGCGTTGCAAGCGAGACCGAGCAAGGCCGGTTCAAGATGACGTGCGAAAACTGGGCGGAGAGACTCGATATCTATCTCGACGGTGAGCTTCCATCCGAAGAAGCGCGCGCTGTAGATGAACATTTGCGCGGATGTCCTACTTGCGCCGCAGAGGGGCTGCGTAGAGTCCAGATGAAGCGCGCGGTCCAGAATGCGGGTCAACAGTTTACGCCCGATCCGGCATTTCGCGCGCGCATGCAAAAGAAGTTCGCGGCGTCGACGCCGTCTTCGGCCAGATGGCGCTGGGTTCCCAGCCTGGTGACTGCTACGGCAGCAATTGTGCTGATCGCAACCGCACTGATCGTGACGGTTCACCGCGACCGCTCGACGCAACGGGAACTGGTCAGCGAGTTGGTCGATCAACATGTGGCAACGCTCGCCAGTTCCAGCCCGGTTGACGTAATCTCCACCGACCGCCATACGGTGAAGCCGTGGTTTGAAGGCAAGATTCCGTTCACGTTCAACTTGCCAGAATTGCAAGGGTCCGGATTCGCGCTGGTAGGTGGAAGGGTAGCTTACCTGGCGCAATCCCCGGGGGCGGAACTCATCTTTCGGGTTCGGCAGCACCAGATTTCAGTATTTATTTTCCAGGAACGAGGATTGCGCGATGACCGGACCAATGCGGCGATGCGCGAAGCCCTTTCCTTTGAAGTTCGGAGCTGGCATCAGAACGGCCTGCGCTATTTTGTGATTGGCGATGCGAGCGCTCAAGATCTGGATAAGCTGAGCGAACTGCTGAAAGCGGCGGGATAGCATTCCCACCCGAGGGCGAGCAGGCTCCACTCTCGTACCTCACTCTTCATCATTCACTACTGCAACGGTTTCCACGCTTTGCACTCCTTCAAGGCTGGAGGGGTTGTGAGAGGCGGCGCGATCTGGTAGCGAATCACGCCATCTGCGGTGGAGCAGAAGGATCTGCTTCCGCTGTTACTCGTGACCGGAGTTGCGACGGACACGAAATCCCTGCAACTGCCCAGGCCACAGCTGGCTTTCATGAGGAAGCGATATCCCGACGACGTACACCAATTGCGCGCAGTGCAGGTGGGATTCGCAAAACCAGCGTCTAACAAACCGGCGTGATCGGCTGAATACCTGGCCGCACCATTGGGATCAGGTCCCAATGTAGCGAGGTCGGGCGCGAAGCCGCGCTCCGGATATGTGGTTGCATAAGTAATCTGGGCGACGTTCATCGTCCTTATTTTTCCGACTGCGGAGGCTTCATTTGCAGCCATGCGGGAGCGCAGCAGGTTGGGGATACCGATCGCCGCTCCGATCAGGATGGCGCCCACGTCTGTGCCGGGACTGGTGCTAGCTTCGCGGATGGAGTCGTTCTCACCGTAGACGCAGACCACCATGGGATTGCGCTTTGCTGCGAATTGGGAAATCGAGTCTGCCACATCTCCGAACAGCTTCTGGAACTGCACGCTCAGCATCCCAGCTTGGTCGTAATACATCAGGGCCGAAGCGCCCGAGTGACCCGCAGGGAGCGAAGCTTGAAAGGGATGTGACTTGGACAAGGATTCACCACTCTGATGAAGTCGGATGGCTTCAGCCAGCGTGTCGGGGCTGGATGCCAAAATCAGGTAGCCATCCACGAAAGCGAACCCGATTGTGGAAGTCCCTTTGGCCGAGGGAGTGCGGATGAGGTGGTACGTCACACCTGCCTGTTCGTACTGCTCTGTCGGAAGATGCGCTCCGCTCAGCATCGTGCTTAACGTTTGCTGGAATCGATTCGCGTCTTTCACACGGACGATGGCCTTCCATACAGGTTGGTCCGCGGGCACGATACTATCCAACTCGATCGTTACCTCTCCGCCTAGTTGACTGAGGACGTCATCTTTCAGACTGACGCCAAGGGCCTGTTCCATTTGTGTTACGGACGCGAGCGCGTTTGGATTCGAGGCGGAGAGTTCCCTGATATCGTCAAGCATCTGTGGTGGATTGTTCAACACGAACGAGCCCGCGAAGATGGCCTTCGGCGACACGAAATCGAGGCTGCCGAGTGGCACCGGCGCCGCCAGCCAGGATGCGATGCCTTGACGTGGGCCGGTGAAGCTCACTTCGGTTTGGCTGAGAGCTCTTCCATTAATGGTTCGGTGCTCCCAAACAGCGTATTTTACGTCTGCAAATCCAGTGCGCTGAAAGGTCGCAAAGCCTGGATCGTGTGGCATCCGCGTTAAGAGCTTTTGAAGATCGATGGCGCCAATCACGCTAACACCGCCTGCGTACGACTGCAGGATGCGCTGCGCAAATGGATTGGACACGAAGTCGCGAGCTCCACTGGTTAGACGATCATTGAACGTGCGCAGCGCGGCGAGATTCGTCGATGCCACCACGAAATCAGGTCGTACCAGGACAAGAAGTCCCTCCGGGTGGATCGCTTTCTCGGTGGCAAGCTCTTGCGGATCCAGAATGCGCAGGCCGGGTCTTGATGATTCGGGAAGCGCGAGCACTGTCTTCTGGAGCACAGCCTTGAGGCCAGGTTGACGAACCCGCGCAAGCACCAGCAAATCAGGATCGCGGCCTTCGAGGACGGCAGACACGACAATCTCGTCGCCCAGGTATTTCGATACTTCAGAAAATCTAACGAGCGCATCTTCTATCTTTGGGCCGGTGGTGATCATCTCGCCGCTGCTCCACCAGGCACGTAGATCCGGGCTGTCCCTGAGTTCTTGCTGGAAAATCGTCAACGCCTGATGGGCAGCATCGCCATAATTAGGGAACGCCATGTAAGCGGTGGTGGATGCCGGTAAAAGCGGCAACAGGTCACTGCGGTTACGTTCAGGCGGGAACTCCACATCGTGTTGCAACTTGTCGGTCAAACGACCGAATTCGGGCAGGAGGCCGGGATATTGGTTCAGAAATTCAAGACCAGGATTCTTGGCTGATTGGCCAGACGGCGCGCCCTGAGCTGTGCAAATTGAAGTCAGAAAAAGGAGTACCGCGAGCAGTACAGCGCAGTTGCTACACAAATGCTGGTGCCGCTCCAAAGCCGCCGAGTGTCTCATGCATTGGCCTCAATCCAGGATGAACTAGCATAACGTGAGTACCAGGTGGCGGCTCCGAAACGAAGAAACTATGGTCACTTGATGCTGGTCTCGAAATGGTTCCTAGCCGCGAGGTTCAGGCACGGAAGCATTGTGATGCACGTCAATGCGGAGGGTGCAGAATCCCGCTATACTCGCGCCCTTATGGCTGGCCGGCTTCTGCAAAGCGCGCTGCGTGCCTTCGATTCCCTGATCCCCGGCAAAGATCCAAAGCCTGAGCATCAGAAAACGGGACGCGCGGGTGAGGAGTTCGCGTACTTCCATCTGCGGCAACTGGGTTATGTGATGGTTGCGAGAAACTTTCGGGCGCGCAACAAGAGTGGAGAGATTGACTTGATTGCCTGGGACAAGGACACCCTCTGCTTTGTGGAAGTGAAGACCAGAACGACGCGAGCCGTAAAGCCCGCGGAGGCTGCGGTCGATGGGGATAAGAGGAAGGCCGTCGCACGAGTGGCTCGCGAATATCTGCGCAGGTTGGAAGGGCGGCCGACGACACGGTTCGACATCGTCAGCGTTTACTGCGAACGCGAAAATCAGCCGGAGATCACCGTTTTCAAGAATGCCTTCCCGTTGACGTAATATAGAAGGTTCAGAGGAGCAGTCCCTTGCCCGAGCTTCGAAAAGATCCCATTGTTGGACGCTGGGTGATTATTTCAACGGACCGCGCCAAGCGGCCAACCGATTTCGCTCGCGAGACCAACGAGATCAAAGGCGGCTTTTGCCCCTTCTGTTACGGGAATGAATCGAAGACGCCACCTGAGATCCTGGCGTATCGTCCGAACAACAATGGCAATTCGCCGGCGCTGCGCGATACTCCGGGGTGGACGGTGCGGGTGGTGCCGAACAAGTTTCCGGCGCTGGGAATCGAGGGCAGCCTGAATCGCCAAGCCGATGGAATGTTCGACAAGATGAGCGGGATCGGTGCGCACGAGGTCATCATCGAGACGCCCGATCACAATTTATCGTTGGAGCAGTTGCCCGAGAAACGGATTGAAGATGTGTTGTGGGCGTTTCGCGATCGCATCGTGGATTTGCGCAAGGACCGACGGTTCAAATACGTCCTGATCTTCAAGAATCATGGGCAGCCGGCGGGGGCTTCGCTGGAGCATCCACATTCGCAGTTGATTGCACTGCCGATTCTTCCCAAGCATGTAGTGGAAGAACTGGAGGGCGCAAAGCAATATTTCATTTACAAAGAGCGCTGCGTGTTCTGCGACATTGTGAGGCAGGAGTCGGAGGTGGGGACGAGAGTGGTGGCAGAGAACGCCGACTTCCTGACGATTGCACCGTATGCGCCGCGGTTCCCGTTCGAGACCTGGATTCTGCCGAAGCGGCATGAGTCATCTTTCGAAAACTCATCGTCCGGAATGTATGAGAACCTGGCGAAGGCGATTAAGACACTGCTGACGAAGGCGGACCTGGTGCTCGACCATCCCTCGTATAACCTGGTGTTGCACACATCGCCGCTGCAGGATCCGCAAAACGATTACTATCACTGGCACATCGAGTTCATGCCGAAGCTTACGAAGACGGCAGGGTTCGAGTGGGGAACGGGATTTTATATCAATCCCACACCGCCGGAAGAAGCGGCGAGATTCCTGCGCGAAACCAGCGTGAGCGCCGCGCAGCCAGTCGTCGTGCGATAGGCGCGCTGCGATAAAAGATTTAAGGGACGATTCGCCTTCCAGTTGCCAGCTGAACCACGAGAACGATGATCGCCGCCACGAGCAGCAACCATAGCCAGGCGCCGATCTGGTAAGCTCCGGCAAGTCCCAGCATCCAGAGCACCAGCAGAACGATAAAAACGAGCCATAGCATCGGCCACCTCTAGGACTACCGGTCTCCTAACTTTTGGTTTGGGTGCTACAACGCCGGAGGGGGTTGCCGAACGAAACTGCGTCAGTTCCTTCGTCGGGCAGCCGATTCAGGTTTCACCGAGTGAAGTTATAAGATCACGCACCTTCCAGAGTTGCGCCGGGTTGTAAGCTGTTGAGCAGGACTTAGCTGTCAAAGGATCAGAATGGTGAAGCTTTCCAAGTGCAAAGGGCCCCTGTTTTTCCTCATCTTCGCAATCGCATTCATTTTCTTTAGTGGGCATTCCATGGCCCAGGCCCAACCGGGCTCCGCCGCCTCCACGAAGCAGGAAGAGGGTAGCGCGCCGACCTTCCGGTCCAGTTCGCGATTGGTGTTGGTCGATGTAGTAGTAACGGACAAGTCGGGGCAGACGGTGAAGGGGCTGAAGCCTTCGGACTTCACGATCCTGGAGGACGGTAAGGCGCAGCCAGTCAGGGGTTTCGAACCTCACGTATGGCAGACGAGCGCGGCAAAGGTGGAGAAGGTCAGCCTGCCACCGAATCAATACACGAATTTCACCCAGCAGGCGCCGAACAGCGCGGTGAACGTGGTGCTGCTCGATATGCTGAACACTCCGCAACACGATCAGCAGTACGCGCGCAAGCAGATGATCGAATTCCTGCGCGAGCTTCCGGCGAATCAGAAGGTCGCGTTGTTCGTGCTGGGAACGAAGCTGAGGATGATTCAGGGTTTCAGCGGCGACTCAGACCGACTGGTTGCGGCGGCGCAAAAGATCCTTTCCAGCACATCGCCACTGCTGACGACGCAGGCTGAACAGCAGAACGAGTCTTCCGATATCGCTTACTTCGCCGACGCGGCCGCCACGTCGCATGGATCGGTCGCTGATATCGCAGGCGACCTTACGAATGCGCTCAACAAGGGCATCGATTTCCAGGATAACGTGCGCGCCCGGAAAACCATGGACGCATTATCCGCCCTGGCGGGCGCGGTTTCGGGCTACTCGGGCCGAAAGAACTTGCTGTGGCTCTCAGGGAATTTCCCCTTCCGGTTGGGACCCGATTTCAGCAACGATCCGTTACTGATGGCGGATAACTATGGCGAAGCAATTCGCGAAACGGCTGCGTTGCTGCTCGCGTCACAGATTGCCGTGTACCCGATCGATGTGCGCGGCGTGCAGACGAGTGACGTGAGCTCCGGTGCGCGATCGCAGATTACGTTCAACTCCGTAACCGGGCAGGTATCGGGCGCACAGAACTCGCGTTCCAACGACTATGCCGATACCAAAGGCACGATGGACGATATCGCGCGCGAAACCGGCGGCCAGGCGTTTATTGGCAACGATCTGAAAAAGATCATGGAGCGGGGCATTGAGCAGGGTTCCACGTACTACACGCTGGCATATAGTCCCACGATCAAGAAGTGGAATGGGGAGTATCACAAGATCGAAGTGAAAGCGGCCGAGAGCGGACTGAAGCTGGAATACCGTCGCGGATACTACGCCGTTCCGGAAAGAGAGGCGCCTGCGAACCAGGCGGGCGTACTGCTGTTTGCGGCTATGCAGCTGTCGGTGCCGGAATCGACAATGCTGCTGATGCGGGTGCAGGTGCTGATGCCGGACAAGGAGCACGACAAGATCAGAGTGGATTACGCAGTCGCGCCACAGGATATCAGCTTCAGCGACACGAAAGATGGCCGCAAGCACGGTGTGATCGATTTTGTCGCGGCCCAATATGACAAGGACGGAAAGGATATCGGCCACGTGGTGAACACGATGACGGCGAATATTCGTCCGGAGGTGTTCCAGGAAGTTCTGAAAACTGGAGTTCCGAATCATCAGGAATTGGAATTAAAGCCGGGAGCGTATCTGCTGCGGTTGGGCGTAATGGATCGTACCAGCAAGAAGATCGGAACCGTAGACGTGCCACTGAACACCGCAGGCGCGCAAAGAGCAGCAGCAAAGTAAGCGGGATGCAGAGCCGGCTAGCTACGTCGCGTTTAAGGTGCGGAAGCAGATTTCGATTGGCTCAGGGTGCGCAATCGTTCGTTTACCAGGAAGATGTAGTGCAGGGCCGACAGGATCGTAAACGCGAAAGTAAGCCACAGGCCAAGGATCTTTGCGCCAGCCAGGATCCGCGAATCCACCACGTGTCCCAGCAGGACGACAAAGACGGTGCCAACCTGCGCGACCGTATTGATCTTTCCGAAAATGCTGGGAGAGAAATTGCGCAAATCGGTTGTGGCATAGAGCACCGCAGAGATTGCCAGAATGCTGATGTCCCGGCTGAAAACAATCACCGTGAACTTCCAGGGGACGTCGTGCATGAATGACAGCACAAGAAAGAGACTGCTGAGCAGCAGTTTGTCAGCAATCGGATCGAGATATTGGCCGAGCAGAGTCTGTTGCTTGAGCCAGCGAGCGAGAACGCCGTCGAGCGCATCACTCAGACCGGCGGCGACGAACAGCAGCAGCGCCCACCCGTAGTTCTGATCCAGAACATTAATGATGACGAAGGGAATGAAGATCAGTCGCAACAGCGTAAGCTGATTTGCGACCGTCCGAAGCTGAGAGATCACTCGGACTCCCTCCATCCGGACGGGCCGGCGAATCCGAAGATCTCTTCCGCGGGAACCCCAGTCTTCTTGGAAAACTGTTCGGCAAGGGAAGGGATGGAGCCGTTCTCGGTGTCGAGTTCTACCTTCTCGACGCGCAGCAAGGGAAAGAACACGGTAGCGGTGGAAAGCGGTTCGCCGGCTTTGGCCATGGCGGCGAAGTCGTCGAAGGAGTTGAGATCGATGCCGCGGACCACCAGACCAGAGGCGCTCAACTCGAGCAGGGCTCCCCAGAATTTTTCACGAGGATTATGAAGCGTAATGAGAACTGCACAGCCCGGGACAAAGGGCGACATCCCAGACGTGTTCGGATTGGCAGGCATAATCCTTGATTGTCTTTGGGGCTGGGCAAGTTTGCAAGGAGAAGTGAGAATCGACCAAAAACAGAGGCTTTGGCCTTTGCTCTAAAGAAACGTCGAGAGCTCCTGGGAAAGAGCATCGACGGAGGCTTTCAACTTCTGCAGGGTAGGGGAGTCGATCTGGGCTCCCTCGGCGTGGAGATCGGGAGCAAGCTGCGCATTCAATTGGGTAGCCAGTCGAACGCGCTCGTGGAGCAGCGTGGCCGCCAACGACTCGCCTTTTTGGTCTGATTCCAGCGAGCATTCGACGTTCCAACTGGTGGAACGAACGCGGTTTACGGCGTCGCGGAACTCGGTGAGAACGCGGCGATCGACAATTCCCGCAGAGAGCAGTTGTTCAAGCTTTTTGAGTTCGGCAGTGGCCCGGCGCACCTGGCCAGAAACCTGCTCTTTGAAAGCTTTGTTCGCGGATTCCAGATCACTGTCTGAGGCGTAAGAGTATTTATCCATTGCCAGGGTTTCCAAAGGCCCAAAACAGGCACACTTCCACCGATTGCTGTGTGACTACTATCTCGCAAAATGGGGAGGCTTGCATCCACATTGCTTGTTTACTGAGGAGTTACCGCTGAAGCTGAGCGAAACAATGTGTCGGAGCGGGCCAGAATACGTAGTCCGCAGCTACTTCCGTTGACTCTTGAACCCAGCCCTCGAGACAACTTGTCCAAGATAGCCAAGCTCTTATTTGGTCACCAAAGCGTCTTGAGGGTGTTCGAGGGAGGAATATGAAAGCAATTCGGTTGTCGGTTTTTGGTCTTGGGGTCCTTGTTGCGGCAATTGCCATCGGGGCGGCGCCTTGCGCACAAGCGCAAACCACGGTGGGCGGGCACATCGGCATACTTGTCCCCTGGGTAACGCACGCTGGGGGAAACACCACGACCGTGTTCGATAACTTCGCGCTCGGGCTTCCCTTCGGAGTCAGCGTGAAGGGACAAGGGCGCATGTTCGTTGACTTCGAATTCATTCCAACGATCAGCCAGAATCCGCACCAGGTGACCCTTACAGTGGATCCAGGAGTGTTGTGGAGGTTGAATCACGGCTTCACGACTGGGCTACGAGCGACATTCAACGTGAACACGTCATCGATGGGATTTGTTCCGATTTTGAATAAGAGTTGGAAGCTCCGCGACCAGAGCGGCTTCTTCAAGACTTTCTTTGGCGAAATCGACGTGCCCAACCGATGTCACCACTTCGTCGTTCGTCTTAATTCATTCAATTCGTCTTCTTTCATCTCGAAATTCAGCTGCGCATAAGCTTTCAGCTTTGTCCCACAAAGTGAGTGGCCGGATTTTTCCCCTCCTATAGCTATCCCCGAGTCACGTTTGACGGGCTCGGCCTAGGGTTCTAACATTCGGGGAAGTTCTAGCGTTCCTGGTACGGCCGTCATGTAAGCCGCCTCTGGAGCGGGAGTTCTCGCCGTGATCGGCCAGACCGTTTCCCACTATCGCATCCTCGAACAACTGGGTCGCGGTGGTATGGGCGTGGTCTACAAAGCAGAAGACGTTCGCCTCGGACGTTCGGTTGCGCTGAAATTCCTCCCTGAAGATCTGGCCAAAGATCCAATTGCACTCGAGCGCTTCACGCGTGAGGCACGAGCGACCTCACTATTGAATCATCCTTCGATCTGCACGGTGTATGACATCGGCGAGGACGGAGGGCGTCCCTTCATGGCAATGGAGTTTCTCGAGGGAAGCACATTGCTGGATCTGCTAACCACCGGGCCGCTGCCGGAGGAGCAGGTGATCGACATCGGATTCCAGATTGCCGATGCTCTGGATGCTGCCCACAAGCAGGGGATCGTGCACCGCGATCTGAAACCCGGGAACATTTTCGTTACCGACCGTGGACAAGCGAAGATACTCGATTTCGGCTTAGCCAAAGTAGAACACCAGCCGGAAGTCGCGCGCCGGAAGCCCACCGGCGATGGAGAATCGGCACGAACGGCGCTCAAGGCGGCGATAACGTCCGATGGATTCATCCCGGGCACGACTTTTTATATGTCACCGGAGCAGGCACGCGGGGGCGAGGTGGATGCGCGCTCCGATCTGTTCTCGCTGGGCGTGGTGATGTACGAGATGGCGACCGGAGAACGGCCGTTCGTAAGCAAGACCGGGGTGGCCACGCGGGCCGCGATCCTGCGAGAGCGTCCGGTCTCGCCGCGAAGCTTGAATCCGCAGATTTCGCCGGAGCTCGAAATGGTGATCGCCCGTGCCATGGAGAAGAATATCGACTTACGATATTCAACGGCGGCGGACTTGCGCGAAGACCTGCGCAAGCTCAGACGGGAACAGACGCCACCGGAAAGCGTGCCGGCGGTCGAGCGTCCGACTAGAAAGGTATTTCGCGCGCGCAGTCTCCGGCATACCTATGTGATCGCGGGCGCAATCGTCTTCGCCGTCATGTTTCTGTTCCTCAGCACGTTGCTGTGGATTCGCCGGGGACGCAGCGGAGGCTCGGTTTCCAGTCACGCGGTTGCGGTGCTGCCATTCCAAAATGTCAGCGGCGATCCGGCGAACGACTACCTACGTTTCGCAATCGCCGACGAGGTGGCTACCGCCCTGACCTATGCTCCTTCGCTGGAAGTGCGGCCAGGGAGTTCGACGGCACAATACGCGGGAACAGATGTTGATCCGCAAAAAGCCGGCAGAGCGCTGCATGCGGGCATGGTGGTGACTGGTCATTTCGTGCAACAGGGCGAGAACCTGATCATCACGCTGCAGGCGATAGAAGTTTTGTCGAATCGTGTGCTCTGGCAGGGTACAACCAGTGTGCCGGCGGGCGACCTGCTGGCAATGCAGCGACAACTGTCGGCGCGCATTCGGCAGGGACTATTGCCTGCACTGGCGTCGGGTCCGGCGCCGATGGAAACGGCCACGCAGCCCAAGAACCGCGAGGCCTACGATCTCTATTTAAGGAGCGCCGGAATTCCCCACGATCCGGGACCAAACCGGCAGGCGATTGCGACCCTGGAGCGATCGGTGGCTCTCGATCCAAGCTATGCGCCCGCGTGGGATGCACTCGGTATGCGCTACTACTACGACGCGGCTTACTCCAGCGGCGGCGACGTGATGTTTCGGAAGGCGGGCGAGGCATACGCGAAGGCGGTGGCACTGGATCCAAACTTCATTGCCGCTGCGGCCAAACTGGTGCGCAACCGCGTAGAGGGCGGCGATCTGGGCACCGGCTATCGGGAAGCCACCGATTTGTTGCGGCGTCGTCCGGACAGCGCACAAGCGCATTTCACTTTGTCGTATGTTCTGCGGTATGCAGGTCTGCTTGACCGGGCGCAGAAGGAATGCGATGTGGCACTGGGCCTGGACCCGGGCAACTACGGCTTCCGTTCCTGTGCGTTTGCATTTTTCGAGGCAGGAAAATCGCAGCGCGCCATGGATTACCTCCGACTGGATGCGACTTCGGAATGGTCGCGCAATGTGCTGCCGGCGATCTTGCTGCGCGAGAACAACCTCGACGAAGCGCGACGCGCGGCAGGGGACGTTTCCCCCAATCCCATGTGGCTGCGAAGCACGATGGAATCTTGCCTTGCGCCGGGAAGAAGCGGTGACTTCGATCAGGCGGTCGCGCCAGTGTTGCCCACGCTGATGGCGCAACGCGATCCGGAGATGAGGTATTACGAGGGATCGCTGCTGGCGTACTGCGGTGCGAAGCGAAGCGCTGTTCAGCTCATCAAGAGCGCCATCGATGGCAAGTATTGCAGCGCAGAAGCGTTGCAAGAGGACCCGGCCCTGAAAGAGATACGCGGGGAGCCGGAGTACCAGTTGCTTCGACTCGCCTCGGATACTTGCCAGCAGAATGTGGCGGCAGCGATGCGGTAGGAAAGCCACGGATCTCGTGGATCCCGAGGAGCGTTTGAGAGTCGAGAATCCGTGGCCAATTGTTGTAGTGCCTACTTAATCGTGAACTGAGCTTCGGAACCCTCCACAGAGTTTGGCCCTATCCAGACCGTAACTTTGGCAGGCTCGACAACATCTTTCATGTCGATATTCCAGAAAGAAAATTCGTTTTTACCGAGCTTGAATTCCACTTTCTTCGATTCGCCGGGGGCGAGCGTTATCTTCTGGAAACCTTTCAATTCGCGCACCGGACGAGTGACGCTGGTGCCGGTCTGGCGAATGTAAAGTTGCACGACTTCGCTTCCGGCGCGGGAGCCAGTGTTTTTGATCTCGGCGGAAACAGTGAGCGCGGATGCTCCCGAGTTGAGCGAGGCTGCAGTCAACGATTGGGCGCTCAACGACGGGGGTGAATATTGGAACTTTGTGTAGGAAAGTCCATAGCCAAACGGGAATAAGGGAGAGTTCTGCTCGTCGACGTAGCGCGACCGGAATTTCTCTCCGGAGTTTGCGGGAGGATGCGTCAGATCGACGCCCTCCGCTGGGCGTCCGGTATTCATGGCGTTGTAATAGAGCGGCTCCTGACCGACCGCCCGCGGGAACGATGTGGTGAGCCGTCCGCTTGGATTGACGTCACCAAAGAGCGTGCGCACCAGCGCCGGTCCAGCTTGAACTCCCGGGAACCAGGCTTCGAGGATCGCAGGAACGTGCGCGGCTTCCCAGTTGAGAACCAGAGGACGTCCGCTAAAGACAATAAGAACAATTGGCTTGCCCGTGGCCGCGATTGCCTGTAGCAGTTGCTGCTGGTTGCCGGGCAATTTCAGATGCGCGCGGGAGCCGGCTTCTCCGGTCATCAACCCTGCATCTTCGCCGAGCGCAGCGATCACGACGTCTGCTTGTTGAGCCGCGGAGACAGCTTCCGCGAAACCGCTCTGTGAGGTTGTGAGAATGTCGGTTCCCTTAGCGTAGAGGAGCTTGCCCTGAAATTGAGCGAGACGATCGGAGAGAGCCTGACGAAGCGTGACCACGTCCTTAGAATCGCCCTTGGTTGACCAGGAACCCAGCATGTTCGCTGCATCGTCGGCAAGAGGTCCGACGAGAGCAACGTTCTTCACATTGCCCGACAGAGGCAGTACCGGGACTCCATTCGCTGCGTCATTCTTGAGCAGAACGAACGACTCTTCCGCCACGGCGCGAGCCGCGGCGACGTGTGCGGGATCAAGAGTGGTGATGGGGCTTTTCGATTCGTCGGAGTAAGGATGGTCGAACAGGCCCATGGCGAACTTAACGCGTAGAATGCGGCGAGCCGCTTCGTCGACCACGGACTGCGGTACCTGGCCTGATTTTACTTGCTGCAAGAGAGTGCTCGCATAGGAGTTGCTTTCCATGTCCATGTCGACGCCGGCGATCAACGCTTTCCGGGCGGCTTCAGCGGGATCGGCCGCAACGCCTTGCTGGACCAACTCGCCTACGGAATTCCAGTCACTCACGACAAAGCCGCGGAATCCCCACTCGCCGCGAAGAATCTGGGTCAATGTGTAGTGGTTGGCCGTAGCGGGAACTCCCTGCAGATCATCGAAGGCACTCATGACGGTGGCAGCGCCAACACGGACTCCGGCCTTAAATGGTGGCAGGTAGACCTGGCGCAGACTACGATCGGAAATGTCCACGGTGTTGTAATCGCGGCCACCTTCCGCCGCGCCATAGGCAACGTAGTGCTTCAGGCAAGCGAGAATCGAAGAAGGATCCGCGAGATTCGCGCCCTGATAACCGCGCACATAGGCGCGCGCCATGGCTTCACCGAGATATGTATCTTCGCCGGAGCCTTCGACGATGCGCCCCCACCGGGCATCACGAGCGATGTCGACCATGGGCGAAAAAGTCCAGCGCACACCCTCGCTGCTGGCCTCAACGGCGGCAATGCGCGCTGCCTTCTCCACTGCCGATGGATTCCACGTCGCCGACATGCCAAGAGGAACCGGGAAGGTGGTGCGGTATCCGTGGATCACGTCGAGGCCGAAGATCAGAGGAATGTGTAGCCGAGATTTCTCGACGGCAATCTTCTGCATGGCATTGACTTCACGTGCGCCCGTGAGATTGAAGAGCGAACCAATGCTGCCGCGAGCGATCATGTCCGGATAGTCGGAACGGCCAGTTCCCGGACCGGTAGGCGATCCCGCCGAATACTGGACAAGTTGTCCAATCTTCTCTTCGAGGGTCATCTGTTTCAGAAGCGCGTCGACCTTCGCATCGATTTTGCTGTCGTTCAGCGCGGGAGAGCCGGATTGAGCTTGGGTACTCAGGACAGAAGAGAGAAGACAAACCATAATTCCAACATATCGAACACCGAGAAAGCGGTGCTTCAGCATATGCATAACCTCGACCAGTCAGTGTATTTGGTTCAATATACAGGGCAAAATCGATTTTGTAAGTGGTGCGTCGCGGTGGGAAACAGGGCTTAATAATTCTTAACAGAGCGCGGAGAAGCCAGCTTCAACGACGCATTCTGTTTCGCCTGCTCGCGGGGAATTTGCGAGGCAGGCGTCGAATGTTAAAATGGGAGCACTGTAGGCGCGTAGCTCAGTTGGTTAGAGCGCTACCTTGACACGGTAGAGGTCAGGAGTTCGAGTCTCCTCGTGCCTACCATTTCTTTCTTCCAGTTAGCACGATTCGTTTTCCTCCACCGTTCAAGTTCAACCCGCAGTTCAACCCGTGATCGCCCCTATTGCGGCATTTCCGATGCCGGTTTTGCGTTTTTCAGCTCCACCATTTTTTCCTCGTCCGCAAATAGGGACGTCACAAAACGGTTCTGTGCAGCCAGGGCCTTCTGCGGAACGACGTGGGTGTAGATATCAAGTGCTGTGGCTGCCTTCGCGAGCCGCAGAATGCCTTGCACCGTTTTCGGATCTTCACCCTTCTCTACCAGATAGGTGCTCAGAGAATGGCGAAGATTGTGGAAGCCAAAGCGCACTCTTTCACCGACCTTCAAGACTCCAGCTCGTACCGCAGCCCGTCTTAGGTAGGTCTTTGAAATCATGCTGCCCGTCCTGGGCTTTGCACCCTTGAGTTTGACGCTTGGGAAAACGTAGTCGTCGGCACCTGCGTAGGGCGTCTCCGCTTGCCATGCTTTCATGAACTCCGCGAGCACCAGACACATCGGAACCGGGGCCTTGGACGCCTTGGTCTTGGTGCCTTTGATTGCGCCGAGCCGGAATGCTCGTTGCACGCGAATACAGTGTTTCGCATAGTCAACGTCGGACCAGCGCAGCCCAAGCGCTTCGCTAATGCGAAGCGCCGTCACCGCGACCAGGAGCGTCAGCGTCTTTTCTGGTTCTCCTAGATAGGACAGCACAGCTAGGGTTTGCTCTGGAGACAATGTCATCGCCTCGTAGTTTGAGGAAGATTCGCACGTCACGAACTCCATAGGGTTAACTCCTTGCCCGCGAGGAATTAAACCGTATTTTTGCCCGTTGGTGTAGACGTGCGACATCACCTGACGAAACTTCGCTAACGTGGTCCATTCCAACTCTTCCTCATCATGCAGAGCTATCAGCCATTCTTCAACTTCTAACGGCTCAATCTCCTCGGCGACCTGTTCGCCCCAGCGGGGGATCAGGTAGTCGTTCACGATATGACGATAGTTGTAGATGGTTCCGTCGGCTTTCACCTTCGTCAGTCCCTTGCGCTCCAACCCATGCGTCTTGTAATGCCCGGCAGCGTCGGAGAATTTGGTCCGTGCGCTTCGTGGATTTGCCTGCTGTTTGTCGAGGCCGAGGCGCTTCACCTCTCCCCAGGCTGCCGACTCGCTGCGTCCGACATCCCGCAATAAGCCGACTCGTGTGTGGTTTTCGACTCTCTTACCGTCCAAAGGACGAGTCGTGTAAAAGCAGAACAGCCAGGTTTCGCCGTCTGCATACGTCTTCTTTCTTAGCCACCCTTTCGCCATTAACTTGCTCGCTTTCCGGCTACTCGGGGACTGCCGAACGGAATTGTATTCCGAAATGGTTTGGAGGACGAGTGCATGGCTGCATCAAGTTCGCTCAGCTTGAATCGCCATTCGTGACGTATGCTGCCCGGCATTCGGTAGCCGGGGATCAAGCCGCGGCGAACCAGCTCCACGACCCTTCGGCGGGTAGTAGCTAAGAACTCTGCCGCGACTTCGGGTGCAACATAACGCTCAGGGCTTGTCCACTCTGAGTCTATTGCGTTGTTGATCATGACCTGCCTATATGGTCTGGCGAGGGACTTCACGCCAAGACTGGTTTCAGCGCACTGGACTGCTCTTCATGCCTGAACGTGGCAGGCTCACTATCGCAGATACGAGCGGGTGCAAATCAACCCCACAACTGGCGGTCCATACAGCTGAGGGACACGTTTCATCAAACTCGTCCACAAGAGCGGAATCAGCAGTCGACTGACGCCGACAAATTTCATCGCGCGAGCTGCCCCACGGCGCTCCGCCGCAGGCCAGTACTCGCCTTCGCGTGCCGTTCAGGCACACATTTCCTCGCGCTCTTCTTGTGGATTTTTGTGTGGGCAGAGAGGTGTAGATCCCACTTTCGGCGAATGCGTTTCTTTTGCCCTTTGGTTAATCGGTGATGTAGATGACCGAAACCGGCTATACGCTGCCGAGACTACAGTCTGAGCGAAGTTGCTCGCCGCGTATGTGACGATCATCACCGATGCAAGTGATATCGCCGAACGGAACGACCACGCAGTAACCAAGGGCCACGACGCCGACGGCACATCCGAAACGCAATCGGAGCCTTTTGGTACAGCAGAGAACTACATCTAGCCACGCTTTTGCTTCAAGATCCTAACGATCTCGGATAACGCCTGTAGGTCTGCTTTATCCCTACGCCGGTTCAGAACCGAAAGCATCCACCTGTACGTTTCTGCCGCGGACTCGAAATCGGGTCTGATTCTTGATTCAGAGCTGATTCCGACTCGCGACCGAAATCGCTCCAATAAACTCACAGCCTGTGCTCGCGATCCCAAGTATTCAGCCAATATGGCAAGGCGCAGCGAAGACTGTAGGTCCGACGCATCTTCCGAAGTCTCCGCCAGTGACGTTTTTAATCTCGCGCGACCGCGTGTTGTCAGGGAGTATTCCATACGTCGCCGGTCACCCTCTTTGCCCTTGGAAACGAGCTTCTGGCCAAGGAGGTTGTTGAGAGCGGGAATAGACGCGCCCACCGAGATGCCGGCCTGACGGTGGAATTCGTATGGCGTAGTCAGCCCTGAATCGATCAAGGCGAGGAGAAACAGCTCTAGGCTACTTGGCGAATCAGATTTCACATATCGAAGATATACAACGTGGCCACCGCGTCGAGTGTCTCCGTAGGTTCGTCGAGGCTACATCTTTGCCATGAGGCATGGCAACGATGCGATGTCACGGCCAGACCTCCTGGGTTCTGGTCGAGAATCGGCGAACGATTCTGAGGCTGCTTAAAGAGGGAGTGTTCCAATGGAAGATTCGCCCACGAAATCCTGTCTCAGAGGATGTGCTGATCGCAACGCCTAGCGTCAGTAGAGAAGGCATCAGTAAGAAGTAGTGTAGACGCAGTCTGGCGACCGATAAACAGCCCTGCAACTCCGACTGACGTCCGTTTCACAGTATGCGATTTGGCGCCTGCGCCATTGTTGCATACGATGAAGCCCTTTTTGGCATGATGAGGATGTTTGAAGTCTTCACGGCTGAATATTTCGACGCGCCTGGGGTCTTTCGAGTAATAGCCGACGCAGAAGCGTGGTTAGCTACCGTGGCAAACTAAGTTCAAGTATTCTGCGCACTCGCGGGTCGTCACAGGCGAATGCGATGCTTCCCCGGGGCATCCTGGCGCGATCGCGGGGGTCGTAGGAGCCTGTCAGATTTGCCAGTTTCTAACACCCGCTTTCGGCAATTCAAATTCATCTGATTTCGATGAGTCAGCCGACGCGCAAATCCGTGATTCCGTTCAGGGAGGATGCTGGCCCTACGCAAGCCCCGAGTCTTTTGACCAGACTCCTCGAGCGCTACGAAAGACGCAGTGTTGCCGCTAAGGCGATCTCTTGGGGCCTGTTAGTCACACTTGTCGGCCTAATGCTCGACGATTTGACGTCTAGGCTTGATACGACCTGGCTCAATCAGCGCCTCATCGAGAATACGATTGAAGGACTGCTTTTCACCGTTTTGGTCTGGATCGTGCTCTCCGCTCGGGATCGACGCCTTCAGCGGCGCTTCAAGGAGGTCGGATATCTCAACCACCACATTCGCAATTCCTTGACGGTTATCGAGATGGCGGAGGGTTACGTCGCCGAAGCAAGCGAACGTCTGGAAATGGTGAAGCAGGCCAGTTCACGGATTCGACGCTGCATCGAAAAGATTTCCCGGGAGGAGGATTGTGAAATTGACGAACGATCTCCTCAAAAGCCGTAAGGGTCGCGTGCTGGAATGAGTTTGCGAAGGATCTGATAGGTGTCGATAACGTCTCTAACGAAGGCAGCCCTGTCAACCCCTTATTTCAGAGGGGTTTTGGTTTTTCTGTCGCACACATCTCCACTGGCGCCGAAGCACTCGTAAATTAGCCAAACGTTGTTCATCTGCTTCTACCCGTTTTTGTAGCTCGGCCCGTTTCCGTTTCATCGTGCGGTGTTGCCACGAGACATCTCTTCGGTCACCACATCAATCATGTTGTCGTCATCAGAAGTGTGCTCTACTTGCCGAAATGTAGCCGGAGTCGGAGCAGTAATCTGCAAATCCGCTATCCTCGTAGCAACGAAATTTCTCGCGGAAATTGCGACATCATATCTGCCTGTTCGTAATTCGACGCTGATATTCGTGAAACTGAACGCAGCTTGTCAGATGAGAGACGATCAATTTCGTGTTCGACCCACACTGAGGATTGCGTTAGCCGGAGTTACGGCTATCGAGGTGACGCGACCGTCTGAGTGCCGACAGACAAACTGGTGATGACAGTTTTCCCCTGGAAGCTAGCGGACACGGTCACTATTCCGCCTGCTATTCCGATGGCCAGACCGGTGCTGCTGATCGTGACGATATTCGAGTTAGATGAACCCCATGTGACCTGCTGTGTGAGATCTTCGATCTGGCCGTTGCCCAACGTGCCATTGGCCGAAAATTGTTGGGTTTGCCCAGACTGAATCGTAGTGTTGACCGGCGCAATCGTTAGGCTTACAAGGTCATTTGGGCCGCGGAAAAACTCGCCGCAAGACGCTGTCAGGATCAGGATTGCGGCGAGCCCAATCCTGTCGATTCTTCTCGAGAGAGTCTCCAACTTTCACCTCCCGCGGGATCACCGTGCGGCGCGTTCTGCGCGCTCACTTCGGCGATGCAAAAAGTGTGAGCTTCGAGGACCTCCCAGCCGATTATGCTTCGACAATCCACAAATCCTCCCACCAAGCTCCGCAACGCCATACTTAGATCGCGTAACACTGCAGAACGCATACATAAACGCTGGCTCGCTGACGCAGCTATGGGCGAGGGCCGTCAGGTCGGTCCCCGCACCAAGCAGGCAAATCCCGGTCTGTGTGGTCTCCGGTGCGGAGGGCCGATAACGCTTCGTCTGCGGCCCTTTCGCACACTGCTCGGTTTCAAATGCCACCTTACCTTCCTCGGAAAATGAGCGAAATCCTTCGCTGCTTATCGCGGTGTGACGGGCAAAAACGTCTATGCTGCCATCACCTGCGGTGATGAAGCCAAATCCCTTCGGATCGCTGAACGACTTCACCGTTCCTTTTCGTGCTCTCCCAGTCAGTCGCCCGTTGTCACAAGGACATATGACCGGCGTCACTGCGGTAATGGTTGCTCCAGATCAACCTTCGCGCTAACAGCGTTTGCTTCCGAGTCCGTGCTTGGCTCGTAGAAACGTGACCACCATAGATTGGGGTGATCTTAAAAGTTAACTTCGGCCTGGCAATCGGCTCTGCAATTTCATCTGCAGGATCCCCGGAAAGGGGTGCTTCATGTTCAAAAAGGTCGACTTGCTCGGAGCATTCGGAGCAGCCATGATGGTCGCTGGTCTAGTTTGCTTCCTCACCAGTAAATCCGAGCCCGCTTGGGCAGCATACCTCGGCGGTCCACTGCTTTGGTTTTTCGGCACAGTGGTTGCCATCATCTGGATGGTCCTCCGTCTCTACACCAAGCCCGTCAGTTCGCCTGAATCCTCTACATCGCCAGCGCCCGATAGAGCCAATGACAACGCAGGTAAGAATATTCGCGCTGCACTGTTTCTATTCGCGGGAGTCCTGTCTGCATCCTTGTTTATCGTGCCAGCAGAGTCTGGCGATACCTCGGTCGGAGCGGACCTGTTCAAATCAAGATGTGCTATGTGTCACGGCCCAGACGGGACCGGAAAGACGCCGATGGGTCAGAAATTCAACATTCCCGATCTGCATTCGGCTGATGTTCAGAAAAAGTCGGCCGAGGAAATCGGCGGCATCATCGCCAAAGGTAAAAACAAGATGCCGGCTTACGAGGGAAAGCTCACGGCGGAGCAGATTTCGCAGGTCTCTGTGTTCATCAAGGCTCTCTCGGCCCAACACTAAGATCCCGAGGATCTATGCGGGCAAAAGAAGGACTGACCACTACGCCCCACGCACAACAGGCAGCGTCGTCGAACCATTCTGCCCGCCGTCGTTTCCTTCAGATTCTACTGGGTGGAGGGATCCTGGCCTCACTCGCTTCCTTTCTGTATCCCGTACTGCGATACATCATTCCGCCCCCAAACACCGACTTGGGGTCGGATTCCGTGCTCGCCGGCACCATTGCCGAACTGAGGCCAAACTCCTCCAAGATCTTCCGCTTTGGAAGCCGCCCCGGCCTGCTCTTGCGCGGCGCAGACGGTGAGTATCGGGCCATGTCAGCCACATGTACCCACTTGAGCTGTACGGTGCAATATCGCCCCGATCTTCACCAAGTATGGTGTGCCTGTCACAACGGCAAGTACGACCTCAGCGGGCGCAACGTCTCCGGACCACCGCCTCGGCCGCTCGAGGCTTACGAAGTACATATACGTGGGCAAGAGATTTATGTCAGCCGGAAGCAGGGAGCGTGACATGCCAGCCCTTGAGCATATTCAGAATTGGCTAGACGAGCGCTTTGGCTGGGATGGACTGATTGCCCCTCTACGTCACAAGGTCGTCCCGCTCCATCGTCTTTCTTATTGGTATTTCCTTGGCGGGATGACACTGTTTCTTTTCTTTATTCAGGTAATCACCGGCATTCTGCTGCTTCTCTATTACCGTCCCACCGCGAACGAAGCTTTCGAGAGCGTGCAGTACATCACGACGCAGGTGCAGTTTGGTTGGCTCATCCGTTCGGTGCATTCCTGGTCCGCCAATCTCATGATCCTGGCTGCGTTTGTGCACATGTTCAGCGTGCTCTTTCTGCGATCCTATCGAAAGCCGCGAGAGCTTACGTGGGTCACAGGAATGGTTCTGTTGTTTCTTGCTCTCGCTTTCGGATTCAGCGGTTACCTGCTTCCCTGGAATACGCTGTCTTTCTTCGCCACCAAAGTCGGCACCGAAGTCGCAGGACAGGTTCCGGGCGTCGGCAAATGGATCATGGTCTTCTTGCGCGGTGGAGAAGACGTAAGTGGGGCCACTCTGACTCGCTTTTTCGGCTTTCCATGTGGCCGTTCTTCCCGGCCTTATTACAGTCTTTCTCGCTCTTCACATCGCCCTGGTTCAACGGTTTGGTATCAGTGCGCCGCCATCAGTTGAGAACGCTTGGCAACAACAGCCAGCCACGCGGCGGGAAATGAAGTTCTTTCCCAACTTCATGCTCCGCGAAGTGATGGCCTGGTATATCGCTCTCGGCCTGCTTGGAACGCTTGCCGCCTTCTCGCCGTGGGGACTTGGATCAAAAGCCGACCCATTTGCTCCTGCTCCCGCGGGAATCAAGCCAGAGTGGTATTTCCTCGCACAGTTTCAGACGCTGAAATTGATTCCATCGAGAGTGCTCGGCATGGATGGAGAAGTGCTTGGAGTGCTCGCCTTTGGATTGGCTGCAGCAATCTGGCTCCTTCTCCCGTTCCTCGAACCAAAACTTCGGCGTGGAGCGCAGTTCGTCGCTGGTCTCGGCATATTCGCGGTTGCTTACTTAGCCGCCATGACCATTTACGGGCGCCTGGCAAAGTGAGGGAGAACGCCATGAAAACCTGCTCCGCGAAGCTTCCGCTCCTGCTGCTTGTGATTGGTGTTGCTAACTTTCTTTTGTTCGTGCCAGCGGCCACATCCCAATCCAAAAATGTTTGTATTGACTGTCACGCTAATCTCGACGCTCCTCTAAGGGTGACGGACGAAGAGTTTGCCGGCAACATTCACGCTCAAAAAGGTCTGGCCTGCACGAGTTGCCACGGGGGTGACTCGAATAGCGATGAACTGGCGATGAGCCCACAGGCCGGTTTCAAAGGAAAGATTGGACGCCAAAAGATTCCTGAGCTTTGTGGAAGCTGCCATTCCAACGCAGCCTACATGCGCCAATTCAATCCTTCGTTGCGCACGGATCAGCTCGGCCAGTACCACACCAGCATTCACGGCAAGCGCCTAGCGCGCGGTGATGTCAAGGTTGCGGTTTGCACCGATTGTCACGGCATCCACGATATCCGTCCGCCTACCGACACACGCTCCAGTGTCCATCCGCTCAATGTTGCCGACACTTGCAAGCGCTGTCATGCCGATGTCACATACATGAAGGGCCATGGCATTAAAACGGATCAGTTCGCTGGATATTCGGAAAGCGTTCACCACGAAGCCATGGTCGTGCGTGGCGATTTGAGTGCGCCCACCTGCACTACGTGTCATGGCGATCACGGAGCAGCGCCTCCTGGCGTTGCTACTGTTCAAAACGTGTGCTCCACGTGTCATGTTTTTCAAGCTCAGCTCTTCGAAGAGAGCCCGCATAAGGCGGCTTTTGCAACCTTGGAGTTGCCGGGATGCGTGACCTGCCACAGCAACCACCGGATTAAACACCCGTCAGACGCGATGCTTGCTGGCGAGGGGGCGGTCTGCGCTAACTGCCACACGCAGGGTGATGCTGGATACGTTGCGGCCCAAAACTTCCATGCCGCCATTTTGCACCTCCAAGCTTCCGTAACACGTTCTCAAGTCATGCTCGACCGGGCCGCAGCCAACGGAATCGAAGTTGGTCAGGCTCAACTGGAGCTCAGCCAGGCGAGAGATTCTCTGACGAAAGTTCGGGTAACTATCCACAGCTTGCGGCCGGACAAAGTTAGCGCGGACATCGATGGCGGACTAAAGGTCACCGAGAAAGCCTATGCCGCAGGTGTAAAAGCAATGCAAGAAAGTCGCTTCCGCCGAACCGGCTTACTATTTTCTGTCGTTACGATACTGATCACGGTTATAGCGTTGTGGCTTTATATCCACGCACTCGAGAAGAACAGCTGAGGCCGGCCCGAGGCAATAAGTTGTGTCGAGATAACCATCAGAACGGGCGATATCGCTATCTATCTCAAACCAACGTTGTGAGTGGTATGGGGATTCCCTAACACCCGTGGCCAGATGTTTCTTTCACTTGCACCACGGCCCTGGTTAGCTTTTTCGATTTTGTGTCGCTCAAGGAAGTAGAGTGCGACAGAGAGCATCCCGAGACTAGCGAGCAGTAGCTGAATCAAAGGTATATGCGTTGTGATCGGGTCTGAGAACGCGAGTTGAGATGGTAGCATTGCTAACATTGTTGTCCTCTCTTACCCTGCAGGACCCATAAAGGCACTTGCTCACCTACTTCCCTCGATCAACGCGGTGAAAATCGCGAGGATACACGCGGCTAGCGACGACCAGACCAAGATCGCAGCAAAGGACGCGGCGAGTTCACGCTTATTCATTTCAGCCTTCCTTTGCAGCGCGAGAATACGCTCAGACAGCCCACTTCCGTCTGCTAGGTTTCCCCAAACCTGTACGCAATATGCAAAAGCAATGAACAGTTGTCAGTGACACATGACTGTGGTCTTAGTGACGAGCCGAATAAGGCTTCCGTTCGTCGGCGGAGTCGACGCTCCCATGTGGATTGCCGGTTGCGTGAGAGGCGCGTTTTCTTGGTGCAAGCCGCGAGCACTGCTCTCGCCCGAAGAGGTCAGCTGTGCAGCCTCATACCGGATTAACTTTGGAATGAGCTCGCAAACTCCGAACGTACCGCTTGTATCTCGGTGCTGAGCATATCGAGTAACTTCATCGCTGCTGCAGTTTCGCTTTTCATCATCAGTGCAAGGTCTTGACGCGACAAGTACACGAGCTGAGCATCTTCGACGACCTCGCAAGTGAGGCTGTAAGCGCGACCGTTTATGGTGGCAGGAAGGCCAACCAAACATCCTTGACCGACTGCCCACTCGATTATTTTGTGCCCTCTTGAGGATTCCATCGAGAGTCTCATTTTCCCGCTCTTGATGAGATAGCAGCCGTGTGGTTCTTCCCCTTGATGGAAAACGAACTCCGAGGCCTTTCGTTCAACCGTTTGGCTAGCAAAGACGCGCAGCGTTGCCTGTAGTTCACGATCAGCTGTCACCCCAAACCCGTTCATAGCAACCCCTTGGCGCAGACGGTAATGGAGTACGACCGTGGTATCTGTGCGCCGAATCACACGGGACAGTGAGGTATGGGATAGGCCACTAAAGGAAAACAGCAATAACTGACGATTTACGAGTCCGTCTTTCTGTCTGCGCCTTTTTGCCTCTGTCAGAAGTAACAGTTCCAGCGGTTTGCCGTCGTGTTTCTAATTTCTGGCAATACATAATGACCCAGCCAGCGCGTAAACCCTCGATTCCGATCAGGGCGGATGCTAGCCCTCCGCAAACCCTGAATCTTTTGAGCAGACTCCTAGAGCACTATGAAAGACGCGGTATTGTCACTAAGGCGATCACGTGGGGCGTGTTAGTCGGCATTGTCGGCCTGTCGCTCGACTACTTGACGTCGACCCTTGCTATGCCCTGGTTACAGCAGCGGCTCATCGAGAACACGATTGAAGGAGCGCTCTTCGCCATGCTGGTCTGGATAGTGCTCGATGCCCGTGACAAACGCCTTCAGCAGCGCTTTAAGGAGGTTGGGTACCTCAACCACCATATTCGCAATTCCCTCACCGTTATTGAAATGGCGGAAGGGTACGTCGCCGAGGCTGATCAACGTTTGGATATGGTCAAGAAAGCCACCGCACGGATTAAACACTGCATTGAAAAGATCTCCAGGGCGGAAGACGTCGAGATCAGCGAACAATCCCCTCATGAGCCCTAATATTTGGAGCGATGCTGGAGACATCTAAGTATTCGGAGAACTCAGTAGATAACGGCGGTAGCAAAGAGGCACCCCGTTGTTGACTGCCCCCATGGAGAGACCAAGATGCCAAAGGTCATGCAAATTCAAATCAACACTGACAAAACAATCACACTGGATATTGAGCTTGCCCGTTTCGTGAAAGCCGAGATCACCCGTGCCCTGGGGAGATTTGAAAGCCAACTGACTCGAGTCGAGGTCCATCTCAGCGACGTGAATAGCCACGAACCCGGCCTGTATGACAAGCGTTGCCAGATCGAGGCGCGGCCTGCGGGCCGCCAACCCGTTTCGGTCAATACTGAGACGGCGACAGTGGAAGAGGCGGTCCAGGGTGCAGCGAATAAAATGAAGAGACTGCTGATGTCTGCGTTTGGCCGAACTCGAAGCCGGCGTGCCTCGTCTGTCCGCAGGGCGGCTTAGGGTAGCAACTCGGCCCAACAAACTGCGCCTGCCGCATGACGGTGGCTGAATTCTTTATGCGGGTTTTAGTGCGAGAACTGTCGCACGATGGCCGAGATCATGAGAATTGCCAACAGGATCACTGCCACTTTCGCAGACTGATCTTCGCTCTGAACAATCTCTCTTGCAGTCAGCCAGCGGACCCTACATTTCTCAACACCTTTCATCATCCACGCCACGCCAGCGCTAAAATTGCGGCACCATGACAGTTCTGCTCTATTTGGCGACGGCACTGACTACAGCCACACAGGTCTATTTTCTTTCGGCTTGGTCAATGTGGCGCGCACCAATCACCCCTTCTCAATATATTGCGCTCGTCGGCTCGTTCGTTTTGCTGGTCGCGGCATTGCTGGTCAGATGGAAGCCTCGGCTGGCAAGCATCCTTGCGCTCTGTTCTTGTGTATTGATCTGGTGCTTTTACGCGCCAGCCATTGTCTCTACGTTGATCCATCTGCCCTTAATTCCCGAGCTGCGGACGTTTTTGTGGTCGCTAGCTCTTTCTCTAACGCCCGTCGTTCTTCTCGCACTTAGCAGTTTTCGTGCGGTTCGGAGCCTTGCTCAGAGGAAAGCTCCGGTTCCCTAATCAGCGGCCCGGGGTAGGTGTCGATAACGGAGGTTGGTGTTGAAAAACTCGGCTTCCCCGAAAAACGGGTGACCTGAAATGTATACCCGATGCGAGGAAATCGTTTATAGAGCATCCTGACGCGATGTTTTTTTCGAGGCGAGTCCCGCAGACGAGTTTTTCAATAGCAACGGAAATTATCAATCACTATCTCAACTTGAAATAGTTGGTGGTATGCGGATTATCGCCATTTAAAGTTTTCGGAGCGATCAATGAGCAATTTGTCAGTCTTTGGCCATGAAAGCTCGCCCCACATCTACTCCTGACGGCAAATGTGGGGCAGGGTTGGGTGATGCCAAGGTAAGGGACGTGCTTACTTATACGTTGCGTCGGCACGCAACAGTTCGTCGCGGTGCGCGTTGCTGTCCGTCATGGAACTAAACGTCGGGCCGCCAAGCGGACTCGCTTTCTGCCACGCTCTCAACGCAGCGTTCACCTTGTCCAGGCATTCGGCATTTGCGCAGAGGTAGAAAAGCGTAAACATATCCGGATTCATCGTATGGATCGCCTCTTCATCGACCTCGTATTCATAGATGGTTCCGTCGGCCATCAACTTCTCGAAGAACGGAACGAACAGGTTCTTGCTCAGCATATCGATGGCATCGTCAGGGGCATTTGCTTTCAACTTGTAGAATCCGCCGTGACCATACACGTTCTTCCAAGAGCCCGGCCTGTAGTTGTAGAAGCGGCTCACGAGAATGAGATCCTCGTGCTTCGTCGCGCTGCTGAGGACAGGATTAGTCGCGTTACCGGATGCATAGATCTGGTCCAGCACGTTCATGAGGCCTGCCATGGAAGTTGCAGCCCACCAATCGTCATGGGTCCAGCCATCCTCCTGATGAACGATCGTCCGGTCTCTTCCGTAGCCGAGGATGCCCCCGCTGGCCAGCGCCTTCTGCAGGATCGCGTCGGTGCTTGTATCTTTTTCCAGCGCCGGCCACTGCGCTCGAGGCATCGCCCAAATTGAGACATATATGTACATCGGCGGCTTCTCTTTCACTTCCGTTTGTGCGGACAGAAAGCCGCACTCCATAACGAGTCCCATCACCAGATAAACCAGCCCCAGAAGGTGTTTTCTTTTCATGTTGACTCTCCGCATAAGTAGTTGAAGCCCACTGCGACATCGAGGCCCAGTACGATAACTTTTCAATGACTTGAGAACTGCGCTAAGGGAGGTTGCGCGGCACTATACATGAACTTGGGACACAACGGCAGACTTTTGTGTCAATGCGACGACTTTGTGCGGCCCACGAAAGATCTAGCGATCATCATCGGTGGCATGGGCGCATGAACCGGATAACTGTTCAGAACGGAGATTATCACTCCGTATCCATTGCAATAGCCCGCCCGCTGAACCGGAATCTTGACAGAACCAGAGACTTTCCTCAGAATACTGCGCCTCAGCACTCCATCTGGGACGGTTACCATGCGAAAGGTCAGACTTCTTTCCGCTAGTGACGATCTGCCTTTGCTGGCCACCCGGAACGAGATTTTGACTGGGGCGGGCTACGACGTTATATCGGCCTGCACCGACGAGGTTTTGAGCCTCGCTGGACAGGCTGATGGAGTCCTATTGGGGTATTCCATTCCTTTGGAAAAGCGAGCATCGCTTGCTGTGCAACTGCGCCACCGATTTCCAAGGACGCCAATAGTCGTCATCCATCACACTAACGAAGAGGCTGGTGCAGAATTTGCGACGGCATCCGTGAATTGTTTGGACGGTCCGCGAGCTCTCCTTGATCTTCTTGAGCAGACATTCCCAATTCGGCAGAAGGTCGGCTAGCCCAGCTCGGACTGCACTCACGATCCGAGTCTAGGGTTATTGTTGATTGCGGGGCTACTACCCCATAGTCCTGATTAATAGTCCCCGATTTGTTGTGATAAGGCGATTTATCGCCACGAATCCTTAGATCCCAGTCTAGGGTGTCGGTGTTGCGACAGTTGAGAAACTGTTAGATCCACAAGCCGAGCGTTAATATGCGTCATCAAGGAGTTAGCACGGCGCGTGCTCGAGTTTATAAAGCGTAATCCCCTCTGGGTCGCTGCAGTGCTTGCCGCGGCTGTTCTATTGCGCGCCCTCTGGATACTAAAGCTCCCAGTTGTCGCGGGGGATTCGCTTACCTACTCCGAGATTGCCCGAAACGTCCTTAATTCTCACATTTACGGTCGGACTGCGGTTTCTGGCGTACAGCCGACACTTATACGCCTACCCGGCTATCCGCTTTTCCTGGCTGCCATCTTTCACATCTTCGGTCAGGACCACTACCAGGCAGTAATGGCGGTTCAGCTCTTCGTTGACATCGGTACTTGCCTCCTGGTAGCAGACACAGCGCGCCGCATCTTCGGCGAGCGTGCCGCTCGTTGGGCTTTGCTTCTTGCGGCCCTGTGCCCTTTCACCATCAACTACGTGGCAACGCCACTCACTGAATGTCTTGAGCTGTTTTTGACTGCTCTGGCGACGCAACAGGCGCTCATTGCCTTAGATTGTCGCAGGCCTCTGCACTGGTTGCTATGCGGCGCCGCCACCGCGAGCGCGATACTGTTGCGTCCAGACGGCGGGATTCTGCTGGGCTCTTTTCTATTAGTCATTTTGTGGGAGGCGCGGGCGCGCGGGCGACGGCGTGAATTGTTGACCGCTGCAGTACTCCTTTGCTCTGTTGCGCTCGCGCCGCTAGTGCCGTGGGCGATTCGCAATTGGCATGTAAAGCACGTCTTTCAGCCGCTAGTCACCATGACCGAATCCGACCCCGACGAGTTCGTTCCCCTCGGGTGGTACCGCTGGTACCGGACCTGGCTCGTCGATTACGCCAGCATGGAGGACGTCGGCTTTAAGGGCCTCAGCCTCAGCCGCCTTAAAGCCTCCGACCAGACCATCGACATTGCGGACGTCCCTTCGCGCGCCTTTGACAACGAAAAGGAGAGGACCTACGTTTCGCAGCTATTCGATGAGTACAACCAGCGCCTCGTCATAACCGAGCAACTAGACCAAAAATTCAATGCGCTGGCCACAGAAAAGACTCGTCGGCATCCCGTGCGAAGTTATGTTGTGCTGCCCGTAATTCGAATCCTCGACATGTGGCTGCGCCCACGCACACAACATACTCCGCTCGACACGCACTGGTGGGTCTTTGACGATACCCTCGACCATTGTATGGAAGTAATGATTCTGGGCGTACTGAATCCTGCACTCCTATTGGTGGCGTTAATTGGAATCTGGCATGGGCGACACTCACCATATGCCATTTTGCTGTGGATGTATCCGCTGTCGCGCACGCTCTTCCTGGGCACGACCGGTGGCATCGAGCCACGCTACACACTAGAGTGCTTTCCATTCCTGTTTATTCTCGCGGCGTATCAGATTGCAAGGTGGCAGACAAGTCCTTTGAACTGTCTCGAAATTCGTCACGCTAAAACTGCGTATTTCACCCTGAGATAGATGGTGGTATGGCGATTAATCAATGCCTTTCTATCCTGTTGCGTGTCCGGCAACCGATGTTCGAGCTTTTTGTCTCCATCAAAGACTGTTCACGATCGTCCTTTTACTGCGTATGGCCTTTGAACGCCCAGGTAAAAGTCACACCGTCGATTCTCTCTGTTTTTACCTGATAGCCGATTCGTGGAAATATTCTCTCGAGGGCGTGACAAGTGAGCTCGCCATTTAATTGATGTTCGGTTTCAATGGCGAAATGAATCGGATGATCGCAGAGAAAATCGGCTGAACCCCCAATGGCCGCTACTTCTGCGCCTTCTATATCCATTTTTACGTAGCTCGGAATGCAACCCAGTTCTTCGCAGGCTTTTTCGATGGTAATCGCTGGAACCGTTTTTAAGTGGCGCGCTTCCGAATAGACGACATAGTCCCGCATCCCAGCAGCCATCGTGCCGCTCATGTTGAAAACCACCTCTCCCGTCTGCGCGGATAGGGCTTTTCTGACGACAATAACGTTTTTCAGCTGATGTTTCTGAATGTTACGAAGTAAATATTCGTGAGCATAGTCATCAGGTTCGAATGCGAATACCGTTCCTGTTGGTCCCACCAATTTGGAAAGGAAGTACGTCGTTGCGCCTGCGTGCGCGCCCGCGTCCCATACAATGTCTCCGGGTTTCGGAATGTATTGTCGCGTATAGGCACCAACAGAGTCATCTTCTGGGATAGATGGAAATACGAACGCGATTCCACTCTTGCGGTATCGATGCTCGCTCGGTACTGAAAAATCTAAGACTTTTCGCCCTTCGATCACATTGGGCTCGAAGGCCTCAAAATACTGATCGTAGAGTTTCTGCATTAGGGGCACTTCAATGAATTGATCACGACTGAATAAGATCTCGCTGTGATCTTTTTCGAGCGAAATTCTGTTATCCGCGAGAAAGCGCAGGGTGTAGCCGTTTAAGCCTGCGTGAGCACGAAGAGCAGACCGCACCAGGAGACTCTCAGGTCCCAATCCGACCAGGTAGTGCTTAAGTTCATCGAGCAACATGCGCCGCCAACTTTAACAAAAACTCTGGTACGCATTCCTAAAAATCCAAAGCCCGTACGCTCTTCCACAATAGTTCGAGAACGTGCCCACGGAGGCGAAGGTGCTCTCGTTCCGATCGACAACTAATTAGACCGATGCAGAACGTGGTGCTCTACACAGCATCCCGGAGCGGAAGACGCAAACTACTGTGCCCTTCGAAAGCTGCCGTCCGAACCGGGAGGTTTGACGCACCCCTAGCTGACTTGTGTGTTTGACCCTAAACACCATGCCATGTCGGCTTTTCCCGCTCTGCCCATCGAATGATAACTGCCTGCGGCAATCACTGTTCCCCCGCAGGAGCGCATGAGTGCTGTCAAAGACTGCTCGGTAAAGTAGTTGATGTGCTCATGCATCATGTAGAGGCTGGCGGGGTGGACTACGTATCGCGCAAGTGCTGGCCGACCGAAGGCCATGACCCCAATCTGCGCGAGGCGCCTTGAGACTCTTGCCAACCCGAAGACTAACTCGCATGGCACTTCGAGAAATACCAGACCGCCTTTGGGAGCAGCCTCAAAAATCTCAGTCAGAAGGAGTCGCGGGAATCCAATATGCTCAAGAACATTGCTGTTGATGATCAGGTCAGCGTTGCATCCAGCCGGATCAGTCGTGGAGGTCACACCACTCGTAGCCGGTATTCCTGAGATGTCGTATACAAACGTCTCGCTCCGTCAAGCAAGCCGACCACCAGATCGCCGCGGTCGCCACCATAGTCAAGAATGCGACTGATCTTTCGCTGGCCGAGATGTTGCCGGAGGAGTTGCGCGAGTCTTGCACGGCGGATTTCGTACGAACTAGGTGAGGCAAGGGCAAAATTGAATGTAGTGGTGTACCAGGGTTCAGAGGCGTGACGCATCTGCTGGTACTCCTTCGAACGGTAGTCGCCGTAAAGGCGGCGCAGATCGCCGTCATCAAGCCGCGGATTGTAGAACATGAAACCGCAAACCTCACACTTGACGAGGTCCACGCAAAAGGGTGTCCTGTTCCATATCCGGGTGGCCAAAAGGGAGCAACAAGGGCGCGCTTGAGGAGAATGATCCCTCCGTCGCATATCACGCACTTTGAAACCTCGATCATCTGATCTGTTCACCTTGCCCAAACTTACCATATACCTCTCCTGCAGAAAGTTGCTTTTGCGGATGACAGTCAAGGTGGGATGATCAAGGAGAGTACATGGAGGATCGTCGAATGGATAGTGTTGATCGTGTCGGTCGGCATCGATCTCGGGGGCAAAAGCATCCTTCCACGTGGTAGCTCTTAATTGCCACGCCAAGGTGAACTTCGCGAGAAGTTTTCGCGTGGTCAACTGCTTGCCTTCACGGCGAAGTCGCCGTGGTCGATCATCGGCATGGACGCATGTTCGGGGCGACACTTTTCGCAACCAAGATCCGCGCCCAGGGTCACGAGTACGACTGATTCCGGGGCAGTTCGTGGAACCGTTCGTCAAGACCAACAAAAACGACTTCAACGATGCAGAAACCATCGCGGAGACGGTGGACCATACATTCCCAGCACTAATCGGAGCGAAGCGCGTAAATCTTTGCATGAACGGTCTGCTGCTGAACTATACACTGCCGAAATCGGTGGATCTTCCGACGCCGAACTTTTCCCGACCAGGGCTACTTGGCGCCCAGAAGCTTGTTAATCGACTTGGCTTCCAACTCGTATATGCGCGTGTGAGTGGCATTCCAGATGCTGAGCTATACCGACCGATGTTTCAACCTTGGCGGTCTGGCAAATGGAGCGCAAAGCTAAGCTTAGGTGAGAATCCAGCCGCTATCACTCCCGAGGCCAGGTACTATTTTTACTCTCTGGCGACCGAAGCCAAGCTGTGCTCGACTGGATCAGCAGCGGAATGCGGAGTCTATCGGGGTGGTACAGCGAGATACTCTCTAGATATTTTTCCCGACCGCGAACGACTCCTGTTTGACACTTTTCCAGGCATGCCAGAAACCGATCCCAACAAGGATTCGGATCGCAAAGGGGACTTCGCTGATACGAATCTCGAATCCGTAAAGTCGTACGTAGGCTCGCAGGACAACATTAGATTCGTTCCTGGGTTGATTCCCGAAACCCTTGTACATTTTCGGACCGAACATTCAGCTTTGTTCACGTTGACCTCGACATATACACCGCGATTCGATCAGCCGTGAGTTCTTCTTTATCCCCGACGAGCATCAGTGGGATCATGCTTTTTGACGATTACGGATTCCCTGTTGCCCCGGTGCACGCGTGCAGTGGACGAGTATTTCGATCAGAAAACGAATCTGTGGTTCCAGTGGGTCCTTATCGACCGGTCAATGTTTTGTGCGTCGTCTCCATTAGCTTGAACGCCGTTTTTCACAGACCAGCTACTTTTCAAATAGGTGTTCACTCAGTCCCGGACAAATATCTCAACGGGCTAGCCTGCGGACTGAGGCGAAGCACTGGGTTGAGCGCGCTTTGGAAGTGGATAGCTGTCGAGTAACGTCTCCTAAACGAAGGCGGCCCTGTCAATCCCTTATTCAGAAGGGTTTTTGGTTTTTTGTTGAACATCTCCTACCGGCGCCGAAGCACTCGGAAATTAGCCAAACGTTGTTCATCTGCTTCTACCCGTTTTTGCAGCTCGGCCCGTTTCCACTGCATCGTCCGCGTGCAATGCCGCTCCCACCAGACATCTCTTCTCGGTCACTGCTGACCATGCGGAACTGTTGGACTCCCCGTGCCCAACAGGGAGGCGGATCGCCTATTCAGAGATACGGTCACCGCTTACGCTGGACCACGTTATCGACCAGGCCTCTCCGCATGGGCTTCCCCGCACTGCCGTCCGCGACGGCAGAACTCGTCGTAATCAATCTCATCGCGCAGCATGATCCACAACCGAATCCCCAACTTGCGCCGGCCGCCACCTGCCGCTTTCCCCAATCCTTTTTGTGCCAGTTTGCGGGTATAGAACCGCTTCAGGTCGACATCGCGCCGCACGGCATGTCGGGCCGCTTCGCACCACAGAAAGCGCAGCATCGTATTGCCTTGCTTGGTTAACTTCCCCAGCCGCCACTTCTTACCGCTCGACTTCTCCTCAGAAATCATCCCCACGTAGCTGCCTACGGCTTTGCCATCGGCGAACCGCGTCGGATCTCCCGGTACACCTCCGTGGCCAACGCTGTATTCGGACCGACTCCAGGATGCGTCATCAACATCCGCGTAACGGTCGCTCCTCCCGCAATATTCGCCACCATACGATCCAGAGTCTCGATATCGGCATCCAGCTGACGATATAACGCCATCAACTCGTTGCGAGCGTGCATCGTGTGCTCGGCGAGCGACAATGCCAACAGCGAAAATCGTCCACTCCCTGCTCCACAACCCCGATCCGCGTCGCAGACCGTGACCCAATGCGATCGATTGCAATGCATTCTGAACTGCATGCAAATGCGCACCCATTGATGCCGATGCATGAGCAGCGCCCGCACATCTCGTTGCTCGACTGATGGCACCCAGATCCTGGGGAAGATGTCTTGCTCCAGCAGATGCATCAGCAACCGCGCATCGCGTCGATCATTCTTTGCTTGCGCGGTTCATAGGCGCATCTTTGCCGGGTGCCCAACCCAACATTCGACTCCCAGCCTTCCATCAACTGCAGGAACCACTGCGTCGCACAGCTAGCTCTTATTCTACTCGCACCGGACCTGGCAGCCCGGAGTAAACTCGCGCACTTCCTCGCCCTCGTGCCCGAGAACGTGCTCTTCCACTTCTCCCTGTCTCCGCGTCCAGCATCGACAACGTCTGCTGTCGCGAATGCAAATCGCAGCCTATAATGCGCATCTCGGCCTCCTTCGAATCCCGAGCCACCGTTACGCGTAGAAGCCTCAACAGTGTACCCGGAACCGCTTGCGAGGCCGTCTTCGTTATCGACATCAGAGAGCACCACTAGCATCGAGCTTGAGATACTGAGTGGTACGCCCACTTCCGAAGTTATTTGCTCTGAGCGGCTTGACGCCACTGCATTCGTCCTACGAAGACTGCGATTGTGATGGACATGCCAAGAGCAAAGAAGTAGGCTATCAGATGATCAGCCCAGCAAATGATGCCTCAGGCCAATGTCTCCGATAATTCAGAACAGCACAGAGAACTCCTGCTCGCTTCAGCATGAGTAAGAAAGCACGAGAGCTACGTTTCCCGCCGTCACTGCCCGTGGTACTCACCGAGCTGTTATTGCCTGCATCTTTGCTGAACCCGAGCAATGTCTGTGGCCGTTCTCGAATATCGCCAGCGGGTGACCATCGCAGCAGCAAGCGCACCTGAAGAATAGGCCGCCGATACTGCCAAAAGTGTCGATGCCATGTCCCAATCACGAGATCGCCAACAGCAAATTTTCTGTCGCGGGTGAGCAGGAGATGAAAGCACCACAGGGCCGGTATAACCGAAGGGAAGAAATAGACACGTGGTTGAGCTGCTGATAGAGCATGTGAAATCGCCGAGCAGCAACAAAACACCAATCACTATGGACTCTTCCCAAATTGCGAGAAGGGATGTTCGAGAAAATGGCTGGAATAAATGAGTGGTGAACCCTGCAGAGTAAAGCCAAGACTGAAAATGCACAAGGTGACGAGCAGCCATCCGGCAGCGATCAGCTTTTCTTTGATGATAATTCTGTCGCACACTGAGAGCACACTATCAAGCACTGAAAAAGTAAGTCGGTGACGACCGTCGCGAACGGAGAAGACCACTCACTATCTCAACCCTGCGATATGGAGTGGTATGCCGATTTCTCGCCAGTAATCTTCTGAGGT
>CAWGWI010000016.1:0-265969 GCA_963826275.1 Terriglobia bacterium | reverse complement strand
GGTGTTTTGAAGCCAGTTTCAGATAACAACGGGTGAGGCCAACACCACAATGCGCCGACCTCACCCTCCGCTCCCAGCACGATGAGTAGCGTCAGTGCGGATCAGGCTGCAACATCGTCCGGTTTCTATCGCTCGTTTGTTTGATAGATAAGATCGCTCCCCCTGCGCGGCCTCACCTATCCACTCGCGGCTGCAAAGATCATGCGGGTACGTTCTATTGCGCCGAGTTGTGACCGCAAGTGTCTACGCGCTGCTCCTGGGGGGCAGCGCGATAGTGGTTTGGGATAAATGGTCTTGAGAAAATGCTATACCGAAGTCCGTTCTGGATGATGACAAAATCTTTTCGTAATCCTGTTACTTTTGCCAGCCGGAGAAATCCGGCTTACATGTGACGATTATTACGGCGGGCTATTCAGGCTGGTAATACAATTCGATGCCTAGCGCGTGAAGTTCTTCTCCAGTTCACTAACCCCACAAACGCACACACCAGCAAAGGAGTACCGCTATGGCAGTTAACAGTCCACAAGAGGCTTTCGTGTTTTTGCTTAGCAACGTGCGACAAGGTGCGGAGCGCACTACGAAAGTATTCCAAGAATTGAGCCAAGCCGCTCAAGACCCTGACGTAAAAGAAATCTTAGAAGCCCGCGCTTTCGTGCATGACAAGATTCTCAGCACGCTGGATCAGTGCTTCAAGATTATCGGCGAACAGCCCGTCAAAACTACGGGGCGTCTCGCGGAGGTCTTTCTAGAGGACTTCAAGAGGGAACTCGCAGAAATACAGTCGCCAGTGGCAAGGCACCTCTTCATCTTGCACAAGGCGATACATCTAATACATCTGCGGATCGGCGAATACGTAGCTCTGACCGCCGCCGCCGACATCACAGGCCACTACGCTGTGGGAACGCTGCTGGAAACATGCTTGGCCGACAAACTGGCACTGGCAGAGCGAACCAGACGTCTTATCCGGAGAATCGTCGAAGAAAAAGTAGTTGAGAGAAGAGCAGCGTAACAGAGTGCGATACCTGAACTTCGATCAAAACCATTAGCCAGCAAGCAGCTACGAAAACGGCGGCGGTCTTTGGATGATTATGGTTTCACCCGTAACTCACTCAGAGGCCACCGTCCGTGTTTCGGAAGGTCCGGTGGTCAAAAGGTCCACCTGAAAAACCCGTACAAAGACCAACCGCGAGAAGCTGGAGGCGAGTGTCCTCTATACGTCGAAGACTCTGAAACTCCTTTTCAAGGCAAGGCTTTGTATCTTTCGCGTGGTTCCTATCAGAGGATGAGGGTTATTATGCGCATGCTACTGTACGTTCAGTTTCCGCTTGAGCCGTTTAACACCGCCGTTCGCGACGGGAGCGCCGGGCCGAAGATCCAGAAGATCCTGGAAGCCATCAAGCCCGAAGTGGCCTACTTCTCCGAACAGCACGGCCGCCGTGGCGGCACTTTTGTAGTGAACGTGAACGATCCCTCGGAGGTTCCGTCATTGGCAGAGCCATGGTTTCTAACATTCAATGCCGTGGTGGAGTTTCGAATTGCTATGAAGCCGGAAGACCTCGGGCGTGCGAACCTGGAAGCGCTCGGCAAGAAGTGGGCTTAAGGGCTGTATTTGTTGTTTGTTGGAAGATAACTGTTGAACGAGATTATCGCTCACTATCTCAACTTGATATTGTGAGTAGTAAGGGGCAACTCGCGACAGGTTCCCTGAGTTCGTACGATCTGCACGTCGTGCGACGGGTGTACCGAAGTGAGGAAGACTCAAGCGAGTGGCATATGCGGCTTGGGTCTTTCTCAAGCCGCTCTACGCTGATGGCTAAGTACATCAGCAATGACTCTCAGCCACCTAAGTATCTGACGGAGCTTCTCCGCGTCGTCTTCTACCTGATAGATGTCAGCGTACCTAATCAAGTCCTGATCCGGGTAGCGTTTGCGTAAAGTATTTACGCCGTGGTGCAACTCCTGAATCTTGCTGTGGAGCACGCGGATGTCAGCAATCATCTTCGTATCATCGTCGAGATGTCTATTAGCCATAGCGTGTGACTTAGATGTCGAATCTAGTCTCTGCGTCTGGCTTTTCGATTCGAACAGCTCGGCTAGGCTGCTCTGCCGTCATCCTTGCGCTTGGGAAGAGGAAGAGAGCAAACATCTTTACCGTCGCGGAAGAGGACCGCGAGGAACAAATCTCTTGTCGCGCTGTATTGAGGCCAAATGCAGGCCAGCCACAGTATTCCAACCCGCATGTCAACCCGCGATGTGATCGTCCAAGGCGTACTTTGAGGTACTTGGCAGTCCCCGGTAGTCTTGTAAGTTGTTAGTAATGCTAGATAGCGGCGTTTTGACACGGTAGAGGTCAGGAGTTCGAGTCTCCTCGTGCCTACCATTTCTTTTCTTCCAAGTACCAGCCAGAACACAAGCCCGAAACACCTGTTCCGAGCCTCCTTGCTGCTGTGCGGGCTAGTACTCCTTCAGCAAGTCGAGCATTTGTCGATCCAACTGATGTCCTTTGTAAGTCTCGTAGCGGACGTCCGTTCGTTCGCTGTCGAGCACGCCGAAGGAGCCGCGGAGATTCCACAAGGCGAAGCCCCATCCGGCTTCATGCCAAAGCGAGAGGCTGTCCTTCATCCAGGCGAGGGCGACGGGGTGTGGCGTTCGGTTGAACACTCCCCATTCCCCGACATGTATCGGAACACCTTTTTCAACCAGCGGCTGATACTTCACGATGTATTCCTGGCGCAGGCGTTCCTTATCCCAAGTCTGTCCCTTGTCGTCCTTGAGCGGCCAAGTCGGAACATTCATTGACTCAAATTCGTCCTTTGGCACCCATGTGGCGGTGTAGTGGCTGACAGCTTTGGGAAGATATCCGCGTGTGCTTTGCACGATGCCAAGATCGACGACACCGAGCACCGGCGCCTGGCCTATGTTCATACCGTCCGCGAAGATCAACCGATTCGGATCTTCTTCACGGATGGCGGTGACCAGCGTTCGAACAATGTCATCGTAGCGTTCCTCAAGCATGCCTTCGTAAGAGCGCATTTTGGGCGGTTCGTTGATCAGGTCGAAGCTGAGCTCACGGCTGGGGATCCCCTTGTATCGATGCGCGAACGTTTTCCAGTGAAATGCCGCCGCTGCCAGGGCTTTTTCCCGCTGCGGCTTGTAATCAGTGAAAAGATCGGCGGGTTCAAGTCCACGATCGTTGATGCAGTAGCCAGGAATGCGATGGAAATTCAGATTGATGTGGATCCCATGCTGGCGACCGAGAGCGATCCCTTCATCGATTTTCTTCAGGGCATCCTCGCGAATGAGCGACCAGTCGTCGCGGCTTCCCCAAATCCAGTAAGAGAGAGGCAGCCGGGCGAAGTTAAAGCCCCATTCGGTCATCGCTGCGAAATCGAATTCGCTGTAGGCCGGACCGTTATAGGGATCGTCGGGTTCAGTAAATCGGCCTTGCAGGTTGAAACCTCGCCAGCGCGGGATGCTGGTCGCAGTTAGGTTGTCGGAGCCTGCGGTGGAGGGAAGGGGTTGAGCTGAGGTGAGATTCGGCAGGAGGCTGCTCATACCAGTAGCTGCTCCTGCAACGGCCACGTTCTTCAGAAACTCTCTTCGCTGCAAATGAGTGCGCCTTTCGCTTTGAACCAGAGCTAGTCTGGACGGTGAAGATTCTGTGACATCAACCTGCCGATGATCAGATCAAAAAAACGTTCCGTCTGCGGATCGAGGCAGACGCGAGCATTTGGCGGCTTGTTGGCAATATTTCTCGTGACTCCGTGATCGTCGACTTCAATATGCATAGGTACAAGCTTACTTAAGGTTGGATCGATGACCATTGCAACAGCCATTGGGTCAAAGAGCGTGGGAGTGGTGTTTCCCCAGAGGTGATAGAGCACCGTCAGGGAATCCGTGAGTGACGAACTCTTGCGAAACAATCGGGCTCGCTTCACCTCATCGAGCTTCAACATGGTGGTGGCGTCAAGACCTGCCATGATGATCGGAACGCCCGAGTTGAATAGCTTTCGAGCCGCCGCTACATCCTTGGTGATGTTGTATTCCGGCGCGGGATTGCTGCTGGTTCCGCCGTAGATATCGTAGGTGGCGAGGGTAGCATTACCGCCCATGATGACGACCTGTTTCAGTTTGTGAAAGGCGGCGGGATTACGATCGATGAATGCGCCGACGTTGGTCAACGGACCAATCGCAACGAGCGTGACTTGCCCCGGATAGCGTTCAATCTGAGAGGCAAAGAAATCAGCGACATCTCTCTTTTGTACTTGGTTTTGTACTCGCGCGTGGTGGAAGTTCGCTGCCCACGCATACTGAGGAAACACATCGTCTCCGGTCTTGATGCCGGCCACGACCGGGATATCGTCTCGTCCGGTTTCATAGAGCATTCGGCTCACAAGCTGCGCACGCAAATCGGTGGCACCCCATGCCGTGGTCACGCCGAGGATTTCAAGTTCAGGGCTGGACAGGGCAAGGGCAAGTGCGTAGGCATCGTCGATGTCATCTCCAATGTCAGTGTCGATGATGATCTTTGTCTTCTCCGCCCAAAGAGTGCAGCTGCTCAGGATGAAGACGAGAAGAAGGGTCGTGAGCCGACGTAAGTAGTGCGTCATGAAACTCCTTATCAGTTTGCTCGTTGCGAATCGAGTCGTTCGCGTTACTGCTTCACATCATAAGAAGGCGGCAAGTCCGTCGGTCGCGAGGCCCATTGTTTGTTGGGTTCTGTTGCGAGCTCGAACTCGAGTCGATTTTCTTTGGTCCCAAGTGCATTTAAAGGCAGCCAGCTCTTCTCATAGGTCTTGCCGTTCAAGATAACTTTCTGAACGTAGGGGCCGTCGCCGCGGCTGATGATATGGAGAGCGGCTCCATTGCCGAATTGCAGCGTGGCTTTGTGAAACATGGGCGTGCCGAGCGCCAATCCGCCCACACCTGGAATCACGGGATAGATGCCCAACGCATTCCAGACATACACACCCGAGGTTGCGCCGAGATCGTCATTTCCCGGAAGTCCATCCGGTTGCGTGGTGAAGGTCTCCCGGCGAACACGGTCAACGACGCTCTGCGTTTTCCAGGGCGCACCCGCCCAGTTATAGGCATAAATGGCGCAGAAATCCGGTTCGTTGGTTACGGTGAAGTTTGGCAATCCCCAGCCTTTGAGTTGGGTAAAGAATTGGTCGAGCTTAGGGATGGCATTTTGGGGCCCGCCCATGGCAGCAAAGAGGCCTGCATAGTTATGGGGAATCATCCAGGTGTATTGCCACGTCGATCCCTCCTCGAAACCCAATTGGTTGGATTGGTCCCAGGTCTGATGATGGGGTTCGAGCTTGTCCGGATTCCAATCGATGAACTTGCCATCCGCCGTGCGCGGCCGAATGAAATTCGATTCCTTGTCGAAGAGGTTGCGCCAACTCTGAGACGAGCGCAGCAGACGGGCCGCGTTTTCCTTGTCTCCTAGGGCGTCAGCGAAGCGCGAAACCGCGAAATCAGCGCTTGCATATTCGAGAGCATTGGAGGCGGCAGCTTCGGCTTCTACGGCTTTGACCGGGATGTAGCCGCGCTCGAGATAAAGCTGCAGGAACGGGCGCTCTGCGCCACCGTGCAGACCTTCGCCGGGCTGCGTTGCGCCTTTGACCATGTACTGCAACGCACGATGTGTATCAAACGTACGGGTGCCGAATGCGTAGGCAGACGACAGGAGGATGGCGGAGGAATCCCCACCCATCACATAGCTCACGTCGTTCGCGACAGGCCAGCGCGGAAGCCAACCTGCTTGTTCGGCGTCGCGAACCAGGGACTGCATCATCTGGCCGCTTACATCCGGTAACAGCAGGGAGTGAAACTGAACAACGTTGCGGTAGATGTCCCAGTCGGAGAAGTTTGCATACTGCGCTTCGTTCGGGGACAAGCGCCGAACCTTGCCATCGAAACCTATGTAATCGCCGTTCTCATCGCTGAAGAGATTGGGCGACAGCAGCATGTGATATACGCCAGTGTAAAAGATCCGGCGTTGGTCAGGTGTGCCGTCTTCCACTTGCACGCGGTTGAGCAGGTCGGTCCATTTGTGCTGAGCTGCCGATCGGGTGGCAGCGAAATCCCATGCAGGTATCTCGGAATCCAGATTGCGCAACGCGTTGTCGATGCTTACGAAGGAAATTCCAACTTTCAGCAATAGCGGTTTTGGGCTGCTCGCAAACGTGACGTAGGCGCCGGATTTATGGCCGTTGGCGGTTCTCGCATCCGGCTTCATCTGCGCTTGCCATGTTCCGAAGGCGGCAAACGGCTCGGCGAATTTGGCAGCGAAATAGAGCACGTAGTTGGAATCTGATCCGCAGAACCCGCCGCTATGAACCGTGCCGACCAAGCTGTCATTACCACGAATCTCCACTTCCGAGGTGTCGGCTTTGCGTTTTGGATCGTCGATGGTGGCGCTACTTCCGGCCTTGAACAGAATCGTTCTGGATTTATCGGCAGGAAAGACGAAACGGGCAATGCCGGCTCTCGAGGAAACGGTCAGCTCGGTGTTGATTCCATTTTCAGATTGCACTGCGTAGAAACCCGGATGCGCCTGTTCGCGGTCGTGTGAGAAAGGCAGGACATACTTTCCGGACGAACCGGGCTCCTGCAATTCGCCTGTCCATGGAAGGATCGGCACGTCGGCGTAGACAGAACACCCTGCTCCGCTGATATGCGTCAGACTGAAACCGCGGATGGTTTTGTCCGGGTAGCGATACCAGCCGTCAGAGGTGGTGTCTGGTCCCCACTGAATCATGCCAAAGGGCAAGGTAGCCGCGGGGAAGGTGTTTCCATCCTGGGCCGTGCCAATGAACGGATCAATGCTTTCGTAGGATGACGGCGGTGCGGATTGGGCAAACAGCAATCCAGAGAGCAACAGCAGACTGACCAAGAAGTTTCGCATTTGTCGGCTCCGGTCTCATTCAACGGCGAGTAGCAGATGTCCGTGGATGACCATCAAACTGGTGAGGCATCAGGAAAAACCGTTACGCGCAAGTGAGTGCTGCCGTAGGGAACCAGAGTAATCTGCTCGGTGCGCTGCGCAACGCGACATGATTTCGACTCCAATTGTGTGGGAAGAAAATCGCGCGGAGGCACAGCGGGTGCTGTGTGTTCCGGTTTGAGCAGCGGAATCGGCGGACTGAAAAAGCGCTTCGGATCCTTAGGGTCGTTGACTAACTCCCAACCTTCGATCCGGTTTGCTGCAAGAACGATGGAGGTAGGAGGATTTGTCCAGGGATCTTCAGTCATCGCTCCGCGCCGGAACTTTATTTGCGCAGCCAGCGTGGATGGGTCCGCAACGATGCCGTAATTCCAAGCTGAAGTGGGATGCGCGATCCACACAGGAAAGTCGGCCGTTGACCACCGTGGCTCGACCTTCGATGACCATTCCGGTTCAATCGGCAACGAATACACCAGCGGACCATGTTCAACTGCGACGCCGTTGCCGGGCCAGCGAGTCACCGCAGCTCTCATAGGCAATTCCAACGTCAGTTCGTCGTTCGGTTTGAACTGCCGGTTCATGACGGCAAATCCATTCTTGATCGCGGGCAGAGGGATCGGCCGATCATTAACCAGAATCCTCGGAGTTTGGCACCAGGCTGGAATCCTCACGGAGAAGGGAAAAACAGTGGGAGCGTCGAGAACGAATCGGAAGTGAATCTGTTCCGAGAATGGATAATCGGTTGTCTCGATAATCTCAACCTTCTGTTTAGCGGGCCCGACCGTTGTTCGGACTCTCGATGGACCGTACAACGTGGCTACCAGGCCGCCCGACGGATCCTGCATCCACATGCGCAGCGCATAGTTGGGAAAAATGCGATGTGCATTGCCGCCGCAACATGCTACTCGCTCTCCGGGGTTCGGTTGATATGCCATTACACCCGCGCCGCTGTTCGGAATATGGCAGGAGTCGGCCGTCGCCAGCATCTGATTGGGACAGGAAAGATACTGCACGCCCTTCCAGTCTTTCTTGATGGCTCCGAAACCGGCGTTGAAGCAAGCGCGCTCAATTCGATCGCCCCAGATCCCCTGGCCGGTAGCCATCAGGAGATACCCCCAGGTCCAGGTGTGGTCAGCGATGTCGCACGTTTCGTGGACGTCGCGGGCGGTAACGCTGGCATAGTATTCGCTGGTGGAGGGGATTCCATCGACGAGCATGTAGCGCTCAAGGATTCTCTGCTGCAATGCCAGCGCGAATCGCAGGTACTCCTGGTTCCCGGTGTGAGCGTAGAGAATGGCCGGCAATTTGGAAGTTTCCGCGTAGGAAACGCCATGAGAATTGACTGGCGCATTCGACCACACTTTGTCAGGACTCATGTCTCCGTGATTTGCTTCATTGGCATGCTGCAGGTGAACCTTCCAGGATTGTTCGGCCAACTGCAGCAAATGCGGATCACCGGTGCGCTCGTGCGCCCAGAGCATGCCTTCGATATTGGTCACGTTGCGCATAGGCACGCCGTAATCAGCATCGTCGTTCAGGTAATGCTTTCGCACTGCATCGGAGATTCCGGGATCGTCTTCCGCGTCCGAGTACGCGGCAAGTGCGCGAAAGAAAACCGTATGCGGCCAGCGATGGAAGTTTGCTTTCGGCTCCCGAAGCGCTTGCGGTCCTAGGTAACCAGACTTCGCCGCGTGGTCGAGCGTGAAATCGATCGGAACGCGAGACTTCGTCAGAAGCTTCTCGTCATTGAGCAACAGGGCGCATCGCAGAGCGCCATCAACCCAGTATGCCTTTTGTTCCCATGGCCACCATGGATCTACATCCTCGGCATCGGGACGATAGTGCTCTTCGCCAGCCCAGAAAGCGCCGGTGAAGGGCTCGGAGACGTCTGGCAACGACAGTGCCAACTGGTGCGCCTGCTTGCCGAGATAGAGCTGAACCCATCCTGCGGGAATGATTGTGCCCGGATTGAGGGAGCGGAGCGCATACCAACAGCGCGGTGAATCCGCTGGTTGCTGTGCTCCCAAAACTGGCCGTGGCAGCACGAGCGCAGCGGAAGCGGCAGCCGCCGTTTGCAGGAACTTGCGGCGCGAGAAGCTGCTTTGTGATGGATCGTAGGTAGGCATGGGATCACCCTCGACTAGTCACTGTGTTGCCCATTCCAGAATTCACGGCTTGTTCGGAGATCTTGACGTTAGTTCCCGCTGATTAAAGCACGCCGCGACTGAGCAGCCAATATCCCGACCGGTAATGCTACTCCAGAGACTCTCAAAATGCCCGCGGAACCGATTCTTTACCACTTGAAGGTGATCCGTATCACTTGGGTGGAGGCAGCAAAGTGTCAGACTGACCGGCGCGGAAGCACAGCGAGGTTCCTGTTCATTTTGAGTTAGGCGTGCCTATAATGCCTGCGTTTGAAATAGCTCCGTAAAAGACATAATCATGACAACTACCCGTCGCGATCTGCTGAAAACGCTTCCAGTCCTTGTAGGAAGCGCAGCCATAGCTGATTCTTCCGCGTGGTCAGCCGAGAAAGTGGAACTCGTTGTGAGTCCCGCAGCGGCGACTCCGTTGCATTCAATCAGCGTCCGTGGTGCATCGAAAGGAACGATCGTCATCGAAGACGGGGAAGGGCGTGAATATCTGCGGCAGCCCGCGACTGATCCGTTCGAATTCGTTGCAGGCGGCGCACTCGGACGACACGCAGTAAAGCTCTTCGTCGACGGAGATCGCCTGGTTGCCACGGCTGGCTTTGATCTTGACTGCGAGACGAGCCATCAATGACGCAGGCGAACGCTTTTCGCGCCTCTTGAAAATCCTGCGTTGGACGATGGAGACCTGGGAACACGACAGCCCCATATTCGTCGGCCAATTTAATCAACGCGTCTATCACTATTTTGTTCCTTGGCTTCGCGACAACACGCACTCCATGAAGGGCATGAAGTATTTCTGGAGCGAACTGAAAGAGGCGGTCAACCTCTATACCGACACTCAGCGCGCCGATGGGATGATCTTCGACAACATTTCGCGAAGAACACCGGAGTACAGCTATTGGGACTGGGTTCTCGCAGACGGCGATTTCATCCTTCGAAGTAACGACAGCCTGTGGGAGATGAAGCGGCAGCCCGTCGAAGCGGATGTCGAGTATCTGTATCTGGAAGCGCTGTACTTCACCTGGAAAGCCACAGGCGACCATAAGTGGATGGCCGCCCGCCTGGACAACGCCCTGAAAGCGGTCCACTACGCAACTAATAATCCTTACCGCTGGTCGGCGAAATACCAACTGGTAAAACGAGCGTACACGATCGATACGTGGGACTTCGTTCCGCAGGGCGAGAGGATTCGCGACCAGAATCAGCTGGTGGACCTCAAGCAGACACAGTTTGGAATCATGTTCGGCGACAACACAGGGCTGATGGCTGGTTGTCGTTATCTTGCGGAGATGCTGGAATCCGCCGGCCGAACGAAGGAAGCGGCAGAGCAGCGCAACCTTGCCGACACTTTGCAGCGGCAGTTGAATGCGGTCAGCTGGAATGGTCAACACTTTCGACACCACGTTCCTGAAGATCCCAACTTCAAACGTGATTTCGGCGTTGACGAAGCCGAGCAGGTATCGCTCTCGAATGCCTATTCGCTGAATCGCGGCGTCTCTCATGAGCAGGCGGTCGCGATTATTCGCACCTACCAGCAGATCCGGAAAACGATGCCAACATCTTCTCCCGGTGAGTTCTACGCGATCTATCCTCCGTTCCGAAAAGGTTTCGACGCGGAAGATCAGCTCTGGGAATACATGAACGGCGGCGTCTTGTCTTTGGTCGCGGGAGAACTCGCGCGCGGAGCATTTCTGCATGGATTTGAGGGTTACGGCGCGGACATACTTCTGCGGCAATTGTTGGTTGGCGAGAAACATGATGGTTTTCTGCCAGTGACATTGCGCGGAAAAACACTAGAGTCGCCCAAGCGCAGTTTCGTCACGCTCAGCCTGGCTGAAATCGCTAACGTCGACACAGGGAATGGAGCTCCTGGCGTTGTCGGATGGATGAACGAACCGGGCAATGATTTATCGCGAATGCCTACAGGTAAGCAGGTGTTTCAGGATGTTAAGTTCGACATCGTAGATCCATCCACTAACGGACGGCGTGTGTGCCTGGGAGTTTCGACACAACCGGGCTATAGGAACTCCGCGGAGCTGCCTGTGCACCAGAAAGCAGCTTCGGTTTACCTGCTGCACACGCGAGATTCACATCCGCTTGCGGGCGTCCTGCGTTTTCGATATGTCGACGGCAGCACGCACTGCGAATACCTCGATGCGACGAATAGTGGTCATTGGTGGGAGCCAAGAGATGCCGCGAATGCCCGTGTAGCATGGAGGGGAGCTAACCAGAAATTCGGAAACCTTGGAGTATATGTCTCCGGCTTCAACAATCCACATCCCGAGCGGGAGATTGGTTCCTTGCGATTCGAAGCGCTGGAAAACGCGGCAAAGTGGATTGTTCTCGGCGTTACTCTCTGTGACGCGCCCGTGTTCTTCATGCCCAAAGATGATGTCTCGTTCGGCATTCCTGACATCTGGGGAGCCGCTGCGGTCACCTACGCACTGGTCGAAGGACTGGCAGGCGTTAGAGATGAGGGAGTTAGGTTTTCTCCTGCCAGCGTGAGTCCCCGCTGGCTCGCTGCAGGAGTCGATTCGGCGGAAGTGGCGGTCCGTTACGCCGCTTCGGACGGATACGTCGCCTATCGATATCACTATGACCAACCGAATAAGAAGATAGTCCTGGACTTCACTGGAAATGCCGAAAAAACGAAACTGGCATGCATGATCCCTCCGGGGTTGAAGCCTGGGACCATCCGGTTCGACGGGGTCCGCACAGAGGGAATCACACGGATGGTGGAAGCGTCACGATACTGCTATTTGTCGAGCGAAGGTCTTGGCGCCCATCGCCTCGAGTTGGAACTCGAACCCGAGGCATGAAAGCCATTGCCTCGGCGCGAACTCAGGTTGTTACCACTCAAGAGTGATCTTTATCACTTGAGCGAAGACAGCAAAGTGTCAGACTGAGCCGGAATGATCGTGGTCGATATTGCCGGTCGTCGCCCGTTCTGAATACTTCCTACTTGCCACGATCCGGCGATCATCCCAGAGAACTTCTCTGAAGTACCAGGCAAGCTGCTCTCCGACCACGCCAGTAAAACGCTCGTTCTGATGTACTGAGGCGCGTCGCCCGATGAGTGCTGATCAGCAACGCAGCAAGAGAAGATGAGGATCGGAGTTCGTGGCCTGGTATAGAAATCTAACCCGCCGGGATTTCATCAAGACGGCTGCAGCCGCAACCGTAGTTGCGAGCGCGGCCGGGTGTTCATCCAGTAAGAGTCCTTGGCGATTTCTGCGAGTCCATGAAGCGCGCACGCTCGCTGCGATGTGCGATTGCATGATTCCGCCCGACTCTGACCCGGGCGCCGAATGGGCAGAGGTTGTTAACTACATCGACGTTCAACTCTGTGGTCCATTCCGCAATTTGCGCAGCAGCTATCGTGAGGGAATCGCCAACCTCGAAGGCACCAGTCAGAGCCGGTTTGGAAAGGCCTTTTCTTCGCTCTCGACGGATGAGCAGACGTCAATGCTCCGAGATCTGGAGCAAGGCCATGCCCCGAAAGAAATCTGGGCGACGTTAACTCCTGACCAGTTTTTCGAGATGGTCTTAGCTCACACGATGCAGGGGTACTACGGCGACCCGCGTCACGGCGGCAATCGGGAACGCGCGAGTTGGAAGATGCTTGGTTTGTCGTATCCGCAAATTCGCGGCAGAGCTCGCGTGGTCGACGTGGCGGGCTAGGTTCAGATGCGAATGGCCGCATAAAGATGTCATTGAAGCGAGTCAACGCGGTAGTGATCGGAGCCGGCGCCGGGGGCGGCATCGTTGCCAAAGAACTCGCGTGCGCGGGACTCAGCGTCGTTCTTTTCGAGCGCGGACAATGGAATACTCCCTTTGATTGCCGCAAAGACGATTTAAGGAATCAGCGCTCGTTTTATCTCGGCGCTGCGTTTGGTCCGGATGAGCGCTCACCGCGCGTTCTCGTCGAGTCGTCGGGCCGCGAGCGCATGGTGTATCCGACCACGTGGGATTACCAGAACAACGCCGCCTGCGTGGGTGGCGGCACGCTCAGCTACGGCGCGATGGCGTGGCGCTTCATGGAGCGGGACTTCCGCATGCGTTCAACCTACGGAACGGTGGAGGGAAGCACTCTCGAAGATTGGCCGATCAGCTATCAGGATCTCGAGCCATATTACGAAAAGGCGGAGTGGGAAATTGGCGTCTCGGGAGATGACACCGGAAATCAATTCAAAGCGCCACGCAAGAAGCCGCTTCCCATGCCGCCTCTGGCTCCGAGCATGGAGCATAAGGTCCTGGAATCTGCGGCAAAGCGTCTGGGACTCCATCCGTTTTATATTCCGATGCTCCGCAACACCGTGCCCTACAACGGCCGCGGCGCTTGTATGCGTTGCCGCTGGTGCGTCGGATTTGCCTGTGAGGTCGACGCCAAATGCGGCACACAGAACACGGTAATTCCTACGGCGCTCGCCAGCGGGAACTGCGAGCTGCGCACCGAATCGATCGTCAAGGAAATCCTGACTGATGATCGCGGACATGCCACGGGCGTCGCTTATTTCGATCAGAAGAATCGGCTACAGGAACAGCCTGCTGATCTCGTCGTAGTCTCTGGCGCAGCGGTGGAATCGGCCCGCCTGTTGCTAAATTCGCGGAGTCGGCTTTTTCCGAACGGACTTGGCAACCGGTACGACTGGGTTGGCAGAAATCTGCAGGGTCACGCGTATTCGGGCGCAATCGGACTGATGGAGTACGACGTCTATGACGACCTGGGTCCGGGAGCTTCCATTGCCATTTGCGACTACAACCATGGGAATCCGGGGATAGTTGGCGGAGCGCTGCTCTGCAACGAATTCATCCGCCTGCCGATTCACTTCACCACCATGATACCGCCAGACGTTCCACGCTGGGGAACGGCGCACAAGGACTACATGCGCAAGTACTACAAGCGCTCCATGATGGTGATCGGTCCGGTGCAGGAGTTGCCGGTCTACGATGCGCGCGTGCAGGTCGATCCCAAGGTCAAAGACTACTGGGGCATTCCGGTAGCACGCCTTTCGGGTGGAAGCCATCCGCAAAACTTGGTTACGGCGAAATATATCGCGGGTAAGGCAGAAGCCTGGTTGAAAGAGGCGGGCGCATTCAAGACGTGGCAACGGCTTCCGGGTGCCGGTTTAAGTGGTGGTCAGCATCAGGCAGGCACGTGCCGCATGGGAGATGACCCCAGGACGTCCGTCGTAAACCGCCAATGCCAACTGCACGACGTCGACAACGTGTTCGTGGTGGATGGCAGTGTTCACGTCAATAACGGCGGATTTAATCCGGTCCTGACGATTATGGCGAATGCCTATCGCTCGGCGGACTACATCACGAAGAACTGGAAGAGAGCATGAGCACGGCTTCGCCAGACAAAACGCCGGAAAAGCGACGACGCAAGCTCTGGCTCCTCATCGGGGCAGTCTTCATTCTTGCGATCGGCGTACCCAGCCCGATGCTCTACCAGCAATACCAGCAAGGCCGGGTCTGTACCACTTGTCACGAAATCTGGCAGCCCTATAACGACTGGCATACATCCGCTCATCGCAACGTGGCCTGTTCGCAATGCCACGGTGACGTGTTCACCTACAAAGCAGGATTTCATCTCAAGAATATGCGGCGCGTGTTTGCGCATGTGCGCGGCGATGTCCCCGACAAACCACATCTTCGAACAGCCGACGTTCTCTCCATGACTGAGCGTTGCCAGTCATGCCACCAACAGGAGTTTGCTTCCTGGCGATCTAGCCGCCACAGCGCGACTTACAAGGACATCTTCCTGAATGAAAAACAGAATCAGCGCCAGTTGCTGATGGATGATTGTCTGCGCTGCCATGGCATGCATTTCCAGGGACCCATTCGCGATCTGGTGAAGCCAATCAGCCGAACTGGTCCGTGGGGATTTACAAAAACCGAATTCGCTGAGCAGCCAGCGGTTCCATGCCTGGCTTGTCACCGCATGCATCGGCAAGGTCCCATCCTGTCGCCCTCGAAGGAGGGGCAGGCAGTCCCAGGCCCGCAGCAGGAAATTTCAAGGCCGTCGATTGGTCTGTTTGACCGGCGTTCTTCCGAACATGTATCGGTAGCCGACCTTCCGCTTCCTCAAATGCTCGATGGAACGCGGACCGTGAACATCTCGCCGGACCAGCGCCAGGCACTGTGCTACCAGTGTCATGCTCCAGGACCGGAGCGGCAGGTCAACTCCAGGGACGATCGCACGCCCGTCGGCGTCCACGAGGGGCTGAGTTGCTTCGCTTGCCATGGCGCGCATGGCGAAAATACGCGCGCTTCCTGCGCCACCTGCCATCCTCGCCTATCCAACTGCGGCATTCCGGTCGAGAAGATGGACACTACCTTCAAAGATAAATCGAGCAAACACAATATTCACTTTGTGAAGTGCACGGACTGCCATACAAAAGGCGTACCGAAGAAAGCTCATCCGACGCCGTTCCACGTTGCGAATTCGTTTGGTCTCTCGGATACTGCTTCACAAATACGTCGATGAGCGGGCTTCGGACCAACGATGCCTATCAGCTAATATCGAGCTGGGCACGCAAGGGTTTGCGCCCGCACAACTCGATAAACTGAGGGAACTCACACGCGACATTCCGGAAACGATCGCGTAGTGCAGGTTGGAGGAGACGACTCCTTCGAGTTGTCGCTGGCGATGCGCAGCAATGATTTGAACTGCTGACCCTGGAGACGATGAAGAAGCAGATGTCCCAACGCACTGAAGGAGGTACGCAAGGTTGAACCGTCGATCACTCCTGCTAGGCGGAGCGTGCGCCTTGGCATTGACTGGAGTCTCCAAGGCATTCGGTGACTCGCGGCTCTTTCAAGGACAAGTTCCAGATGGCCCTTTCTTGCCGTTTTGGGAGTCTCTGAAGTCATACCGCTGCCCAGATTGGTTTCGTGACGCAAAATTCGGAATCTGGGCGCATTGGAGCCCGCAATGCGTGCCTGAGCAGGGGGATTGGTACGCGCGCAACATGTACATGCAAGGGTCTGCGCAATACGAATACCACGTAAGGCATTTCGGCCACCCATCGCAGTTCGGATACAAGGACGTTTGTCATCTCTGGAAAGCAGAAAGATGGGACCCCGAGGCCCTCGTCAAGCTCTATAAACGCGCGGGAGCGGAGTACGTCGTCGCTCTGGCTACCCACCACGATAATTTCGATTGTTGGAATTCGAAGCATCAGCCATGGAACTGCGTCAACGTAGGACCGAAGCGCGACATTGTGGGGACGTGGGCCAAAGTCGCGCGTGCTAATGGATTACGATTCGGCGTGAGCTATCACGGAACTCCGCACCGCACATGGGATGAGTTTCTTCCGGTTCGCTACAAAAGCGACAAGACCGGGCCGCTCGCTGGAGTTCCGTACGATGGCATGCAAACAATCGCCGATGGCAAGGGCAAATGGTGGGAGGGCATGGATCCCCAGATGCTCAACGGCAAACCTCATGCGAAAAATACGCCCTGCCCTGAGTTTGTTCAGCAATTCCTGCTGCGCGTGCAGGATGTCATCGACAGCTATAGTCCCGACATTTTGAACTTCGACGACGGCGCTCAGTTCACCTTCGACGCCGGTGGGACCTTCGCTCCGGATTTGCAGGTGTGGTTAGGAATTCCGGATCTGGCTCCGCAGATCATGGCCTATTACTACAACAAGAATATGCAGGCACATCACGGTCGCTTGGAAGGAGTGGTTGACCTGAAAGAGGTGCCCGAGCCTGTGTGGGGCACGTTAACACGCGACTTCGAAATGTCGATGGCGGATCGGCTTCAGCAAGAACCCTGGCAGACAGAGGCATGCATCGGGCAGTGGCATTACAGCCGGGCTCTCTTTGCAAACCACACGTATCAGAAAGCCTCGGTGATAATCCCTTTGCTGGTGGATATCGTCAGCAAGAATGGAAATCTCCTGTTAAGCATTCCCCTGCCCGGCCATGGAGAGCCGGACAGCGACGAAATGTCATTCCTGGGCGAACTCGCTGAATGGCAGCAGGTGAATTCTGAAGCGATCAAAGGTACGCGTCCGTGGAAGATCTATGGGGAAGGTCCGTCGACACAAGCCGATAAAATATCGTCATACGCATTATCGAAGTACAAGTTCGATCACACAGACCTGCGATTCACTACGAAGGGTGAAGCACTCTATGCCATCGGGTTAGGCTGGCCAACTGACGGCAAGATGGTTATCAAATCGCTGGCGGGAGGCTCCGCAAACTATCCTCGCCAAATTCGGAAAGTAGAGTTGCTTGGAGCGAAAGGTGAGCTGAAGTGGTCACGGGGAACTCAGGGCCTCGAGATTCAAGTGCCTGATGTTCCGCCGTGCAAGTATGCATTTTCGTTCCGGATCCTTGCGAGCTGAAATGAGATCTCCGCAAAGCGCGGATGCAGACTATTTCGAAACCAGTCATTGCAGCAAAGGACAAAGAGCTTGAGACGAACCTTAATTGCCGTCGTTTTATGTCTGAGCAGCGCGCTTACCTTTGGACAGAGTGCCGCTGAGCATCCCGATTGGCCCGGCAAGGGGAAGCTGTTTGTTGGGACCTGCTACCAGCCTGTAGATCGTTCACAGGAACAGATCCGCCAGGACATTGCCCTGATGAAGCAGGCTGGATTCACAATGGTACGCATGGGCGACCTTTCGTGGGACGCCTTTGAACCATCGGACGGTCATTTTGAATTCGCATGGTTCGACCAAATACTGGAGCAGATGAACCAGGCCGGAATAAAAGTGGTTCTCGATATCGGCGGATCGCCAGCCCCAATCTGGCTGCATTACAAATATCCCTCGGTGAACCTTGTCGACGAACGCGCGGCGACCGTCCAGCCAGCTGAACGCTACATGGACGATATCAGCGACCCCGCTTACCGCAAGCACCTGATTCAATTCGCTGATGAGCTAACGCGTCACTATGCCCGGAATCCAGCACTGGCGGCAATCGGCTACAACAACGAGATCGGCAATGGGGTTATGTCGTACTCCGAGGCGGATCGTCAGAGATTCATCGAATGGTTAAAAACGAAGTACGGAACGATTGAGAGCCTCAATACGGCGTGGGCGACCCAGAGGTGGTCACGGCACTTGAATTCATTCGACGAGGTGCAACTGCCGTATGCCGACGGACCGTCTCCACCAGAACGCTATCTGGATCTCCGCCGCTTCTGGTCCGATGTGACCATTTCAGTTCTTGAAGATCTGGAACAGGTGCGTAAACGCAACGTTCCGAATTTGCCAGCGGTTTCCAACCTGTGGGACACGGCCGGGCGGAGGGGCTTCGATTACCTGAGCTCATATAAGAACTACGTGAGCTACGGAGCGGAGGGATTCTATCCAGCAAATCCGCTGGACGTTTCACTCGGCGCGCTGCTGATTAAAGGTGACTTGCCTACCCCAGCCTGGTTCAACGAGTTCACAACCGGGGGAGGGGGATATTACGGCGGCCCTAAGGGAACCATTCGTATGTGGGCCTATCTGGCCCTGATCGATTACGGACAAACATTTCTTGCGTGGACCTTCAACACGCACAGAGGAGGCGAAGAACAGGCGCTCTTTGGCCTGCTCGATCACGATGGCACGCCTTCCTGGAAGTACGCGGAGTTCAAGCGGATCGCGGGCGAGTTTTCGAAGCTGCAACCCCTGGGCTTTCCGCGATATCACAAGCCGGATGTGGCCATCGCGTACTCGTTTGAAAGCAATGTCGCATCGCGCCCTCCCGGCCCCAGCAACACAGTGCGTAATTACTTTAGTGTGGGTTATACCGAGCAGGTTGAAAGCGCCTTGCAGCCGTTCTTTGAGGACAACATCGATGTCGCGTTCATCAACATCGCGCACAGCTCTCTAGACGGTTACAAGTTGCTGGTTGTCCCGGCGGATTATTTGATGGATAGTGCGAGTGCCAACGCAATCCGCAATTATGTTCAGAACGGAGGCACGGTGATCATGACCGCTTTCTCCGCGAAGGTAGATGAGAACAATCAGTGGTTCGACACCCCGCTTCCCGGACGGTTGAGCGACGTTTTCGGAATTCGCACGTCAGAGTTCTACCGGCCGCAGACTCCTCCCGAGATCAGCCTGAACGGCACAGCTGAGAAGACCAGCATCAGCTTCTATGAAGTGCTCGAACCACGCACCGCTAAGACAATGGCAACGTTTACCAATACGCCTGAAAGATCGCCAGCCATCACGGTGAATACCTACGGGAAGGGACGTGCGATCTACGTTGGCGTTCCCGCCCAGATGGCGGTACTTTCTCCGCTGGTACGAAGTCTCTACACAAGCGTAGGCATCGAGAGGGGACCCGAGACTCCCGCGGGTGTGTATGCGCGGGTGGTTGAAGGGCGAACTCTTTACGTGAATACAACCGGCGAAGAGAAAACGCTGGTAATCCGGGGAAGCAAACGCGGGATCATCAGTGGAACGTCGTATGAAGGCGTGATTCGGTTGAAGCCATACGATGCAGACCTGGTGGAGTAGAGGCGTAGCTATCGCCTCGTCCAAATGCTTCGTTTACCACCTTCGAAATCAAAGCCGGCGCGCGTGAGCCCGGGTTTTCTTGATCTAGCCGGGCAACCTGGCGTGAGTTGTTACAGAACTTTACAAACCTTAACACTGAAACACACACCTCGCCTCATTACCCGCAGCAGAACAGGCATCTTAGTCCGAAGCGGCACGGCTTCTTTTTAGTTAGCCGGCCCTCCTTTGAGTCATGCGTTCTCTGTCGGTGAATGCCAGGCCGATGGCCTGCTTTCCAAAATATTCCGCACGACGGTTCTGGACCCTCAGAACAGCGAACACGAACTGCCGCATTTGCAGGTTGAGAGTGGCAGGTTGCTCCCGGTTCGCAACGAACCTGAAATCGAAATTCCCTGGTAATGCTCGCCTTACGCGATGGAGGTGGCGGCGCCCCTATGGAGCGTCGCTATTTCTTATGAGGCTGCCACGAGATGTGGAATGAATCCTGAACAGATGGAATCGCACGACGGAGACTCCCACAAGTCACGGGAAGAGTCTTCTGCCAACCAGACGCCCGCCCTCAAGCCAAAGCGGCGCCACCGCTGGGTATGGGTTCTCGTTCTTTTTCTCTTTGGGCTGCTGTTCTTCGCCGTACTTCGGCGAGGCGAAACCAAGGCGGCTTCGACTCCGTCACGACGCGGTATGACGGGAGCCGTGCCGGTTACGACTGTCACCGCCAAACTCGGCAGCATTGGCGTTTACCTGGATGCAATCGGTACGGTCACCTCGGTCTACACCAACTCCATTACAGCGCAGGTCACCGGTGTGATCACCAAGGTCCACTACCGCGAAGGGCAGCTTGTGAACCGCGGCTATCCGCTCATCGATCTGGATGACCGTCCGTTTGTGGCCCAACTGGAACAGGCGCAGGGCACGCTCCAGCATGATCAGTATCTGCTGTCGCAGGCAGAGATGGACCTCGAGCGCTACCGGCAAGCATGGGCAAAGAATGCCATACCGCGGCAAACATTGGAGGACCAGGAAAAAATCGTCAAGCAGCTGGAAGGGAGTGTGAGGACTGATCAGGGCCTGGTGGACTACTACCAGGTTCAGATTGCGTATTGCCATATTGTTTCGCCCATCCAGGGCAGGGTGGGCCTTCGCCTGATCGATCCCGGCAATCTTGTCACCGCTAACAGCACGACGCCTCTGGTTGTGATCACCCAGACAGAGCCCATCACCATCATCTTCACCGTCGCAGAGGACAGTCTGGGAGAGGTTCTCGACCAGATGCGCAAAGGAACGAAGCTTACGGTCGAAGCCTGGGACCGGCAGATGCACGCATTGATTGCAAAAGGTGAGGTGACAACCGTCGACAATCAGATCGACACCGCCACGGGCACGGTCAAACTTCGAGCCACTTTCGCCAACAAGAATGAGGGGTTGTTTCCTAACGAATTCGTGAACACGCGTTTGGCAGTGAAGACCATTCCGAACCAGGTGCTGATTCCAGATTCGGCCGTCCAGCACAACGGGGAGGCCGCTTTCGTGTATGTCATCCAGAACGGTCAGGCGAAGATGACCAGTGTCAAGACAGGCATCGCGAACGCAGGCATCGTTGCGGTGGAAGGGATTCATTCCGGAGACGTGGTGGCCGATAGCAGCTTCGAGAAATTGCAGGACGGGGCCAAAGTAACGATCTCCAAAGTGCAACTTCCGTCAAGAACCACTGAGAGTAACGCGCCGTGAGTCCGTCTCGTCCATTTATCCTGCGCCCGGTTGCCACCTCATTACTGATGGCGGCCATTCTACTTGCCGGGATTGTTGCGTTTACGCAGTTGCCAATTTCAGCGCTGCCCCAGGTTGACTATCCAACGATTCAGGTGATCACACAGTATCCCGGCGCTAGCCCGGATGTGATGGCGAGTACGGTAACGGCTCCGCTGGAACGCCAGTTCGGGCAGATGCAGGGCTTGAGCCAGATGACCTCCACCAGTGCTGGGGGAATCTCGGTGATCGTTTTGCAGTTCCAGCTCTCGTTGAACATCGACGTGGCGGAACAAGAGGTGCAGTCCTCGATCAACGCCGCACAGAGCTTCCTTCCAGCAGATCTGCCGGTGCCGCCGATCTATAGCAAAACGAATCCGGCGGACGCGCCGATCCTGACCATGGGCATCACGTCAAATTCCATGCCCTTGTCGCAAGTAGAAGACCTGGTTGATACGCGGCTGGCGCCGAAGATCTCGCAGTTGAGCGGAGTTGGCCTGGTGAGTATCAGTGGAGGACAGAAGCCGGCCATTCGTATCCAGGTGAATCCCGTGCAGCTCTCGGCGTACGGAATCAACCTTGAGGATGTGCGGACCGCGCTGGTGCAAACCAGCGTGAATGCAGCGAAAGGAAACTTCGACGGCCCGCGGCTGGATTACCAGATCGACGCGAACGATCAGATCACCGTAGCCAGCGATTACAAAAATGTACCGATCGCCTTCCGTAACGGTGCGCCTGTCCTGGTGAAGGATGTTGCCAACGTCGTGAACGGCGTTGAGAACAACCGGCAAGCGGCATGGATGAACCAAACGCCGGCCGTGATTCTGAACATCCAGAGACAGCCGGGAGCAAACACCATCAATGTTGTCAAAGCCATCAAGACGATTCTGCCGCAGTTGCAGGCCAATCTGCCGGCTTCCATCAAAATCGTTACGTTGACGGACCTCACGACGAGTATTCAGTCCTCGATCAACGACGTCGAATTCGAGTTGATGTTGACGATAGGTCTGGTGGTGCTGGTCATTTTTATATTCCTGCGCAGTGTGTACGCGACCATTATTCCCAGTATTGCGGTGCCGCTTTCGCTGGTCGGCACGTTCGCGGTGATGTACCTGCTGGGCTACAGCCTGGACAACCTTTCTCTGATGGCGCTTACGATCTCCACTGGCTTTGTGGTGGACGACGCGATCGTGATGATCGAGAACATCTCGCGTTATCTGGAAGCAGGCGAGAGGCCGCTGGTGGCTGCTCTCAAGGGCGCGGAACAGATTGGTTTCACCATCATTTCGCTGACCGTTTCGCTGATTGCTGTGCTGATTCCCCTGCTCTTCATGCGCGATGTAGTTGGCCGGCTATTCCGTGAATTCGCCGTAACCCTGGCGGCCACGATCATAATCTCGGCGGTGGTTTCGCTCACGCTGACCCCGATGATGTGTTCGCGCATCCTGCGCCACACGTCCGAGGAGCAGCAGACGCGGTTCTACCGGATCACCGAGAATGCGTTTAACCGGATGATCGAGTTCTACGGCCGAACGCTACGAGTAGTTCTTCGGCACCAGGGAATCACGCTGCTGATTGCGTTGGCCACTCTGGTGCTTACGGTCTTCCTGTATATCGTGATTCCCAAAGGCTTCTTTCCCGTACAGGACACGGGTGTAATTCAGGGCATCTCCCAGGCGCGGCAATCCATTTCGTTTACGGCAATGTCGCAGAAGCAGCAGGAACTGGCGAAGGTGATCCTGCAGGATCCCGCGGTTGAGAGTCTCGCGTCATTCATCGGCGCGGATGGAATTAACACGACTCTAAACAGTGGACGTATTTCGATCAACCTGAAGCCGCTCAGCGAGCGTCGGATCAGTGCATCGGACGTCATCCGCCGTCTAACTAAGAGTTTGCAGCAAGTGAAAGGGATTGTTCTGTACATGCAGCCGGTACAGGACATCACCGTCGACGATCGTGTCACCCGCACGCAATTTCAGTACACGCTGGAAGATCCGGACACTAATGAACTGAACGACTGGAGTAATCGGTTCGTCGATAGGCTGAAGCAGTTGAACGACCTCGAAGATGTCGCCACCGACCAGCAAACCGGTGCGCGTGCGATCTTCCTGACCATTGATCGGGTGACGGGGTCGCGGCTTGGCATTGCTCCGTCGACCATCGGCAATACGCTTTACGATGCCTACGGACAGCGTCAGATCAACACGCTCTACACGCAACTGAATCAGTATCACATCATTCTCGAGACCCAACCCAATTGGCAGAGGGAGCCGGCAAATCTCGGGAACCTCTTTATTCAGTCGAACACATCTTCAGGAGCGGCAGGAGCGAGCTCCGTTACCTCCTTTTCTTCATCGGCCTCGGCGGCAGCAGGATCGAATGCGCTTACCACTTCGGTGTTGTACACGCCGTCTTCTTCGGTCCTTATACCGCCGGCCAATGCTCTCGCAACCAACGCCGGAGTTCCGAGCATACCTGTATCGACGAGTGCCGCCGCGTCAAATGCTGTTCCTTTGACAACGTTCAGTAGTGCCAAACCTACAACGGAAGCTCTCACGGTCAATCGGCAGGGACAATTCCCGGCGGTTACGGTGTCGTTCAACCTCGCGCCGCATGCTTCCCTCGGAACGGCGATTCGACAGATCGACAGCCTCGCGCAACAGATGCACTTTCCTGCCAGCTTACAGGCTGACTTCCAGGGCACGGCCGCATCTTTCCGCAATTCGCTATCGAACGAGGCTCTGCTGATTCTGTTCGCGCTGGTCACCGTATACATCGTCCTTGGTGTTTTGTACGAGAGCTTCATTCACCCGATCACGATTCTTTCCACACTGCCCTCGGCAGGCGTGGGAGCCTTACTGGCCCTAATCCTCTTTCGCCAGGATCTAAGTGTGGTTGCGATCATCGGCATCATTCTGCTGATCGGCATCGTAAAAAAGAACGGCATCATGATCGTGGATTTCGCGCTCGAGGCGGAACGCAAGCAGGGGAAGGATTCGATCGACGCGATTTACGAGGCGAGCCTTCTGCGTTTCCGTCCCATCATGATGACGACGATGGCTGCCTTGCTCGGCGGATTGCCGCTGGCGTTGGGTCGCGGATTGGGTTCGGAATTGCGGCGGCCCCTGGGAATTGCGATGGTGGGCGGGCTGCTGGTGAGCCAGGTGCTTACGCTCTATACGACGCCGGTGATCTATGTGTTCTTTGATCGCGTCGCTCTACGCTTCACCGGCAAGCGAGCGAGTCAGCGCGCGGCGAACGGCGAGCTGTCGCAGGTTTCGGAGCGATCATGAATATCTCCGCTCCATTCATCCGGCGGCCGGTAGCAACCACGTTGCTGACGATAGCGGTGGCGATTGCCGGCGCGATTGCTTTCACCGCTCTGCCGGTTGCACCTCTTCCCCAGGTTGATTTCCCGACGATCTCCGTGAATGCAGGTCTTCCCGGAGCCAGCGCCGAGATCATGGCTTCTTCAGTCGCCACTCCGCTGGAGCGGCAGTTCGGACACATTGCCGGTGTTTCGGAGATGACGTCGTCCAGTTCGCTCGGAAATACTTCGATCACGTTGCAATTCGATTTGAGCCGCGACATCGACGGCGCGGCGCGAGACGTACAAGCCGCAATTAATGCAGCGCGCACGTATCTGCCAACTAATCTTCCGCAGAATCCGACGTACCGAAAGGTAAATCCCGCTGACGCTCCCATCATGATCCTCAGTCTCACCTCGGACAAATACGAGGTGCCAAAGATTTATGACCTGGCCTCGACAATATTGGCGCAGAAGCTTTCGCAAATTGACGGCGTCGGTCAGGTAATCGTCGCGGGAGGCGCAACGCCCGCGGTGAGAGTGGAGGTAATTCCGAACCGACTGCAAAGTAACGGACTGACGTTGGCTAATGTGCGGTCGGTGCTGAGTGCTCAGAACTCGCACGAACCGCGTGGTCAGCTGAGTAATGACGAGTCGATCCTGGACATCATCGCGAACGATCAGATTTCTCACGCAGATGACTACAAACCGCTGATTGTGGGGTATCACAACGGAGCGGCGGTTCGCCTCTCGGACGTGGCGACGGTGGTTGACTCGACGCAGGACCTGCGCACGGCCGGCTATTCGGATGGCAAGAAATCCATCACGGTAATCATCTTCCGCCAGCCCGGCGCCAACATCATCGGCACCGTCGAAAGAATTCGCGGGCAAATGCCGTCGCTGCAGGCGGACATGCCTCAGGGGATCAATTTCACGCTGGTTCTCGATCGCACTGTCACCATTCGCGCTTCGGTCAGCGATGTGGAGAGAACGTTAATCGTCTCGGTTTGCCTGGTTGTCCTGGTAGTGTTCCTTTTCCTCAGGAGCCCACGGGCCACGATCATTCCAACCGTGGCAGTGCCCGTGTCGTTGATCGGAACCTTGGCGGCGATGTACCTGTTCGGCTTCACCATCGATAACCTGTCGCTGATGGCGCTCACCATCTCCACCGGATTCGTGGTGGACGACGCGATCGTGGTGATGGAGAACATCACCCGTTACCTCGAAGCGGGAATGGAGCCATTCGCGGCAGCACTCAAGGGAGCCAAAGAAATCGGGTTCACGGTCTTCTCGATCAGTGTCTCGCTCATTGCGGTATTCATTCCCATCCTCATGATGGGCGGTATTGTGGGGCGGCTGTTCCGGGAATTCGCGATTACGCTCTCATCGGCGATTCTCGTTTCCATGGTCATTTCGCTGACCACCACACCGACGATGTGCGCGCATCTTCTGCGTTCCCATCACAAAGACGAGAAACACAACCGTGTCTATCGCATGAGCGAGAGATTCTTCACCGGAATGCTTTCGGTGTACCGCCGATCGCTTGGCTGGGTTCTTGAAAATCCGGCGCTCATGCTCATTCTGCTTGCACTCACGATTGCGTTAAACATCGTGGTAATGATCAAGATCCCAAAGGGATTCTTCCCACAGCAAGACACAGGAGCCTTAGTCGGGGGCGTGCAGGGACCGCAAGACGCTTCTTTTACCTTCACTAACTTCTCGATTCTGGAGATGGTCAAGATCATCAAGCAGGATCCGGCGGTTGCGCATGTGAACGCCTACACCGGCGGGCGTGGATCGACGAATGGCGGCTTTATCTACATTGCGCTGAAGCCGCTCTCGGAGCGCAAGGTGAGCGCGATGGATGTGATCAATCGCATTCGACCCAAGATCGGGCGGCTTCCCATAGCGTCTGCATTCTTTCAACCGGTGCAAGACTTGCGTATCGGGGGACGCTCGAGCAACGCGCTGTACCAGTACACGGTGCAGTCCGACAACGTGCAGGACCTTGCGCACTGGGGTCCGCTGCTCTTTCAGAATATGAAGAAGCTTCCTGGTCTGCAGGACGTGAACTCCGATCAGCAGAATGGGGGTTTGCGCGAGATGGTCGATTACGACCGCGTGACCGCGGCACGCCTTGGACAGACCGCGCAGGGACTCACCAGTCTGGTGTATGGAGCGTTTGGGCAATCCCAGGTCTCGGTGATCTATACGCAATTGAATCAGTACTACGTGGTGCTGGAGCTTGCGCCGGAATACGGGCAATCGCCTGAGGGACTGAATAATCTCTACATACGGTCGGGTGGAACCTCATCAGGTTCGGGCTCAACTTCGGCATCCACTTCAAGCTCAACGTCAGGTGCAGCCTCTGCCGGAAACGTGAGCGTGAACACCATGGCGCCACTGCTCACGGTCAGTACGCATCAGACCGGAACGACTGCTCTGCAAGTGAATCACACCGGGCAGTTTCCCTCAGTTACCGTTTCTTTCAATCTGGCTCCGGGCATGTCGTTGAGCGAGGCGTCTCAGGAAGTTCAGCAGATGGAGCAGCGACTCGGCATGCCATCGACGGTGCGCGGCTTCTTTTCCGGTACGCTTCAGGCATATCAGCAGTCGCTCTCAACCGAGCCCATCCTGGTAGCAACCGCGCTGCTGGCCGTCTACATCGTCCTGGGAATTCTTTATGAGAGCCTCGTGCACCCGTTGACGATCATCTCCACACTGCCTTCGGCGAGTGTGGGCGCGATGCTGGCCTTGATGCTGTTTCACATGGACTTAAACGTGATCTCCATCATCGGCATCGTGCTGCTGATCGGCATCGTCAAGAAGAACGCCATCATGATGATTGACTTTGCGCTGATGGCAGAGCGTACGGAAGGCAAGAGCACAGCAGACGCGATCTTCGAGGCATGCATCCTGCGCTTCCGCCCGATTCTGATGACCACGATGGCAGCCATGTTTGGGGCCCTGCCACTGGCGCTGGGCACCGGTACTGGGTCCGAGTTGCGTCGTCCACTAGGGATCACGATTGTTGGCGGCCTGCTGCTGAGCCAGTTAATCACGCTCTATTCCACTCCGGTTGTTTACCTGGAACTCGACAGATTGCGGCTGCGCATGCTGGGCAAGCATCACGACACCTTTAACCCGGAACCGGAGGCGCCTGCAGTCTGAGAAGAACTATGAAGATGCGAAACCATTGCTGGTTGTTTCCTATGGTTGCGGGGGCATGCCTCCTTCTTCTTTCAGCGTGCAGCGTTGGGCCGAAGTATCATCCGCCGGCTCCGCCCACGGCCGCGGCGCCGAACTATAAGGAATCGTCTGTAAATTTCAAGGACGCCGAAGGGTGGAAGGTAGCGAATCCGCAGGAAGGAATGCTGAGAGGGAAGTGGTGGGAGATTTTCAAAGATCCGGAACTGAACGCGCTGGAAGAGCAACTGGACGTCAACAACCAGAATATTAAAGAGTCGTTCGAGAACTTGATGGAAGCCCGTGCGCTAATCGCCGAAGCGCACTCGCAATATTGGCCAACTGTCACGGTGAACCCGTCATGGAACCGTGCAAAATCATCTGGCTCGCTCACCAACTCGACACAGGCCAACACCGGACGCACATTCACCTCCATGTCAGCGCCCATTGATGTTTCCTGGACACCGGACTTTTTCGGCAAGATACGGAACGAGGTGCGTGAATTTCAATACGGGGCGCAGGTAAGCGCGGCGGACCTGGAACTGGAACGGCTCACGGAACAAGCTAACCTGGCGCAATTTTATTTCGAGATTCGAGGTCAGGATGCACTGCAAAAAGTCCTCAACGATCTTGTAGCGGCTGACGAGAAGACCCTTGAGCTGACACAGGTCCTGTATGACACCGGAATCGACGACTACATTTCCGTGGTTGAGGCGAAGACGAGTTTACAGAGCGCGCAAGCGGCGGCGATCAACGTCGGCATCGCGCGAGCGCAGTACGAGCACGCGATTGCGGTCCTGCTTGGCAGAGTAGCCACGGATTTCAAGATGCCAGTCAAGCCTCTGCTTGTAGGCCCACCTCCTATCCCGGTAGGTGTCCCGAGTCTCTTGCTGGAGCGCCGTCCGGATGTTGCCGCCGCCGAGCGGACGCTTGCCCAGGACAACGCGATTATTGGAATCGGGTATGGCGCGTTTTTCCCCAATGTGACGCTTTCGCTGTCCGGTGGTTTCCAAAGCTCCACGTTTGCGAACTGGTTTACCTGGCCAAGTCGAATCTGGTCGATCGGGCCGACCATCTCACAAACCGTATTTAATGGCGGGCTTTACCGGGCTGAACTCCACCAATATGTAGCTACCTACAACTCCCACGTCGCGGCATATCGCCAAACGGTGCTCACCGCCTTTCAGCAGGTGGAAGACAATCTTGCAGCGGTTCGTATTTACTCGCAGCAGATTGAGCGTGAACGGGAGGCGGTAGCTTCCGCGGAGCAATTCCTGCAGCTTTCGGTAGCTCGTTACCAGACGGGAATCGATCCTTACCTGAATGTCCTGACGGCGCAAAACACTCTTTTTGGCGACCAGGAGACGCTGGTGACGCTTCAGATCGAGCAGATGGTTTCCGCGGTCAGCCTGATTGAAGCTCTCGGCGGCGGCTGGGACCGTTCGCAATTACCTACTCCATCGCAGGTATCGCAGAAGCCTCCGGCAGCAGACTACAAAATGCAGAAGTAAAGGCGCAGTGGATGACGGTAGTGGTCTGGGGTTCAGGCAGTGCAGCCGCCGCTTGCGACGCTCTATTTTGATTTTCGGGCCGCCGCTGTGGACTCTCGGACAATAAGCTCTGGATAGATCAGAATCTCCTCGGGATATTTTTTCCCCGAGGTAATGCTTTCCAGAAGTGTGGAGGCGGCGAGCTCTCCCATGTAAGGGAGCGGCTGACGAATGGTGGTCAGGCGAGGGACGCTGAACGCGGCCGGCAATACATCATCAAAGCCCGTCACGGAGACATCGCGAGGGACACGCAGGCCGGCGTCATGAAAGGCGCGCATCGCTCCGATCGCGGACATATCATTGAATGCAACCAGCGCAGTAAAGTCCTTGTTCTTCTCGAGTAACTTCTTCGTGCATTCATAACCGCTGTCGGACATGGAGGACTTGGAGTTTTGGGTCGATCCCAGCTGCATGGTGAGTTCGGGGCGAATTTTCACACCCAACTCCTCAGCAACGCGGCCGATGCTGTCCCATCGATCCTGCGTGTCTCCGTTTCCGGGAGGCCCTTTGAAAAAAGCGATTCGCTTGTGACCAAGTTTTGCCAGGTGATCGAGGATCATGGTCGCTGCACGACCATTGTCGATCACGATGCGCGTGACCCCTGGCGCTTCGGTAATGTCTGAAATGGCCACTACCGGTACCGGCAGGGAACGCTTGAGCGGGGTATTGATGAAGATCAGGCCTTCTACGGCCCGGTCGAGCAGCGTGTTCGGGGAACTTTCAATCAGGTCGGGCGTTCCGCGGTGGCTGACTACAAAAAAGAAATAGCCGTCCTTGGCCAATCTCGATTCGATTCCGCTCACCAGCAACGCTGAGTATTCGTCTCCAATGTCTGGAACCAGCACGGCAACGCTGTAAGTCCGCTTGGTGTGAAGATAACGCGCGAAAACGTTGGGCCTGTACCCGAACTTTTCGACCGCTTGCCAGATTCGATCTTTCGTTGCCTGGGTAATCGTGGAAGCCATCGGGGAATTACTGATGACCACCGACACTGTGGTCGTCGACAGCTCGAGATACTGCGCGAGCATTTTCAGCGTAGGCCGCCGCGGCGTGCCTTCGGCCACGGATTCACTGGTTTTCGAGCGCTTCGGTCGATTCACTGACGACAACTTAAGCACATTCGGCACAGGCCCGTCGAGAGGGATGTTAAAGGCAGCCTTGAGGGCAGGCGAATCCTGGCGGATTCAGACGAGCCGTAAGCGGTCCACGGCGGCCAAGCATGTAAGTGTTATCCCTTGGTTACAAGTAAGTCACTCCCTTCCACAAGGCAAAGTCCCGTATGCTGCGCATTATGGCAGCGTCAATCACAGTGCTCGCGAGCGGGAGCAGGGGAAACTGCTCCGTGGTGTCGACGTCGAGGACGAAGATCCTGGTGGATGCAGGACTCTCCGGACGCGAGACGTTGCGCCGCATGCACGTGGCGGGTGAGGATCCGACGCAGCTTTCTGCCATTCTCGTGTCACATGAGCATTCGGATCACGTCAGCGGCGTGTACCAGTTGTCGCGCAAGCTGAAAATCCCGGTCTACATGACGGGCGGCACTCACCAGGAGTGGAGGCGCAGCGAGCGCGACCGGCGCAAAGATCAGAGCGTGCTGGATCGCTGCGAGCACTTTCAGGCAGGACGTGGTTTCGAGATCGGCGACATCAGCGTGATGCCGTGCACGATTCCGCACGATGCGGCGGATCCAGTGGCGTTCGTTCTTCGTGCCGAAGGAGTGAAGCTGGGGATTGTCACCGATTTGGGCTACATGCCGGCCAGTGTGATGCAGCACATACGGGGCTGCGATTTCCTGATGATTGAATCGAACCACGATCTGGAGATGCTCCGGGTCGGGCCCTATCCCTGGTCGGTGAAGCAGCGTGTGCTTAGCCGGCTGGGTCACTTGTCGAATGAGGCTCTCGCGGAATTTCTGACGACCGACTATGATGGGGGAGCAACATACATCGTGCTGGCGCACTTGTCGGAGCAGAACAATCATCCGGAACTTGCGCGCACGGCGGCCGAGCGTGCCTTGGCAGGGCAGTGTAGCCTGCTCAGTAACCGGCTGCTTCTGGCGCAACAAGCGGAGCCGCTGGAGTCGATCAGGTTTTAAAATCTGAATGAAAACACAGTGCGTGGACAAGGTAGTCGGGGACATTCTTGCAAGCTGGCGTTACGACATCTCCCACCTCGCCCCCGAAATGAGTTCCGATTATGAGGCGCACTTCGCCGAGTGCGAGCACTGCCGCAGCCGCCAACGACTGCACCGAACGATTGATATCGGGCTCATCATCCTGGCCACAGTTTCCGCTTTTCTCTTCCTGCTGGCGTTCGCGGTCATTCGGCATTTCGAGCCGAAACATACGTTCATCTTCGAACTGATCTCGCTGGTGGGCTTCTCGGCCTCCGCGTTTATCTGGCTGATTGTTGCCGTTGCGACACCCGCTCCCGTGGTCATGGTGGATGTGGCAAAGGTCGGAGCGCGACGCGTGCATGATCGGCTGCCGGAAGAGATTCGCAATCGCATTCCGGAGCAGGTACGGGTGAAAATCTCGAAGTAATGTAAGCGGCTCCCGTCCAGCTACACTAGTCCGTTATCTTTATCTGACAATCGAGTCTGGAGAATCCCTATGCGTAGGTGTCTTTGCCTTTTGGTGGTGGCGCTTTGCCCGGTGCTGGCGGTCGCACAGCGTCCGCAATTGAGCATCGAGTGGGCAATCAAGGAAGGCCCGAAGGTGACGAGCGTGCCCGATTTCGTCTGGCTCAAAGACGGGACGGCGATTCTCTACGACACCAACAAGCCGGAGGCGGAGCGCACGTTCGAGTCTTTGAATCCCGTGAATGGCGAGCGCCACGCGGTGCTGAACATGGCGGCGGCGGTTGCATCGCTGAAGCAGATCAATCCGGATGCGGGAGTCGAAAAGGCGCTGGAGTGGCCGGAGTCGTTCGACGACGCCGGGAAACAGGCGCTATACGAGATCAAAGGCGATGTCTATGTGCTCGATGTTGCTACGTCGATGTTCACGCGAATCACGAATACTCCGGCGGAAGAGAAGGACGCGCAGTTCTCTCCCGATGGTCGAATGATTTCGTTTGTGCGTAACAACGATCTGTATGTGCACGATCTCGCGTCGGGAAAGGAGACGCGGTTGACGACTGACGGTTCCGAGAACCTGCTGAATGGAACGCTGACGTGGGTTTACTGGGAAGAAGTTTTCGGGCGCAAAGACATGGGCTACTGGTGGTCGCCGGATTCGAAGTCGATCGCGTACCTGCATACGGACACGACGGGAGTTCCGGTCAGCACGTTTGTCGATTTTGAACCGCAGGACCCGAAGATCATTCACCAGGTATACCCGAAGGCAGGGGAGAAGGATCCCACGGTGAAGGTAGGCGTAGTAAGCGTGGAGCATCCGCAGACGAAGTGGATTTCCGATCCCTGAGCCGTTTGAGTGGTTGCTGCGGGTGAAGTGGCTGCCGGATTCGCAGCGGGTCGCCGTCGAAACAATGAACCGCATGCAGACAGAGCTGCGGCTGTATTTCGCAGACATCGCCACCGGGCAGGCGAAACATATTCTGACCGAAAGCGATCCGGCCTGGGTGAACGTAACCGACGATCTCTACTTTCTTCACGATGGCCAGCATTTCCTGTGGGCATCGGAGCGCGACGGATACATGCATCTCTATCGCTTCGCGATGGACGGCAAGCTGGTGAATAAGGTTACCAACGGCGATTGGGCCATGGCTTCATCAGGCGGCGTCGCGTTCTGGGTGCGGCAGGCGGTGACGGGAATCGACGAGAAGAATGGCTGGATTTATTTCACGGCGTTGAAGGATTCGTCCATCGAGCGGCAACTGTATCGGGTGAAAAGCGATGGCAGCGGGTTGGAGCGCATCTCCAATAGCGCGGGTACGCATGGAATTGAGATGTCGCCCGATACGCGCTTCTACTTCGACATGTTCTCGAATATCCATACGCCGCCTTCACTGACACTGCATGCTTCGGACGGCAAGCTACTCTCCACGGTGGCTGCGCCGAAAACAGACTTGTTGCCGGAGGGAATGGTTTATCCGGAGCTGACGACGATTCCGACGTCGGATGGGTTTCCGATGCCGGCATCGATCCTGAAGCCAGCAAACTTCGATCCGCAGAAAAAGTATCCGGTGATCCTGTACCTGTACGGTGGTCCGTCCGCGCCGGTGGTGGCGAATGAATGGGATCACGCCTTCATCGGCGGCGTTTACTTCGACAACATGATGGCGCGCGATGGGTATGTGATGGTGAGGATTGATAACCGCGCAGCGACTGCAATCAGCAAGAAACTCGAGGACCTGATTGGCGAGAATCCGGCCGCAGGAGAGACGGCGGATCTTGTGGATGGCGTGCGCTGGTTGAAGAAACAACCATGGGTGGATGGGAGCCGATTCGGTGTATGGGGATGGAGCGGCGGAGGAACCAATACGCTGAACCTGATGACACGCTCGAAGGAATTCAAGGCAGGTATTGCAGGAGCACCTGTCACCGACTGGCATTACTACGATTCGAAGTGGTCGGAGTCATTCATGAAGACGCCGCAGGCGAATCCGCAGGGCTACGAGAAGACGTCACTCGTGAAGCGTGCCGGCGATCTGAGCGGAAATCTGCTGATCATGTATGGCACGTACGACGACAATGTGCATCCGCAGAATGAGGAAGCATTCATGAACGCGCTGATCGCTGCCGGGAAGCCGTACCACACTGAGGTGTATCCGATGAGAAAGCACGGGTTCACAGACGATCCGGCAAGAATCCATCGAGAGCACGCGATGGAAGATTTCTGGAAGAGTGCGTTGTAAACGGAGTAGGCCCGTTTGCGTTTCCCTAATCCACCTCTGCCAAAAGGACGCCAGAGATGGGACACGAGCGGACGGACTACTGCTAAGCGAATTTCCCCTCTTGAAGTAAGTAGATCGCCCAAGTTGCTGGACTTGCTTTCGGGCACCGAAATAGGGCTTCGCGGCGCCAAATTTTTCTAAGTAGATGATGGAATAAGAGCTACTTTCATGAGCAACTCTGGCGTCGAAGGACTAGGTGCCATGAAGGTAAGTTGGTCCGGTAAGCGCCATAGTTGGAGGTAATTGCGGGCTGAGGATTAAGGGCTTTGCGCGAGCAACTTGCGCCACCTCAGGATCACCTAGGTGGATCCGCGAAGAAAAATCGGGCGCGAATCTTGCGCGTATTCAGGCCAGCGCCGAATGTAGCGTAAGTTGATGGATCCCTAAGCTGGCTTCCGTGAACGATTCACGGAGGTCAGTTTTGAAGTTTGCAGTTCGCGCCACGTTAGCCCTGATGGCGCTCACCGTTTCCAGTTTTGCCGCAATCACCATGACATCGCCAGCCAATGGCGCGAGCACGATTTCTCCTGTGCACGTAATGGCACAGGCCAATCCGAATGGGACCGCACCGATTGCGCAGATCCAGGTTTATCTCGATGGACAAGTTGCCTACCAGGCAAAGTCGAACACCGTCGATACCTACATCAACGCAGCGGCCGGACCACACACGATTGTGGTAAAGGCCTGGGACAGCGCCGGCGGACAGATGACGCAGCAGTCCGTGGTGAATGGCACCGGCACAGGAATTTTTGTTGGAACACCGGGGCCGGGCGCGACCGTGAATGGAGCGACACAGGTAACGGCGTCGGCCACATCGGCTGCGTCGATTACCGCGATGCAGGTCTATGACAACGGGACCAGCATTTATCAGACGCAAGGGGGCAGCATCAACACGTCGGTGAACCTTGCTCCCGGCGGACACTATCTTGTGATCAATGCGTGGGACGCCTCGGGCGCGGTGTATTCGTTCCCGCTGAACTTGTCGGCGCCGGCTCAGGCGATCGCGCAGGCCACGGCACCGGTCACGGCCGCGAGCCAGGTGGAGATTCCATCGAATGCGACCACGATTGCGAATATCGATCAGTTGCCGAACTGGCAGTCCTGCAGCGCTTGCGCTGGCATTGGAGGCAATGGACCGCAGGATCCGTATTCGATGACGCAGGGCGTTGCGAATCCGGCGATGGATGGAGCGTCGGCGACGTTTTGGCTCGGCGGCACGGTGCCGTTCGGCGATGCTTTGTGGTGGAACCAGCTCACACCGAATCCCAATGCCAGCCATTTCGTTTATGACCTCTACTTCTGGGTTTCGAATCCGGCCGTGGCGCAGGGACTCGAGTTTGATGTGAACCAGTCGGTTGGCGGGATGAAGTACATCTTCGGAACCGAGTGTGACGCGCGCACCAACGGCGGCTGGCGCATATGGGACACCGCCAATGCGGGATGGGTGTCGACGGGCGCGACCTGCACGGTGCAGCCGAATGCATGGAATCATCTAACGTGGCAGGTCGAGCGAGTGGGGAACCAGACGCACTTCATCGCCGTGACGTTGAATGGAACTCAGCAGACGATCGACAAGTATTTCAACGCGGAGAACGTGAACGCGCAGGAGATCAACGTGGCGTTCCAGTTGGATGGCGACGAGCATCAGGACCCGCTGCAGGCGTGGCTGGATAAAGTGACCTTGTACTACTGGTGAGACTAACTTCAAGAATCCTCCCGCGGGGGCGCAGGAAACTGCGCCCTTTTTTGTTCAGACGTGTTCGCCGAGGCGCGTCCTGTGCGACTTCGCTCAAGTCCATCGTGTAAACTCGATGTGAATGTCCGCGATCATTGAAGTTCAAAATGTCAGCAAGTCGTATCACATAGGAAAGATAGACGTTCCCGCCCTTCGCAACGTTTCGTTCATGGTCGAACGAGGGGAATTTGTCGCGGTGCTCGGGCCTTCCGGCAGCGGCAAATCGACGCTGTTTTATGTTCTAGGTGGCTTGACGCACGCAGATACGGGACGCGTGCTGGTGGACGGCGCGGACTTCAGCGCCATGTCAGATGCGGAGCGCACGAAGCTGCGAAAAACTAAAATCGGCTTCGTGTTCCAGAAATTCAATTTGCTGCCCACGCTCGACGCACAGACCAATATCAAGATCGCGCAGAATATTGCGGGCAACAAGAGTGACGATCCGGAATACTTGCGCAAGATCACCGAACTGCTGGGGATTGCCAAGCGCATGATGCATCGTCCGGCGGAACTTTCAGGCGGGGAACAACAGCGCGTGGCACTGGCGCGAGCGCTGATCAACAAGCCTGCGATCGTGCTTGCCGACGAACCTACCGGCAATCTTGATACGAAGAACTCGGATGCGGTGCTGAGCTTGCTGCGTCAATCCAATAAAGATCTTGGACAGACGGTGCTGATGATCACCCACAATCCCGAAGCCGCCGCGTATGCGGATCGTGCGATTCACATGCGCGACGGAGAGATTGTGGAGATGAGCGAAGTGTAAAGGTTGATAAATCCTTCACTCATCGCGTATTTATTTACCCAGGAGCACTGCTTTGTTGGAGAAGATTACGGAATACGTCTTCGACGACGAGTACCCGGCGAGGCAAGTACTCTTCTGCTCGGCTTCCTCTTTGGGTAGCCTGCCAGCCGCTCTCAGCCCACTAAGCAGACCATTTGTCCTCTTTATCGCGGCCGACGCAAGTTCTGTCACCGAGCAGACCGTTCTCTTGGTTGCTGAGAAGTTACTCAGCCAAGGGATGATTTATGCCTGCGTGTGGGGGCAGGACTGCGAGAGGGTTCACGACCTTCTCGATGCGGCTAGCGTCCAGAGGAACCCATCCGTATCGAACGCAAATGTTGTTATGACTACTTGGCACGCGGAAGAGACGATCGAGGAAGCCGTTTGGTTCTTCTTGAATTGTGCGTGGCCCGCAGCAGCATATGAGCAAACTTGCGATTCTTGGGTTGCTGCGGTTATCGGAAATGCGGAGTGGGAGAAATCAGTCAAGGAAGAGATTTTACGTTTCGACGAAGACTGATCGCGTTTGCTGGTCGATATTTGCCATCCATTAACTCTCTCAGCGTGAACCACCCTGTCCCTGCTGTGACGGCACTCGGTGAGTATCCCGACGTCGCTATTTCCTCTGTGCGCCCTTCGCCCGGGCCAGTTGTTGCGCCTGCGCATACGCCGCTTCCGATTCCGCCTGCATTCCCTTTCCTGCGTACGCATTTCCAAGCCAGAGCACTGGCTCCGGTTCGTTGGGAACCAGTTTCGCGGCTTGCTGAAATCCGGTAATCGCTTCGTCGTAATTCTTGGCACTCATCGCAGTAAGACCCAGTGTGAACCAGTAGTCGGGAGCACTGGGACGCAGTTGCGCGGCGTGCTTCAAGGCGGGAATGGCTTGGTCGGGGCGATTTAGCCTTTGAAGAGTCAATCCCAGGTCGTACCAGTTGCTCGGGTCGTTGGGTGCCAGATCGGTGGCCTTGGTAAAAGCTTGCGCCGCTTCCGGCCATCGATTTTGACGGACGTAAAGTCGCCCCAGGGCATTCCACGCACGCGCTTGCTTCGGCTGCAACTCGAGGACGCGCTTGAACTCCGCTTCAGCCTGTTCCGGCTGGTTCGAACGAGCCAACACATTGGCACGAATGAAATGAACTTCTGCGCTGCGGGGTTTTTCTTTGAGCGCCTGATCGATATAGGGCAATGCGACGTCCGGCTTTCCGGATGCCAGCGCGGCTTCAGCCTTCTCCAGGGGAACTACATACTGATTCAGTCGCCACAGCAGCACGGCCGTCGCGAGCAACACCACTCCTGAAATCACAAATACAATCCGTTGACTGCGCCGCGCCTGTTCGGTGCGCTCGAGGTGTCGCCCGATGATCGTTCCGAGGATGAGACCGGAGACGAGTCCCCCGATGTGCGCGCCATTGTCGATGCCGGTTTTGAAATAGCCATACACGAGGACAGAAATCGCAGACGCAACCAGGCTGGTGAGGATTGGCCGCGAGATATGGCGAGGGATGCGGACCTTGTCGAAATAAAGCGTGGCGATGAGCGCACCAATAATCCCGAAGATGGCGCCCGAAGCGCCGGCGCTGGTAATCGCGGGATTCCACAACAGACTTGCGAGGCTGCCAGCCAGGCCGCAGAGGAAATAAATCAGCAGAAAATTCAGGCGACCGTACACCGCTTCGGCAAGCGGGCCAACATTCAACAGCGCCCACATATTGAGCAAGAGATGGACGATGCCGATGTGCAGGAACATGCAGGTAAGCAATCGCCACCACTGATGATCGAGTGTGTAGGGGCCGAAATTGGCGCCCCAGCGAAGAATCTGTTCGGTCGAGGGATCGGTAGGGGAGACGCCTCGCAGCACCATCGCCAAGAAGACGAGCACGTTGATGGCGATCAGGACGCCGGTTACGGAGGAGACAGCCTGGGTGACGTATTCGCGGAATCGCCGTCGATTCGCGGCTTCGCGGGCGCGATAGATGCAAGCCGGGCAGGGCCGTCCGGCGAACTGCTCGGGAACCTCCTGCCCGCATTGAATGCATGTAGCCATCGAGGTCTTTCGAGCCTATTCCTCGGGCGTTCGCACGGTGATCACCGGGCAGGCAGCGGCAGTCACTACGTTCCATGCCGTCGCTCCGCGCAGGCGGCGGGCAAACCCGGCGGATTGCCGGATACCAAGGACAATGAGATCTACTTTGTGCTTGTCGGCGGTCTCCAGGATGCGTTCGGCGAAATTGCCGAACTCGACCACCACCTCCGGTTCGGAGTCCAGTCCTGCATCGGCAGGCACAAGCTCGCGCAGGCGGCGTTTGTTGCTTTCGATCAGATCTGTGGTCTGCTTGGGCGACGGCGGGCACTCCTCGCACACATTCAGCAGGATCAGCGACGCATGAAGACGTTGAGCCATCCAGATGGCGCGGGCTCCAGCCTTCAGCGAATGACGACTGAATCCGGTGCAGAAAAGTATTTTTCGCGGGCCCGTGGCAGGAATCTCCTTGCGCGCGCGTGGACCTACCGACAACACCGCACAAGGTGCCTGCCGGAATATATTTTCCGCGGTTGAGCCGAGAAGCAGCTTTCCAATCGATCGATGTCCGCGCGTACCCAGCACCAGCAGGTCAACGTTCTCACTTGCGATCAGGGCAGAGAGGCGGTCCCATACGTCTCCGCGCTCGATGCGAATCTCGTGGGCTACTCCGTCGAGCCGTCCTGCGATGAACTGTTCGGTAACCAGGCTCTGGGCGCTGCGCCAGGCGTCATCGAGTGCGCGGCGCTGGGCATCGTTCGAGATCAGCTGATAGCTCTCGGGCACAACGTGCGTGATCAACACGCGCGCGCCATTTCGTTTCGCGATGGAGAGTGCGTAGAGGAGCGCCGTCTCCGAGGCCGGTGAGAAGTCGGTGGAGACGAGAATCGTTTTGATCTCCGGGACGGAGGAGGGATCGAGCGTCATCATGTTGCAATCCGGGGAAACGGGACTTGTGTGCGAAGACAATCCATTCCTGAACATAACATCCAGCGCCAAGTGACTCAAGTATTGGGAATTACGCGCATTGGCGTGAGCGTAGGAAAAAACACCTGTGGGCGCGCCGTGTTCATCCAATTAGTTAGGAAGTCGGCAGCTGAGAGGAGAACTGGAATGAATGCCTCCCAAAACTCCGTTCCGAGGCTACTGATCATTGGGGCTGGATTTGGCGGATTGAAAGCGGCGGCGGAAGCCGCAAAGCACAATCTGGCGATCACTGTAGTGGATCGCCGGAATCACCACACCTTCCAGCCGTTGCTCTACCAGGTGGCGACCGCGGGCTTGTCGCCCGGTGAAATTGCTGCGCCGATTCGTGGTGTCCTGCGGAAATATTCGAATATCGAAGTGCTGTTGGGCGAAGTGGACAGCTTCGATCTGGCGCGGAAGAAAGTCGGACTCCGCGATGGCAGTGAACTTTCTTACGACTACCTTATCGTCGCGTCCGGCGCGACGCACTCCTATTTCGGACACAATGAGTGGGAAGAACTGGCTCCCGGCCTGAAGACGATCGAAGATGCGACTGAAATTCGCCGTCGTGTTCTGCTTGCCTTCGAACTGGCGGAGCGCCATGCGCACATCAGCGGCCGCTCTGAACCGGTGCACTTCGTGGTTGTGGGCGGCGGTCCAACCGGAGTTGAACTCGCAGGGACCATGGCAGAAGTGGCGCGCAAGGCGCTCGCGCGGAACTTCCGGCATATTGATCCGACCGCGACGAGGATTCTCCTGCTCGAAGGTGGACCACGAGTCCTGCCCGCATATCCGCCCGATCTTTCCAGAAGCGCACAGGAACAACTCGAGCGGCTGGGTGTACAGGTCCGAACCAACGCGCAGGTGACCGCCGTGGAGCCTGGGCAGGTGCGCGTCGGTGAAGAAGTCCTGCCCGCTACAGTGACACTCTGGGCGGCCGGCGTGCGAGCGTCAAGCTTGGGAAAGAAACTTGGAGTTGAAATCGATCGCGCCGGACGCGTGCTCGTGTCTCCCGACCTGAGCGTGCCGGGTCATCCCGAGGTGTTCGTTGTCGGCGACCTCGCGAATCTCAAAGATCGGAAGAGCGGCGATCTGCTTCCGGGAGTTGCTCCGGTCGCGATGCAGGAAGGCCATCACGCTGCGTGGAACATCGGTCGTGATCTGAAATCGAAGCCGCGCAAGCCGTTCCACTATGTCGATAAAGGTACGATGGCGACGATTGGCCGTGCCGCCGCAATTGCCAAGATTGGCAAACTGCACGTCAGCGGCTTCATTGCCTGGATGATGTGGCTCTTCGTGCACATCATGTTCCTGGTCGGCTTCCGCAATCGCGTGCTGGTTATGCTGGAATGGGCGTGGTCCTATCTGACGTACCAGCGATCGGCGCGACTGATTACGGGATCAACCTATCTGCCCGGATGGAACGCTCAGCAGCATGAGCATGAAAGCGATGAGCTGAGCGTGGAACAGGAACACGAGCGCGCGAAATACGCGTAGACAAAGTGCTCGGGCACTATTCAGTATGCGAGAGGTCGCGATAGGTTTTGAGAATCAGTTCCACGGAAACCACGCCAAGTAACTGGCGCGGGTTGGCGCGGTGAACCACGGGCAGTAGCGGCAGCGATCCAAAGCGGCGGAGCGCCGATTCCAACGTCATGTCCGGGTAGAGAATGGGTACGAGTCCGCTTCCCAACAGGGAGACGAGGGTCTCGGTGCCATGCTGCGTCGCCGCAGCCTGCAGATCGTGAAGACCAATTTCCGCCCACATGCCATCTCGATTCCGTGCCAGTAAAACGGGTTCAGGAGCGCGAGCTGCCCGTGCCGAGGCTTCCGATTGCAACTCGTCGAACTCCAGCACCGGGGCTGCATAGGTCCGCATTACGTCTTCCACGCGGAGGACCTGGCCTTCCCGTTCTTCTTCCATCGAGGGCAGTTCCAGTCCATCCTGGCGAGTGAGGATGTCAAAGATCGGCACAGGCTGGAAGCTGCGCGAGATCAGATACGCAATGGTATTGCCGACAATGACCGGCAAGATGATGGAGTAGTTTCCACTGACCTCGAGCACCATGAAGACCGAAGTCAGCGGTGCGCGCAGGAATCCAGCGAAGAGCACTCCCATTCCAACCAGCGCGTAGGTAGCGGTAGAACCGGTGACCTGGGGAACCAGGATGTGTTCGACCGCACCGATGAAGGCTCCCAGCATAGCGCCGACGAAGAGTGTTGGCGCAAACATTCCGCCCGGTGTTCCGCTCACGAATGAGAGGGTAGTAGCGATAATCTTCAGTCCAGCGAGGATCCCCAGTACTTCCCAGGTGAACTGATTGTGAATCGCCTGATCGATGTACTCATATCCGGCGCCCATCACCTGCGGGAATCCGAAGTAGCCGATTAATCCAATAATCAGGCCCGCAATAGCGGGTTGGAGGTATTGCGTCCATTGGGGAAGTGCCTTCAGACGCGGGCGAAAGATCTCGATGGCCTTGGAAAAAACAATCGAGGCCAGGCCGCCGAAGATTCCGAGAACGGCGTACGCAAACAGCTCAGTCGGATGAATAAACGATACGGGCGGCACGCGAAACATTGGTTCCGCGCCCAGGAACCAGCGCGCAACTACAACGCTGGAGACCGCCGATAGCACCACCGACCCAAGAATGCCTGCCGTCCAGCGCCCAATCACTTCCTCAATCACGAACAATACCGCTGAAATGGGCGCGTTGAACGCCGCCGCCAGTCCTGCCGCGGCGCCAATGGGAGCAATCAGACGCAGCTTTTCGCGCGAGAGTCGTAGTCGGCGTCCAAGCGCCGAGGCCAGCGATGCGCCAATCTGCAATGACGGATCTTCAGGACCGAGTGAATGGCCCGAGCCGATGGCGAGAGCCGACAGCAGGAATTTGCCGATCGCTGTTCGAAACGGAATATAGCCGTCATAGATGTAGAGCGCGGCTTTGGTCTGGTTGACGCCGCTTCCGCGAACGCTTGGGAACACATGTAAGACGAAGAAAGCGATTACCAGTCCAGCCAGTGCGGGCGCCAGAATGAGCCGTGGACCGGTCACGGTTAGCCCGGAGCCCAGGATCAGAATGCGAGTCCACTCGATCGCGATGCGGAAGCAGACAACAGCGAGTCCGGAGAACACTCCGATGAAGATGGAGAGGATGAGGAAGAAACGCTCTTCGAAAAATGCGGCTTCCCGAAGTTCGATCTCCACGGGAGTGGATTCGCCCGGGGTCGGCGATGCACCGGCGAGAGCTTTCTGTTCGGGCAATTTCGAACTTTGAATCGGAGTTTCCACTAGCGTTCGACCTCCGAGCCATAGTTCGCGAGTTGCAACAGAGCCCAATCAAGTCCACTGGGCGGTCCACAAGTTTTTGCAGTCGCTTGTTCGATGCGGGAAACAAGATCCACAGCGTTTTCGAGGAGATCAGAGTTAAGCGAAAGCGATCGTGCACTCATGCTCGGACGAAGGTTGTTCCATTCGGTTGCCAGCGGGGCCAGATCCTGAGCCGCTTTGTTGGGGTTCGTAGAACCGGGACTGGTATTGACATCGGTTGTGTTGGAAATCTTTTTAGCTGCCGCCTTCGGCGCGAGCGAGACGGGCGCGCCACATTGTTCGAGTCTGACGCCAGCCTGGTTGAAGGCAGTCAGCGTGCGTTGCACTCGCTGTTCGCGAGGCAAGTGGCGTTCAAGCGGGTCGGAAGCCAGGACAAGATCCGTCTGCTCCAGCAACGTGATCAGCGCAGAGTCATCGGGATGCTCGTGGAGTGCGGCGTTCAGATGCTGTTTTGCGCGCCGAAACTTGCCAGAGGCGAAAGCCGCCCTCGCTGCTCCAGAGAGCGCCGCGAAAGAGTGAGGATCATTCTTCAGTGCCATTTCGTATTGGGTAAGGGCATTACCGGAATCGCCGGTGCGGGCGAACAGATCTCCTGCCGTCGTGCGCATTTGCGGATTGTCAGGAGGGATGCTGGCGGCCAGCGATGTGATCTCCGCATAGGCGGAGGAGGTCTGGTTCTGCTCGCAGGAGAAAACGAATCAGTTCCAGCCGGGTTTCGAGGCGACGCTCGATTGCGTCACTATCCCACACCCCGAAGATCGCGCCATGGTAGTAGCGCATTGCGTCAGCGATATTGTGCTGTGCAGCGGCAATGCGTGCCAATTCAAGGTTGATGTTTCCGCTTCCCGGTCGTTCTTCCCATAAATTCAGCAGGTAAGCCTTGGCCTGATCCGTGTGATTTGCCTGGGCTAGCGCTTCAGCCAGGCGAAGGCGGTACAAGTCGTTGTCTTTGTAAAAAAGCGCCGAACGGAGATCGGCGACGGCCGTTTGCGGCTGCGATGCGCTGAGGGCCTGCTGTCCAGCGTTGAACCAGCGCCTGGCGAGTGCGTCGCGCCGTCGCTCAAAAGTTCGGGTCAAGAGCCAGGCAACTGCAAAGAGAACCACTCCCACTGCCACCAGCGAGATGATAATTGTCGCCTCGCGCCGCCAGCGCATGACCGAGGGTTGGCAGTAGGTACAGACTGAACTCCCAGGTGGTAAAGCTCGCCCACATCGTCCGCATTGTCGTTCACTCATCCCATATCCATCATAAACGGTAGCCAACCGAAAGTCGGCGGAAGCTCTTGCACGACCCTTGCAAGCATTGATGCGTGACCATGGAACCTGTTGGATCGTCTCTCTGTCGTCATTGGTAAAGAGGAGTTGTCATCAGGTAAGTTAGAAACGTGTTTGAAGCGATCTGGCGCATCGTGCGAACGATTCCCCCGGGGAAAGTGGCCACCTACGGCAGCGTCGCTGCAGCCGCGGGCTATCCAGGAGCAGCACGTCAGGTGGTCTGGGCCTTGCGGGCAACATCTGGACTACCCTGGCATCGAGTAGTTGGAGCTGGTGGGCGTATTCTGTTACCCGGGGCGAACGGAATGGAGCAGCGCATGAAGCTGGAGTTCGAAGGCGTGCGCTTCGCGGGGACGCGCGTCTCCATGCGCGATCATGAATTTGCGTTTCCGGCAAACGAACGCAAGTCCGTTCAATCTTCAGTCAAACGTTCCGCGAAATCGAAACGCGTTCCGCGTAGATGACATTTGTCATTCCCGCCGACGAAGGATCCGAAGTGAAAACAACACCAACGGCAGGAATAGTCACAAGGTAAAAGCTCTCTGGCTTAGGGCTCTTCCTTTGTGATCCTCCGTGTCCTCTGTGGTCAATGTCTTCGGTTTCCGATTTGCGGTCCGATGCCCTTCTGAGGCAATATGACGCGCGGCAGCAATCCTGACCACGCGACCCGAGGAACATGGCGACTACCAGCACTCCCGCAAGCAGCACTTCTTCTGCACCCACCCTAAGGCGAACGCTTGGGCTCTGGGATCTCATCATCATTGGCATCGTGATCATTCAGCCCATCGCTCCCATGGGCATCTACGGCGTCATCAGCAACAAGGCCGGCGGGCACGTGGTCACGACGATCCTCATCGCCATGGTCGCCATGCTGTTTACCGCGATCAGCTATGGAAAAATGGCGCGCGTCTATCCCAGCGCCGGATCGGCCTACACCTACGTAGGCAAGGAAATCCATCCGGGTCTTGGCTACCTCACGGGCTGGGCGATGGTGATGGATTACGTCCTCAATCCGCTGATCTGCACAGCCATTTGCAGCAAACTGACGCAAAACATCCTGCCCGGAATTCCGTACTACGTGCTGGCCGTATGCTTCGCCGTCTTCTTCACCGCCATGAACCTGCGCGGCATTAAGGCTTCGGCGCGCATCAACGATGTCATGGCCGCAGGCATGACGATCGTAGTGGTCATCTTCTTCGCTTTCGTGGTTCGTTTCGTGTGGGGTCTCCACGAATACGGCCAGGGATTCTTTTCGCAGCCGTTCTATAACCCGCAAACGTTCAGTTGGGGCGGCGTATTTCGCGGGACGTCGATCGCCGTGCTGACCTATATCGGCTTCGACGGCATCTCTACGTTGTCGGAAGAGGTGGAGAATCCTCGCCGCAACATCATGCTGGCGACGGTGCTGGTATGCCTGATCACCGGCGTACTGGCGTCGCTAGAGGTGTACGCTGCGCAACTGGTTTGGGGATCGAAGCCGTTTCCTGAGAGCCAGGTCGAATCGGCATTTCCCCTGGTGGCAAAACAGGCGGGCGGCTTCTTCCTGTTTCAATTGCTGAACTTCACCATCCTGATCGCAAACATCGGATCGGGCATGGGCTCGCAACTGGCGGCCGGCCGACTGCTCTACGGCATGGGCCGCAACGACGCGCTCCCGAAGAAGTTTTTCGGAGCCATTGAGCCCAAGCGCCGCATTCCCCAAAACAACATCATTGCTGTTGGCGCATTTGCATTGGCGGGCGCAGTGCTGCTGGAGCTTTTTGCGCGGCAACTCGGCGGCGGCGCCTACGAAACAGGCGCGCAGGCATTGAATTTCGGCGCTTTCATTGCCTTCATGGGAGTGAATGCGGCGTCCTTTGTGCACTACTTCCTGCGTTCGGGAGAAAGGACCGCGGCGAGCCTGCTGATTCCGGTTCTCGGGTTCCTGATCTGCGCATTTATCTGGTGGAACCTGAGTCCCACGGCGAAAGTAGTCGGCACCGTGTGGCTGGGCGCGGGTATCGCTTACGGCGCCTGGAAAACCAAAGGATTCAAGAAAGCCGTGGAGTTCGAAGCGGCGGAATAGGCCGCTGGTAGCGGCAAATCATGCGTCATGCCACAAGGGCCTGTGATGCACGTCACAGGCTCTTGTGAAGTGTTGGAGCTATCGTAACCTCACCTTAGGACGAGGTGGTTGCGATGCAAACCAGCGAGTCGATTCTCCAACAGCGGCTTCGAGCACTGAAGGACTTGCAGGCCTCTGCCATGGATCTGGTGTTCTCCGGCAGGCTCTCCAAAGAAGAGCTGAATGACATGCTGGACATGATTCCGCAATTACAGTTGGAGGCGGTCCAGGTAGAGACCGCTTTGAATCGGGTTCGGCACTTGCACACAACTCACTGAACTAAGGCTTCTCTTTCATACCGATTCATCTCTAGGCCCCTGATAAAAAAGCCCGGCAAACCTGCCGGGCTTTTTGTTTTCCAACGTCGGTCTCGTATTACTTCGAGGTCGGATGCAGGGTCTGCGGTGTAATGTTCCATCCGCTGATCAAAACTTGCGGTGTGGATTCGCGTTGATTCGGCGCAGCATACCTAGCCGTGACTTCGCGGCTTTCCCCGGGCATCAGGCTAATGTAGTTGTCGCCGAAGAACACGGGCAGATAGTCCTGCTCCTTGTTGTCCGTAATCCGCAGGTAGGTCATGAAGGCCAGGTTCTTCGAAGGATTGTGCAGTGTAATATGCACGACCTCATCTTTTCCCTGATGCTCTATCGTGCTAGCCGCCTTCAGATCCACATTCGGAAGTGTGTTCAGACCGGACAAATTCCCTTCCTGCGTTGTCGGTGTAGTGAAGAAAGAAGTTTTGCTCCAGTCGTATTGTTCCGGCTGTGTCGAGAGCCAATAGAAATTCTGACTCACCAGTTTGCCGGCTGAATCGTGCAGCGCCAGTCGCACAAAGTACGTCTGGCTCAGGCTATCGATTGCCGGAATTTCCAGCGCCTTCACGCTACCATCTTCCGGCACATCGACATCGGCTTGCTTCGAGAACTTCTCGGACAAGTCGAGGTTATAGACGGTTGCCGTCGCCTTCAGTTTCGAAAACGCCTTGTACTGGTCGTTCACCACCCACACCGCGTGATCGTCGTAACCGTAGAGCACGTGCAACGGTTCATTGGCCAGCCTGGTCGAGAAGAAACCCGCGGCTGGTTGCAGATAGTAGTCGTACAGGTGCCATATGGTGCTCGGCCAGGCGTTGTCCTGCATCCACTGGATCACGCCCGTCGACGTGTACTTGTTGCGGCGATACGCTTCGAACATCGCGCGTTCGCCGTCATAGGCCATGGCTTGCGCTTTTCGCAGATAATCGTCGAGCGTTTGTGGCTGTCCATAGCGGGCGTTCATCGCGCCGTTAAAGATGTTCATGTTCATGAACTTGCCACTGCCCGCGTGATAGTCCCAGATCTCATTGATCGGCCACAACTTGTCCGCGGGAATGAATTTTTTCAGGGACTGCACCGGAAGCGGCGCCGGTCCGGGGCTGGTTTCCGTGTTGAATCCGAAGGCGCCGCCATCGTGACCGGGTATGCGCGGCTGCGGATTGTCCTTGTCCACGAACCAATATCCGGGCGGAACATAATCGTAGGGGCCGCTCATCTTCACGCCCGACTGTCCAGTGATCGTTGTGGTCTGACCCGTTGCTGACGAAAGAATCGGATTGGGCCAGTGCAGTTCGTCCTCGATCTTCAGGTAAGCCTGTTCGACCTCCACCGGTGGTGGATTGTCGCTGCCGTTGAGCCACATCAGCATGCTGGGATGATTGCGCATCCGCAACATCTGATCGTGAAGCGATAGAGAGGAAATCAGGTGGTCCGCTGGAACCCAATCCTTCCAGTGCTCCCAGTGATCGCAGCAGCACCAGCCGGCCATGATCAATATGCCCAGGCGATCGGCGGTATCGTAGAAATCGTCGCTCTCTAATTTGCCTTCGAGCCTGACGGTGTTCAGGTTCATGTGGAGCACGTATTGCAGTTGTTCGCGATCGCGCGCAAAGTTTTCCCGCAGAAGCATGTCAGGTGCCCAGCCGCCGCCACGGACGAGGAAATTACGGCCATTGACCTTGAACTGCCGTGCGCCCTTGTCATTCAGGAACGATTCGATCTGGCGGATGCCAAAGCTGGTGTGCGCGGCGTCGGAAACGTGCCCGCCCTGAACGAACTCCAGAGAAGCTGCGTACATCGGCTGCTTGCCCCACTGCGCCGGCCACCACACCCGAGGATTCTTCAGCTTGAGCTGTGCGAACTTCGCGGGCTCAAACGAGACGACCTTTGTTTCCCCAGCGGCGAGTTCAACCGGCTGCTCAAAACTGATGTTGTTATCGAGCTTGCCGCGAAGAGTACCCTTCGCCGGGCTCGCGGAGGCATTATGCAGTTCCGCACTGACGGTCAGTTCCGCCGACGAAAGGGAAGGCACATCAAGCTTCGTTAGAACTTGTGGATTACGCACGGAAACCGCCCCTGACGATGTCACATAGACCTCGCGCCACAGGCCCATGTTCTTGTCGGGCGGCTGCGGATTCCAGTCCACCCAGTTGATGCCGAGATCGTTGTAGTCGGGCGCGGAAACTTCCACCGCAATCACATTAGTCTTCCCGGGCTCGGCAACTTTGGTGACGTCGTATTCATACGTGCGATACGGTCCGGCAACGTCATTGCTATTGGCGATTTGCTTGCCGTTCATCCAGATATTGGCGCGGTAGTTGATCCCGCGAAAATTCAGCCACTGCGTCTTTCCCTTGGCTGATGCCGGTAGTTCAAATTGCGTGCGGTACCACCACGAGCACTTGAACGGACTGTCATCGGGCATCGGCTGATTCTCGAACAGCGAGCCCAGCGGATAGGTTGTGCCCGGGATCGAACGCAGGTTCATGGCGTAATACGGATCGGGATAGATCTTCGCCGCCACCAGTGCGGCCACAACCGTATTTGGGACCGTGGTTGCGATCCAGTCCTTGGGCTTGAATGCAGCGGTGGAGACCACATCGCCTTTTTCGGTGACCTTACACGACGACTGGATCTGCCAGTTGTTCTTCAGTTCGAGGCGCGGGTTCGGGTCGGAGTCAGCGCCGAAAGCGGGAATAATGCTTAGTAGCAGGAGAATAGGAAGCACAACAACCGCTGGTCGAGAGTGCATAAGACTCCTTGATAAGAGACGCTGAAGATTAATAGTCAAAAACAGGGGTAGCCGTCAAACCAAAACTGCAGGATTTCCCCTATTGAATCGTTTTAAAATTTCTTGCAGCAGGTGCGCAGGATTCACTCGAAGGTCGTTTTGGGAAACTGCCGACTCGCATCGCCTGCTCTCATCATAGTGCAAGAAGCCGGCCATCAAACGTTCCGGAAAAGAGGGATCATACTTATGACCCGATATCTCCTTCTTCTGGTGGTTCTCATGTGTCCCGGTCTGTTGAGCGCTTCCGACTGTCCAAGCGGATACCAGCCAGCCACGCTGCTGAAGGTCATGCACGCCGACTTGCCTGGGGGATCGAGTGGGCGAGTCGCAGCCCCCGCCGAACCGGATACTTCTCCGCAGCCAAAGAGAAAGAGTGGAGTGGTGCTCATCTTTTCGGCTGGCCGCGAGCAGTATCAGCTCCGAATCCCTGCGAATGCGGATTTCGACGCGACGACCCTCAAGGCTGGCCAGATATTGTGCTGGCAAAAAGAAGAGACAGGGACTCGGCTCCGGGTGATGACACTCGACGGCCGCGCCTTGCCGGGAACTGCTCAGCCGATGCACGAGATGCGTACCACGCAATAAAAAAAGGCCCCGGAGCGAATCCGGGGCCCATGGTTACGGTTATCGATCAGTGACCAGAAGTTGCTGCGTCCGCATTCACCAGGCCCGCGCCGGTGAAGTTGTTGACGGGCAGCTTCGGGGCTACCTTGAAAGTTCCGGTCTTGATCGAGTTGTCATCGTAGGTGACAGTTACCTGCGCACCCTCCACGCGATCCGCGTCAAACGGGAACTGATACGGGACCAACACGGGGAACGCGAAGTTTGCGAAGGTCATGTATTCGCCGCCCTTGAATTTGCCGGGAGCGAACGTCAGAGTCAACGTGGTCCGATCTGTACTGCGCGACACCGTTACGTCAGCCGGCGCCACACCAGAGCTCTCGCCGAATACAAAGCCTGTGCCTCCGAGCGGATTCGACCACAACATATTCGTACTGGTGTTGGTCAGGTTGATGGATACGCTGCTCACGGAATGGTGGGTGATCGGAAGGACTGCCAACCTCCAGTACGTGGGGACGCGCGAGAAGTCGCCCGTCGCCAGCGCGAGGACAGCTCCAGCTTGTGCCCCAGCCAGTGCGCGATCAGCCGAGAGCGGAACGCGTGTAGCCGTATCCTGCAGTTTGCGGTAGACCTGAGCTGGGGACAGGTTCTTTTTCTTCTCCAGCACCAAGGCGGCGACTGCGGCCACATCGGGAGCGGCGGCACTTGTTCCGAAGAAATTCGGGAGTCCGTTTCCATCCGTATCGCCGCCGAAGAAAGTGGTGTCTACGCCGTCGATACCAGTGATCTGCGGAGCCTGTCGAATTTCAGGGAAGCGAAGCCGGTTTCCGTTCTTGTCGAGATAAATGGTTACGGGTCCTGGTGAGCTGAAGTCTTCAGGGAAGTCGGTGATCCCGTAGTACATGGCAGCTACACCCTGGCCGGTCTTGGCGGCAGCATGTCCCCACGTGGTGGGTGCATTCTGGATCTTGCTCTCGCCGTTTCCGTTCACAACCACATATTTCAAGTGTTGGGCCGGACCGTTATTCATCTTCCCGATAACGATCTGGTAGTTACCCGGCAGCACTTGGGCTAACTCCATTGGTGTATCGGTGTCGATGTTGTTATCGGTGCTGAAATACACCGGCGAGGTCGGGTCGGTCGGGTCAAGGTAATTGCCGTTCGCGTCGAAGAGATAGATGTTGTAATCGGTCTTCACCTTGTCGAGATAGAAGGGCTCATCCCACTGGAAATCGAGGATGTCGCCGAAGAAAGACGTGAGCGGCTGCGAAAGTACCGGATTGTGATCGTCACCGAAGTTGTGGAAGCTCTTAGGTGCCAAGCCACGATCGATCAGAGCCTGTAAGTTCAGGTTCGACTGGCCTTGCTTCACCAGCTTCTGCGCCTTCGAGAAGCTGATTGCATCGTAGGTAGCCTGATATCCTTCGAGGCCATTGTTCCCTGCGGACGAGAAGTAGGTTCCGCCTTCGGAGACGATCTGATCGACGGTCTGCGCAAGCAAGCCATCGGAAAACATGGGCTCGTCGTAGTAGATAACGTCGTCGACAACGACATCAGCTCCGAACTTGCGATGAAGATCCAGCATATTGTTGGAGAAGTCGACTTCTCCGATGAACGCCGTTGCAAAGCCGAGGCTGGCGCCCGGAGCGATGTCGTGGACCAATTGCATCATCGCGCGGCCCTCGTCCTCGCCGCCTTGGCCGGCCGGAAGATCTTCAAGAACCACGACTCCAGCAGGCAGATCGCCCGTGTTCACATCGTCGGTGGCATCCGGGTGCCCTCCCTCGGTGGCGTAGTAGTTATAACTATCGGAGAGAACGCCAACCTTGACGCCTTTGCCGTCGATGCCGCGAGCCTGGGCTTTGTCGGCCTTTTCAACCGCAACCGCCTGGCTCTGGACGATTCCAGCAGATTTCAGCGGGCGGGCTACCGCGGCGATACTGCGAACTCCCGCGACCGCAGCCGCTGAGCGCGCGGCTCCCAGCGGTATGAATCCTTCTACGAGACTCGGATCCATATAGCTGACAGTCTTCAACTGAAAGCCTGTCTTCGCGAGTTCCGCGAGCGCTTGACTGGTAGGCACTCCCGGTTGAAGGTGAACATCAACCAAAACAATGTTCTGCGGCTTGGTTATATGAATTTGAAGAACGCTCGGAAGCTTAGGACTGTTCGCTTCATAGAGTTGGACGAGTTGTGACATGCCACCACCAAGCGTTCCGGCACTGGCTGGCGCGGCGACGGCAACGACGACTAGAAAAAGCAAGCCGTACAGCAGGATGGTCTGACGTGTGGAAACACGTACTCCTGCCCAGCGAAGATTCACTTTTCGCATATCCCTACCCTTCAGACTGAGAGTTACCTGGTTTGAAATCCCAACTGCGGTGTAGCTTCCGCTCCTCACAGACTGGTCAACGCCCCTGGGTGTGCGGTGCGCGGTAAAAGGTAAATACCTGAAGTGAGTACCTAAAATCAAGTAACCATCCACCTGATTACCAGGAATTCGTCCCAAAAAAGTTCTCGTCGATGGAGAACACCGTGACTCTCAAGAAAGGAGGTTGTTTTAAGGCCGAATCGGGCACTCTGGGTGCTCAATGAGTGCAAACTTTTGCAGAACGACGGTTGTGGATCAGTTCGAAGACCAATGGAATAGTCAGTGTTCGATCTGTTGCCAAGCAAGATCGATGACACCAATCTTTGAGAGCGATACTGCCCGAAAGGGGAAAAATGCAGCAATCGCGAACAAATCTGCAGTCCAGTGAGTTTCGACGCGCATAGAATTCGGCAGAAATCTCGGAAGGAGGGCTGATGGCTACCAAAGTAAAACCAAAGGCGAGGGCAAAGGGAAAAACGTCGGAGAAGATCGACCTTTATAAGTTGCACAAAGCGGACTATGTCGCTCCGAAGGATCCTGTCATTCTCAATCTCAAAAGCGGCAAGTATCTTACGACCGACGGTCAGGGCAAACCTGGCAGCCCAGAGTTCTCGGCACACATTGGAGCGCTCTATGGCGCGGCCCACACCATCAAGTTCGCAAGAAAGTTTTCCGGCGGGCCGGATTTCAAGGTTGCCATGCCGGAAGGCATCTACTGGTCGTCGGATCCGGCAGTTTGCATTGCGGAGCAGTCGATCGAGCAGTGGGCATGGAAGCTGATGATTCGCGTGCCGGATCTAATCGGTGCTGCCGATCTCAAACAAGCGATTACCGAACTCGAGAAGAAAAAGAAGATCGATGGCAACGTAGACTTGAAGCTCGAACGCATAGCAGAAGGCAAATGCGTTCAGGCCTTACACGTGGGACCGTATGACAAAGAGCCCGAAACGATTGCGCGCATGAAAGCATTTGCCGAAGCGCAGGGCTACCAGCTGGCCCGCAACACCTTGAGATTTATTTTTCAGATCCGTGCCGCGTGGCACCGGAAAAACTTAAGACAGTGCTGCGAATTCCAGTGAGCAAACCCGCGGTAACGCGACCGGAAGCGCAGAGCTAGTAGTCCTCGTCGGGATTGCCTGATCTGCGAGCCTGATCTACGAGAAAGATTTGCGAATTACTTTCCCGCAGGGGCCTCCGCATCTTTCGTCTGGAATCGCGAGGCGCGTGTGCATGTGCTCTCCCGTACCGGGTGAACCACACCCGTGTGATCGTCTTCCGCTACCACCAGGCTGTGTATGTTGTAGCAGACGTCATCCGCGAAATACTGAGACCACTGCCGAGCGTCGGAATGCGTTGTCTGCGATCCGTGCGGCGGGATGAAGAACTGCGGAATCAGCATGGCATCATCGATTCCGCGCGATGCTTGCACGTCAGGCGCCGGAGCAGAGGCGCTCGGTTCACGCTTGTCAGCGGCGAAAGACAGGCTCGTACCAATAGCCAGAATGGCAGCGATTGCGAGAACGTTCGGAAGGCGCATGGGATCCTCCCCTTGCGCCGAATTATAGCTCCAAATGCCTTGATTGGAGGAGCTACTGCTCAGCTTCCTGCGGCGGAAACGCGGGCCTGTGAAGTGCCCTTACCGTGCATCACCGCGGTAATGATTCCGAAGATGGTTACGGTCACGAACTCAAATCCGATCTGCTTCAGCGTGATGGCCAGTGGCCACGGCTCGACCGAGTAGTAAATCAGGTACATCGGAACCGAAGTGAGTGCCCAGACCGCAATACCGAATCGAATCCCCTGCGAAACGGCCGAGACTCCAGGCTTCGCGCCTTGCGCGTAGATCCACACCATCGCGAGGGCATACACCGCAAACGCCAAGAACATGTAGGGCATATATTTTGGCCCTTCGACTGGCGGCCGCATCAGTTGGGGAAGCGCTTGGTAATCAGCCGAAAGCAAAATGCCGTGAATCAGGAAGTTCAGCACGCTGACACAAATAAAGACCACCAACCAGCTCAAAGCCAGTTTCTTAGCGCTCATAAAGTTCTCCTTGGGAGCGCGGCATTCTCCTATGCGCACGGAGCATTTTCAACCGGAATATTTCAGAAATGAAAAGAGGCGGGACGAATCCCGCCTCCCTTCGCGAGTGCAACCGATCCTCTACTTGTTCTCTGCGACAGCTTTTGCGTTCCCCACAGCCGCGAGGAAAGAATGCGCCGATGCCGGTGCCGGCACCTGACCGCTCAGGATCTGACGCGGCGTGAGTTCTTTGCCATACATTTGCCGAATCGCTTCATCGTCCTGGGCGATTCCCGCGCCTTCAAGTGTTACTCCGGCAAACGCGCCCTTGCTGCGCGAGTACGTCAGGATTTCCGTGTTCAATTTCCAATCCGTATCCGCGGAAGCATGACGTCCCACCGGACCGGCCGCGGCCGAAGCTTCGCCGCCAATCTGGAACTTGCTGTTCAGCAGCTGCTGCATGCCTTTGTCATTCATCACCAGCATCACCAGGTCGACGCCTTCCACGCCGATCTGTGCTCCCCAGCTTCCACCGGTAACGGTGAAGAACGACGGTGCGCTCCATCCGTGCGCCGTGCGGCAAGTCGCTACGCCGCGCCCGTGCTTGGCGCCGAACACGAAGCCGCCCTTGATCAGATGTGGTACAACGGCCACGCACTTCGCGCCGTCGAGAACTTCCTGAGGGATCCCCTTGTCCGGAGTTGCCATAATCTGCTGGATTACTTCCGTTGCCTTCTGCAGGCGATCGACGTCATCCTGCTTGTCTTCAGCAGACAAAAACGTGCTGAAGCAGAACATGCTGAAACAGAGAATCGTTACACTCGCCAGAACCTTCCTCATACAACCTCCAATGCTTAATCTCGTGCTCTGGGGTTAGAGGCACGATTGTGCTAAGAAGTTCGCCGGAACTGCGGGACGAAGCAGCGGAATAGTTTTTTCAGCGTGGCAACCTTTATGCCAACGCCGGAGGGGCGATACCCTCCTAGTTACATCTAAGGCGACTGCCCGGTTGTGCGCGCGTGAAATTGCGGTACTCTGCTTCCATTCAGGGAGAGCAGTTTGATTCGTAAAGGCAGTCCGCCTCTGGTACCCATCTGGCCGGGTGTGCGCGTTGTGGAGCGCAATCCCTATCCGTTTTTCCCTTTTAATCCACGCTGGCAGCAAGGACTCGAGCGCGAGGATCTGGAAGCTTTTTGCTCGTTATTAAAAGTGGCATGGGTCTCCGAACGCCCCTGCTATTTGCCGAACGATGTGGAAGCAATGGAACAACTGCTCCGCGAAAAGGGAACTCCCCGGAGCATCAGCGCATGCGTGCTCGGCCGATTTGAGTTGCAGGCGATCACCGGACTATTATTCTTTCCTCCCCAGTTGCGTGCGCTGCGCCGCCTGATCGCAGGGGAAGACATGTACTCGCTGCTGTGGGACGAAACGCTGTGAGGTTTATCGAAACTCGCGTGGGGCAGCCGACCCCGGCTGCCGATAGTTCCATCATGAATGACGATGCAAAGCGCGAAACTCCCAATCAGCCTCTCTCGCCGGGTGAGGTCATGCAGGTCTGTCCCAATTGCTCCACGCAACTGCGCGACAACCACTGCAAACTGGTCTGCCCGCAGTGTGGCTTCTTCCTCAGCTGCTCTGACTTCTACTGAGTTCTTTCCCCGCGATTGCTGTTCAAAAATAGGATCCGGCAAGAAATAGAAAGTTTTAAGCAAGTCTTTCCGGCGGATATTTCATCAACATACTGACATCAATTCTCGACGCACAGGGGATTCATGAAATATCACACACTTGGACATACCGGACTCTTAGTCTCTGAACTCTGCCTCGGAACCATGACCTTCGCAACCGCTGAAGGAATGTGGAAGCCTATTGCGGGTGTCGATCAGAACACCGCTGATCAGCTTCTGAAAACTTCATTCGATGCCGGCGTCAACTTTGTCGACACCGCCGACGTGTACACCAATGGCGAATCCGAAAAGACGCTGGCACACGCGATCAAGAACGTAGGGATTGCCCGCAAAGATATCGTCATCGCCACCAAGGTTTTCGGCCGCACCGGCCCTGGCCGCAATGATGTAGGCGTTTCGCGTGGCCATATCATGGACGCCGTCGACGCCTCGCTCAAACGGCTCAACACCGACTACATCGATCTTTATCAGATTCACGGTTCTGACACCGTCACTCCCATCGAAGAGACGCTTCATGCTCTCGACACGCTCGTGTTCCAGGGAAAGGTTCGCTACATCGGTTGCTCTAACTGGTACGCCTGGCAGATCATGAAAGCGCTCGGGATCTCCGAGCTCAAGAACCTCGCGAAACTCGATACGCTGCAGGCCTACTATTCCATCGCGGGCCGCGATCTCGAGCGCGAAATCGTTCCGTTGTTAAAGGATCAGGGAACAGGCCTTCTGGTTTGGAGCCCGTTAGCGGGCGGCTTGCTCTCGGGCAAGTACTCTCGCGAGAATCAGAAGCCAGAGGATTCGCGGCGCTCCTCGTTTGACTTCCCGCTCGTCGACAAAGAGCGCACTTGGCGCATCATCGATGTGATGAGGCCGATTGCTAAGGCTCACAATACAGGAGTCGCAACCGTTGCCCTCTCCTGGATTCTCGCCAAGCCTTTTGTCACTTCCGTCATCATCGGTGCCAAGCGAGCCGACCAGCTCCAACAGAATCTTGCGGCTGCCGATCTTCAACTGACGGCAGACGAGATGAAGAAACTCGACGAAGTTAGCTCGCTTCCTCCTGAATATCCAGGATGGATGATTCCGTTCCAGAACATCAACCGTCTCGAGGATGTTCCGCGCGTCTAAAGCACAGCGCCTGGTTTGTGTGGGGCGGACAGGCCCTTCGGCTTTGCTCAGGGCAGGCCTGTCCGCCCGGTTTTCTGTCATCCTCGAGCGAGCGGCTTTATCGCGAGCGAAGGATCTGGGTGAGCGACCGCGCGCCCGGCTTCGTTTGCCGGGTTGAACGCGCGACGCGAGCATCCTTGTTCGATCGGTGCACGCTACTTTGTATCCTCACTCGCAGCTAGCCCTTGTCAGGAAACCTGTCAGCTTCTAAACTCGTGCCCAATCCAGGGGCATTCTGTACAACACAAAATCTATGCGCATCCGCTTTCGCTTGGCTCTACCTTGCTTCCTTGTAGCCGCGGCAGTCACCGTGTTTGCCGCACTGCGACCTCCAACGCCCGCCGAACAAACAGCGATTGATAAATACGCCAAGACCGTTAACAAGGTTCTCGACCAGTTTCGCAGTGACGACTGGGACGAAAACATCGACTACGCCATCGACGATCCGTCGGTGAACACCAACGATCCCGGTGTTCCGCTTGATATCAACGAGCTTACGCAGCGGACTTACACCGTTCGCAACGGTTCCCAGCGTTTTAACGAGAAGATCGCGCCTTCGATGCAACAGTTAATGAGTGGCTCCGACATGAACGCGAAGGTCAAGATCGGACAGCAGATGCAAAGCCTGATGCGCATGCAGGTCCAGGTGCACTTCAATCGCGCGAATCTTGGATTCGAACCCGCACCCGCCAACAATCATGACTTGCACATTCCCGGCGCGGCGTTCGCATACAAGATCGACGACTCCGCTTTCGGTCATGGGGCCGCCTACATTCTGGCGTTCGGCAATTGGAACAATTCCAAGTGGGACGCGGAACACGGCTGGTATCACTTCCATTTCGCGCATCCGCAGAACACGCCTTACATCGAGAATATTGAGGTGCGCATCTACGGCGCCGACGATCGTATCCAGCAGCTACTGCATTCCATCGATTGGAATCAGATGAACGACGCGCTCACGCGCTGATCACGGTCCGTCCGTGCTCGTCATCCGCCAAGAGTCCTGCATTCGGAACACACCTGATGTCGAGCGCGGAGTTATGCAGGTTGCCACAATTCGATGGGATTTCCCTCCGGGTCATGCAGACGAGCGAAGCGCCCGACGTTGGGATACGATTCCGGGTCCTTGACCTCAATCCCGGCCGCTCGTAGCTGGGCTACCATTTTGTCCATGTCATGCACTCGAAAGTTGATCATCCAGCCCTTGTTAGGATCCCCGAAATATTTCGTAGTTTCGGGAAAGGGAGTGAAGACGGTCGGTCCGGCCTCTTGCTGCCAAACCGTCCCGCCCTCGCTCGTTGGTGTGAGCGCGATTCCCAAGTGTTGCAGGTACCAGTTCCCCAAGGCTTTGGGATCATGCGCTCGGAAGAACAACCCTCCGATTCCAGCTACTTTTTCCATCTGCGTGCCTCCTTCATGTTTAGCAGCTACGTTCGCCGGCTGAGCAGGACTCGCCGGCTGTGCGGAGTTCTGTGCCGCCATGGCTAATTCATTTCGGGGCAGAATGAAGCTGGACCCGAACACATAGGACAAGATTTGAAGGAACTGGCGCCTTTGAAAGCTCATTCCATCCTTTCCCGAAACTTTTGTGCGAGCTCATCTACGTTGCCTGCGAGAAACGGACATCACTCGTGCGATTCGTGCGCTTGCCTGTATCTCGGGTCTGAAACAACGTAAACGACAATGAACACGATAACAGCAAGGCCGATCGCAACATTCACCCACCGGTATTGCTCTCCGAAGAAGGCGCCCAGCAACAGCACGGCGGCGATGCTCGAGCGCAACAACCATCGGTAAAGAGGGTCGAGGCCTGCGGCTTTCCGCCACGCAAACTGCAGCAACACGTCCGCAGTCAGCGCTCCATAAGCTACCGGCAGAAATGGCGGCACCAGTTTCACCGGGTCTTCGAACAGCCGCAGATAGTGAAAACAGACAAACATCAAGATCACTTCCACGGCATCCACGCAGAAAGCCAGGGACGTGTATCGCCCATTCTGACCTGCGGGCCAGTAAAACGCTGAATCGAACGACGCGCAAAAAAACAGTCCGGCCATCACGCCCAATTGGATGGAGGGATCCAGCAAGGTATGGATCGCCGAAGCGTGGTGAGCGGCGCGAACTCCGATCAGCACGATCCCCGTACCCAGGACGGCTGGGTAGATTAAGCCGTACATCAATTGCTGCAAAGGACCGGATACTTCGGGTGGATTAGGCCGCAGCGATAGCGTGGTTGCGGTGGACACAAAAGCCTCCCGGGAGAAAAGTTGCGGAAGAATAGCAGATGAACCGTGGGAAGACATTAAATGTTTCCTTTGGCGCCACGACGTCACCTGGCAGAGCCAACTCTTCGACTTCGCCCAGGGAAGGCCTGTCCGCACCTTGTGTACTGCCTGTCATTTCGTCTATAACGACGTTGGCTGTGTCAACTGATTTCAGGGCGCACGACACCACGGACGCGAACCTTTGCGCCATTTCGCTTTCGTTGGAAACTTGCGACCAGGGGCTCGTCTCCAATCTTTGGGCGATCAGCTTCGCCACCCATCTGTTCGGTTTCGACTTCAACCATGATTAGCATGCGATCTCCCGTCTTCTACGGGAGGCAGGCTGCCCACTCAAGCGGTCGGCGCTTATGCCGCGCCACGAAATGACTCGGGCTCACCTGCACCTGCTGCTCTCAGCTGCGCATATGTCTTCTCACTGCGCAGCATCCAGTACAACCTCGTCGCCAGCCGTCGGGCGATGGCCACCTTCGCCTGCCCCCGGCTTTTGCGCATCGCCATACGCACATACGCTCGCTTCAGCTCCGGCTCATGCCGCGCCGCACTCTGCGCCGCTTCCACCAGCAGAAATCTCATCAGCGTGCTGCCTTGCTTCGTGATCCCTCCCAGCCGCTGCTTGCCCCCGCTGGAATACTCCCGCGGAATCAGGCCAAGATAACTGCTCACTTTCTTGGCATTGGCAAAGCGACTGACATCACCGATCGTCAGCACGAAACCCAGCGCTGTCTGCGGGCCCACTCCCGGATGCGTCATCAGCCGCACCACCTCCGTCCGCTTCGCCGCTTCCACCTCGACCTGCTTGGACAACTGCTTCACCTGCTCTTCCAGTTGATCCAGCATCGTCAGCAGTTCCGCCCGCCGCTGCGCCGCGTACCGCGGCAACTCCAGCTTCTCCAGCTGCTCCCGCCCGGCGCGCGTCCACAGCTGTCGCTTCTTCTGCATCCCCTGATTCAGCGCCAGCGATTGCAACTGGTTCTTCACCTGCGTCCGCATCCGCACCAGCTTGTGCCGATGCACCAGCAACTGCCGTATATCCCGCTCCTCCACCGTCGGCACCCACAGCTGCGGAAAACGCCCCTCCACGAGCAGCTTCAGCAGATGTTCCGCATCCCGCTCGTCCGTCTTCTGCGCCCGCACCACGCTGGCCCGGATCTGCGCCGCATCTCCGATCCACAACTCGTGTCCCAACTCCGCCAGCATCCGCTCGAACCATTGCGAGTGCCCGCAGCTCTCCATCCCCACCAGTGCCGATTCCTGCAGCGACCCGTAAAACTCCCGCGCCTCCTCCGGATGCTGCAGCCGCAGACTCCGCACCTCTCCCGTTTCCTTGTCCAACATCGCGATCTGTTCGAAGCCAGGGTGAAAATCACATCCTATAATCAACATCGCGTTGGCTCCTTCCTGTGAGCCCCTGGTTTGTTTCTCAACTTCCAGAGTACTCGCTCCGATCGAGCCAACGTCGTTATGAAATCAAGCGAGGCCGCTGCTGTTACGGCCGAGTCGAGAGACCTTGTGTTTTCCGTAACGCGCTAAGGATTTCATCCACGAATCCAGCCACCCGAGAGGCGCCGGGGTGCCCCATCTCGCCCTTTGTTGGCGAGGTGGGAGCGCAATTCTTCACGGCACCGACAGATCCATCGACCTCTTTTCGCAGCGGTTCTTAATCACATACAAAATGCTGTTCTGGAGATCGCGCATGATCGCGCCCGTCCACAACTCCGCATACCAATTGAAGTCCGTCGACAGGCGCTGCTTGCTGTAGAGGTGTAGCCTTGTAATCCCATTCGGCAGGGGCTCCAAAACATACTCACCACGCAGAACATCGAAATATGGGCCGCCAATTCGTACATGTTCATCCAGTGTAGTGCGTGGAATCTGATCGGTTTGCGCATGAATTGAAAACCCTAGGCGCTGGTGCGGTTGCCACACGTCCACATTCTCAATGAACAACACGCCGCGGGCGAAAGTAGCGTGCCGGACGCCGCCTACCCCTTCCTCCGAAAGCGTTGCTTCAATCGGCGCCGGAAATCCGATTGCCCTGCTCCACGCCAATGGCAACTCGGCGGTGCGAATCGCAGGAACCCGCTCGACGTTCTGCCACACAATTTCCGGGGACGCCTTGATGTCGATATACGTCGCTGCTGTGCGCGTCTCCGTATGCAACAAGTAACGCTGTCCCACTGGCGTGGTCACCAACGGCAGAACCACAACCAGCATCAGCGAGGCATTGCGCGGTCGTGCCGAGTCGAAGTAGCGCCAGATGAATCCCGCGGCCATGCCGCCTAATCCCGCACACACCATTGCGATCGGCGCCAACATGACAACGCAGATGATCCCCTCCCAACCCAATACCAACGTAGCTATTAGACCAAGCGCAACCGGAACCCACGGCAACAGGAACCACGCGGCTTTCTTCTGCCGACGCCGCCGTTCTACCACCGATATCGTAATGAAGCCCATCGCAAAGGGCACCAGACCAATGAATTCCCAAGACATGATCATTGGGTAGATCTGGCGATGGTGCCCAGCCATCAAGCGCATGGTGAGCCCGTAGGCGAGACCGATCAGGATCGACAGTGCGTAAATCCATCTCGGAGGACGATCCTTCACTGCCTCTGTTCCGTACGGACTTCTCAGAACAAGGAATGGAATTAGCGCGAGGAAAAGGGCAATCGCTATCAACCCAACCAGCATAACCATAGGAGAACCCCTATCGCTGAACCACCCACTCAAGTCAACAAAAGGCGACCCAAGAGACGATCCTCAAATCTTCTGACAATGTCAATCAACGCGAAAACGCCGAGGTTTGGGCGTTTTACGGCCATGTGAACGGAAGAATTCGTAACACTGCCGACTTCTCGGGACGAATACTCCTTGAGTATCATGCATCATTCACAACAAGTCGATGGTCTGGCCGTGACCAGTGCATGCCCCTTCGCACACCAAATCGAAGATTCGGGGCATTGCCCGCTAACGTCATTGGCCGATGGTCTGGATAACCTTGAAAAGATTTCCCCAGGGATCTGCAAAGAAGGCCACGCGAAGCCGTGGCGAGTGGAAAGTGGCGTCGGTGAGTGCCAAAGCTTTTGCCATCCAGCGCTCCTCTAGGTAGGGTTTACCGTGCGCAGGAACTTCACAAGCTGTTCGCTGACTTCGGCGGAGGCTTCGTGTTGTATCCAGTGGCCCACATTGTCGAGTTCGAGATTCGCCACGAGACCGGGAAGACCAGTGTGAAGCTTTTCAAGAGGGGGATAAAGCGCCGCCAGGCCATCAGCTTTACCCGAGATGTAAAACGAAGGTTGAGTGATCTTCGCACCCTTCCAGGCGGCGGACATATAGAAATACGGTTCAGCGGCGCGGTAGTAATTTAAGGCGCCATGGAAACCGGTACGCGTAAACTCCGCTACGTTGTGAGCGACGTAAGCTGGCTCCGCCCACGACGGCAACGGCCAGGGAGCCGGACGATGAAGACTTCGTGCAGGGTCCAGAGGGCTCCATCGCGTGTCGGCCGGAGCGGAACCTGATGCCCAATACAAAACCCCCGGAATAGTTACTGCAGCATCGGCCCAAATTAAATCGGCTTCCGGTTTGATCTGTTCGAACATGTAGAAATCGTTTTCATGTCCAGACGCACGCATGCGCTCGAAGACGCTAACATCACCGCGCGGAAAGTAAGGCACGCTCAGGCAGAACACCGCTGTGAATCGATCCGGACGCATCATGGCGGCATTCCATGCATGGGTTGCACCCCAGTCGTGACCCACGATCACGGCGCTGGGAATATTCAGCGCATCGAGGAGTCCGACCAGGTCTCCAGCCGTCTGGAGCGGCGTATACAAGGTTGAGTCGGATGGAGCTGAGCTGCCCCCGTATCCCCGCATGTCTGGAGCAATCGCGCGAAAGCCAGTTGATGCGACGGCCGTCATCTGTTGTCGCCACGTATAAGAGGTGTCCGGAAACCCATGACAGAAAAGAACGACCGGCCCGGCCCCAACCTCAGTTACGTGCAAAGAGATGCCATTCGCAGCGATCTCGTACTGCTTGAGTTCCATCTTTCCTCCACCTTCTATGATAGAAGATGGGCATCGTCCTGTAGCCCGCAAGGATAAGTAACGACAAGCGCGCCAGTGTCGGAGTGCAGCGGTGAGATTAGTTCCCACAAGTCGGCTTATGGGAAGTGATGCCTGCTGCCGGGTGCTCTCGCCCGTTTTTGGCGAGGTGGGAAGCGAACACATCACATCCCTCTGTTCGCAATGTCACACATCGTGCCCGGCAACAAATCTTGTCAAGCCCTCAAACCCTTTATCTCACTCGCAACACGAGACTTCCGCGTGTCCGATTTCCCCGCCAAACCTGCTATTCTGAATATAGAGCTCGGAATTGATCTGCCACGCGCAGACTCCTTCCGGGCTTTTGCTTTATAAATCCGAGCGCAAGCGAGAATCTGTCATACCGAACGAAGTGAGGGATCCCTATCTCGCCGAGGAACTCTTCGGCGAAGTTGGCTCTTACGGAAATACTGACGTACTGAAATGAAGAACTGAAGGTCCGCTTTTTGACCGACCGATCGACTGAAAGACTGATCGACTCCTGTAAGTCCTTTGTTTTATCGGATCAATGGGACTAAATGCTTTGTTTTGTAGGGACTAACTTTATCCCATACCCGTAAGTCCTTTAGAATGCGGGACACCCATGGGGGAGGGGGTATCCCGGATCTCCCAAAAAGGGAATCGGGTAGGCTTATGTGCCCATGAGTTTGCGGATCAGTTCCTTGCCGCGCGGCCACGCGCCGTATCCCGCATCGGTATTCAGATGCCCGGCATCGCCGGCGTCTTCGAGTTCCGATCCCCAGCAATTCGCGAAGAACTGCGCCCGCTCGAACGTCACGAACTGATCGTTGCGGCTGGCCGACTACGATCGTCGGGAAAGGAAGACGTTGCAACGCCATGGGCTTGAACCCGGTCGTGCCGAAAGGATAGGTTGGAGCCTCTACATCAGACGGTGCGACCAGCAGCGCACCAGCGATCGTACGCTTGTATTTTGCGGCCCAGTGGGCGACGGTGCAGCAACCGAGACTATGTGCTGCGAGCACGACTGCGTTTCCATGCCGCTGGATGGCATCATCCAGGACGGCGATCCAGTCACTGCAAACTGGCGTGACCCACTCGGCCTGTTCAACACGCAAACAATTTTGCAGTTCGCGCTCGAAGTGCGATTGCCAGTGATCGGGACCGGAGTTATGCAGACCAGGAATGATAAGGATGGTTGTGGCCATTGTTCAGAATGATGACACATGCGCCGGGAAATTGGGCCGCCGAGGTCGAATCTGTTACGAAACTGTAGCGGAACATAGGTGGTCCGCCGATTACAAAATTCGCGTAGCGAATGATTGAAAATAGCCCAGGACGCAGTCCTGGGTACGTAAAGTGGAGCGGAAATCAGTCCGCTTCGGCGGACGGTTGAGTTTCGTAACGGACTCCATGTCGCCTGCCCCACGTAGCTGACTACTGAGCTTTTGCCTTCTTCACCTCTTCAACCAGCGGCGGAACGATGTCGAACAGATTTCCGACGACGCCAAAGTCGGCTATCTCAAAGATCGGAGCCTCCGAGTCTTTATTGATAGCGACGACCGCGCGGGCGCCTTTCATGCCGACGATGTGCTGGATCGCGCCGCTGATGCCGAGCGCGATGTAAACCTTGGGTGCAACCGTTTGGCCGGATGATCCGACCTGGCGTTCCATGGGAAGCCATCCGGCATCGCAGATCGGACGCGACGCCGCGATTTCACCGCCTAATGCATCGGCGAGTTGTTTTGCGATCTCAATGTTTTTCTGCTCTTTGATTCCGCGGCCGACGGCGACGATGATTTCGGCCTGCGTCAGATCGACCGCCTGGCGCGCCTCTTTAAACGGTTCCTCCGGATGAGTGCGAATCGTGCCGGCGGGAATTTGTACTTGGACGGTTTCAACCGGTGCGGCGCTCGCGCCACCTTCGGCCTTGTCGCCACGGAAGGATCCGGCCTGGAAGGTCACGAAGTGCGGACCGCCTGCCGTGAAGGTCACGTCCGCCGCGAACTTTCCCTGGAACATCTGGCGCGTGAAGGCGAACTGCTCGCCTTCCTTCTTATAGCCGGTGCAGTCGCTGATCACGGTGGCGCCCAGCGCGGTGGTCAGCTGCGGAACGAAGTCGCGAACCTGGTAGGTGTGTGGCATCAGCACCAGCCGTGGTTTTTTGTCCGCAATGAATTGCTTGAGCGCGAACACGTAACCGTCGGGCGTGTACATGGCCAGGTCGTTGGACTCGAGCGCGTAAACCTTGTTCAACTTTTTGTCGGCGATTTCGTTGGCGATTGTGCCGACTCCGCTGCCCACAACACACGCTTCGAGCGCCCATCCGCCTTCTGCCGCAATCGCCTGCGCCGCGGCGATGGTTTCAAAAGAAACCCGATTCAGTTTTCCCTGGCGCTGTTCGAGCACTGCCAATATCGTCTCTGCCATCTTGCCTCTTTAAAAAATCGTTCTTTGTTCCCGGCCAGCTGCTTATCGATCCGCTTTCATCTTCCATCCGATCAGGTTCAGGATCACGCCGGCCACAGCAGCCGATCCAATCAGCAGCAAGAACGCGCGCTGATGTCCGGTTCGATATCCAGCCGGCAGAAAGAAAGCCACCATCAGGTCGAAGAACCAGAGCATGAAGCCGATGGTGATAAGGCTCAGCCCCACTTCACGCCGGTCTTCGGGATTCGCGTATTTGTACGATTGCAACAGCGTATTGCGTTGCGCGAGTTTCATAGTCGCGTCAAGCGGCTCTCCGGTGTTCCGGTTCGTAGGTGACCGGCGTTTCGTCGATAAACTCTTCTTTCACAAGTTCCATCGCTTTGCGATTCTGGTGCTCGGCAGCGCCGAAACAGATCAAGCCGAGCAAGCCACAAGCTGCTGTGGCCCAGAACCAGAGTTTAGAACCCGCTCTCCAGCCCATCCATATCCACTGACAAACGATCAACGCTTCAATGAACAACAAGCCGCCAATCGTGCGCAACGTGAGCGCCCACTTTTCGTATTTCTCTTCACGATCCAGCAGAACCCGGGGAATCGCCATACCTCACCTCTCCGCAAATAGATTCAGAGCACTCGAACCTCGTTGCGGAGTTTCTCAACCAACTTCTTCGCCACCTCCGCGGAGGTTCCTTCCAGCAGCTCTGTCTTCTTCGTCTTCTGAGGTATATAGAGGCGCTGAATCTGCTGCAGGTTGGGACCCAGCGAGGTTTGTATCTCACCAAAGCTCACTTTTCGGAGCGGCTTGTTTTTGGCTTGCTTGATGCCAATCAGGGTTGCATAACGCAGTTTGTTGATTCCGGACTGAATGGTCAGCAGCGCAGGCAACGGCATCTCAACGAACTGGAAATAGCCCGCTTCCAGTTCGCGCTTGACGCGAATGCCGCTATCCTTCTTTTCGATCTGCATAATGATGGTCGCGTGCGGCCATCCCAGCAACTCGGAAAGTATCACGCCAGTCTGGGCAAATCCGTAATCGTCTGACTGAAGACCGGTGAAAATGAGGTCGAAGGACTCGTCTTTGATGGCTTCACGAATAGCCTTGGCGGTGTTCACGGCGTCAAGGGTGACGAACTCGTCGCCCTCGAGGTGAATGGCGCGATCGGCGCCTTTGGCCAAGGCTTCTCGAAGTACCTGCTGAGCGCGTGCCGGACCCGCAGTGATTACCACTACCTCGCCTCCATGCTTTTCCTTCTGGCGAAGCGCCTCTTCCAGGGCGTAGGCGTCCGGTTCGTTCACTTCGTAGCTGATGTCTTCGCGGATCCAGCGGCCACTCTCGTTCAACTTCAGGGGAGCGTCCTTCTGCGGGACCTGCTTCATGCAGACAAGAATTTTCAAACTACACCTCGTGAAAATGGGTTCGCGCAGCTTAGATGCTGGCCGGAACACGGAATGCTGCGATCCCCACTAAAAACGGGTAAGTATAAATGAGTTATCCGGGGTGCGAAACACCAGGCGAATGGTTGTTGGCTTTTCTTCCCGCAGTGGGACGGTGAAGGGAGAGCCCTGGTGAGCGAGTCCCCGCCAAGTTCAGCGCGATAGCAGACGCAGAGATTGTCAGGATAAACATCGTTCTAAGACATATAGCAGGCCCTAACGCCGCTTTCCGGGGCGATTCAGCAGGTACCAAGGACAATCCCGATGGTACATGTACCCTCTAAACCAAAGTAACTTTCGGAAAAAGCCTGGAGATGCGAGGCTAGGTCCACTCCTGTAGTAACCAGCTAGGCGTTCTGGACCGGGTTAGTCCAAGAATGCCACCGACTGCACTCCAGAAACCTCAAAACGTTTCCGGCAGCGCAGGTTTTGACAAGCGACGAGGTCGTCGCGACGGACCATGTAGGAGCGTGCCTTGGCGAAGCGAGCTCGATCGCGTTCGTCGGCACGGGGCGGCAATTGCCGCTTTTTTCTGCGAACCAGCCATCCGAGCTGATATTCAGCGGACTGGTGGCAATGAGGACAGGTCAAGGTAACAGGCTTGTTTTCAGGTTTCTCGTCGAAAAAATCGCGCTCTTCCATGGTAGGCCGCAATGCGGCTGAAGAAATTGTAGTTCATAATGCCATCGAGAGTTGCAGTGTCATTTTTTTGCGACGAACGATGGCGAAAAAAAGAAGGCGAAACCGTTTCGCGCGGTGAAAGCCGTGAAATCCGCGGCTCGCAATGTACTGGGAAGTCCGCCCGCTACTCGCCGGGAGGACTCGTCCAGGCCGAGGCGGGAGAAGCATAAGCCGACATTGGGCAAGCTGTTGCGCGATCCAGAGTAGTCTCGTGCGCATGCATTGGTGTGCACAGATGTCGTTACGAAAGGTTACGCCATAGTTTCCCTTCCAAACGCGTATTAGGTTTTTCTTGGTGTTTTGCCGGTTTTCTTCCGCTGTTGTCCACTTTCCTGCCGATAATCTGTACTTTTAACGTTTTTTGTAGAGCCAATTTCCTGATTTAGGCCCTTTCTACCTGCCTTTTCGACCACGACCAAAAGATGCTTCCATTTGTGAGTTTCCGGGGGTATATTTCCGCGCAGTAGTAGCTGGTTACAACCCAAAGAAAACAGGAGAATTACCCAATGACTCGAGCCATCCGTTTCCTCCTCCTCGGATTGATGGTCGCCGGTTCAGTTTCCGCAGTTTCATATCCTAAACAGCCAAAGGTTTCGAAGACGGTTGTAGCCAGTGCGCCTGGTCCATGGGGCTGCCCAGGGTGCATTCCGGATCCCAAGTAGTAAGTAACTGGCACTTCAGTAACTGAAGTAAGGGTGCGCGACAAAAAGAACTTGCAGAGTACATGTCCCGACGACTATTCTCGCGCAAGTCTCAGGATTGGTGTTGTCACAATCGGGGTCAAACAGATGCGCACCCTTTTCATGTCGTTCTGGGTAATCAATAGTGTTGCGATTGCTCTGGTTCCCGCCTGCATGCTGGCGCGTAAGACGTTCAAGCTGCATCCGATCTTCTTCGTTTATGTCGTTTACGATGCCCTTATCGCTTGGGTGAATTTCGGTCTCTATAACCGAGCCGGAGCTGCAGTTTACTTTTATGCGTTCTGGATCGCGACTGCAGGGACATCGATTCTTGGATTTGCGGTTCTGCGCGAGATATTCCTCCAGATTTTCCGGCCATATGATTCATTGCGTCAGTTCGGAGATGTCCTGTTCCGTTGGGCGGCCGTCGTTCTGGTGATGATCGCGATTGTTATGGCTGTGACTTCGAATCACCAGGGGATAAGTCTGACTTGCAGCTTTCTGATGACGTTGAATCGCAGTGTCTTGATGATGCAATGCGGACTTGTGATCTTCATGTTTCTTTTTGCTCCCCATCTTGGCCTGACGATGCGTCATCACATTTTCGGGATCGCAATTGGGTTCGGAATCTCCGCAAGCGTTGAATTAGTCGGAGCTACCCTTTTTGCTTATGGCGTAGGCAGCCCCCATATTCTAGGTTTAATCAAGATGGGCGCCGACATATTTGCGGCGGGTCTGTGGGCCTACTACATGATGTCGCCTGATCCGGAGCGTCGCGTCGCGTCCGGGTTTGCCCATGCGCAGGACTGGAATTACGAACTGAATCGCCTGCATCACACGCCGGAAGCGGCTTTCCTGCCGAATATTGTTGATACCGTGGAGCGCGTGTTGAGCCGCCGGACAGCGACAGAGATTTACATGCACAGCGCTGGTAGCGGTCCCTCGTTGCCGAACTGAGCTGAAGATAAACAGGTAAGATCCGATCCCAATTGCTCCGGCAGTTGGGATTTCTTTTTGCGGATTCCAGCCATTCGCGTGCTTCGGGTCGAACGTTTATGATGCTCAGTTCCGCCAGCGATGCCGGCGGCGTTGAGGTCTCCGATGATTTTTTTCCGCAAGCCCCTTTCCGGGATCGAACGTCCGCAGATGGAAGCCGATGTTGTAATTGTGGGAGGTGGCCCTGCGGGACTAGCCTGCGCACTGCGACTCTCTCAGCTTATTGACGACCATAACCAGCTGCATCCCGAGAGGCCAATCAGCAAGGAAAATATCTACGTACTGGAGAAGGCGCGCGAGATGGGCCAGCACTGCCTTAGTGGGGCACTACTGGATCCACGCGCGATGAACGAGCTGCTTCCCGGGTGGCAGGAAGAAGCGCCGATCGAGGCGGAGGTAACTCAAGAAGCCGTCTATTACCTCGGGGAGAAGTCGAAGTTCAAGCTACCCATCACGCCTCCGCCACTCAGGGACCACGGCAATTACGCCATCTCGATCAACAGGTTTGTGAAGTGGCTGGGCGAGAAAGTGGAAGCCGCGGGGATCACCGTATTCGCGGGGTTCGCCGGGGCTGAGTTGCTGCTGGAGGACGAGCGAGTGGTTGGGGTACGTACCGAAGACAAAGGCGTCGACAAAGAAGGCAATAAGAAGGACAACTTCGAGCCCGGCTACGACCTGAAGGCGAAGGTCACAGTGCTCTCTGAGGGCACGCGCGGATCTCTCACCAAGCAGCTGATCTCACGTTTTCAACTCGACAAGGACCGCAATCCGCAGACCTACGGCGTAGGAGTGAAAGAGCTGTGGGAGTTGCCGGCGGGGCGCATGGCTCCGGGTGAAGTGATCTATACGATGGGATGGCCGCTGACGACGCAGGAATACGGCGGTTCGTGGATCTACGGTTTCAAGGACAACATCGTATCTCTCGGCTTTGTGACCGGGCTCGACTATCCCGACCCACGCACCGATCCGCAAACCGTATTGCAGAGTTTCAAGCAGCATCCCTTCATTGCAAGTTTGCTCGAAGGGGGCAAACTTATTCGTTACGGGGCGAAATCGTTACCGTACGGTGGATGGTGGGCTATTCCTCCGGTGTCTGGCGATGGCTGGATGGTGATCGGCGATTCCGCAGGCTTCCTGAATTCGCAAAGGCTTAAGGGCATTCATCTGGCAATGAAGAGCGGGATGCTGGCAGCAGAAACGGCGTTCGAGGCTTTGCAGACGGATTCGCCGCCCAAAGCGCTCGGGTCGCTTGGCAAACGAATCGAGACGAGTTGGATTGGCGAGGAGCTCTGGCCCGTACGTAACTTTCATCAGGGTTTCGAAGGCGGCTTCTGGCGCGGAATGATCCATGCGGGATTGCAGCAGTTCACGGGCGGCGCTGGGTTACGCGACAGGTATGAAGCGAAGCCGGGTTATGCGCGAATGAAGAAGTTAAGCGAGGTGCCGGCGGACGGTAACGGGCGCAAGCAGTTGCTCAATAACGCAAAAGGCGACGGCAAGCTGACCTTCGACAAATTAACCGATCTGTATCACTCAGGAACGAAACATGAAGAGGATCAACCGGCGCACCTGGTAATTCACGACACGAACATCTGCAACACCCGTTGTGTCCAGGAGTATGGGAGTCCGTGCCAGCACTTCTGCCCGGCGAACGTCTACGAGATGGTAGAAGCCGCTGATGCGCCACAGGGGAAAGAAATCCACTTGAATCCGTCGAACTGCGTACACTGCAAGACCTGCGACATCATGGATCCGTATCAGATCATCACCTGGGTCCCGCCGGAAGGCGGTGGCGGACCCAACTATGACGGGATGTAGTCCGAATTCGCTGCGGAACCTCGTTCGGCTCCAATCCGATCCGAGCAGGTCGACTTTCCAGTGGTTTCTCCTCACTGCCACAGAGTGCTCTACGTCACAGCACGCTGCCCTCCGGCCACGTCACTATGGTGGATTCCGGAGGAAGCATGAAGGGCAACGACAAAGTCATCGAGCAGCTCAACGTGGCATTGAGTTCCGAATTAACTGCGATAGTGCAGTACATGGTTCAGGCGGAAACGCTTCAGAGCCAGGGGTATGAACGCCTGGGCGGATTGCTGAAACAACGTGCCATCGAAGAGATGCACCATGCGGAGCATCTGATTGAGCGCATCGTGTTTCTTGACTCACAGCCCAAAGTGGATGTGGCGCTGACTCCGCAGATCAGCGGAAACGTGCAGCAACAGCTCGAGGTCGATTTCAAAGACGAAGGCGAAGCGATCCAGAATTACAACGCAGCTATGAAAGTATGTGGCGAAGCGCTGGACGACGGCTCGCGCGAGCTCTTCAAGGGTCTGCTGCTCGACGAAGAAAAACATGCGGACTTTCTAGAGGCCCAACTGACGGCGATCAAGACGATAGGCCTGGGAAACTATCTGGCCCAACAACTTCACGCCAAGCAGTGAGAGTGGCTACACAGTAGACAACAACATCATGTAACCTGTCGGCCTGCGAGGAAAACTGTTTCCCAGCGAATGTGCAAGGTGATGCGCATTCCTGTGTATGTGGAAAGTGCGCTTCGCCCTGAGGCGCACGGAATTCTGATTGCAGACCTCCTGGTCATTGCGGGCTACTTCGTCGTTTCTCCGCATTTTTGTGCGAACAACCCGAGACTCTCATTGAGGCGTTGGGAGTTCGTACCGGTCGTCAGTCACCCATCGCTCGCACGGGCGTCGTTCTTTCCACGCCCGGGCAAAACCCTTGTCTCCTGTTAAGGAGTTACCTATGGTGAAGCGCAGTTACTGCTTCCCGTCCTGCGTCGCGGTCATGGCGCTGCTCTGCACGTCTATCTTCGCGCTGGCGGACAATGTGAATCTGGCCTCCGCTCAACCCGATTGTGGCCGCGCTGTGATCTTGTCTTACCATCCAGTCGATAGCGACACTCCGTTGCTATCGCTAACCTTCCGCGAGAATACGGTGTTCTCGGAAACACCGGCCGCTGGAAGAATTACCGACCACTTCGTTCCCATCTCGCTAGCCTGGTCCCACGAATGGGGAAGGATGCGCTATCCGGATTTTCGCGACAGCGATCATCTCTGGAAAAAGCACCCGCACGCGGTACCGGAGCCTTCGTCTCTGATGTTTATGGGGACAGCGGTTCTGGGTCTCGCATTCAGGTTCAGGAAGCGATTGCGGTAGTACCCTTGTGTCAGGCGCCGCTCCTGCGAAGGGAGCGGCTTTTTTTTTGCGCGATCTCGAGCCACGCACGGGAAATTCGTTATGCAGCAGTCCAAGGTAGCGATCGTCGGACGGGCGTTTTAGACTCTTCCACAAACACGTGGAGATCGCCAATGCCTTGTAATGTCGACATTCTGAAAAAAGTGCCTCTCTTCGCCAGCATGGACCACGAAGAGCTTACAGTTCTGGCAAATCAGGTTGAGTTGAAGACGTTCGCACCTCTGCAGCGTATCTACCGGATGGGTGCCCCTGGCGACTGCGCCTATGTCGTGGTGTCGGGCGCCGTATCCGTTACGACCGTCGATGAAGATGCCCAGGAAGTCGTGGTGGATCAGCCCGGTCCGGGTGAATTTTTTGGGCTTGCCTCGATGCTGGAACAGACGTCTCACCAGACCGAGGCGACGGCCCTGGTCGAGACGGAGTGCGTCGAAGTGGACCGCGGCGACATCCTGGTTTTGATTGAACGAAAGCCTCACGCTGCCATGGACATGTTTGCGGCGCTCGGGCGTCAGTTCCATGCGGCACAACAAGTCATCCGCATACGCACCCTGCGACATCCGAACGAGATCATCGAAGAACAGGAGACAGTAGGGGAACAAGTCGCAGATGCAGTCGCGTCCTTCGGAGGCTCGTGGCGATTCATCATCCTCTTCGCCGTGCTCATGTCGACTTACACTGTGATCAACATAGCGTTGAGATCGCGAGCGTGGGATCCATATCCGTTTATTCTGTTGAATCTGTTTCTGTCGATGCTGGCCGCAATTCAAGCTCCGGTGATTATGATGAGCCAGAATCGCCAGGATAAGAAAGACCGGCTACGTGGGGAACTTGATTTTGATGTCAATCGGCGCGCGCATTCCGAGATCCAGGGACTTGCCCACAAGTTAAACCTCATGTCGGATCGTCTCGGAGATATTCAGCAGTTGCTACGAGAAAAAGTGTAGAGGTCGCAGGGGGGGTGCGGCAGGAGTTGCTGGAGTCATCATCTGACTCAGCGGTAGCGGTGAACTCGTTCAGCTGACGACCGAGATCAAGTTCGATGTTCGTGCTTGTTGTGTAACGAAACGCTTCAATCACATAACAAAATCCGAGAAGTATCACTCGCGATTTCTTGGTAGAGGTATGGTTAAAACCGGACAACAAGCCTGTGCAGTCACATCATATGCAAGCGATCCGGGCAGGTGAGCGGCGATGCGAGCCTTCATTCCGGCACCTGGCTGAGCTCCCATAACGATCAGATCAGCCTTCCGAGTGGTTGCGAGTTCCACAATGAGCTCGGCGCGTGGACCAAAGTCCACAATCACCTCGGATTTATCTATTAGTTTTCCGTAGCCGTACTGGAAAAGTTGTTCATGGAAAAAAGAGACGGTCTTGCGCTTTGCGTCTATTGGCGGTTCTTTGCTGGTCCAGTCATTGATATGCAGGAACAATAAGGACGCTTCATAAGTTTGAGTCAGCGACAGTGCGAGGGGTAGAGCCTGCTGGGCCGCAGGTGAAAAGTCTGTTGCATAAAGGATGCGCCTAAAATCGGATGTTCGAGACACCGCAGGTCCCACCGTCAGAACGGGCCTGGTTGCTAGAAAGGAGATTTCCTCGGCCGTCGAGCCCTTCAAGAACTTCTTTATGCCACGCCACCCGTGAGTCCCAATCACGATCAGGTCAACTCCGCGATTGTCCGCAGCCGCAAGCAGTCTCGAGCAGATGCCGCCGTGATCGTAAAGCAGCTCGTGAGGAACGTCCTGAAGCTTGCCCATCGGACTCGACAGACTTTCTTCCATCCCGTGTTCTATGTCTTCCACTTGCGAAGCAGACGGGGCCGCGTGGTAGTCCTGGGCAGGCGTGATGTGCGCGACGAAGATCTTGCTTCCGTAATGTCTGGCGATACTGATGGCAAAGGGAAAGGCGAGCAGCGATCCAGGCGAGAAATCCATCGCGAAGAGGATCTTCTTCAGCGAAACCGAGGCAAAGTAAAGTTGTTCGGCGGTGCTCATTTTGCGAGCGTCCTCGCGGCCTTCCACATACGTTCGTGCTGCGGCGCTCTTGCACTAACTTGGATGAGGCCGGGCCCTCCTGAGGCTATCTCAGTCGCAAATGGATAGTCTTTCTCTCACATGGCGAGGTATCCACCTGCGGAATGCCGGGCATCTACCAGAATAGGCAGGAAATTACTGCGAGCTTTTGAAAATGCCGCGGCTCAAGCGCGCAGGGCGCCATCGAACTCTCTCCCAATAGCTCGCTCGCAATGGAGAAGCAGGAAACACAACGCGCCGTACGGGCGGATATTATCCGGCTCTTGGTTCTTGTCGCGTGCGCGGTTGGGCTGTTCTTCTTTACTCGGGCGGCGGCTGCAAGGCAAAAGGGACTCGAAATCCGATCTGCGGCCGAGTGGTATGAGGTGGGCGAAAGTCAACTTCGCTCAGGAGCCATCGAGAGGGCGACCGAGTCGTTACGAAAAGCAACCAGGAACGACCCGGACAACCAGAAGTACTTGATGAGATTGGCCGATGCATTGGGAGAGGGTGGCCATAACACGGAGGCAATGCAGGCCCTGAGCCGACTGCGTGAGTCGGACCCGGAGGATGCGGAAATCAATCTTCACCTTGCCCGGCTCGCAGGCAAAGACGGCGATGTCGACAATGCCGTGCACTACTACGAGAATGCGCTTTATGGCAGATGGACCGGAGGGCAGGTAGACGAACGACAACGACAGACACGAGTCGAGCTTACTGGATTCCTTCTCGACCACCAGGATCGCGATCGCGCGCTTTCCGAGCTTCTTATCCTGGATAGCGAGCTTCCGGACACAGCCATGGCTCTCAATCAGGCGGCAGAGCTTTTTCTTCGTGCTAACGATCCGGCGCGAGCGCAGAAGGACTATGTAGAGGCAACTCGCCTAGATCCGCAAGACGTCACCGCACTCACCGGAGCTGGGGAAACAGCCTTCCAGTTGGGAGAGTATCGAACAGCACGCCACTACCTGGAAGCTGCCGTCAAAAACGGTGAAGAGAGTCAGAAGGCCATCCAAACTCTCTCCCTCGCTCAGACGGTGTTAGCGAACGACCCTCTCGCGCCGCACATCAGCAGCGAAGAGCGCCAGCGACGCACCCTGGTGGTTTTCAATCGGTCCTTCCGCCGATTGGAAGACTGTATCGACGAACAGCACGATGGAAGCGCGGAACTTGAGTCACTCAAAACGGAAGCATCTGCCGAGCAACCGAAGCTGCGCTCGAAAGCGCTACTTCACGATCCTGGACTGACAAGGACTGCCCTGGAGCTCGCTTACCAAATCGAGAAAGCTACGAGCGCCAAATGTGGCGGCGCCGAGCCGGCTGATGAAGCGCTCCTATTGATCGCTCGCCAACATGGTGACGCGGAATGAGCACTTTCGACCTTTCTCTTCGTGCGCGGCTCCGGATCCGCGAGAACCAGATTTTTCTGGTGCTGACAATGGTCATCGGTGTGCTCGCTGGCCTGGCGGCCGTTTTGTTCACTCTCGCCATCAAGGGCACAACACATTTGCTTTTCGGGAACTCGCCCACAAATCTTCGCTTCATTCTGGTTCCGACGGTCGTCAGCTTGTTCACGGGATTCCTGCTCGAGAAATTTTTTCCGGATGCGCGTGGCAGTGGCGTCCCGCAGACTGAGGCTGCTTACCACTTAAAGCAGGGTGTGGTGCCGGGGCGTGTAGCTTTTGGGAAGTTTGTCACTGGTGTTCTGTGTATAGGTTGCGGGCACTCGATGGGACGCGAGGGTCCTTCTGTGCAGGTCGGCGCGGGGATTGCCTCCTCCATCGGAAGATGGTTTCGTCTTTCACCGGCGCGCGTGCAAAGCCTGGTTCCGGTCGCCGCCGCCGCCGCTCTTTCTGCCGCCTTTAATACCCCGGTCGCTGCTGTTCTCTTCGCGCTGGAAGAGATCATCGGTGACATGAACGCAGCCCTCATCGGATCGACGGTCTTGGCTTCTGTGGCGTCGGTAGTCGTTGAACGCTCTATCCTGGGCAACAATCCGATCTTTCATGTGCCCGCATACCACCTGGTTGATCCTGCGGAATTGATCGCCTACGTAGCCCTGGGAATCCTTGGCGGAATCGTGTCGTTGGCTTTCTGTAAGGGATTGCTACGCTTTCGCAAAATCTTTCTTCGTTTGCCCAAACGTTCCCGCATCTACCAGCCCGCCATCGGCGGCCTGATGATCGGCGTAATCCTGATCTTCTTCCCACAAGTGCTCGGGGTTGGTTATGAGTACGTGGATCAGGCGCTGAACAACCAGCTCTTATTGAAGACCATGATTATTCTGTGCGTTATGAAGTTGGTCGCGACGATCATCTCGTATGCTTCGGGCAACGCTGGCGGCATTTTCTCTCCCAGTCTTTACCTTGGCGCCATGGCTGGAGGCGCCGTTGGAATCCTGGTGCACCGTTTCGCTCCCTTTTCTGCTGCGGATTCGGGCGCGTATGCATTGGTCGGCATGGGAACGACATTTGCAGGAATCATTCGCGCACCGATGACGTCTGTGTTCATGATCTTCGAGCTTACTCAGGACTATCAGATACTCGTTCCTCTGATGATCGCCAATATGATCAGCTTGGCCATCTCGAAGCGATTCCAGCCGGTCCCCTTGTACCACGCGTTGCTGCATCAGGATCACGTATATCTGCCGGACGCCAGGACGCGTATGCCGGCAGTTTGGCGCGCACGCGACATCATGGTTCCCAACACCATCTTCATTCCCCCGGAACGGTCGGTGGCGGAAGCATCGAAGTTGGCTGCCGAAACCGATGCCAATAGCTTCGTGGTAGGAAGCAATGGATTGTCCGCGGGGCTTGTCACACGTGATCAAATCGAAGAGGCGGTCCGACTTGGTAGGGGAACCGCCTCCCTCGACAGCATATTGATCAAAGACTATCCGCATGTGTACCCTGACCAGCCGCTGGAGGTGGTGATCGAGCAATTGGGGAAGAGCCCTGGGCTCCTGCCGGTGGTCCGCCGCGGTGATGTCCGCGGCCTGGAGGGAGTGATTACTCCGCAACGGTTGATTGAATTTCTGCAGTCCAATTTCCAGGAAAACGGGGGACACTCCACGGCCGTAATGATTCCATCCACTGTCCCGAGTAACCGCAAAAAACCGGCAGCGTAAGGAGAAGCAAATTATTCAAATCGATCCAGAGCTAAGGTCGGATTGAAAGGAGCGCGTCATGAAACTGAATGTACGAGCAATGTCTATTACTTCATCCGTGTTGTGGGGCGGAGCGGTTTTGACTGTCGGACTGGTTAATTTGATTGAACCCAAGTATGGCAGGCAGTTTTTGAATCTTATCCGCTCGATTTATCCGGGATACCACGCACAACCGAATTTGAAAGACGTCGTGGTCGGTACTGGATACGCTCTACTGGACGGCGCTGTTGGCGGAGCAATCCTTGCAGGTCTCTATAACCAACTGGAGCACAGTGAAAGCGGGCAACAGAAATTGTCCAGAGCGGCATAGAAGGTCACGGATGGTCCAGATTATGCCGTACGATGCCGGAACAGCAGTGAATACGAGGGCATAGTCTCTACTGACCCTTATCCGACTCCAGTGGTTTTGTAAGTTATTGATTGTGAACAGAAATATTGGTGGGCGCTATAGGATTCGAACCTATGACTTCCACCGTGTGAAGATGGCACTCTACCGCTGAGTTAAGCGCCCTAACTCTTGCGAATCAATTACTTGCAATTCTAGCATCTCGACCTGTGGTAGACCAAGCGCGGATCGACGGGAAGCGACGGTTCCGAGTCGTTGGTTCTGTGTAACTACACGCGCTGGATCGTGGTCATCCGAAACAAGCGATCGCAGAACGCCGCGAGCCGCACAATCTCTCTGCATCATCTCTCTATGTCATCTGGGCGCATCATCTCTCTGGATTGGGCCCGCGATTCTATGCAGATTTTCTCAAGTGCAGACAAGATGTCTCCCACTTTTCGCAGCAGCGCTTGGGGAGTGAACGGTTTGTCGATGAATCGCATGTCCGGGCGAAATCAACTCATGAATGTTTTCGACATGTCCCGACATGAACAGCACCTTGGTTTCGGGATGAGTCTTTGCGAGCGCGGCGGCGAGTTCACGGCCTCCCATCTGCGGCATAACGACATCGGAGATCATGAGATCGACGGGCCCCTGGTGTTTTTCGAGAACAGTCAGTGCGTGCAGACCGTTCTGCGCCGATAAGACGCTGTAACCATTTGCTCGCAGTATTACGGACAGCAGGTTGCGAATGCCATCCTGATCTTCGACTAACAGAATCGTCTCTGCCGCACCGCGCACAGGCTTTTCGAGTTCGACGGAAGACTCGGGGGCGATCTCTCCTTCGACGCGAGGAAAATAAACATGGAACGTGGTGCCATGTCCCGTTTCGCTGTCAACCATCACATGTCCGTCCGCTTGCTTCACGATGCCGTAGACGGTTGCCAGACCTAGTCCAGTTCCTTTTCCCGGTTCCTTGGTGGTAAAGAACGGCTCGAAGATGTGAGCCTTCGTCTCGGAGTCAATCCCCAGGCCGGTGTCGCTCACACTTAAGCAAACATAATCGGCAGGTCTCACCTCAAGATGCTGGCGTGCGTAGGTTTCATCCAAAACCACATTTCCGGTAGATATGACTAGCTTGCCGCCGGCCGGCATCGCGTCGCGCGCATTGATCACGAGATTCATGATGACCTGTTCGATCTGACCGCTATCCGACCGAATGGTGTGAAGCGACGGGTCGCGCTCGATAACCAGATCAATATTCTCGCTCAGCACGCGGCGTAGCAGCTTTTCCATCTGCTCGAGGATGTCATTGAGGTTGAGTATCCTTGGCCGGAGCAATTGGCGGCGGCCAAAGGCAAGCAACTGGCGTGTGAGATCGTTGGCCTGTTGCGCGGCTTTTTGGATTTGATCGACGCGGTCGCGAAGCGTTGGATTCTTTTCCAGTCCTTCATGCAAGAGGGCGCCGTAGCCGGTAACGATCGTCATGAGGTTGTTGAAGTCGTGCGCGATACCTCCGGCCAGCCGTCCGATGGCGTCCATCTTCTGCGCCTCACGAAGTTGATCTTCGAGTCTCCGGCGCTCGGTAATGTCACTCACGACTCCGTCGAGGCGAATGCCGTTATCGGCCAGAGGTGTGGCTCGTACGCTGTCACGCACCCAGCGGATCTGACCATCCGGCAGCACGATACGATATTCCTCTTCTTCGGAAGATGAAGTTCGATTCAACAGACGCTTCAGCGCTGCCTGAAAGGGCTCGCGGTCGTCAGGATGCACGGTGTTCAACCAGCTCTCGGGCGATGCTTGATAGAACTCCGCAGGACGACCGGCAATTTTCTCGACTACCGGAGATTGATAGCGGTATACGAGTTTCCCATGAGCATCGATCTCGGCGGTCCAGAGGTAATCGGAAATCGAAATCAGGACGCGCTGCAACTCGTTGGTGCGCTCGCTCAACGCCTCGTAGCTTTTTCGGCGCTCGCGTTGTACCAGGATAAGCCGGCAATAGGAAATTCCTAACGAGAGCAGCATCGCCGTTCCTGCCATGGCGAGGCGGTTCTTCGCTACTTGTAGGGCCATCAGCAAAACAAGGACAGGCACGATAAGAGGAAGGATTTGAGCGACGTGCAATTGCCTTTCGCGCCATTCTGAAGTTTTCGACGACACGGGCAGTTTTTTGCCATTCCAGGTTGCTGCGGCGATCAGCGGGATGAGCCAGGTTGAACTCCAGACGAGGTCAAACCAGGTGCCACGCCGGGCGGTGGGAGAAGCAATCAGAAACCAGGAGTCAGTGAGGAGTGCAATCAGGCGGAAAAGACCGAACTGCAGGAAGAGTCTTCGGACCTGCGGCACGTCCGACGAAAATCCGCGAATGAGAAACGCGGTTGCGATGAGACCGTCCGCGATCGCGTTCAGGTGCCAGGCGCCGAGGTCGGTTCCTTCCAGCGGCAGGTTGGAGAGATAGACGTCGAGCAGGACAAATGCGAGCACAACCTGTGCGAAGTCAAAGAATCGCTCCCAATCGAGATGTTCGGTCTCCGACGAAGGGTCGAGAAACAAGCACATCAGCAGCGGCGCCTGCCAGGAGTACAGGAACACATTGATCGCAGGAATGCTCAAAGAAGGATGATGGAGGATGTCGCCGATATAAGTGGCGAGGAATTGTCCGATGCACCAGAGTATGAGTCCAGTGCCGAACAACCGCCAGAACACGCGTCCAAATGAATCGGATCGCTGCGCTGCTCGAAAGGAGGCAAAGGTTACGAGCAGACCCATCGACAGCTGGATGATTCCCGAAACTAGCGGGCCCGCCCCGTGTTCCCCCAAAACAGCGATGTCAATGGCGTGAAGCGCCAGTAGAAAGAAAGCGACCCAGATAGGACCCAGACGTGATCGCATTGAAGCCCGCCCCAGCGGCGCTGATGATAACTCCAAAGCGAGTTGTTCGTATCGCGAATCGGTTTTCTACGCCAGAATTGGAAAAATGTTTACCAGCTCTCCTCCTTTGTTGCTGGGCAACTGAGATGAACGAAGCTGCATCGCGCGAAAAATCAGTCTGCTCCCGCCTTTGGCTGATCCGAGCCCGACGGCGGTGCGCTCGGGGTGGATGGAGTTGGAACAGCAGGCGCCGCCGGTATCCTTTGCAAGTCCGGGACGTTGGGCGCCGCGTGCACCTGGCCCATCACTGCGTCGTCGAGCGCAATGTGATTGCGTTCGAGGGTCTGCGCTAGCGTTTGATCCATGGAAACGCGATCTTTGGCGTAAACCGTGGTGGCGGCTATGAGATTGTTCTCGGCCGCTGTCAGATTGTTTTCTTGCGTCATCACGTTGTAGACGGTGGAAGCCCCCACGGCGAGACGCTTCTGCTCGGCATCCAGGCTCTGTTGAGCATACGTGCGCGCCTGCTGGGCGGCTTCGACGCGTGCGCGATCCTGCTGCAACGCGTATTGAACATTGCGTACCTGGATGCGGATCTGGTTTTCCAGCTGTTGGAGACGCAGTTCGGCCTGGTGGTATTCGAGCTCAGCACGAACTTGATCCGCCTGCGCGGAGCGATTACGAATGGGAATCAGGATATTTATTCCCGCGCCTTTATCGGGAACCGTGTTGTTAAATACGTTTCCAAGCCCGTCCCAATAACCTGTGCTTGCTGCGCCGGCCGGAACGCAAAAGCTCGTAGTCGTTGGAGAGCAGACGGTGGCATTGGCATTTGGAGGGCCGGCAAGATTCGCACCGCCGTAATAGCCATAAACATCGATCACCGGGCGGAGTGCATTGATGGCGCCTTTGCGGTTGATCTCCCGGTTCTTCAAATCAATTTCTGCCTGCTCGATTTCAGGACGCTGCGTCATTGCCTGCCTTACGAGGTCGTCCAGCGGCGCCGTTTCTTCCGGAGTTGCGGCGATGCTCACGGTGTCGGTGGGAATCACGGGCGCCGCCTGCAGGGTTGGATCCTGAAGACTGCGGGAGATGGCGTTCTTCATCAACAACTGCTGGTATTGCAGGTTCGTACGCGCAACGATCAGATTCTGATTCGCCGTCGCCACTTGCGCCTGCGCGTTAGTTACCTCGATGGGAGCCAAAGTTCCGATGCGCACCTGGCGTTCGTTGTTCTTTACCAGTTCCTGCGCCACGGCCAAGGCTCGTTCTGCCGCACGCAAGCTTTCGTAAGCGCTTACGAGATCCCAATAGATGTCTTCAATTTGCGTCACCGTGAAGATCACCTGCTGCCGGAACGAGGAGTCAGTGATTTTGCGATTGTTTTGTGCCAGGAGAATGAATCGGCGGTTGACTTCAACTCCGAAACCCTGCAACAGGGGTTGGGTCACCTGGAATCGCAGGCTCGTGGCAATCGAAGGATTGAAAAAATTGAGCGTGTTGTTACTGGCTACGCGTGAGTTGTCGAAGGTTCCGGTGAATGTTGTACCCGGCGAGAATCCCTGCAAATACTGGAAATTTCCGGTCGTGGTGTGATTCGTCAGCAGCGGAGTTCCGGAGAACGGGTTGGTCGCCTGCGTGGTCGACCGATCCAGTGCCAACGTGCCGCTCAGAGTCGGATCAAACTGCGCGGGAGTTGGGCCGACACCTGTGGTGGTTACCACGATGCCTCCAATACCAGCAGCCGATCCTCCGGCTCCGGCGCTCGTTCCACCCGGCCCCCCACCGCCCGCACCGGTGACACCACTGCCGCCTCCGCCAGGAGTGCCGGTGACCAGCCCGGTGCTGACGCCGCGAATCGTACTGCCTGATTTCGAACGCAACAGATCCGTGTCGGCGATGTCGAGGTTGTAGCGTGCGATCGCCAAGTCGAGATTATTTTCCAGCGCAAGAGCAATGGCATCGTCCAGCCCCAGCATCAGGTTTCCGTTTTGCAATAACTGTTCGATGCGAGGGGTATTCACGAACGACGGGGACGGTGTCTGCTTTACCTTGTAGATCGAAAGTGTGATCGGGAAAAAGCCCTTGGACTGGCTGTAATCGGCGGAACTCGGGCGCAGGAAGTAGCGTTCGGGAGCAAGCGGCGTTTCCGGACTCGGCGCCGAGGGCAGATTCGGATTTGCCTGTTGCGCTGCGCCAGCCGTGTCAGTAAGCACCGCGTGAATGCGGTCGGAAATGTCTTTCATGATGGCATCAACGTTTTCAGGCTGGCCGGTGCTTGCCAATTCACGGTTATGAAGCGCCGCATCGAGACGTTGTGACTGTTCACGCAACAGGTCATCCACCTGCTGTTTCTGCGCGCCGGTCAGGCGCGGTGTGGAGGACGCCGCACTGGGATTATTAGTTTCCACGGTGAGGCTCGCATCAGGGGCGGCGTTCTGGCCGGAGAGCTGGATGGCCGCAAAGATTACAAAAGTCGTCAGGACTACATGAGAAATGAATCTGGATGTCATATATTTTGTCCGAGAATCGGTTTGAGCTTTGCCGCGCGGAATTTCACGGGAGAGATTCAAGAGCTGCTTTTCACTTCGCGCTGTCGCGCCAACTCCCACGACTTGGCATATTTCCAAGAGACATAAACGGCATGGTATAGGTGCAAAAGTAATCCTTCGCGGCCATCCAAGAAACCGCCGCGAAATACATAGTTATAAAAAAACGTGCCGAGTGGACGTAAAAGAATGTTAAGAAGCGTAAAGCCGGTTTCGCCCTTCTCGACCGCAATTTGCGCGCCGAGAGAAGAATAGCGGTTCATGTGTTCAATGTATGCCGAAAGAGTGGGATACGCTTCATGAAACATCGGTTCCGTGAGATGTCCGAGATTGCCTTCCACCTGCATGGTTTCATGCACGGGGCGCTCGAGGAAACGCCCAGTCCCACGACGGAATAACCTCAGTTTTGAATCGGGCCAGAATCCCCCGTGGCGGATCCAGCGCCCGAAGATGTAGTTCATTCGAGGAATCCAATAACCGTTGATGAGGGGATCCGGCGAGGCGAGAATGCGCGCGATTTCGGCACGCGAATCTTCAGTTATTACTTCGTCTGCATCGAGGCTGAGAATCCAGTTACCACTGGCTTTTGCGATCGCGGAGTTCTTCTGCGCTGCAAAGCCTTTCCAGTCTTCCAGGAAAACTTTCGCGCCTAGGGCTTGCGCAATCCCAACGGTACCGTCGGTTGAACCGCAGTCCACGACAACGATTTCGCCGCCTGCATTGGTCAGCGGTTGCACACTGGCAATGGTGCGGCCAATATTTGCTTCTTCGTTGTGTGTGATGACGACGACCGAGAGCGTCACGTCAACGATTTAATCACACCGAGCGCGTTCCTCTCTATAACGTGCAGGGCGCAAAAGTTAAGGCCCAGCACGTTGGCATGCTGGGCCGGTTCGATACTGCCGAAAATTACTGAGGTTGCGTGGTCGCCTGCGGATTGGTGGTAGGCCCGCTTTCGTTCGGATTGGGCTGCGGGGTTACCGTATTCGGCTCCGGGCTCACTTCCTTGCGAGGCATCACATTGTCAATAGTGGGAGGTGTTTGAACCGTCCCGGCCTGCGCATCGGAAAGATTAATATTCATCTTGGCAAGCGTCCGTCCAACCGCGCGATCGAGATCCACGCGCGCCTTTTCGTACGCCGTCAGCGCGGTGATGAGTCCCGATTCTGACTGGGCAAGATCACGCTGCGCCTGGAGTACCAGAGTATTGGTGGAAGCGCCGAGATCGTATTTCTTCTGTTCGGCGCCCAGGTTTTCGCGCGAGAAGTCGACGCTCCGGCGGGCAGCTTCAACTCGCGCCCGGTTCTGCATCAGTGCGAACTGAGTCTGGCGAACGTCGATTCGAACAAGGTTTTCCTGCTGCTGAAGGACCATCTGCGCCTGACGATACTCCAGTTCGGATCGCACCTGATCCGCCTGGGCGGCACGGTTGCGGATTGGAATCGTCAATTGAACTCCCAGGCCTTTGTCGGGGGCGCTGCTGTTGAACAGGTTGGTGAATGCGTCGCTATAACCGGTGGTTGGAATGCTTCCCGCGGACGGGCATCCGAACTGGACGTTGGTGCAATTCGGGTTCTGAACACCAGCCAAACCAGCCGCGCCGTAGAAGGCATAGGCATCCAGCTGAGGAAGCATTCCACTTCGTACGCCCTTATTGCTAATGTCACGGTTTTGCAGGTTGATGCGAGAGATCGCCAACTCGGGCCGACGAGACAATGCTTCGTTCACCAGATCCTCAGTTGGAACTACCGGTTCAACCGCAGGCAGTGCGGTTGTATCGGTAGGAACCACGTGAGCCGAGGCCAGAATCTGATCGGTGAGGTTCCGGCTGATGGCATTCTTCATCAACAGTTCCTGGTATTGAAGATTGGTTTGTGAAACGATCAGATCCTGATTGCTTTGTGCGACCTGTGACTGTGCGCGAACCACTTCGATCGGCGCCAGCGTGCCAATCTCCACCTGCTTCTGATTGTCATTCAGAGTTTTTTGCGCCAGCGCTAACGAGCGTTCTTTCACTTTCACATCCTCGTAGGCATTTACGAGATCCCAGTAAATGTTCTGGATCTGCGTGACGGTGGAAATAATCTGCTGACGAAAAACTACGTCGGTGATTTCCCGATCGTTTTTAGCGATCTTGATGAAACGAGTATTCACTGACCAGCCGAATCCGCTGAGCAGGTGTTGTGTCAGCGTGAACCGGAAGTTGGAACCCAATTGCGGATTGATGCTCGAGAGGAGCGAGTTATTCGTGATGCGATTGTTCTGGAACCCAACTCCGATGTTCGTGCCAGTTCCAAACCCCTGGTTGTAGGTGAAGTTGGCAATTGTCGAATTCTGTCCCAAAGTCGACGCGCCGGCGAACAGGGGCGTAGCCTGCGGTGTTTGGGCTCGCTCACCGTAGATATTACCGGTAATGGTTGGATCGAAAGAGTATGGGAAAGGGCCCAGACCGAGTGTGGACAACACTTGGCCCGCCGCGCCGGCGCCCGCGCCACCAACACCGACCTGGGTGCCAACGATACTCCCGCTAGCTGCGAACCCGCTTTGTCCCCCCGGAGTGCCTTGGACTACGCCTGCACTGACACCATGAAAGATGGACCCGGCTTTGGTACGCAGAATATCGGTATCGGCGATCGGAATGTTATAGCGCTGGATGGCGACGTCGAGGTTGTTCTCAATCGCCAGTGCGACCGCGTCCTGCAGCGACAAATACATTGTGCCGTCTTTGAAAACGGCATCAATGCGGGGGCTATTGGCATAACTCGGCGTCTGCACGTGCCGTGGCGAATAGGGGGCCAGCAGGTTATACCAGGGGCCTTTCGGTTTTGAATAGTCCGGGAAAGGCTGTGCCGGCTTTGCCGTTTGGACGGCCGCATTCACTGCTGTTTGCGGCGGCGGCGCAGAAGGCGCTGTGTTTTGGGCCACACCGAGAGCAGTGACCAGAACCAGAAGAATGATTGCCAACAGACTGGCACGTAGAGAGTTATGACCCAGTAAGCGCATCCGCTTGTCTCCCAATAGTTAGTACTCTCAACAGACTGCCCGGAGCCGAATTCGTCAACTGGGAATACGGAATACCCGGGTAAATAGTTCAAGAAATTTGGACCGGTGTTGTGCCGCAGCCGCTAAAGAGAAACGCAGCGCAGGCAATCCTTTGACCAATCCGGAACATTGAAGAACCTAAAGTATAGCCGAGTAGGCGAACGGAATGCCTTTCATGGTTAATGACGGGGCAAATCCGGAATCGTTAACTGCAAGCTGCAAAAAATGAGAATCTGCATTCACATTTTGCTTGAACGAGGCTATTTGTTGCAAGCGCGAAATGGGACAGCGGCATGGCGCCGTCCGCGCGACATTGTGGTTTCCAAATTGCACTGTTAGCCTCATCTCCAGTGTCGCGTAACATCAAACTCGTGCTCGCTTACGACGGAAGCGACTTCGCGGGCTGGCAAGTACAGCCGGATCAGAAGACGATTCAGGGTACTTTGGCGGAAGCCATCGAGCGCGTCACAGGCCAGAAGGTTCTACCTCAGGGATCGGGCCGTACCGATGCTGCAGTACACGCGGTAGCACAGGTTGCGGCCTTTCAGACCGAATCCCCGATTCCCGCGCCGAACCTCGTCATCGCACTGAACGACACGCTGCCGTCGGCAATTCGCGTCATCTGCGCGCAAGAAGTGGCCCCGGAGTTTCATCCGCGCGCCTGCGCGACGGCGAAGACCTACCGCTACCGTATTTATCGTGAAGACATCTGCCCACCATTTCTCGCGCGCTATGTCTATCATCATCCTTATCCACTGGACGAAGCGGCAATGGGAGAGGCGGCGCGCCTCGTTATCGGGGAGCACGATTTCACTTCGTTTGCGGCGGCCGATCCCGATCGCGCCCGGCGCATTCAAGAGGCGAACGGCGACGAAGAAGGGCCGTCGAATATTCGCACAATTCTTTCTTCCGATTTTCGGCGCGAAGGGGCCGAACTGATTTACGAGGTTCGAGGCACCGGCTTTCTTCATCACATGGTGCGCAACCTGGTCGGGACATTCCTACTCGTCGGAAAGGGAAGTCTTCCGGCTTCCGACATTGTTCCTATTCTGGGATCGCGAAATCGCTCTGTGGCCGGGCCGACTGCGCCAGCGAGCGGTCTCTACCTCGTCAGCGTGGAATACGACGCTCCGCCAGAGCAGGTTTGAGCGTAGGATACTGCGCAACGGATGGCCTCGGAATCCAAAGTCGCCCTGCGGGAAATCATCTCCACCAATCCGGCTGATGGCTCGATTGTCGGCCGCTTTCCGGTCATGGATACCGCGCAGGTTCAGGCCGCGGTGGAGCGCGCTCGTATAGCGCAGCCGGAGTGGAATCGGCTGGGCATACGCAAACGTCTCCAGATCCTGCGACGCTTCCAGCGTCTGCTGCACGCGAACAAAACTCAAGTCGCGCATCTGATTAGCCGCGAGGCGGGCAAACCGGAAGTCGAGGCGCTGCTCACGGAAGTGCTGGTCGTGCTCGATGTCGTACGCTTCCTGAAGAAGCATGCCTACGACGCGCTTCGTCCGGAAGTGGTCCCGCATGGCAATCCGATCCTGAAAGCGAAGCGCGGACGGCTGTTGCGCGAGCCCTACGGAGTGATTGCGATCATCTCGCCGTGGAACTATCCATTTTCAATTCCTGCGACAGAAACACTGGCCGCACTCGCTGCCGGTAACGCCGTGGTCGCTAAGCCTTCGGAGTTCACCCCGGCTGCGGCCGTGGAGCTGGCAAGATTGCTTCATCAGGCGGGAGTTCCTGAAGATGTTTTCCAGGTTGTAATTGGAGAAGGTCCGGCAGGCGCCGCTTTAATGGGAGCGCCCATCAATAAGGTCATCTTTACGGGTTCCGTTGCTACCGGGAAACGGATCGCGCAAGCTGCCGCGCAACGCCTGCTTCCGGTGGTGCTCGAACTTGGCGGCAAAGATCCGATGATCGTGCTGGAAGATGCGGACGTCGAGGTTGCCTCGAGCGCCGCTGTCTGGGGCGCCTTTGTGAATGCGGGCCAGACCTGCCTTTCCGTGGAGCGCTGCTATGTGCATCGCAGCCTTTACGACAGGTTCCTGGCGGCGTGCGTGGAGAAGACGCGCAAGTTGCGTGTCGGCAAAGGCACGGATCCTGAGGTCGAAGTCGGACCAATGATTCACCAGGGTCAGCTGCAAATCGTGGAAGCGCACGTAAACGAAGCGAAGGCGATGGGAGCGCGCGTGCTTTGCGGAGGTGAGCGGCTTCCGCAACTTGGTCCGAACTTTTATGCCCCAACCGTCATCGCGGAAGTGAACCACTCTATGCGACTGCTGAACGAGGAGACGTTTGGTCCGGTGCTGCCAGTGATGCCTTTTGATACCGAAGAAGAGGCGATCCAGATGGCCAACGGCTCGGAATTCGGACTGGCCGCCAGCGTGTGGACTAAAAATCGCAGGCGCGGCGAAGCCATTGCCAGAAAGCTGCATGCCGGAACGGTGATGGTAAACGACGTGATCTGTGGTTTTGGCATCAGCGAGGCGCCGCACGGCGGCGTGAAGGCCAGCGGCCTAGGGCGCACTCACGGCAGGCTCGGACTGGAAGAGATGGTGCGGGTGAAGTACGTGGACAGCGATCTCACGCCGCATATGAAGAAGCTCTGGTGGTATGGATACAGCAAGAAGCTCATGCGGCAGATGTCCGACTTCACTGACATGCTGTTTGCGCCGGGTATTGCGAAACGCATCCGGGGCGCGCTCGGCTCGACTGGCGCGCTGATCCGCAAGCGGTTGTAGCTGGTTACATCCAAAGTACCGTAGCGGTAGCTCGTGCGCCTGGTCTAAAATGGGCTGTCGGTCGGCAGGATCAGCGTTTGATCGTCGAGGTAATGTCATTGGCCGGTAATCAGATTCAGCCAGTTCCGCAGCAAGAACCATCCGCAGTTCCGCAACTTCCCAAACACAAAGTAAAAATCAAGATGCACTTGCAGCGTTCCTGCAGTGAAAGGGACGAAAAAGGGAAGCTCTGCGCGGGCCACTTAAAGCGGTGGTTCTATGCGAGCGACGTCCTTGAACAGGAGTGCGGCGACGTGGAGAAGGCCTACGGCCGCAATGCCGAGGTGTACCGCTGCGAATATTGCAAGACGTTGTACCTGCCGAATCCAGCCGATCCACGGAACGAATCCGTGGCTGGACGAGGAAAAGTTTCCGAGTGGGGATTGAATCCTCCGCCCAAGAACGGACAGTAGCGTCCGGTGGTGGACGATGCGTTAAAGCTTAGCACTTGGCGCAGCGTGGGGCTGCGCAGCGAGTCGAGCCCGTAGGGTTACGCATCTAAGTGAGGCGCGGGGGCACAGAGGATGGCATGCAACCAGGGCTGATTTACGACTGGAATAATATCCCCGGACCTGAGGTAAAGCCGCGAGGTCCGATTCTCCTCAACGATGAGTCCCTTCGTGATGGTCTCCAGTCGCCGTCGGTAATAGATCCCGGAATTCCCCAAAAGATCGAAATCCTACATCTGATGGAATCGCTCGGGATCAACATGCTCGATATTGGTCTGCCAGGCGCGGGTCCTCGCGCAGTAGAGCACAGCCTGGCGCTTGGCGCGTGAGATTGCGACTCACCGCATGAAGATCAGGCCGAACTGTGCGGCTAGAACTCACGAAAACGACATTCGGCCCATCGCCGAGATTTCCCAGAAGGCCGGCATTCCCATTGAGGCGGCGACGTTTATTGGCTCGAGTCCGATCCGGCGGTACACGGAGGGCTGGACCGACGATTTCCTGCTGCAGCAAACCGAGAAGGCTGTTTCGTATGCGCGCTCGCTGGGGTTGGACTCGATGTATGTCACCGAGGACACGACGCGTTGCGATCCGGAAACGGTGAAACGCCTGTATTCCGCCGCTATTGCTGCGGGCGCGCGCGCCATCGTGATCTGCGATACCTGCGGATACGCGACGCCGATGGGCGTCATCAATCTGGTTCGTTTCGTGATGAAAGAGGTTGTGATTCCCTCGGGCGAGGAGATTCGCGTGGACTGGCACGGGCATTGCGATCGCGGCATGGGACTGGCGAATGCGCTGGCGGCAATCGTCGCGGGCGCCAACTGCGTTCACGCGAGCGGACTGGGAATCGGCGAGCGGGTCGGCAACACGCAGATGGATCAGATGCTGGTGAATCTGAAACTCATGAAGATCCAGCCCTGGGAAAATCAGGACTTGATGCGTCTACGGGATTACTGTCATGCGATTTCCCATGCCACCGGTATCGCCATCCCGAAGAATTATCCGGTAGTTGGCGACGACGCCTACCGCACGGGGACCGGAGTGCACGCAGCCGCCGTTATCAAGGCCTATCGGAAGCACGATGTGGAGCTTGCGGACAACGTGTACTCCGGCGTTCCTGCTTCGTACTTCGGCATGGAACAGATCATCGAGATCGGACCAATGAGCGGGAAATCCAATGTGCAGTTCTGGCTGGAGCGACGAGGAATCTTTCCCGATGCGGAACTGGTGGAGCGCATTTACCAGCGCGCGAAGAGTTCGGACCGGATCCTCACCGAAACCGAGATCCTGGAGTGCTGCCAGGAGCCGGCGGCGGACTGACGTTCAGGTGCGCTGCTGTTCACCATCGCTTTACAATCCAGCGAGTGCGCAAGATCACTAATTTCGTTGCGCGAAATCGAAAACGGCTTTGGTGTATCCGAAGGCCGCTCGTTGTAATATCGCTATTCCTGGTTATGGCCTTCTTCTCCTCAGCCGAGACGTCACCCGCAGTCAATGTGTACGCTGCTGCCTCGATCCGTAAGGAAGTGGTGGAACTTGCGGCTGATTCGCAAGTGCACAGTGCGTTTTCATGGTTCCGTGCCAATCAACGGCAGCTCTCCGATTGGCAACTGGAAGTGACGAATATTCCCGCTCCGCCTTTTGGCGAAGGCCGGCGGGGCGAGTGGTTGCGTAAGCATTTCGTCAGCCTGGGGCTGAAGGACGTGCAAGTCGATTCCCTCGGCAACGTGATCGGCGTTCGGCCGGGCGCGGTGCCGAACTCCAAGTACATTGCCATTACCGCGCACATGGACACGGTGTTTCCGGCGGCAACCAAGATCGACGCGCGCCGCGAAGGAGATCGGCTCTTTGGGCCTGGCATTTCCGACAACGGCGCCGGTCTCACCGCAATGTTGGCGCTGATTTCCGCGCTGCAAGCCTCCAAGCTTAAGACACAAGCTCCCCTCGTATTTATTGCGAACGTCGGCGAGGAAGGTGAGGGCGATGTTCGTGGCATGCGGCATCTGTTCTCGGAATCACCATGGCGCGACAAGATCGGTTACACATTGGTGATCGACGGCGCTGGTTCCGACAGCATCATCAACCAGGCGCTGGGAAGCCGGCGTTATTTGATCACCGTTACCGGTCCGGGCGGGCATTCGTGGAGCGATTTTGGCACGCCGAATCCGATCATCGGCCTGGCGAAGGCGATCGAGCAGTTCAGCCGAACACCGGTGTCTCTCAATCCGAAGACGACGTTCAATATCGGTTCGATCAGCGGCGGAACCTCGGTGAACTCAATTCCCGAATCGGCGAGCATGAAGGTGGACCTGCGCTCAACATCGTCGGAGCAACTGGCGCGACTGGAGCAGGCGCTGCGCGAGTCACTCGAGTTTGCGGTGCATGGTCCTAGCCGAACGCCACGATCGCGAAGCGACGACCAGGAACTGACGTACCAGATGGAACTGATCGGCAATCGTCCGGCGGCGGAACTCGCGTCCGATGCGCGCATTCTCGCGGTGGTGCGAGCGGTGGATGAACACCTCGGCGTCAATTCCAAATTGCAGCGGGCTTCAACCGACGCCAACATTCCGTTGTCTCAAGGGCGCGAAGCGATCGCCATGGGCGCTGGTGGAACCGGCGGCGGCGCGCACACTCTGCAGGAGTGGTACGATCCGAACCAGCGCGAACTCGGGCTGAAGCGAATCCTGCTTTCCGTATTGACGCTTTCGGGATTCGAACCCGAAAAACCGAAACGCGAAGCTGTTTCCAACACAGGACAATGATGAAGGGCATCGCGCTTACCTGGTTGCTGATGTCATCTCTCTTGGGATTTTCGCAATCCACAAAGACCTCACAAGTTGCTGACCGGATCTTCACAAATGGAGATGTCCTGACCGGCGCCGTCATTCTGATCACGAAAAATGGGGCTAGTGTTTCCGTTAAGGGAATGGCCTTGCAGCGCGCCCAGGCAATTGCGGTGACGGGTGAGCGCATTGTCGCGGTCGGCACCAACGAAGAGATTCAGAAGTTCAACGGCAAGCGCACCGAGGTGATCGATCTCGGTGGCCACTTCGTGATGCCCGGATTTAACGATGCGCACATCCACCTTGCTGCTGGGGGCATGGAAAAGCTTAACGTCGACCTGGTCGGCGTGAAGTCGCTGGCGGAGATGCAGCAGCGCATCGCCGAGCGCGCCAAGACAACGCCTGCGGGCGAATGGATCGTGGGCGAAGGCTGGGATCACACCATGTGGCCCGGACAGAAGCTGCCGACGCGGCAGGATCTGGACGCAGTCACTGGAAATCATCCTGCAGTTTTTGGACGCGTGGACGGCCACATCTCCGTGGCGAACAGCGCCGCGTTGCAGAAAGCTGGCATCACCAAAAACAGTCCCGATCCATCGGGCGGCAAGATCGATCGTGACGACAGCGGCGAGCCGACCGGCATCTTGCGCGAAAAAGCGCGAGGCGCTGTCGATCAGGTTATTCCGCCGCCGACGCCCGCAAAGCGTCGCGAAGCGATCCAATTGGCGCTGGCCGATGCCGCGCGCTACGGTCTTACCTCGATCCAGGACTACTCGCAGTGGGAAGATTTTCTCGTCTACGAGGACCTGGAGCGGGAAGGGAAGCTTTCCGTCCGCATCAGCGAGTGGTTGTCGTTTACCGATCCCCTTCCAGTCTTGCAGGAACATCGGGCACATCATCCGCAGACCGATACGATGCTGCGCACTGGCATGCTCAAGGGCTTCATGGATGGATCACTGGGATCGCGCACGGCGGCGCTGCTTGCGCCGTATACGGACGATCCGAAGAACTCCGGTCTGCCGCAGTTTGAACAAGCGCAGCTCAATCAAATGACACGTGAGCGCGTGGCTGCCGGATTCCAGATCGGCTTCCACGCGATTGGCGACCGCGGTGTCGAGATGGCGCTCCAGGCGTTTGCTGCCGCCGCCGGCGATATTCGCGAGAAGGAGCTACGCGCAGCACCAAGCCGTGCGCAGGTGGACGACTTTCGTTTTCGCATCGAACACGCCCAGGTGACGGCGCCGGACCAGTTTGCGCGCTTCCACCAGTTAGGTGTGATCGCGTCGATGCAGCCCAATCATCTGCTCACAGATATGAATTGGGCGGAGTCGCGCATTGGCCCGGAGCGCGCCAAGACTTCCTACGCCTGGCAACAGTTCCTGCAAAGCGAAGTGCGACTGCCGTTTGGGACTGACTATCCGGTTGAACCGCTTACCCCGTTTCGCGGCCTGTACGCGGCCGTGACACGAGAGAACGAAGCGGGAACTAAGTCGTATTTTCCCGAACAGAAACTGACGATCGAAGAGGCCATTGTCTCGTATACGACCGATTCGGCATTTGCCGAATTCGCCGAGCGCGATAAGGGGCGATTGCAGCCGGGACTGCTGGCGGATTTCGTGGTGCTCGATCGCGATATCACGAAAATTCCGGCGCATAACATTCTGGGGACGAAGGTGCTACGCACGGTAGTTGGCGGCAAGACGGTCTACCAGGCGCCATAGCCTGTGCTTGCTGCATGGAAATTTCCCGATTTGGACCGTCCCATGGGGGTACCCCCTGTCCCCTTGTCCCACATTCTAAAGGGGTTAGAGGCATGGGATAAGGCTCATCCCGGCAAACAAAGGACTTAGTCCCATCGTCCCGCTAAACAAAGCACTTACGGGATCCTTCGGCTTCGCTCAGGATCTCGGCAGCGGGCTCAGACGCCCGCTGAACGCCTCGACTTAGTCCGAGTGATCCGATAAAACAAAGGAGTTAGGTCGGCCGAAGGCCGACAGTAGTCAGTAGTGAGTTGTCGGTTGTCAGTAGCCGGTTGTCAGTAGCCAGTTGTCAGTAGCCAGTTGTCAGTAGCCAGTAGTCAGTTGTCAGGCAAAAGCAAAATCTAGAGACGCCGCGAATTCCAGTGTCTACCTCTATTGTGGCAAATTTGAGGGGACCTACTGGACACTTTGCCGAAGTTTATTTCTGGCGTGGAATCAGCAGATTACAGAGATTTCTAAGATCTCGGGGTATTGACAAAAAATTTCGCGGGTTGTGACATCGATTTCCCGACAGTAAACGGAAATCCGTTGTAGTATCTGCACCCGATCAGTGTCGCTGAGGGAACCATGTCTTTGAGATCCGTGCTGCTGGCACAAGCAATATTGGCGTCCGCTGCATTCGCCGCCGACAAACCTGCTTTGTGTGAGTTTGCCAAGGCCAGCATCGTGAGCGTGTCTTCATCAGGACTGGCTCAGGTCAGTAACTTGGGAAATATTGAGATTACATGCCGAGTCTCAGGGAGGCCGTTTCCAAACAAGGCGGGCGAATACAGACACGCCTTGAAAGTGGCGACAACGGCTGTTGAACTCTTCCCTGACGGCAGCAAGAAGGTCGTGCCATCAGAGGCGCAGGAATTTGGCGGGCGGTCTGACGACGTCATGGACATCGAATGGGTCACTTTCAATGTTCGGCTGCCGATTGAGTCCGCGGAACGCGATGAGGAGGCACGTAGGTTGTTCGCCAAACTCGAGGAGGCGCGTCCGCTGCAACTCTCGGACGAAGCTCGGCAGCAAGCCTTGAAAAACATTACCGAGAACATGATTGCCCAACACCGAATTGGTCATTTCCAGTTAGAGTGTCGCGTGATGGACGAAGAACGCGTCGTGAGCACTGGCAGGGTGGAGATGGAAGTCTTGTTCAAAGGTCGCATCTCCGATGTCGCGTTCACTGAATCTCCCCAGACACAGAAGTAGTGAAGATAACCGTTCTGAACGGCGTTGCCACCTCTATTGTGACAAATTGAGGCGGACCTAGTGGACACTTTCGCGAAGTTTATTTCCGGCGTGGAATCAGCAGATTACAGAGATTTCTAAGATCTTGGGGTATTGACAAAAAATTTCGCGAGCGAGGCAATGGTTCGGCCGCTGCCCAGAAACCCCGGTTTTATTGGTACATCCGATGCTTCCGGTAGAACTCCACGAGGGTCCGAAACCGTCTCCGGGCGTAATCCGTGTCGTTTCGTAAGAGGCTCACAAGAGCAATCGCCATGATTGCGACAATTGCGAACGCTACTGCGGGGATCACGAAGAACAATGAAAAGCTCCCCATCCCGATCGTCATATATGCGGTGAGTAATAGCAGCCCGCGGAAGCCTGGAAGTTCGGGTGCCGAGCATCGCGACAATGACAACCAAAGCACAACGACAAATAGCCCGAGCCCGAGGATCGCGATCCTAACCCCGTTTTCAGGCTTCCAGTATCGCGCGGTGAGCAACAGCAATCCCCCCGTGCAGATGATTCCTAGCAACACGATCGCGAGAGAGCAGTGAAAGTAGACAAGGGGATGAGGACGCCAGCGCTCAAGCGTGTTTGGGTCAGTCATGGACGGGTCAAAGCCAACTCTTTGTCGCGACATCCTAACCTCAGCGGCTTCTCGCCTCAACAGGTTTTAGCGATTGTTGACGAGAATGGCGTTAAGCACTCGCTATTCCCTGAAGTTCAGGAAGTCCTCGATCGGCTCCCAGCGCGTTTCTAAGGCACCATCGCGAAACGACCCGGCAATAGGATGGTACCCGCCAAGTTGCCCGCTGGAGGGCCAGCGGGCTCCATTACGTCGCAAGCGGGCTCCACTAGTTCGGCAGCGAGCTCCACTACTTCGCCAGCGGGCTCTACTACATCGGCAGTGGGCGCTAGTTCGCCGGCGCGGCTTTAATGCTTCGATCGCTACATCGGCTCGATTCTGTCGGAGGCAGTAGAATCTTCGAAGCAGCATGACTCCCACGCGAATCACATGGCAGGAGCGCGAGCATTCATTGATGATGGGCGCGCCTCTTGCCCTGCTACCGGCATTCGCGGTTCTTCCCACAATCGCAGTGCTGATCTATATGCCGGCTTTTGCGTATGCACGCCTGCTCGGCTTTGCGCTGCTGGCACTTTATGGAGCGGCAGAAGTGGCAGGGATTCGCAAGCTGGCAGATTGTGTCCAGGTGGACTTCGATGTGATCACCTTTTTTGCATGGGGCACAATCTTCATTCTGATGGTGGTGATTGCGTGCGTTGGCGTGCTGATGGTGGGATTGGTGTTTCGGGGATAGTCTGTCAGTCGATCAGTCGATCAGTACAGTGAAGATTGGTGGTCTGAGAAACCGGCGCCTTCTGCTCAGATTGTGATTGAGCAGGGCCCCTTCGACTCGGGCGTGCGCCCGCGCTCAGGGTGACAACACTGAAAAAGGTGGTAGTGGGAATGAAATAAGCGAAGCTGACGAACGGAAGGGCTGACGAACTGAAAGAACGAGGGACTGATCGACTGAGAGACTGCGGCTATCGACTGAGAGACTGATCGACATCGATAAAGAGATTCAGAGATTCTTTTCCGCTACGTGGTCGAGCCGCGCGTCTGGTACGTCCTTACTCCCGAACACACGAAAATCGGTAACATTCTTCAGCGCGAAAGGGCACGCCAGTCACTTGAGGCGCGCGAATGCTAAAGAAATCGGAGTCCTGCACGTCGTCGAGAACGAATGCGGGACGCAGGTCTTCCTTCAGCGCACTGATTTCGACGTGACTCATCGAGATATTCCTGGCGTGGCGAATGAAAAAGCCTTGAGACGGTGTTCGTCCGAACATGTTCGGCTCAGGGTAGTTCGCTTCCAGTTCTGGCGGGTTTAGTTGCGCATCTTGAATCGTTCCACCGCCGCGATGCTGAATATAAACATCGCGAATCTGAATATCCTCGATCGCATGACCGGGAATGCCAGCGAGAACTGAACTGAGCTCTGGATCGCAATCCGATGCCACGAGGTTACTGATCAGAACACGGCGAAGCTTGCCCACAGCGACTCCCGCCGGACCGCGCATGCGGCTGCCTAGCCTCATAAAAATCGGCGCGACCACTTGGCGCATAGCAATGTTTGAGATTGTTACATCTTCGAGGAGTGCCCCATCGACGGTTTCGAGCGCCAGGCCGTAACAGCCCTCGAACAAGCAGTTCGAGATGGTGATGTTCTTAAAGCCGCCGTTGGACTCTGTGCCGAACTTGATGCGCCCCTGACCGTAGGCTTTCTCTTTAGGAGCGAAACGCTTGAAGGTTCCATCGAGGAGTGTACCGAGCTCATAGATGCCGGCGACGTAACAGTTGGTAATGGTGAGGTTTTCGGTGGCGCGGGGGTAGCCGAGGGCGAAGGAACTTTTGGGGCAGATGGCATCGTCCCAAGGTGAATTCACGGCGCAGTTCGAGACGCGGACGTTACGGCAGCAATCGATGTCCATGCCATCGCGGTCGGTATCGATCTTCAGGTTGTCGATGGTGAGGTTGTCGACACCGGTCGCGAGAATGCCGAAATGCCCGCCTTTGAGAATTGAGAAATCACGAAGTATGACGTTGCGGCAATTCTTGAGCGCGATGGCTTTGTTGGCGACACCGGGTTGCTCGGCGATTGGGCCGGAGCCCCAGCCGCGGCTGAGACCGCGTCCCCAGATCAGACCTGGCCCAAGAATCGAGACGTTTTCCAGACCCTCTCCCCAGATGAGACTGTTGTGCCAGTGATTGTGTCCGAAGTCCTGGTAGGCGTCCCAGGTTGTTTTGTCTTCTGCGAGGTCGTAACTGGATCCAGACGAAGCGGGATCGGCGGCGATGATGGTGGCTCCCTGATCCACATAGAGCGCGACATTGCTCTTGAGGTGGATGGAGTAGCAGAGATAGTTTCCGGCAGGGAGGTGAACCGTGCCTCCTCCGCCGTTGGCTGCGGCTTCAATTGCGCGATTGATGGCCGGCGTGTCGATGGTCTTTCCATTGCCAGTTGCGCCGAAGGCTTTCGCGTCATAGATACCTGAAGTGGCAATCTGCGAAGTTGTCTGGGCTTGCGCCGTATGAAGAGGGAGCGCGACACCGGCAAGGCCAGCACCAGAGAGGCGAAGAAAATCACGACGGTGCGAGGGATCGTTCATGGGAGCGGATCAGTGTAGCAGGGTGAAAATGTGGATGGCCGTGAATCAATACGTCCTTTTTTTTCGTTCGCTGAAGAGCCCTCATCGATTCTCGAAGTTCCGAATGATGTAGGGCCCCTTCGACTCGGGCATTCGCCCTCGCTCAGGGTGACAGCGGCGAAGGGGTGTGGCGAAAACAGCTCCATCGAACGTGCGGACAGAGTCGACCAACTTGCGCTGGTACACTTCTTCCGTGTCCCGGTCGCTCAAAGCCCACATCCTGCTGGTAATGGTGACGTTCTTCTGGGGAGCGACGTTCGTCATCGTGAAGAATGCGCTCGACGATATTTCTCCGCTGCTGTTCAACGCGGTGCGCATGGGACTGGCGTCGGCAATCATGATTCCGCTCTCGTGGAGTGCTTTGCGCAAAGCGGGTGTACGCACGTGGGGAGCAGGCGCGCTGGTGGGATTCTTCCTGTTCCTCGGCTATTCGTTTCAGACCTCAGGATTGCGATTTACGACACCGTCGAAATCGGCATTTCTCACAGGACTCTCGGTGGTGCTGGTTCCGGTGATTCTGGCGATCGCGTGGCGGACGAATTCCGAGTAACTGGACGAGCGTAGGTGTGGTCTCCGCCCTAGCGGGGCTTTACCTGATGACCATCCCGGCTGGTGATGGATTGAGCCTGGCGAGCATGAATCGGGGCGACCTGCTGACGCTGGGTTGTGCGTGCTCGTTTGCGCTGCAGATCATCTTCACTGGACGCGCGATGCGCAGCCATTCGTTCGCTGCGATTGCGACGGTGCAGGTGCTGACGGCGGCGATCCTGATGTTTGTGACGGTTCCGTTGCAGCCGGTTCATGTGATTTGGACACGGCAGGTGTTATGGGCAATACTGATTACGGGCACGTTATGCACGGCGGCGGCATTTACCATACAGGCATGGGCCCAGCAATTCACGCCGCCATCGCACACCGCGTTGATCTTCGTGCTGGAGCCGGTGTTTGCGGGCTTGACGTCGTTTGTCATGATTCATGAACGGTTGGGAGCACGGGCTACTCTGGGGGCTGTGCTGATTCTGGGCGGAATCCTGGTTTCGGAGTTAAAGGGGAGTACGCCGGAAGCGCAGCGAGAGATGGGGCCGGAAATACCGATTTCGTGAAGATTTCTTTGTGTAAACCGAAACACAGGAAGGGCTTAGCGCGTCTAATTGGAGTGGGAAGTCCATCTGTGACGCTTAGAATGCAAAGGGCCTGCCTGCGTCCCTATAATAAGCAATTCGCATTTGTACGTGGAGGAAAGACGATATGAACCCGCGCGTAAGCGGCTTATGGGAGAAATTTCGCTCCCAACGACTGGGATCAGTCCTGGCGATCCTGTTGACCCTGTCGGTAGGAATTCTGATTGGTACTGTGATCTCTTTTGGCGTCAAGGGACAGAACGGGTCGAGTTCTTCCTCCGATGCGACGCCACTGCAGCTTCCCTCTCCCAAGCAGCTTTCGAACACATTCACGCAGATTTCTAAACAGCTCGAACCTTCCGTGGTGAACATCAATACGGAATCGACGATCAAGAATCCGCATCGACGCCGCGTACAACCGACTCCGCCGCAGGGACAGGGTCCGGGAGATGGCGACGACGAGGACAATCCGTTCCAGGACTTTTTCGATAAGTTTTTCGGTGGACAAGGTGGACAGGGCGCGGGGCCGGAAGGCATGCGCCAGCGTTCGCTGGGGTCCGGAGTGATTGTCGACTCGAAGGGCTACATCATTACCAATCGGCACGTAGTGAATAAGGCCGATCGCGTACGAGTGCAACTGAACGACGATCCGCCGGGCGTGCAGCATGATGCCAAGGTAATCGGCACGGACGAAGAGACGGATCTGGCGGTAATCAAGATTGACGTGAACCGCTCGCTGCCGACGGCGAAGCTGGGCAACTCGGATGGTACCGAGGTGGGTGACTGGGTACTGGCGTTGGGCAGTCCGTTTGGCCTGCGACAGACCGTGACCGCCGGAATCATCTCTGCCAAGGCGCGCAGCAATGTGGTGGCCGCCAGGCAATTCCAGTCGTTCCTACAGACGGATGCGGCGATCAACCCGGGCAATTCGGGTGGACCGCTGGTGGATATGTCTGGGCAGGTGATTGGAATCAATACGGCGATCCTCACCGAAGGCCAGGGGTATGAAGGCGTCGGCTTCGCATTGCCGTCGAATACCGTAATCAAGGTCTACAACGACCTGATCGGTCCTGAGCACCGTGTCATTCGCGGATCGATCGGCGTGGAATTCGCTGCTGAACCGAATCCCGCTGTGGCGCGAGTCTACGGCGGAGGCTCGGGCGTGACTGTGTCGAATGTGGTCCCGAACAGTCCTGCGGCGGCTGCCGGGCTGAAAACGGGCGACACTATCACCAACATCAATGGCAAGCAGGTGAAAACCGGCGACGAGTTGGTGGACATCATTGCTAACACCAAGCCGGGAACCAAGGTCCAGGTTGGATACATCCGCGACGGAAAGAAGGGCGAAACCGCCGTGACGGTAGCCAGCCGCTCCAAGCTGTTCGGCAAGCAATTGGGCCTGGAGGAAGGCGAGCAGGGTGACGAATCGCAGCCGCAGCAAAGCAAGCTCGGCGTCACCGTGGATAACCTGACAGCAGATATAGCGCAGAAGCTGCAGGTGCCATCGGGCAAGGGTGTTGTGGTGACGGATGTGAAGCCGGGATCGTTTGCCGACGATGTGAACTTGTCGCGCGGCGACGTGATCCTGGAGATCAACAAGCAGCCGGTGAACAGCACTGATGATTTTGCGAAGGTCACGCAAAATCTGAAGAGCGGCCAAGATGTGGTGTTCCTGGTGCGGCCGAGCCGAGCAGGGGCTAATGCGGGAACCGTCTTCCTGGGCGGTACCCTTCCGTAACCTGCTGTTTACACGATAGATACTGGCGCCGAGGCATGGTTTTGTGGCATCCTCGGCGCCACTCATTTAGGATGGAGGAAACCGGAGAAGCCGGTTTTCACTCTAAGCTGTTGCAGGAATTGAGCTCTGGCGAGTTCACGAGTGGTAGAGGTGGCTATTTGAGTCGATCTGGACGACTGTTTATTGCATTTCTGATCTCCGCTCTGACGCTAGCTACGGCGGCCGGGGCCACCACTACGAGCAAGAAGAAAAGCGTTCATAAAGGCCAGGCTTCCCAGGAACACACCACCAAAGCGCACGCCAAGCAAGCTTCCAAAGTAGGTTCTACAGCGCACGTCAAAAGCACTCATACCTCGAAATCAAAGCACGGCAAGAAGACCGCGAAGAGCTCCTGGAAATCGCATGGGCAGCACGGCATCGATTCAGACCGTACGCGGCAGATCCAGGAAGCGTTAATCCGCGAGAAATATTTGAACGGCGAAGCCGACGGAAGTTGGGACAGCCGCACACAGGCAGCGATGCGGCGTTACCAGGAAGACCATGGCTGGCAATCCAAGGTGCTGCCCGATTCGCGCGCGCTGATCAAGCTGGGCCTGGGACCGGACCACACGCAAGTGCTGAATCCCGAGACCGCGGCGGTGAGTCCGTACGCGACGTCCGGAGCGACCACCAAGCCGGCATCCGCAATAACGACTGGCCCGGTAGCAACCTCGGTGAGAGATCAAAACTAACTCAGTTTCATAGCTGCCCTTGATGCCTCGGGGATTCGCCCGGGGCTTTTGCATTTTTGGACGTCCTAATCGGGAAGAGGCAGTGGCTGCCCAGAAACAATGGCGCGCGGATTGTCGTATACCAGAGCTGCTGCTTTCTCGATTCCGACGATCTCTCCGGCCGCATCTCTACCTGACGAAAGAATCGGCGTGCGATCCGCGGTAGCGTGCGCGTCCGTGGCCAGCACGTGAACCGCGTTGTTCTTCAGCAACCATTCGGCAACGGAACGGGCGCGGCGTCCCCAGCGGCCGGTGAGAGCCGAGCCGGTGACCTGGACCAGGCAGCCCAGCGAAACCCATTCCACCACAACCTCCGGCGTCTGTTGCAGCAGCGGGTTACGTTCCGGATGCGTGAGGATCGGCGTCAACCCTTCGTGAATCAGCGCTGAAAGATTCTGGCCGGTAGCCGGGGGAATGGAGAAATTACTGAATTCCACCAGCAAGTAGCCCGTATCGCCGATGGTGAAGCGATGCGGATTTTGCAGCGCATCCTGAATGTTCTCGTAGCTGAAGTGGAAATCGCAACCGAGGCTCAGAGTGAGCTGGCCGGCGATGCGGTGTTGCAGTTCGTCGACAAGAGACTGCAGGTAGTCACGATCGTAGACATATTCGGAGTTCGCGTGGGGCGTGGCGACGATGTGTTCGATGCCATCCCGGGCGGCCATTGCGCACATCTGCAGCGACATCTCCCAGGAGTGGGAGCCGTCGTCGACGTCGGGCAGGATGTGGCAGTGGATGTCGATCATGCAGACTCGAGGCGATTGTGACGGATGTGGCGCGGAGAAAGCAAATTGGACGAATAGGTAATATGTGAATGGTAATAGGTAATTGAAAGACAAAAACTCGGGCGCGGTGTCTATCCGCGCTCTCGCTCGAAATGGCAGCAAGACAAAACGCGGGCGAGGGCGCCCGCGCCACAGATATCTCATCCCACCTCGCCAACAGAAGGCGAGATGGGGCATCCTCAGACGAGGATTTACTCGTAGCGCAAGGCCTCGATGGGATCGAGGTTTGCAGCGCGAACGGCGGGGAACATTCCGCTGATCAGACCAACCAGTCCCAGGATAATCGTGGAGATGAGCAATACTTTCGGGGCCACTATCAATCGTATGTCGCCAGCTTCGGCATGCGATGCCATTGCGCTGTAGAACGTCAGGCGTCCGACGGAAAGCGAGACCGCGTACGACAGCAAAATCCCTAGCGCCCCGCCAACCGCAGTGATCACCATGGCTTCCGCGAGAAACTGAAAAAGGATGTCGCGGCGGCGGGCACCAAGGGCTTTCTCCACGCCAATTTCGCGGGTCCTCTGAGTAACCGAAACCAGCATGATATTGGCTAGGCCCACGCCGCCAATTCCGAGCGTGACAGTCCCAATGAATGCCAACAGGATTTTCAAGCCCAACGTGATGATGCTGAACTGCTCCAACTGTTTCTGAGCGTCAAATATAAAGACCGCTCGCTCGTCGTCAGGTTTGAAACTGTGCGTGATGGCCAGGGACTCGCGGATCGTCTGCGTGAGCTTGGCGTGCTGCATACCCTGGAAGTCCAGCCATATGCCGCCGATGTAGAAAGTGTCCTGGAGCACGCTCATGGTGTTGTAAGGGATATAGGTACTCCGGTTTTCGTCGCTATCGGCTTCCTGCATTCGCGGCGCAAGTATGCCCACGATCTGGAAGGTGACACCGTTCAGACGGATTTGTTCTCCGAGAGCAGGCATGCCTCCAAAAAGCTTGTCTTTGGCCTCGGAGCCGAGGACAGCAAAGTGCCCGTGTTCGATGTTGTCCTCGTCGTTCAAGAAACGGCCCGACTGCATCTGCAAATTCCAAATATCTTGAATCGAGGGATCGGTTCCGTAGACCGGAAAGGTAAATGAGCGTTCGCTGGCTTGCACCAAGACTTGCTTATCCGAGACGCGAGAGACGTGGCGAATGAGCGGCGCCACGTTACGAATTAATTCGACATCCGCCTGGGTGAGCCTGATCTGTACGCCGGCTTTGTTTCCACCTGCCTGTTGAGAGGTGCGGCCGGGATAAATGCCGACGGCCTTGGCTCCGAAGCTTTCAAAGATGTTCTGGATAGCTCGCCCAAAGCCCTCGCCGTAGGCGAGCAGAAGAACAACCGTGGCGATGCCCCAAGCCATGCCGAGCATGGTGAGAACGGTCTTGCGAAGATCGTGGCGCATCGCGCCGTAAGCCTGCTGCAGGAGATCGCGTTTCATTCTTTTCGCAGAGCCTCGACTGGTTGCAAGGAGGCCGCACGCCTGGCTGGATATAAACCGGCGACCACACCTGCGATGGAGAGCGACCCGATGGCCAGCACTGCCGTAGAGGCGACCAACTTGGGCGGATCGAAGCCCGGCGGCGAGGGCAGCAAGCCTAAAAGAGCCATCAGCGCCGCGGCAGCGCCCATGCCGATCCCGCCGCTAAGGAGAGTCAAGAAGGCTCCTTCGATAAAGAACTGAAACATTATGCTGGCGTTGGTTGCGCCGACTGCCTTCCGCAAACCGATCTCGCGCGTGCGATCGGCGACGGCTACCAGCATGATGTTGATAATTCCGATCGCTCCCAGTGCGAGTGTTACTAACCCGACGCTGCCGAGGAACACGTTCATGGCGTCAAAGATTTTTCCTACCTGGTCGGCGGTGCGAATGCTGTCCCATTCATCGAACGCGTCGGGATCGCGATAATCGAATCCATGATTGCGAGCGATGATTTTGTGGACCTCGAGTCGTGCTTGTTCATGCAACTCGCGCGTTCTGGGCTGGTAGTTAATGAACGAGATCGGATTTAAAGCGTCCTTCATCCAGGTGGGTGGGAAGTACCGTTGCATCGTGGTAAATGGCATAAAGATGCGCAGGTTTAAAGTGTTGTTATCTCCGTGGCCGATCCGTTTCAAAGTGCCGACCACCTGGAATTGCACGCCATTCAAAAGGATGGTGCTACCTACCGAAGGCCGGCCCGGAAAAAGCAATTTGCGGGCTTCATCTCCGAGTACGACTACCAGGTGATTTTGGTCGTCATCCATGGGATCGAGCCAACGGCCGTCGGCAACGGGCAAGTATCGGATGACGTTAAAACTGGCGGGAACCCCCATCAATTGTCCGCTGCTGGTGAAGTAGTCACTCACGGCCTTGATGTCGCTACGTGAGATTACCGGCGCGACGGCCTTGACGTCGGGGGCTTCTGCGTTGATGTCGAGACAATCCTGATAGGTAAGGTAGTACTGACGCATGCTGGCGAAGCTACCGCGAACCGCCGGCGTTCGGCCTCCGAAGATGAACATCACGTTCTCGCCCAGTTCATCGAACTGCTTACGATTGCCGGAGCGAAAACCTTCGCCGAGGCCGACGAGCAATAGCAGGGAACCAACTCCCCAGGCGATGCCGAACATGGTCAGAAACGAACGAAGCTTGTGAGCCCACAGCGTGCGCAGGGTCTGACCGAAGATGTCGAAGATTAACCTCACCGGGAAAAGGATACCTGAGTCGGAGAGGATTGCCGTTGATGTGTTGTTTACCAGGAGTTATTTCGGAAAAATCTTGGACGGGCGCTCTTCGACAGCTGGCAAGAGGCCGCTGCAAAAGCCACAAAAACGCGGGCGAGGGCGCCCGCGCCACCAAATCCTCGCTACGCTCGGAAGGGCGGCCGAGGTCGGCTGCCCCACGTATTTGTGTGTGGAACCAACAGACGTTTCTATCTGACGTCTATGTCTCCGGAGCCGCTGCGCAGATCCAGGCTGAAGCCGCCTCCGCCGCGCACTTTGCCACGTACTTCGTGACGGTTCTGCGTACCTTCAACGGTGACCGGAACACCCAGGTTGATCGAACTGGAACTGGAATGCGCATAGAGATCGAACGCGGCATTCGAAGGAACGCGAACCGAGATTCCACCGGAGCCGGTGCGGACTTCCCATGTGCCTGATGGTTCGCCATCAGCCGAGATGTGACCGCTGCCGGTACTGGCGCGCAGGCTGCCCTTGATATTTTCCAGGCGAAGCGTGCCCGATCCCGCCTTGGCTTCGACTTCACCACTGCCTGCCTGAACCAGAGTTACGTCGCCGCTGCCGGTGCTGGCCTTACAGGAGCCGCCAATGTTATGCGCGCGGATATTGCCGCTACCGGTATTGGCTTCCAGATTACGGCGGATGTTTTCCAACTCGATGTTGCCGGAACCGGAGCGGAAGGTGCCGTCGCTATCGATGTCAAAGGCGCGAATATTGCCGGAACCGGTTTGCGCCTGGACTGGCCCCTGCACGGCCTCGATGGTTTGCGATCCAGAGCCGGTGCGGAGATCGGCGCGCGTCTCAGCCGGCGCGGTGATTTCGTAGCTGATGGAAACGTTGTTGCGCAGTTCGGAGTCGTCCATGCGGCCGATGCGGATCGCGTTTCCACTTTGCTCGACGGGAGGGTTGGCGACAATGCGCTTCACCTTCTCTTCGGCATTCATGCCGCTGAACCAGCCGCCTGCAGCGCGGATGCGCGCATGAATCGTGACAACACCGGCTTGTCCCTTACGGAGGGAGATGGATCCCGATCCGGTTTGCACGTCGAGAGAAACCGGACCGCTGACTTTCAGGGTACGGTCAAACGAGCCTTCGCCGACCATGTCGGCAGCGGCGGTTAGAGGAATAACGAGTGCGAGGATTACGGTGTAGACGTACCAAGAGCGTAGCTTCATGCCTGCTCTCCTTATGTGACAAGTTTCAGTACTTGAAAATAAGGGTCTCTGCGCTGGAGGGGCCACAGAGACCCGGTGCTGCTGCCCAAGGGGTGGGTTCTATTGCAGCACGACCTGATCGCCTTCTTTCAGTCCGCCCAGTAGTTCCGCCTTGGCGCCATTCGAGATGCCCAGGTTGACGGAGAGTTTCTTCTTGCCGTCCTTATCGTTGGGGCTGGGAACTTCCACGGAGGCTTTCTTGTCTTTGTCGTAGATCACCGCGTTCTCGGGGATCATCAGCACATTTTTGTGCTCTTCCAGGATGATCTCGGCGTTCGCGGTCATCGCAGCCTTCAACTCGCCACCGGGATTATTGATGGAGACGCGGACTTCGAATGTAGTGACGTTATCTTTTTCCACGCCCATCGGCGAAATCTTGGTTACTTTGCCAGTGAAAGTTTTGTCCTTGAACGACTCGACCTTGATGCGCGCCGGCTGGCCTAGATAAACCTTGCCTATATCGCTCTCGTCGACCTTGCCCTTTACGTACACTTCACTCGTGTCGCCGAGAGTCATGATCAGAGTGGCCGAAGACCCGAGGACGAGAATGGAGCTGACCGCGTCGCCGAGTTCAACATCACGCGAGAGCACCACGCCATCGAGCGGAGAAACAATCGTGGTGTAGGTGTATTGCTCTTCGAGCTGCGCCAGGTTCGCTTTTGCGCTCTGCACTTGAGCTTGTGCCTGAGTAATCTTGGCTTTCAACACGCCGACTTGCGCTTTCGACACATTCTGTTTGTTAACGGACATGATGTAGGCGCGCTGCGCATCATCGCGAGCTGCTGTGGAGACCACGCCTTCCTTCTGCATCTTTTCAGCTCGGTGATAAGCGCTCTCCAGGGTGGGGACATCAACGCCCTCGGCGTCAACCTTGGCGCGCTCGTAGTCGGCCTGGGTCGAAATCAGGCTGGCTTCGGCAGCTTGCAGGTTTGCGCGCTGCGAATTCACCTGAGCCTGAATCTCGTCTTTATCCAGTTCGGCAAGGATCTGGCCCTTGTGGACCTTGTCCCCGGCGTCGACATAGAGTTTCTTCACGATGCCGCTGGCTTTCGACTTCACTTCGACTTTGGTGATGGGCTCGATTTTGCCGGTGGCGACAACGCTCTTAGCGAGATCGCCTTTTTCAACCTTAGCTAGTTTCGAGGGATCGATCTTGGTGCCGCCGTGTGTAGCCGCGACGAATACTCCGACCAAAATCAAAACCAGCGCAATAGTACCGATGATGATGAAAAGGCGCTTCTTCTTTTTGTTCTTGCCGTTTCCGTTCGCCACAACAGCCTCCTGCGGTTTCTGCCTACTGGTACGAGGGATAAGTGATTTTTGTTCCGGGTATTCGGTTCGAACTGTGTAAATCTGTGAACTGCCTAAATCTATGACGTACGTTTAGACCCGGCATTTCAAAAAAAGAAAGCACGTTCCCGGAAATTGTTCGACACCACTTCGATTGTAGCGGCTGTTGGGCCAGTTCGAACGTCGTAAGCCTAAGATTCCTATATGTGTAACAGCCCGAATCGGACCTTAGCCGGAAGGGATGGGTGCTAAAATCGGCGCAATGTTCGCCTCGGTGCTGCTGCGGTTGCTGGCCGTGCTGTTGTTGGTGGCGGCTAACGCATTTTTCGTATCGGCTGAGTTCTCGCTGGTAAGCATCCGCGATACCCGCCTGCTCCAGTTACTGGCTGCGGGCCGCGTGGGCGCGCGCACGGTCCAGAAGCTGCATGCGCGTCTTGATGAGGTCCTGAACGCGGTTCAATTTGGGATCACGCTGGCCAGCCTGGCACTTGGCTGGATTGGTGAACCTGCGATCGCGCGCATCATTGAAGGCTGGATTGGCGGTGGTCTGGCTGCGACGGTGTATTCCCATGCGATCGCCATTGCGATTGCGTTTTTCCTGATTACCACGCTACACGTGATTCTTGGCGAAGTCGTCCCTAAGTCGGTTGCGCTACAGAAGGCGGAAAACGTTGCCCTTGCCATCGCCGGCCCCATGGACGTGTTCATGACGCTGTCAAGTCCGTTCGTGGCATTCATGAACCAGTCGTCTCGCCTGGTGCTGAAAACGCTGGGTGTACGTCCAGCCCGCGAAGGCGGAGTGCATTCTCCGGAAGAGCTCAAGCTGATTGTCACTGCGGCGAGGCGAATGGGCACCATGCCTTCGTACCAGGAAGAGCTGATCCTGCGATCGCTGGAACTGGGGGAGATCAGCGTAAACGAGATCATGGTTCCGCGTACACAGATCGTCTCGCTACCCGACAATATGTTGCTGCGCGACGCGCTGGCCTCAGTAGTGGAAGAACAGCATTCGCGGGTTCCGGTGTATGACGCCACGCGTGGTCCGGAAAACATTCTTGGAGTGCTTTACAGCAAGGATGTATCGCGATGGGCGCGCCTGCGGCTGGTGTACAACACGGGGGAGTGGGCGGCGCGGCTCGATCGCATGAAGGTGGGCGACATTGCACGCGAAATGCTGGTGATACCGGAGACGAAACCGGTTTCCGATCTGCTCCAGGAATTCCGCCGGGCTAAACAACACCTTGCCGTAGTGGTAGACGAGTTCGGGTCAACCGTCGGACTGGTTACGGTGGAGGATGTGCTCGAGCAGGTGGTGGGGGAAATCGAAGATGAATTCGATGTAGCGCCTCCGCAACTGGCGCCAGGTACGACTACGATGGAGCTCGACGGGTCGGTGAACATCCGCGATATGGAAAGCCTTTATCGCGTGAATCTGCCGCACGATGAAGGTTTCGAAACGCTGGCCGGATTCATCATGGCGCATCTGCAACGCGTGCCCAACGCCGGCGACAGTTTTGAATTCGGTGGACGGCGGTTTACGGTGGTGCGCATGCAGGGACATCGGATCGCGCGAGTGAAGATTGAGGAAGAAGAGAAGAAAGTGGTCAGTGATTAGTGGCTAGTGGCTAGTTGAGGTAGGGTAGCTGCTAGCCAGGAGTCAGTAGCCGGTAGTCAGAAGTCAGAAGTCAGAAGTCAGAAGTCAGAAGTCAGAAGTCAGAAGTCCGCAGTCAGATGCTCGGATAGCGTCGAGAATCTAGAATCTGCTCTGTGCTGGATACTGACTACTGGCTACTGACTACTGGCTACTGACTACTGGCTACCCTGCATCGCTGCAGTTCAATGCTTCGAACCATCACATCCCGTCTGCTGTATGCGATTCCTGTGCTCTGGCTGGTGGTGACGGTGGTGTTCTTGCTGATCCACCTGGTGCCGGGAGATCCGATCCAGGCGATGCTGGGCGAGGGGGCAGCTGCCGGAGATTTGCAGGCGGCGCGGCATGCGTACGGGCTCGATCAGCCGCTGGGTGCGCAATACCTGCACTACTGGCGCGATGTGTTGCACGGGAATTTTGGGCAGTCGATTCGGCTGAACCAAAGTGTGGCGAAGGTAATTCGCGAACGCTATCCATATACGTTGCAGTTGACGTTGTCGTCGCTGCTTGTGGCACTGGTGCTGGCGGTTCCCGCGGGTGTGCGATCGGCGCGCCGGCGAAACCGCTGGGACGATCGCGTGCTAGGGTTTGTCAGTCTGCTGGGGCTGTCATTCCCGAACTTTGCGCTGGGGCCGATCCTGATTTTGTTTTTTGCAATCAAGCTGGGATGGCTTGCCGGTATCGGGATCGGGCGCGTTCGCGAATCTGGTGCTGCCGGCGGTCACGATGGGCGGCGCGCTCGCTGCGATTCTCACGCGCATGGTGCGCACGTCGATGCTCGAAGAGCTTGGGCAGGATTATGTGCGCACGGCGCGCGCCAAGGGACTGCCGGAGCGGACCGTCGTGTACAAGCATGCTCTACGCAATGCGATGATCCCGGTGGTCACCGTGATCGGGTTGCAATTTGGAGCGCTGCTCGCGGGCGCGATCGTGACGGAGACGATTTTTTCCTGGCCGGGCATCGGTCGTCTAACGATACAGGCGATTTCGAATCGCGACTATTACCTGGTGCAAGGATGCATACTGGCGATTGGGCTGACGTATGTCGCCGTGAATTTCCTGACGGATCTGCTGTATACGGTGGTGAATCCGAGGATAAGGCAGTGATTCAGCAGCCAGTAGTCAGTAGCAAGTAGTCAGTCAATGCTGAGCAGTGCGCGCCTCAAATCTAAGGTTCCTCACCGATTTCGTTGCTGCTCGCGAGCGGCTACACTGCTGTCAATTTCATTTGCTGCGCCCACCTCGTCCGTCCACCAGCGCCTCATCCCGCGCTGGGAGAGAACGCCGGAAACCAGGGAATCTCACAGTTTTGGAGACATACCAGATGAATCATCGCAAGAGTATCGTCATTGCGCTCGCACTCGCTCTGTTAGCGGGAGCAGCCTACGCAGAGAACCGAATCCTGGGCGAAGTGGAAATTCACGGAGCTACCAAGGTGGAGAGGACCTCGGGTGTATGGGTTGACGGTCAGTATGTTGGCTATGTGAAGGAGTTGAAGGGCGATCATAAGCTGCTGCTCATGCCGGGTGAGCACATGATCGTGGTCCGGCAATCAGGCTACGGGGATTTCATGCAATCGGTCAGGGTAGAACCGGGGATCAAGCAGTTGCTGGAAGTGAAGATGGGGAAGGATCCCCGGACGCACGAGCCGCAGATTACCTCACAGGTGAAGCTGGAAGTGAATCCTGAACGCGCCGCAGTGTTCCTCGATAACGCGTTTGTGGGGCACGTGAGCGAATTTTCGGGTCTGGGACGGGCGATGCTGCTGAATCCGGGCGCTCATCGGATCAAGATCGAACTGCCCGGGTACCAGGCGTTCGAGACCGAGATCAACCTGCTCCCGAATCAGAAGTTCACGCTGAAGACGGATTTGGCCAAGGGCAGCATTGCGCAGGCCGATACCCTGATTAAGCGGGACTGAGCTTCGTTGGGGAGAGAAGATTCGGCGAAGTCAAGGTCAGGCGTCACTCAGCTCACCACAACTTCTGTGTGTAAAATAGGTTTGTAAGCGTGGGCGAAAGCCTGCGAGGAGGAATTGTGTTTGGTGAACTAGGTTTGCCTGAACTGCTGGTGATCCTTGGGATCGCATTGCTGATTTTCGGGCCAAAAAAGATCGGGGAATTGGGTAAAGGCCTGGGCGACGGAATCCGAGGATTTCGTAGCGCCATGAAGGGCGAAGACGAGAAAAAATCGGCCGAGCCGGTGGTCGAGGCCCCACAGAAATAGTTCTACGGGCACATGCGTTCTGTGCCCGGAAGAATCTTGCCATTTCGCTCGCGTTCGCGAGCCTGCGTAAAAGGTTCAATCGTCCGCTGAAGCGGACTTGATGCATTCACGTTTGTAATCCCAGGACTTCGTCCTGGGCTACTTTCAAACGTCCGCTCACGCGGACTTCAGTCCTTCCCGGGCGGTGGGCCAATCGCCGAGTTAGCAGCCTACGTAAAAGGTTCAATCGTCCGCTGAAGCGGACTGATGCATTCACGTTTGTAATCCCAGGACTTCGTCCTGGGCTACTTTCAAACGTCCGCTCACGCGGACTTCAGTCCTTCCCGGTTATCCAGTCGATGCATTCCCCTCTGATCCACAGCGAATTGTGGTTCACTGCGCCAGCAGTGTAGCGCGTGCTAAAATCCGTCCGCTCAACAGACATATTTCTGTAGATAGAAGTGTGCGCTGTCACTAACGGTGTCCGAAAAACAAACGGAGAATCCAAAATGCGAACGAGGGTGGGCGTATCTGTTGCATTGCTATTGCTCTGCGGCTTGGCGAGTGGTTGCGGCGGTGGTGGCGACAGCGCTAGCAGCAGTAGTAGCGGCAGCGGGACGGGGGGATCCACCACAACTTCAACGGCGTCTACGCCCACTATCACCACAGCCCCGGCACAGAATGGCGCGGTGATCGTGACTCTTGCAGACTCGACGAGCGGCGCCACGATCTACTACACGCTCGACGGCACAGCTCCAAGCACCGCTTCCCAACAATATCAAGGCGCCTTTTTGGTGGACTCGAGTCTGACTGTCAAGGCCCTGGCGGCGGCTTCCGGATTCAACAACAGCTCGGTCGCATCGCAGGACTTTGCGCCGAGTATTTCCTCGGGCACGCTGGTGTGGAGCGACGAGTTTGCGAACTCCGGAACTTCGACCGTCTCGCCAGACAGCAAGACGTGGAACTACGATACGGGCTATCAGTGTTGCGGTAACAACGAACTGGAGACCTACTGCGCAGCTGGTTCCTCCACTTCGCCCTGTGACCCGAATAATCCCAATACTTACATCGATACCACCGGCATTCTGCATATCGCGGGACGGAACCCGTCCGGCACTACCTATACTTCCGGGCGGATGAAGACCCAGGGACTGTTCAGCTTCATGTACGGCCGCGTTGAAGCGCGCATGAAGTTGCCGGAGAGTCAGGGCATGTGGCCCGCCTTCTGGTTGTTGGGCAACAATATTAAGACCGTAAGCTGGCCTGCCTGTGGCGAGCTCGACGTGATGGAGCACATTGACGGCAGCAATCCCCCTCCCTATCAGGGCGGCACCGCGCCCGGCTATGACTGGATCGCCGGCTCGGTGCATGGCGGCACGGTCAGCTCAGAGGCAAATGGAACCCAGCAATATCATCCCAGTGGCTTTTCGGCGGCGGACTGGCATACCTATGGCATGATCTGGAGCAAGCAGCAGGTGCAGTTCTACGTGGATAGTCCCACCAATGTCTATGCGACCTTCACGCCCGCGAATTTTCCCGGAACCTGGCCTTTTGATCAGGGACCACAGTTCATCATTCTGAACTTGGCAATTGGCGGCGACTGGCCCGGGAGTCCGGATTCGACGACGGTATTTCCCGGCGACATGCAGGTCGATTACGTGAGGATTTACACGAATTAAGAAGGGGCGAAGGTTGTCTTACTCCTGTTTGCTCTCGCGGAGAGGCAGTGTCGAAAGCGACTTCTCGGCTAACTGGAAGCGGGAGGACGCGTTGAAAACCCCAGTCCAGAGCGCGGAATCACGCAGCCCTTACCGGTTTAAGAAGCAGTCCAAGGCTTCCAGGTGTATCCACTCGGTCTCAGTCCTGATGCTGTTCGACAAGCGCACTTCTACAGGGCTCTCACGCTGGGTGTGAATCAACCACAGGTCGGGGTGGTAGAGCTCTCGCTTCGGGTGAGGATTGCGGGCGACGATGGTTAGATTGCTCGACATATCGATTTTCCTCGCCTGCTAAGTGGTTGCCGTTGCTACAACTTCAGCTTCGGAGGCAGCCGTTCGTGCGGAGCCATCAACGCCGTGTTTTCGCAGGACGCTGAAGGTTATGTCTCCCAGGGCTTCCAGGATGCCGTCCCGGGTGCGCTGCCGCCGGTCGGACTCGAGTGTTTGGGGCATTGCGTGGCTCCCGCGCCCGTTCCTAAAACATCGCGGAACGAGAAACGCACCTTCATGTACAGCAACAGAGTTGCCATTCCGGAATTTGAGCGCGTAGGGATGTTTCCGCCAAAACAAAAGGGCGGGAGGCGCCCGCCCTTTGCCTCCGACCCAAATGCTTCTATGTCCCTGACTTCTGCACTTCTGCCGACTGCTTACCCTTACGCAGCATCTTCACGTCGTCGACGCTGATGGTCTTGTTGGCGGTATCAAAGGTCGCCTTCAGTTCGACGTGATGTCCGTTGTGTTCCTTCAGCACATCAGGATTCGACACATTCCAAGTCTGCTTGTCCTTGTCATTCACGCCGTTGCGGCACTTCTTGTGACGACCGTTGAGAAGCTAGGTCACCTTTGGTGACGGATGGGACAGCTTGTTACCCACAACGCGTACCAGCACTGAGTTCAGAAGGATCGAAATCAGAGAAGCCATGAGTGTAGCGTTGTACACGGTGTCCTGGACAAGTTGTGCGTTCTTCGCTTCCTGAACGAGGACGTAGGAAAATTCGCCAATCTGCGTCAGGCCAATTCCCACCAGCACAGCAGTTTTCCAGTTGTAGCGGAAGAGGCGAACGATGCTGGACCAAATCAGAAACTTTCCAACGACGATCAATGAAATCAGGACCAGTAACAGTCCCGGATGTGACAGCACGATGCGCGGGTTGGCTAGAGCTCCGACGGTAACGAAGAACAAGGCGACGAAGATGTCGCGCAACGGGAACAACTGCGACAACATTTCGTGTACGTAATCCGACCCGCTGATGAGCATGCCGGCGAGAAACGCGCCAAGGGCGAGCGACAGGCCGAGTGCCTCCGTCAGATATGCGGTCGCAAAGCCCAGTGCGACGCTGACGAGCACGAACAACTCCTTGCTTTTCATGCCCGCTACTCTTGCGAGCAAGCGAGGGACGAAGCGTACGGCGAGGAATCCGATGGGAACCAGGAGAAGGATAGCTTTACTGAAGGATTTGCCAAGATCAAGGAAGCGATCGCCCGAGGGCGCGCTCATGCTGGGCATCAGCACAGTCAAAATGACGACGGCAACGTCTTCGAAAAGGGTAATGCCGATCATGATCTTGCCGTGCGGGGAGTGCAGTTCTCCGCGATCGATCAGCAGGCGCGACAAGACCATGGTGCTGGCGACGCTGATGATGGCGCCGATGGCAAAGCCTTGTGGGAGTGGCCAACCGAATATGGCCGCCAGCCCGGTGCATAGGCCAATGGATAATAGAATGCCCAGCGTGCCGCCACCGACGGCCACCCACTTCACCTCCAGCAGATCGCTCGGATGGAACTCGATGCCGATGGAGTACATCAGCAGGATGACGCCGATTTCGGCGAGGACTTCAAGGGCGTGCGTGTCCGCGAGCGTCGGTCCCGGCGTAAATGGACCGATAAGAATTCCGGCGACCACGTATCCGAGGATGAGCGGCTGACGGAGTGCACGCGCCGCCAGTCCTCCGAGAACGGCCGCTACGAAGACGTAGGCAAGATCGTGATATAGATTTGCGCTGGCATGCATCGGCAAATGTCCCCGCCAGGGAGGCTGAACCACCTTAACAAATGCCAGCGTACTGGCGGGTTATTGTTTCGCCACCGGCTCGGCCGTTGATTCGGCAACCGCCTGGATATTCGGAGTACCGGTTCCGACCAGGCGCAGCTTGGGAGAGCGCTCGATCGCCTCCAGCAGCGCGCGCGTGATTTCGTCATCGATCTCCGCTGCCTTATCCAACTCCAGTGGATAACGGATCACGACTTCGAGTCCGGCTTGCGTCAGATGAAAGCGGCTTTGCGGACTGAGAGAGAAATCGCCAACGATGTTCAACGAGTGCTGCATCCGGCGCCGTTGTTGCTCGAGCAAATCCTTATATCGTGCAAAGACGGATTCCACCGCATTCAACAATCGTGTTTCAATTTCACGATAGTTGCCTTCCGGTGCGAGCGTCAGCGAGATCTGATGCCAGACGAAATTCGTCCCCGGAATTTGCTTGTAGAGTCCAGCAGTGGGCTGAAAGACAACGGAATTGGAGAAGACAACGACTCGGCCGGTTGGTTGAGCGTCCGTTCCTGTGGTCGCCAGCTCCATGAGGTGCAGGCGAACGAGGCCGATGTCCACCACCTCGCCGGTGACTCCTGAGATCTGCACGCGATCGCCGACGCGAACCCCATACTTGCCGATCAGGTAGAAGTAACCGGCCACGGACAAGATCACATTCTGCAGGGCTACGGCGATGCCGGCTGTCATCAATCCGGCGAAGGTTGCAAGGGAACCGAGTTCGCTGGCGAAAGCGAACGCGATCACAATGAGGATGAAGAACCACATCACCAGCCGCCGCAACAACATGAATTGATAGCGACGGCGGAAATCAGTCACGTAGCGGAAAATGGCTCTACGCCAGACTTCAGCCAGGGCGAAGATCACAGCCAGCATGAACGCCAGCACGCCCAACCGCACCAGCAGATTGCGCAGGATCGTCCCATACGACGACTTCACCGCATCACGCCAGCTGCCCAGGTTCCGCTTATAGAGGTCAAAAAGAATGTTTTGTTTGCTGAGCGGCGTCATCACGGCAGCATTTTGTTTGAATTGCGCCGTCATGCTGTCGAGTTGTTGTTTCTGCTGCGCCAGTACTGCGGGATCGGTGGAGTCCGGTTGCTGGGCGATGTTGTTGCCGTTCTTCACCAGGTCCTTCAGCTTGTTGGAGAACGGCGCACGGATTTGTTTCGAGGCCTGCTGAAGGTTGTTGGTCAGCTGGATGGTTTCATCGAGCGTATGAACTTTCTTCGAAAGCGAAATCAGATCGGTGATCAGTCCGAGAATTCCATTCGATTCCGACCTGCGCGCGGCGCTGGTATTCGCGGCGCCAGCGGCCTGAGTGTTCCCCTTCTCATTTAGCGGAGGAACAATCTTCTGCAATTCTTCCAGTTGGGCACGCAGACTGCTTCCACTGGTGCCGGCGCCGCTGACAAATTGCAGCATATTCCGAAGCGTATCGCGGCGCGCCTCGGCGAGATCCATCTCGCTCTGAACCTCGGCAATTTGCGATTCGATTTGTTTGCGCTTTCGTGCGGGAGCTGTTTCCAGCTGCCGGCGCAGGTCCTCCAGTTCAACTTGCGACTGTTTCACTTGCTGATCAGCCGAGTTCGCCAGTTGCAGAAAGGATTGATACCGGTCCTGAGTGGGAGAAGAACTCGGCGCCGCGGCCGCCCCTCCAGCATTCGGATTGTTCGCGTAGGCGAGAGCGAAATCGAAGGTCAGACGAACGATCTGATTGGCAAGCTGCCGGTCATCATCGAGGAAGACAACGTCTTCCGGTTCCGTGGCGATCTGTTGCTCCGTGGCGATATGCCGGTACCAGCCGATGCTCTGATTGACGAAGGTAAGAACGTCTTGTGCAGACGGAAGGGGCGGCGGCTGAGTGGAGGCATCTTGCGCCGGGAGGATGGTCGGTCCGGAGAGCGCAAGCAGGAAGAAGAGCAGGAAAATGGCTTCGCGTCGAATCTGTACTACCTGGCGGAAGTGAGTTGCGGCAGCTCTGGTAAGAGTCTCTATTCTCATCATCAATTTCTAGACTGGAAGGGCGCGAGGTGATTGGATGCAGATGCGAATCTTCAAGCAACGAATATGGCGCACCCGACAGGACTCGAACCTGTAACCCTCAGCTCCGGAGGCTGATGCTCTATCCATTGAGCCACGGGTGCGCTACCGCCGCACTGATTCGTACTGCTGCGATTATAACAATCTAACTGGCCTGTTGCTGACTGCGAGCCTTGGCCTGCGGCGGCGCTGGATTGTTGTCGACCGCGACTGCGGCAGAGCCGAGCGGCAAGAAGACCTGAAAAATGCTTCCATGCGGTTCACCGGTACGGCTCCGAAACCGAATCCCGCCTTCGTATTTGCGAACAATTCCACTTGAAACCCACAGGCCCAAGCCCGTGCCCTTTTCTCCCTTCGTAGTGTAAAACGCCGAACTAATGTGTTCACGGTCCTGCTCGGAAATACCCGAACCGGTGTCGGCGATGGTGACACGGACGCCGCGGCGTTCCATGTTTGCCCAGTCGCGCGAGGGCTGCAGGCGAACAGTCAGGCGACCGTTCAGATCCATGGCGTCTATGGCATTGCCGATGACGTTCGAGAAAACCTGCCGAAGCTCGCCGGGGAATGCGCGCACGTCCTCAACATTCTCGTAGTGCCTGCGGACCTGTATCTGTCCTCTGGTCAATTTCGCCTGGTAAAGAGCGAGAACATTGTCGAGCAAGTCCCGCAGCTTTACCGGAACGGGTACGCGCGATTCGCGGCTGAAGGTGAGCATCTGCTCCGAGATGCTGGTGATGCGGCTGAGTTCCTCGCTGGCGAGTCGGACATGCTCACGCGAAACTTCATCGAGATGCTTGCTGTGATCGAGAAGATAGAGAAGGTTGGCGATCGCATCCAGCGGATTGTGGATCTCATGCGCCACGCTGGCAGCAAGGCGTCCCATACTCGCCAGCTTGTCGGTCGAGCGTAAGGCGGCTTCAGACCGGCGCTGTTCGGTGAGGTCACGCAGAACCAGCACTGTGCCGACGGTGTTGCCAGCCTCGTCGAGCAATGGAGAACAGGTCTCGGCTACAGGAGTCTCGACTCCATCTCGCCGGCGCAATGATAAGCGCTCGGGATCCTTGGCATTGCGGGTTCCATTCAGGGGCGAAAACTCCCGGATAGGCTGACGGGTGACTTCGTTCATCACGTGGACCACTTCCGACAACCGTGCGCCTTTGGCTCGCTCCATGCTCCAGCCAGTCAGTTTTTGAGCGACGATATTCATGAAGGAGACGGTTCCATCCGCCTCGGTTGCGATGACACCGTCGGTGATGCTCCCCAGGATGGTCTCCAGCCAGCGGCGGCTGTTTTCGGTTTCTTCGGCACGATGTTCCGCAACGTTCAGCGAGGATGCATAGCTATCCGCCACCGAATGGAGTTCGCGGCGAGTGAAAGTGGAGAAGAGGAATCCCAGGATCAGGGAGAGTAATCCGGCGCTGGCAGCGAGTAGCCACATGGCGCGGTGAACGGCACCCACTCGCCCGGCGAGTCTGGCTTCCTCGTCGCCGAGCACCTGGTCCCAGGTCGATTGGAAAGAGTCCATTAGAGATTTTCCCTGGGCATTCAGAACGATGGATTGGTAATCGCCATGGTTTTGGCGAAGATCAACCATTCGCCGCATGTAGGCGTGGAGCTCTTCGTATTGCTCCTGGAGACGGACGATCCGGTTTGCCTGGACCGGGTTGCTGGCGGCGGAACGCCGCATTTGTTCCAACGCACCCGGTACGCGGTCCTGCGCCGCGTAGTAAGGCCCCATGAAGCGATAGTCTCCGGTGAGGAGGTAGCCGCGTACTCCGTCCTCCATGTCGAGCACGAGCTTGAGGGCAGATCGCGTACGGTTAATCGATTGGTAACTATCTTGAACCGAGCGATTCGTGGCCCAGAGAAAGTACATTTCGACGAGGAACGTAGTCGCCAAAACAGCCGCCATCAGCAGCGGGATATACAGGGCACGCCGCAGGTGTAGACGGAAGCTTTTGAGGCGGTCGTCCATCGTGGCAGGGGAGTTTACTCTTTCTTCCTATGAGAACACCACTCTTGCGGAAGGGATGCGTTATCCACTTGAAAACAGGCATGTAAAACGGGCGGCCAAGTCTGGAAGGCCGAGGCAAATCCACAGTGGAACCAGCTCAGTACACAGACCTTCGTGTGAATAGCCGGACGAATTCACGGTATCAACAAGAACACCCCAAGTTATAGTAGGCCGCTCTCAAGGGAAGCCCCGAGACTGGTATGACAGAGACCAAAAAAACTAAAGTACAAGCACTAGAGAAACCGGAGAATCACGGGCAAAACCCGAAGTTCTCCTTGACGCTACATACGTTAACCCTGATATAACCATCTCGAATTTCTCCCCCCTGAGACATCGACCGAGGACGAATTCCTCGACAGCTCCTTAAGTGGAAAGACTCTCCCCGCCTTAACGGGCAGCAACTCTGTGGAAAGGGCTTTAGCGATGGCCGAAGCACCTGAAGTAATGAATATTCGCCAGGCTTCCGAGTACCTGGGCGTGAGCCCGGACACGCTCTACAAATACGTGTACGAGGAAAAGATCCCGGCGTTCAAGTTGGGAAACCGTTGGAAGTTCAAGAAGACCATCCTGGATTCCTGGATGGAGCGAAAGAGCACGGTAGGCGAAGGCAAGATCAAGAAACGGCCACGCACGGCACGGGCTGTTGCGGGTCGATAGAAAAGGCGGACGGCTTCTATGTTCGGATTCGGTGGTTCCAAAGCGATTGTCGGACTCGATATAGGCTCCAGCAGTATCAAGGCAGTGGAACTGAAACGCACGCGTGCTGGTTTGGAGCTTTCCCATGTAGGGATTGAGCCGCTGGCAAACGACGTCGTCGTTGATTCCATGATCATGGACAGCCCGAGCGTGGCCACTGCGATCAGCAAATTGTTCGCGGATTCCGCCATCAAGTCGAAGGCGGTCGCCACTTCGGTGAGCGGACACTCCGTCATCGTGAAGCGCATCAGCGTGCCGACCATGACGGAAGAAGAACTGGCGCAGACCATCAACAATGAAGCTGCCCAGCACATTCCGTTCGATATCGCTGACGTGAACCTCGACTACCAGATTCTTTCCGAAGACCTGACCGGTCCGCAGATGGACGTTCTGCTGGTGGCGGTGAAGAAGGACAAGATTCTCAACTACACCAACGTGCTCTCCATGTCGGGCAAGGCTCCGGCGGTAGTGGACGTCGATGTGTTCGCGTTGCAGAACTGCTACGAGTTCAACTACGACCCGGCGCCGGGCTCCACGGTTGCGCTGCTCAACTTGGGCGCGAGCGTGATGAACATTAATATCGTGAAGGGCAATACGTGGCTGTTCTCGCGCGACGTCAGCGTCGGCGGCCACCAGTACACGGACGCGCTGCAGAAGGAACTCGACCTGAGCTTCGACGACGCCGAGTCGCTGAAACTGGGAGAGAAGGTGGGCACAGTGAGCGAAGACGCGAAGCTGCCCATTCTGCAGCAGGTCACTGAAATCATCGTCCTGGAAATTCAGAAGACGTTCGACTTCTTCCGCGCCACGGCTGCGGGCGAGCACATCGAGCGAATCTACCTTGCCGGCGGATCGGCGAAGGTTCCAGGGCTGATGGAAGCACTTCGCCAGGAATTCTCCCTGCCGGTCGAAATACTCAATCCTTTTGCGCGCATTGATTACACCGGAGGCTCGGAGATCGTACAGAACAATGCCGGTCAGCTCGCGGTAGCAGTTGGTTTGGCATTAAGGAGCTTTGAAGACCTATGATCCGGATCAACCTGCTCGGTATTCCGAAAGCCAAGAAGATCAAGCGGCCGACGATCACTCTGGGTGGCGCCCCGAACATGGGAGTCATCATCGCAGCCGTCGCTGCCATTGCCATTGGCGGAAACTACCTCTACTACTGGTCGCTGAATAACAAGGCTGTTGCTCTGCAACACGACCTGGACAACGCCAACGGGGAGAACAAGAAACTGGCCGCGGTGAAGGCACGCTACGTCGAACGTCAGAAACAATTCGACGCCTACGACCATCGCGTGAAGGTGATTCACCAGTTGCAGGAAGCGCAGCAGGGACCGTTGTCCTTGCTTGACACCATCAGTGACACGGTGAATTCCACCGATGCGGTCTGGCTGACTTCGATGACCGAAGACGCCAACAACATCAACCTGGAAGGCACGGCATTGAGTGCCAACGCGGTGGCGAATCTGATTACCACTTTAAAAAAGACTAACTACTTCAAATCGGTGGAAATGAAGGAGTCCGTCCAGGACGACAAAGTCCAGGACATGCAGGCCTTTCAATTCACGTTGATTTGTGGAAAGCCGAAGTCCTAGGCGGGGCGAAGAACTATGGCGAAATGGAGTGAAATGCCGGTTTTAAGCAAGCTCGGGATCGTAGTGGGCGCCGCGATTGTTGCTACCGCCGCCTGCTACTTCCTGGTGTTCAGTGATCTGATCACTGCCAACAAGCAGAATGCCGACAAGCTGAAAGCGGTCCAGGCGGACAATGACAGCTTGCGGCCGTTCCAGGGAAAGCTGGCGGATCTTGATCACCAGATCGAGAGCCTGAAGCAACAACTGGAAATTCAGAAGCACATCGTTCCCGACAGCAAGGAGACGGATACGTTTATCCATCTCGTGCAGTCTTCTGCCAGCGCCGCGGGAATCGAAGTACGTCGTTTTACGACGAAGCCGACGAGCAGCCACGAGTTTTACACGGAGGCTCCGTATGAACTCGATATCGATGGCCCGTATTACTCGGTTCTGAACTTCTTCGACAAACTCTCCAAGGTGGAGCGGATCATCAACATCAGCGGGCTGCAGATGGCGTCGGTGCAGGATCCATCCGCCGCCAGAACGAAGAAGAGATACAAATACGCTCCGGCTGAGACGGTGGTCGCCAGTTGCACTGCCACCTCGTATTACACGCAAGATGCGCCCGCAGCCACACCGGCACTACCGCCCGCAGGGGCGGCAGTGAAACCGGTATCTGCGCCAGCAAAGTAGCGGGGAAGAGATGATGAAACGAATCGCAATCTCGATATTTACGTTGATGGCCGCCAGCGTTCTTTCGGCACAGCTGACGCCGCAGGCTGCGCAAGCCGTTCAATCGCAGGCTCACTCGGCCGTGCAGGCGTCGAACCCGGCGCCCGCTGACCATCAGACGAAGCCTTCGCAGGTGACGACAAAGCCGTCGCCCGTAGCAGCTGAAGGCGGCCTCGAAGCCTGCGCCGACAGCGGCGAAGGCGAAGCCCGTAGCAGCGAAGCCCGCACCCGTAGCGGTGAAGGCGGCATCGACGGCAGTCCAAGCCCTCTCCGACAGTCAAGGCCAAAACTCCGGTTTCCGTTGCTGCCAAACCGGTTGCGCCGGTTCCGCATAAACCGAAGGCGCCGATGGTCGTTGCGGTGAAACCGGCAGCTCCGGTCAAGGCAATCGCACCGAAGAGCGTTTCCACCAAGGTTGCTCCTCCCAAGTCGGCAGTGAAAAAGGCGAGCACGACGGAAGAGCCCAAGGTGAAAGAAGCGATGGTGAAGACGGAGACTCCAGTTCCTGAGCCGAAACCGGTGATCAACCTGACCGGGCGTCGCGATCCGTTCACCAGCCCAGTCGTACGTGCGCTGAATATCAACCAGGGCCCGGGTTGCAGCTCGGGAAAGCGTTGTCTTGCGGTTGATCAGATCACGTTGCGCGGTATCGTACGCGCTCCGAGTGGAATGATTGCGGTCGTCGAAAACAGTGCGAAGCGGGCGTATTTCCTGCGGGAAAACGATCCTGTGTGGCACGGCATGGTTGAGAAGATCAACGGTGATTCGGTTGTTTTCCGCGAAGACACGGTTGACTCCAAGAGTGGCAAATCGACGTCGCACGAAGTTGTAAAGCGCGTGAATGCACCCGTGGTTTAGCGTCGCCGCACTAGTTCAGCGACGGCAGTAACGCTGAAGTAAATTGAATTTCGAAGTATTAATGTCGGTAGCACTTATTCAATCGGCGAAAATCGCCGTCACGCGAAAGTAAAGAGGCACGCGTGGGGAGAAACGTGATGAGGCTGAAACAACTGTTGAGCTCTGTAGGTATGCTGCTCGTTCTGAGCACACTGGCACTGGCTGCCGACACACAGAGCACCACTGCTGCGCCAAAGGCCGCGAATCCTGTCCCGGTCGTGGTCAGGAACGTATCCGTCGTCCAGGGCGACGGCACCATTAATGTGGAGATCGCGACGAACGGTCCCATCACGCCCAAAGCGACTCGCCTGTCGTCGCCAGCGCGAATTGTCCTCGATTTTCCGAACTCAATTCCCGCCGGCCGCAATCAGGTCGTGCAGGTGGAGTCGGCGGATGTGAAGACGGTGCGCTACGGCCAGTTCCAGGCGGATCCGCCAGTCGTGCGCGTCGTCGTGGATATGTCCTCGGCCCGTCCGTATGACATCAGCACGTCGGGAAATAAGATCACGCTGAAGCTTCGCAGCTCGGAGACGCATGCCATCTCCGCCGTGAAGCAAGCCACTCCGGCGGCGCAAAAGATCGAAGCCCCACAGGCTGAAGCGAGGACGGAACCCAAGAGCGATGGCACGCCAGCGCAAGTTGTGCCGGCAGTCCAGCCCGCCGCTGCGCCTGCAAAAGCTCCAGCTCCGAAGCACAGCACGCCGGTTCCGACCGATTCTCAGGACGTGGTGGCGAAAACGCAGACGCCGAAGCAGGAACAGCTGATGGCGGCTGCCGCTCCTATGGCGAAACCTGCTGAAGACAAGCAAGCAGCCACGCAGAACAAGCCGACTGATTTCACGGTAGTGACTCCCACGTACACGGCGAAGTCTGATGCAGTCGCTCCTGAAGCCGCTACGCGGAATCCGAAAGAAGACGCAGATGCTGCTGCGCGCGTGATTGCGACGGCGGCCAAAGCATTCCCTGGGCAGCCAGTTTCGAATCTCGCATCTCCGGTGACCGCCGCGATGCCGGCACCCGCTGGACAACAGAATGCCGGCAACCAGAAGCGCTATACCGGCGAACCAATTTCCGTGAATTTGAAAGATGTCGACCTGAAGGATTTCTTCCGGCTCATTCACGAGATCAGCAGCCTGAACATCGTTCTTGATCCGAACGTGCACGGAACGCTGACCTTGGTGCTCGACGATGTGCCGTGGGATCAGGCGCTCGATATCGTGCTCGAAAACAATGGATTGGATCGCGTGCTGGAAGGAAACGTCCTTCGCATCGCGACCATCGATACCCTCCGTAAGGAAGCTGACGCTACTCGGCAGAAGAACGAAGCAGAAGCACTATCAGTACCAAAGGTTTCGGTCACGCACTTCTTGAGCTATGCGCGCGCGGCCGATGTTGTTCCGGTGGTAAAGAAGTTCCTCTCGCAGCGCGGTGATGTGATCGCCGATACGCGTACCAACTCGGTGATCGTTTCCGATATCCCGGCAGTGATTCCTGAGATTCAGCGACTGATGACGCAACTCGATCGCAAGACAGAAGAAGTTGAGATCGAAGCGCGCGTAATCGCCGCAACCCGTAACTTTGCTCGCGACATCGGCGTGCAGCTAGGCTTCGGTTATGGCAACAGTGTCACGGCTGTGGGCGGCGCCGGTTCGGTCGGAACGAGCCCGTTAACTGCTGGGTATATTGCTCCACCACCCTATTTCACTACTCCAACAGTTCCGCTTCCGACTGGCGCGACACCCACCGCGACGGCAGCTGCTATTCCGCTATTTTCGAACCTGGGTGTTGTGAACCCGACGAGTGGCATCTCGCTTTTGAACGCAGTCGGCAACTACCGTCTGGACGCAGTGCTGACCATGGCTGAGTCTCGCGGCTTGCTGAAGATCTTGTCCCGTCCGCGTGTAGTGACTCAGAACAATGTGCAGGCTGTGGTTCGCCAGGGCTTGCGCGTTCCGGTTGTGACGCAGGCACAGTTGGGTGGTCCGCCGACGACAACCTACGTCGAAGCGTTCCTCCGCCTGACGGTGACTCCGCAGATCACCGTGGAGCACACGATCTTCATGAATATCGACGTCGAAAACACGACGCCTGATTTCAGCCGCCAGGTGCAGGGTAACCCCACGCTGATCACGCAGCAGGCTACGACCTCCGTCCTCGTCAACGATGGCGGAACGGTCGTGATCGGTGGCGTGATTCAGACGCAGAACTCGATCAACGTGGCGCAGGTTCCGCTTCTCGGCGACCTGCCGGTACTGGGCAATCTGTTCAAGCACCGCACGGTCTCCACGTCGACCCAGGAGCTGCTCTTCTTCGTAACTCCGAAGATCATTCAGACATAGTTTGAAACTTGTTTCGGAAGGCTCCCGGCAACGGGAGCCTTTTTCATTGATGGCACGCTTTCTTCGGCAGGCTCTCCGCTATGGGCAGCGGTTACAATTTCTCTACATGAACTATTCTTCGCGCCAGAAAAAACTGTTCGAGGACGCCTCTTCGAATACCGACGCATTGCTGATCACTCACCTTCCGAACATTCGTTATCTGAGCGGGTTTACCGGGAGTGCTGGAGTGCTGCTGGTAGACCGGAAGCGATCGGTTCTGTTTACCGACGGGCGCTATCGGCAGCAGGCCAAAGAGGAAGTGCAGCAGAGCAGGGTGGTGATCGGAAGTGTTTCGGCGCTCGGGAGTGCTGCTAAATGGATCAGCGATTCGCAGTTGCGAGCGATTGGGATTGAAGCCGAACATATGTCCGTCAGTGAGCGCTCAGTTCTACGCCGCTTGCTGCCGCGTGGAGTTCGTTTGCGGGAGACCCGAGGCGCGGTCGAAACGCTTCGGATGGTAAAGGACGAAGAAGAGCTTCAGCGAATTCGCGATGCTGCCAGGCTTGGTTCCAGTCTGCTCGCCACGGCGCTCAGTACGATTCGTGTGGGGGTAAGCGAACTCGAAGTCGCCGCCGAGATGGAATACGACGCGCGCCAGAAAGGAGCCGAGGCGATGTCGTTCGATACGATCGTCGCATCGGGTGTGCGTTCGGCCTTGCCGCATGGCCGCGCCAGCGCCACCGCGATCACTCGCGGGTTCGTCGTGCTCGACTTCGGTGTTATACTCGCTGGTTATTGTTCCGATAAAACCCGCACCGTATGTGTGGGCAAGCCTAATGCGCGAGAACGCCAGGTGTATGAAGCAGTGCGGGATGCGCAACTGGCGGCAATTGACTGTGTGAGGGCCGGCATTACCGCCGGAGAAGTAGACAGCGCGGCACGTTCTGTTCTAAAGCGCGCCAAGCTGGATAGATTCTTCACTCACTCAACCGGGCACGGTGTCGGGTTGGAAATCCACGAACCGCCACGCATCGGAAGCAACCAGGAAGAACCTTTGCGGACGGGCATGGTCATCACCATCGAACCGGGAGTCTACATCGCAGGAACGGGCGGTGTTCGTATTGAAGACATGGTGGTGGTTACCGATCACGGATGCGAAGTGCTGTGGCCGGCGAATAAGGATTTGATCGCAATTTGAGGTTGCGCCGAAAATCATAACTGAGCTCACAACCGACTCATGAATCAGAAAGAAATTAAAGAACTCATAGATTTTCTCATTGAAAAGGATATTGCCGAGTTTGAGCTGGAACGCGGCGATGTCAAACTCCGGGTAAAACGCGGCGGGCAGGTTGCCGTTATTCCCAGCGTCCCCGCACCAGCTGTTGCCGCACCGGCATTTCACGCAGCCGCCGCGACACCTGCGACGTCCACTCCGGCTACAGCACCTGTCAGCGCGCCGGCTTCAGCAGCAGCAACTGGCGAGGATGAGTCCTCCTGGCAGATTGTGCGTTCTCCGATTGTGGGTACGTTCTATGAATCGCCGTCTCCGGGAGCACCCGCATTTGTGAAAACTGGTGATTCCATTGCGGTGGGTCAGGTGATCTGCATCGTGGAAGCGATGAAGTTGATGAACGAAATCGAGTCGGACTACGCAGGTGTGATCGTAAAGAGCTACGTATCGAACGGGCAGCCGGTAGAGTACGGTCAATCGCTGTTCGCTGTTCGCCCAAACTAAACACGCACGGCCGAACGAGGAAGTAACGAACTAAAGAATCTCGTAAAGGATCCAGGCCGCTAATGTCGCGCATTGCAGGCGGCGCGCGTGCCCTATAAATAATGTTTCGGAAGATTCTGATTGCGAACCGGGGCGAGATCGCCCTGAGAGTGATTTGCGCTTGCAAAGAGCTGGGTATCAAGACGGTCGCTATTTATAGCGAAGCCGACCGGAACTCCTTGCATGTACGTTTCGCCGACGAGGCCATCTGCATCGGTCCGCCACGAGTCAGCGAAAGCTATCTGAACATTCCCGCCGTGATTAGCGCAGCTGAAATTGCGAATGTCGATGCTATCCATCCCGGCTATGGGCTGCTGAGCGAGAACGCCAACTTCGCCGAGGTCGTCGAAACCTGTGGTCTGAAATTTATCGGTCCACCGCCCGAGATCATCCGGCTCATGGGGGAGAAAGAAAAGGCGCGGGCCGCGATGCAAGCGGCAGGCGTTCCCATTCTTCCAGGATCGGACGGGCTGCTCGCCAGCGAAGGCGAAGCCATGGAATGGGCCAGCCACATTGGCTTTCCAGTGATTGTGAAAGCGGCAGCCGGAGGCGGCGGCCGGGGCATGCGCATCATCCGCAGCCTGGACGAACTGCCAAATCTCTTTAACGCTGCACAGAGTGAAGCCTCTGCCGCATTCGGGAACGGCGACCTTTATATGGAGAAGTTCGTCGAGCGCCCTCGCCACATTGAGTTCCAGGTGCTGGCGGATGTGCACGGAAATGTCGTGAGTCTGGGCGAGCGCGAGTGCAGCATTCAGCGGCGGCATCAAAAGCTGCTGGAAGAATCACCGTCGGTCGTTGTGACAGCCGAGATGCGCAAGCGCATCGGAGATCTTCTTTCCAGCACGCTCAGCAAGATCGGCTACGTCAACGCCGGCACCATCGAGTTCCTGATGGACGAAACAGGCAATCTTTATTTCATCGAGATGAACACGCGCATTCAGGTGGAGCATCCCGTCACCGAGATGGTTACGGACGTCGACCTGGTGAAGAGCCAGATCATGATCGCGCTCGGCGAACGGATGGAGACGGTTCTGCATGGTCCTATCATCCATCGTGGTCACGCCATCGAATGCCGTATCAATGCAGAGCATCCGGAGAAGTTCACCCCTTCGGCAGGGAAGATTACGACTTTCAATCCTCCGGGAGGAACTGGTGTTCGCGTCGATACCGCTGTCTATTCGGAGGCAGTGATTCCTCCGTACTACGATTCGCTGGTTGCAAAGCTGATCGTACGCGGAAAAGATCGTTCGGAAGCCATCTCACGGATGTCGCGCGCGCTGGGGATGTTCATCATCGAAGGGATTCACACCACGATTCCTTTACACCGGCGTATCCTCGCCGATCCTGAATTCATCGCAGGCAATCTTGATACGAAGTTTATGGAACGCCTGCTTGGCAATACCGACAAGCCGAACTCTCCGAAAGCGTGAGTAGCGGATCCGCCAACCCGTTGCGAAAAGCGCTGCAATTGCCGCGGCTCTATCCGATTCTCGACGTCTCCAGTTTCGCCTCCGCTGTCGATGCCACGGGCGCCATTCTCGATTTCGCAAGAGCAATCCGAGCTGCTGGGGTGAACTGGTTGCAGTATCGCGATAAGGTTGGGAACTCGCGGCAGATGCTGTCGCATGCCCGCGAACTGCGGCGGGTGCTTGGGGCCGAGGTCACGCTCATCGTGAACGATCGAGCAGATCTGGCTCTGGCAGCCGGTTTTGACGGCGTTCACGTTGGCCAGGATGATCTTCCGGTCGAGGCGGTGCGACGAATCGTCGGCGCAAAAATGATCATTGGCACGTCAACCCACAATCCCGAGCAGCTTCGAGTGGCCGAACTCACTGACGCTGACTACCTGGCGATTGGCCCCGTCTTCTCGACCTCGAGCAAACTGAACCCCGATCCTGTCGTTGGACTCGAGGGCGTTCGCCTCGCTCGATCGCTCACGACTAAGCCGCTGGTTGCGATTGGGGGCATCACGCGCGCGAACTGCCGCTCGGTCCTCGATGCCGGCGCCGATTCGGTGGCGGTCATCTCCGACTTAGTAAACAACCCCAGCGCCGCAGCAGAAGAATTTCTTCGCATATTGTTGTAAAGTTCCCGCAACAGTTCCCTTCGATACCTGCAAAAGTGCGGGTAAGGCTATGACCCTAGGGCATGTAGATCGACCACAGGCTCCTGGCGTACTCATACGAACACAAAGGGGAGTTCCTGTCCTACACTGGTGAATAGGTGAATCCAAGTCAAACGACTACAGCCGCCCCTGCCGGGCGCCAGACTCTACCGGATGACCAGCAGTTCGTAAAAGGCCTCGGGCTTACCAGCTCCACGGCGCTGGTGATCGGGTCCATGATCGGCTCCGGCATCTTTATTGTGTCGGCCGACATTGCCCGTATGACGAATTCCCCGGCCCTGCTGATTGCCGCGTGGGCCGTCACCGGATTCATGACCATCACAGCGGCGCTTTCTTATGGCGAACTGGCTGCCATGATGCCGCACGCCGGTGGGCAGTATGTGTATCTGCGTGAATCACTCGGGCCGCTCTGGGGATTCCTCTATGGCTGGACCTTATTCTTAGTCATTCAGACGGGAACCATTGCTGCGGTCGGTGTGGGCTTCGGAAAGTTCCTAGGAGCATTTTTTCCCTCGATCTCGTCCAGTCATTGGCTGATTCACCTATGGAAGGTACCGCCAATCCATATCGGTCCCATGACGCTCGGCAACATGGACGTCGGCCTGAACACGCAGAACCTAGTCGGCGTGCTGATGATCCTGTTTCTGACCGTGGTCAATGTATTCGGCGTGAAGACCGGGGCGATCATTCAGAATATTTTCACGATCAGCAAGGTTGCGGCGCTTCTGGGACTGGTGATTTTCGGCCTGCTGCTGGCGCGCAATTCTGCGGCAGTCGCCGCGAATTTCCATGACTTCTGGCGCAACGCGGGGTCGAGCGCTCCGGTGTTCTCGCAGATCGGGATTGGCGGCCTGCTCGGCACTATCATGATTATCGGCGTCGCACAGGTGGGATCGCTGTTCTCCGCTGATGCCTGGAACAATGTGACCTTCACGGCCGGGGAAGTGAAGAATCCCAGCCGTAACCTGCCGCTATCCCTGGCGATTGGTACCGGCACCGTAATCCTTATTTATATTGCCGCGAACTTCGTTTACCTGAGTGCGCTGCCGCTGGCGGGAGATCCGCATGGCACAACCGTGCTGGCGCGGGGCATCCAGTACGCCTCTGAAGATCGCGTGGCAACCGCCGTCATGCAGGTGATGCTCGGGCCTACGGGCGCATATGTAATGGCGCTGGCGATCCTGGTCTCCACCTTCGGCTGCAACAATGGATTGATCCTGGCGGGAGCGCGTGTCTACTACGCGATGGCGCTTGACGGCCTCTTCTTTCGCAAAGCAGGACACCTGCATCCCAAATATCGGACGCCAGTAGCTTCGCTCATCGTGCAGGCGATCTGGACTTCCATCCTTTGTTTGTCGGGCAGCTATGGACAGCTTCTCGACTACATCATTTTTGCCGTACTCGTGTTTTATATCCTGACGATCATCGGATTGTTTGTTTTGCGCCGCACGCAGCCAGATACGCCGCGCCCCTATCGCGCTTTCGGTTATCCTGTACTTCCCGCGATTTATATCGCCATGGCCGTTGGGATCGATTTAGTGCTTTTGAGGTACAAACCCCAATACACGTGGCCGGGACTGATCATTGTGCTGTGCGGCATTCCAGTGTATTTTTTGTGGTCCCGCCAAAATCACAAGGTGCGTGCGGTTTAGCGCCACAGTAGCAGCCAGAACCGGAGACACGGAGTTTTACTTTAACCTTTATGTCTAAACTACTAGCCACCAAACCAATGAGCGTGCTTCTCTCGGAAGCCGAAGAGCACGGCTCGCATAGCCTGAAACGTACCCTGGGTGTATTCCAGCTGACCGCACTCGGAGTGGGTGCCGTGATCGGCGCGGGCATCTTCGTTCTCTCCGGCCTGGGCGCGCACTACGCCGGCCCCGGACTGATGCTCTCTTTCGTGCTTTCGGGCCTGGGCTGCGCATTTGCCGCGCTCTGCTATGCGGAGTTTGCCGCGATGATTCCTCTCGCAGGCAGCGCCTATACCTATGCGTACGCGACACTGGGCGAGATTTTTGCCTGGATCATTGGCTGGGATCTGACCCTCGAGTACGCCATGGGCGCCAGCACGGTTTCCTCTGGCTGGTCGAACCACTTTATCGAACTGCTCGACATCTTCCACATCAAGATGCCGCTGTGGCTGGCCTACGATCATTGGACGGCCATAGCCCAGGCTCAGAAAATCATTGCACGCCAGATGGCGCAGGCCGCCGACCCCTCGCTGGTTCCGGGAACACAGCCGTTCCTGGACAAGTCCATGCAGATTCTTTCGGCCCATTCGGCAGAACTGGTGCAGCGTGCACACGATCTGGTAAATGCGCCCCACATCTTTGGAGTGGAAATCGGCTTCAACTTGCCGGCGTTTGTCATTGCTCTCGTTATCACTGCAATCCTGACCATCGGAATCAGGGAGAGCGCGCGTTTCAACTCCACCATCGTAGTGATCAAAGTTTCGGTGGTCCTGTTCGTGATCGGCCTCGGCCTTCACTATGTAAATACCGCCAACTGGGGAACGAGCTGGTCAAGTTTCGCGCCCTTCGGTTTCTCGGGGATTGGCGCTGGCGCGGCCTACATCTTTTTCGCCTACATCGGATTCGACGCGGTTTCGACGACTGCTCAGGAGGCGAAAAACCCGCAGCGCGACTTGCCGATCGGCATCATCGCCTCGCTGCTGGTGTGCACCGTTCTGTATATCTTAGTGGCCGGCGTTCTGACCGGCATGGTGCCCTGGGGCGATGTGAATATCGAAGCTCCGATTGCACGCGCCTTCCTTGATCGCGGACTTACCGGCGCATCGCACATCATTACCCTCGGGGCACTCGCCGGACTTACCAGCGTGATGCTGGTGATGTTGCTCGGGCAGACGCGCGTTCTCTACTCCATGGCGAACGACGGGCTGCTTCCCAAAGAAATTTTTCGCCGACATTCACCCGAAATTCCGGACACCGTGGAAGAACACGATGCTGGTTGGGCTGATTGCCGCCATCGTGGGCAGCGTTACGCCGATCGACGATATCGGCAAGATGGTGAACATCGGCACGCTGCTGGCGTTCGTGATCGTGTGCATCGCCATCATGGTGCTACGTCACACCAACCCTGCACAGCCGCGACCCTTCCGAACCCCGTGGGTGCCGGTGGTACCCATCCTGGGTATAGGCTTCAACGGCTACATGATGTACAAGTTGGGTTGGGTAAACTGGGCTCGACTGATTGGCTGGCTCGTTATCGGACTGGTGATCTACTTCACCTACAGCCGCCATCACAGTCGAGTGCAGAAGGCGCTCGAAAGTGAAAACTCGTCAAAACCCGGCCCGGTAATGGCCGACTAGTCTATTTACCTCAGGAAGGGAACGTGGCAGAGAAAGATCAACGCCGATATCCGCGATACCGCTGTGAAGGCATCGCGGAGATGACTCGACCGGGGGACAAGTTCGCGGTGCGCGCTCCGCTTACGGATCTGAGCATCGGCGGGTTTTACGTGGAGACCATGACCCCGCTACCCGTGGATACGAGGCTGGAGATCTCGCTCGAGATCGGCAGAGTCGAGTTGTATGCTCACGGCGTTGTCGAGACGTCCCATCCCGCAATCGGGAATGGCGTCGCTTTCACCAAGATGACGCCGCAGAACGAGAAAGCCCTGCAATCCGTGATCGACCAGATCACCAGCGTTGACGTAGCCAGACTGCAGGATCCGCGGAACTCCTTTAGTCCAGAGTTTGAAGCCTTGCTTGCCCTGCTGGAGCGAAAGTCGGTCCTGAAGCGCGAAGAGCTGATGTTGGAACTCAAGGCCATCGCCGCCCGCGCGAAGAGCTGATTCCCTCGTTTTTTTGCTGCAGGCGATTCCGCCTCTCATTGTTTTTCATCAAGAGTGGGCGCAGCCTGTGAGGGATCTGCATTTCGCGTAACTCCGCACTGAATCTCTACCCTCTTCTGCATTACAATCCGCCTGACGATGCGAGGTCTTCGCAATCTCCGGGTCATTCTGCTGCTGATCGCGCTGCAGGTCATTGTTGCGACCTGCGGCTTCCACTTCCTTGAGGGCTGGTCGTGGTTCGACTCGTTCTACATGGTACTGACCACGATCACCACGATCGGTTATACGGAGGTCCATCCGCTCGATCAGTCCGGCAGGCTCTTCAATGTTTTCGTGATTATTACCGGCGTTGGGCTCGTATTCCTGGCGATCGGAGCCCTCGCCTCGGCTTTGCTAGAATTCGAACTTCGAAAGTTCTTCGGAAGGCGGCGCATGGAGCGCGAAATCAGCCGTCTCAAGGATCACTACATTATTTGTGGCGCAGGCCGTGTGGGCCGCAGCGTAGCGCGCGAGCTCATGCTCGAGCCGGCGCCATTCGTCATCATCGAAAGCAGCGCCGAAAAGGCGGCTCGTTTTCACGAAGCGTGGTTGATGATGATCGGCGATGCGAGCAAGGAATCAACTCTGCATGAAGCTCAGATCGACCATGCCAAGGGATTGATTGCTGCCGCGAGCACCGATGCCATCAACGTCTACATCATTCTGACCGCGCGCAGCTTGAATCCCAAGCTCAAGATCATTGCACGCGCCAGCGAAGAAGATGCGGAAAAGCATCTGCTCACGGCAGGCGCCGATAGCGTGATCTCTCCGTATAACTTCGCCGGGCGCACGGATTGCGCAGTCGTTTTTGCGACCGCACGTTCTGGATTTTCTGGATATCGCAACCGCGCGCGAGAGCCGGTTGGGACTTGAGATCGAAGAAGTGCTGATCGGCGAAGATTCTCCGTTCGCGGGGAAGACGATCGAGAGCTCGCGCATCCGGCAAGAATTGGGCGTGATTGTGCTCGCGATCAAAGGTCCGGGCAGGACGATGTTCAATCCGTCGCCGGAAGATCGCATCGAGGCGGGCGATCATCTGATCGCCATGGGCGAACCATCACGGTTGCGCGTGTTGGAGAGCAGCGCGGCGGCGAAGCGGTGAAGGCGTCGTTAGTCGGTGGTCGTTAGTCGTTAACAGACTTCCTGTACCGCAAAAGCCGCTGGTGCGGGTGTGTTACTCAGGCTTTGATTTTGCTTTTCTCCGTGCCTCTGTGTCTCTGTGGTGAAACGCCTTTATGAAGATTACCTCCGCAGCCGAGATGCGCGAGATCGATCGCATCACTACCGAAAAATTTGGAGTGCCGTCGCTCGACCTGATGGAGCATGCAGGTGACAGCGGTAGCTGATTTCGCGCTGCAGCATTATCCGAAGGCGCAGAAGATTGGTGTGGTGTGCGGCAAAGGCAACAACGGCGGAGATGGATTCGTAGCTGCGCGCAAGCTGCGCGAAGCCGGGAAACAGGTTCGCGTGCTGCTGCTGGCTGATCCCGCGGAGTTGCGCGGCGATGCCGCCGAGATGTTCCGGCGCATGCAGATCGAACCAATCGTCGCTTTGAATGCGGAAGAACTGCGCGAGCGGCGGACGAGAGGTATTCGGCAGCGATCTGCTGCTCGACGCGATTCTGGGCACCGGCTTTCGTCCGCCAGTGAGTGGCCTGTACGCCGACGCGATTGCAACAATGAATTCCAGTAGTTCTCCGGTCATTGCGGTGGATATACCTTCAGGCGCAGATGCCGATGCCACGGCACCGGATACGGCCTCTCTGCGAGCGAGGGCCGATGCAGTTGTAACCTTCACCGCAGCCACGTCCAGCACATGTGTTCGCGGAACTGACTTTGAGGCGAAACAGAAGTTGCGCCGATTGGATCGCCGGATGAGGCGATTGTCTCCAGCCTGGGGCTGAACGTAATCACGCCGCGCGACTTTGCTGAGTTTCTTGCGCCGCGGGAACCGGAAGGCCAGAAGGGAATTTACGGACATGCACTGATCGTGGGAGGCTCGTTCGGAAAATCAGGAGCCGCGGCTATGTCTGGCGTGGCGTGTCTGCGCTCGGGAGTGGGATTGGCAACCGTCGCGACGCCCCGGTCCGTGTTGCCGACGGTTGCGGGCTATGCACCGGAGTTGATGACCGAACCTGTCGCCGAGTCAGACTCTGGAACGATCACCGCTGAAGCCGTTGCCCAACTTGATCCGCTGCTGAAAGCCATGAACGTTGTGGCCGTCGGGCCCGGCATCTCGCGCAATCCAGAGACAGTTTCTTTTGTGCAGCAGTTCGTGCCGCAATGTCCGAAGCCGCTCGTCATCGATGCCGATGGCCTGAATGCGTTTGCCGGCAATACAGCCGCGCTGAACGGCAGCAAGCGATTCCTGGTGCTAACGCCGCATCCGGGAGAGATGGCGCGGCTGACCGGCAAGACTGTCAAGGACGTGCAAGCCGATCGCATCGGAATTGCGCGGGCATTCGCGAAGCAGCATCAGTGTCTCCTGGTGCTGAAAGGGCATCGCACGCTGGTCGCGACTCCGGATGGAACCGTCTGGGTGAATGTCACCGGCAATCCGGGCATGGCGACGGGCGGCGCAGGCGACGTGCTCACCGGCATGACCGCCGGACTTCTCGCGCAGGCGCATGCGATGAAGCCGCCGGATGCGAATGTAAAAGCTGTGATTGCCGCCGTCTATCTTCACGGTCTGGCTGGCGATGTGGCACGGGAGCGAATGGGGGAAGCCTCGCTGATCGCGACCGACATCATTGCAGGACTGCCAGAAGCGTTCCGTCGCGCGCAGCAGCAACTGCGAGGATCTGCCTTCACCTTCCATGGCTGAATCCTGGTCGCAATCGTAACCTCAAGGTCCTTCGACTCGGACGAAAAGCACGTCCTCGCTCGGAATGACAGCCTCCGATTATGATGTTCGTGCGAATGGCCACCACTGAATACACGACGCGCTCACCGGAAGAGACGATTGAACTTGGGCGCAAACTCGCCAGCGAATTGCGTCCGCCCCGACTGGTGCTCTTGCGCGGAGATCTCGGCGCAGGCAAAACCACGATGACGAAGGGAATTGCTGAAGCCTTCGACGCGGCCGAACAGGACGATGTCACCAGCCCGACCTTCACGCTGATTCACGAATATCGTGGACCGGAGTTTTCGGTGTATCACATCGACCTGTACCGGCTCGACACGCAGCGCGAATTGGAGACGCTTGGACTGGAAGAGATCATTGCCGATGAGCGCAATCTGGTTTTGATCGAGTGGGGAGAGAAATTCCCGAGCTTAATGCAGCAGTTTCAAGTGGAGATTGCGATCGAGAGAGTTGGGCCTGAAGAGAGAAAAATTAAGTTCAAGAACGCCACGGATCACACCAATTCTCACGGATAAAGCGAAACAAAGTAAAAATCGCTCGTGCTCGCAGTAGGTTTAACCTGAATTAGGTTTATCCGTGAGGATCCGTGAAATCCGTGGCGAGGTTCTTAGAAACCCATCACGTTATAGCCGCAATCCACGTAAATCGTGTCGCCGGTGATTGCGCGGCTCATATCCGACGCAAGGAACAATCCGGTCGATCCAACTTCATCCTGCTCCACATTGCGCTTCAGAGGAGCGCGTTCAGCGTGTGCTTTGAGCATCTCGCTGAGACCACCGATGCCACGGGCAGCCAGCGTCTTGATAGGCCCGGCTGAAATGGCGTTCACGCGGACGCCCTGCTTGCCAAGGTCTCCAGCGAGATAGCGTACAGCCGCTTCGAGCGCCGCTTTCGCTACTCCCATGACGTTGTAATTGGGGACGACTTTTTCTGCGCCGTAGTACGTCATGGTCATGATGCTGCCCCCCTCGGTCATCAGCGGAGCAGCGGCGCGCGCTACGGCGACGAGCGAATAGCAGCTTACGTCGAGCGCAATGCGGAATCCTTCACGCGAGGTCTGAAGAAACTCGCCGCGCAGTTCATTCGCGGGGGCGAATGCCACGCTATGCACCACCGCGTGCAGGGTGCCGTATTTTTCCTTGAGCTGAGCAAATAGATGATCGATCTCTTCGTCGCGCGAGACGTCACACTGGAAGCTCTCAGCGCCCGGCAGATCGGCAATCAGGTCCGCGGCTTCCTGTGCCAAACGCTCGTTCTGGTAGGTGATAGCCAGGCGCATCCCCGCGCCATGCAGTTGTTTGGCAATGGCCCAGGCAATACTGCGCTTGTTGGCAACCCCGAAAACGACCGCGGCTTTTCCGTCCAGACCTAATGACATCTGAGTGCTTCGCCTCCTCACAAGGGAAACAAAGAGAATAACAGTCGCGTTAGTGGAGTGACCAGCAGTAGTTGAAGGGGTAGCTCGGGTAGTTGGTGGCTATCCAAAACAGGTTCTTCAAGACTCGATACGAAGCGAGTGGATTAGTCCCCCGCCGCTTCGCTGACCGCGAGGCCCTCCACGTCGATCTTCCTGGTATCACCCGACGCGAACGAACTCAGGCACGCCAGCAGATACATGCCAGCGATGATAGCGAACGCGTAGCTCAGGCCGACGCGGTGCGCGACAACGCCCACCAGCAGTCCGAATGTCAGCTGCAAACCAGTACCCGCGAAGTAGATGCAGTTCTGCACGCGTCCCATGAAGTGCTTGGGAACCGATTCCATCAGGTTCGTCGAGAGCGCAATGCCGCTTACGCCGCGCGCCGATCCGCCTGCGGCATAGAGAGACACTGCCAGCACCAGCAGCGGCGAGAAGGGACACAAGAAGAACGCTGCCGTCAGCACCGCGAACGAAATCACGACCGCACGACGCGCCGTCAGACGGCCAATCAGACGAGGCGCATAGAATGCGCTCAGCGAGGCACCCACGGCCCATCCGGCGTTCAGCCATCCGTAGCCGACTGCACCCGCATGCAGGATGCGTTCGCTCAGCGGCGCGCTGACGATGCCTCCGGTAAGCATGGCGCCGACGAAGAATGCCCACGCCACTCCCAGCAGCAACAGCGAGCGGTCTCCGCGCAGAAACGCAAAGCCCTCGCGCATCTCGTGCACGTAACGGGTAAATCCAGTGGCAGCGTTCTCCACCGCCTCGGCTGCCTTGTCCACTGCCGGCATTACCACGTGTCGTCCCTTGCGTACGAAGAGATAGCAACTGAAGGACACCAGGTAGGTGCTGAAGTCGATGAGCAGCACGCCGCCCAGTCCGATGTGGTTGTAAACGAAGCCGACGAGCGCGCCGGCCATGAGCCACCCACCCTGAATTCCTGCCATCAGAAAGCTATTGGAGTGGACGAACTCCGACTCTGGCGTCAGCTCCTGTATGAGCGCGGTGATCGTGGGCCAGAAGATCCAGAAGCCGAGCGCCACCAGGATGTTCATCAGGTAGAGCTGCCATATGTGGACGCGATGCAGGAACGCCAGGATCGCGACGCTGAGAATGATGATGCCGCGGAGGGCATCGAGCACCATGACCAGGCGGCGGCGATCGCCGCGGTCGATGAGCACACCGGTGAAGGGCAGCAGCAGCATCGCCGGCAGGGTCTGCAGGACCATCAGCCAGCCGAGCGAGACTTCGCTGTGCGTCGCCTGCAAGATGTACCAGGTGACGGCGGCGCTGTTCATGCCGCTGCCGAGCATCGAGATGACATTGGCGGCGAAGACGAAGCGCAGTCCGCGATGGCGAAGGATGTCCCGCATATGGCTTAGATTCCAGACTAACGGCTGCCGGTGCGGTTTTCCAATGGCGTGCGGGTTGCTGTCTAAGCTACACAGGGACAGGTACTTCGGTCATAGTGTCCGCTGATGCCAGCGCGCGTATAATCTGCCGATCTTTGGTTGGGGAAGACTTTCTGCAAAAGCTGCACAACTCGGGGAAGATTGCCTGCGCGCTGTTGCTCGCCGGAGCCGCGCTCGCCGCGGAACGAGCGATCGTGCAGCCTGCGGTCGGGCATCCGACGCAAAAGCCCGCGGGACAGGTCTTCTACAACGGCAAACTGGTGCGCTTCGAGATAGAGACTCCAGGAGTCGGACAGCGCAAACTGGTGGTCGGACCGTGGCAGATGGGTCCCAAAATCTCCGCAGGAAAGCCGTCGGATCATCGCCCGAACCTCTATTTCGTCTCGCCCGGCAAACAGGATCACGTTGAAGGCTGGACCGATTACGACCACAACGAGATAATCAGCGGCATTCCGAAAGATCAGCCGACGAACTGGGATGTTTACCTGGCCATCGTGCTCGATCCCGCATTGCAGAAAGATTTCCAGAACGAGAGCGAACTGCTGACTGAAGCGCAGCAGTCGTTCCGTCCGAACGATCTGTTCGAGTTCGAAGATGTTCCGGGCGCGGGCTTCCTGCGTAGTTTCCTGAAGATAGACTCTGTGCATGGACTGGATCGCTTCCGCCACAAGAACGGACAGTTGCCACGCCTCATCATCGTGCCTTCGGGATTCGTGGTGCGTGCCACGGCCGTAGATCCGAATCCTGCAGGGAATCCCTAGTCCGGGGCGGAAATCCAACCACAAATTGTGATTCCGATCCTTGCGAATGACGCCTGCTCGCCGTAACATGCCCGCGTGAATACAAGGGAGGAATCTGCCATGAAATCCTGGCGAAGCCTGATTTTGTTGACGGTGGTAGTGCTCGCGAGCGTGGCATTGCTCGCCCAGACCAAGATCTCGATTCCGGCGGGCACGCCGGAAGATAAGGCTCTCAACGATATCTCCAGCGAAAACGACGCGCAGAAGAAGATCTCGATGCTGGAAGAGTTCGTCCAGACCTACAGCAGCAATCCGGCGGCAGTGGCGTACGGCAACTGGCAGCTGGCGCAACAGTATGCGGCCAGTGATACGGCGAAAGCAATGTCGTATAACGATAAGGCACTCGCCGCCATGCCGGACGTGCTCGACATCCTCCAGTCGCAGGTCGAACTGGCACAGCAGGTAAAAAACCCGGCCAAAGTCCTCGAATACGCGGTGCGCGGCGCCAAGGTAGTCAACGGGTTGGAGGCGCGCGATAAAGAAGCAGCGCAAACCGCCTATCAATACCTCGACGCCTCGGCCTATAACGCTGTAGTCAGCGAGCCAGATGCGAAAAAGAGACTCGCAGAAATCGAAACCTACTCAACCGCATTTGCCGGAAGTCCGAATGCGAAGAACGCAAATCTGGTGGCGGTTGGAGCACTGGCTGAAATGAATGACACGGCCAAGCTTGCCGAATTCGGCGAAAAAGCCTTGGCCGCTGATCCGAATAATATTGGCCTGCTGACGTTGATGGCGAACGCTTATGTGGAAGATCCAAAGCCTGCGTATCTCGCAAAAGCCGCCACATATGCCCACAAAGTAATCGAGCTGTCGAAATCCGATACGAGCCCGAATGCTAAGGTCGCCGAAGGATTCGCGCATGAGATCCTCGGTTACTCGTTGCTGCGCGAAGACAAGACGGCGCAGGCAATTGTCGAACTAAAGACCGCCTCGACCCTGGTCAAGAGCGACCCAGTGAAGTCTTCCATCACGCTCTACCGGTTGGGCTATGCGTATGCCAAGTCCAACCAGATGGCCCAGGCGAAAGAAGTCCTGACCGAAGCGGCGGAGATGGAAGGGCCATTCCAGCAATCCTCGAAGGACTTGCTCAGCAAGGTGAGTAAGCCGCGGGCAGCAAAGTAGGTCGTCAGCCGATCAGTTATCGCTTGATCAAGTTACTGATTCCAGCCTTGAGCCCGGGGAAAAAACTCGGGCTTTTTTATCAGCAGGCGTAACGCGAATGTTGCCGGCGACCGTGCCCAGAGCAAGCAGGGCGTCTATATCCCAGTGGTTTGCCCTGCGCGGCATCACGATACATTCTCGTGCTCACGATTTCTCGCCGTTTAGTGAGTCCCGTCACATTAATGCACTCTGGAACCGATTAGCGTGGTGGTAGCAAGCCTATACTTCAGTGAGCAGTCGTTATGCCAGCCAAGTTATTGACGATGAGCATGGGTCGCGGAGGAGCCACCGAACAGATCATTCGCCTGGAAACTCGAATCATCAACATCGAGTATCTGCTCAGGCTTCCAGGCGTCAGCGAAGAACAGAAGACTCGTCTTCTGCCGCTCCTTGTCGAAGCAGAAACTGAACTGCTTTCGACCTACGACATCTTCGAACTTCCTCTCAGCGCTTGAGGACATCTTCAATTTTGATCATCCTGGCGACCGCCCTGTGCATCTGTTCCGCAGAATGAGTTGAGTTCTGGTTCCGCAATTAGCTGTTCTGATTCTATCTGCGAGGCAATCACAATGGCCAAAGGTTACTGGGTCGCGTTGTTTCGATCGAATGCGGCAGTCATCAGCGAGTACGTTAAGCTTGCCGGCCCTGCGATCCAAGCCGGCGGAGGCCGCATCGTCGCGCGCGGTCTGCCTGTAAGGGTCTACGAGGCGGGCATGAAAGAGCGATCGGTAGTGATCGAGTTCGACTCGGTCGAGCAGGCGATCGCGACGTACGAGAGCCCGGAATATCAGGCGGCAAAAAAGCTTCTCGAAGGCGTCGTCGAGAGGGACGTGCGTATTCTGGAAGGCGCGTGATGGCGCCAGGCTTACTAACTAACAACCCCTAGTTGGGAATAGATCCTTCGACTTCGCTCAGGATCTCGGCAGCGGGCTCAGGCGCCCGCTGAACGCCTCGACTCATGGCTCTCTCTATCAAAACAAAGGAGTTAGGAGTGAGAACCGCGCTCGGCGCTCAGTCGCCGGCCCTCGCGGTCCTCTTCTTGTTTCTAAAAGATAATATGAGTCTAAGTATACGTTGCAGGTTGATAACAAACAAAGTCGTGGGAATGGAAGTGGAGTGCAGGAATGGGAGGAAGATGTGCAGCATCCGGTGGGAGCAAGGGCTGAAAAATACGGTCGCGACCCGATTTGTCTGCTACACTCGCGCCGCATTCCTAACAATTGCGCCTGTGTGTGTAGTCCAAGATCGGAAGGGATTATGAAACGCGCCACGAGTGTGTTCTGTATCTTTCTAATGTTTTGTATATGTGTTTTTGCCCAACAAGCTGCGCAACCCGCGCCCAGCGCGCCGAAAGGTGCTGCTGTGCAGACGTCCAAACCCGCACCAACGGGACCGACACTGGAGGACGGCACGCCGCTGAAGCTCAGGATCTCGCAGACGGTGTCATCGGCCGACGCGCATGTTGGACAGACGGTGGATTTCGAAGTCCTCGAAGAAGTGAAGGTACATGACGTGGTGGTTGTTCCGAAGGGAGGAGTGGCGTGGGCGACCGTGACCGTAGCTGAGTCGAAGAAGCGAATGGGGCGCGGCGGCAAACTCGATATGAATATCGACTCGGTTCGCCTGGTTGACGGAGAGAAAGTCGCACTCCGCGCGGTAAAAGAAGGAAAGGGCGGTGGCCACGTGGGTGCGATGACCGGCGCTATTGTCGCAACCAGCATCGTGTTCTTCCCGGCAGCTCCCTTGTTCCTGTTCATGCATGGGAAAGACATCACGATTCCGAAGGGGACTGAGATCACGGCGTTCGTGAGTGGAGATGTGCCGCTCGATCTGGCAAAGTTCGCGCCTGCGGGTTCGCCAGTCGTTGCCGCGGTAGCAGCGCAGGAGACGCTAGAGTTCAACTCGAATCCCGCGGGGGCTGACATAGAGGTAGATGGTAGTTTCGTTGGGACGACGCCGTCTTCGATCAGCGTGGCACCAGGGGATCATGCCATTACGATCCGCAAAAGCGGCTACAAGGCGTGGGAACGCAAGATGAAGACGAGCAGCGGAAATGTCAAAGTGGTCGCGGAGTTGGAGCAGGATACGAAGGCCGAAGCTGTGAAGCCGGAACCGGTGAGTGGCGAGGCGGCGAAGAAGGAGTAGGGAGAGCGTTCAACTGCATGGCCTATCCAACGCAAAGCAAGGATCGGATGGGCCAGACGCCCACGCAGAGAGTATGAGTATCAAAAAGACTACGATCGCTGCATTCATCCTGCTGATCTGGGGTGTAGGAGTTGCAGAAGAGAAAAGCTTTGACGCCTCCACGCAGCTGCATTTCAGTGCCGAGGAGGCCGGCGTTGAAAAGCCGACGCCCATTCCTGCTGAGGTATTAGCGATTTTGGTAAGAGACAACACGGTGCGGCTTGCGCTGGAAGACGAAAGCCTCTCCAGCGAAAGAATTCCGCCATCATGGTTCTCGGCATCCGGGATTCACTTGCATCACCATAATCAAGTGGATCTTATTGTCTTAGCTGAAGGGCCGCTCCGTGGTGCAAACGTGACTACATTTTGGGTTTTCTGCGCCACGGACCGCGGCTATGTGTTGGCCTTGGCCGCGTCAGCTCATGATCTGACGCTAAAGAATTCTCGCAGCCACGGATATCGAGATCTCGAAATCGCATCGATGACGGCGGTACAAATCTCGACGGTTCTATTCCGTTTTAATGGCGAACGATATGCGGAATACGCGGCGAAATCGCAAGCGATTCGATAGAGGAAGGTTTCCCCTAGTTACCCAATACTCATCGTTCAGAGACGACTCAAATACAGAGATGGATTCCGCTTCGCGAAGCGAAGCGTCACCATGACTCGTGGATGAAGGACGCGGTTGCGGCGGTGCGGTGTTTGCCCAGCAGATCACAGGCCCGAGAGGCTGAAGCCTGCAGCGTAGAAGCAGCGATTGCGGGGTGTTTCGACTCGGCCGTTCGGCCTCGCTCAACATGACAATCGTGAAGGGGTGTGATCCGTTTATCCCACCCTACCCAAAGAAGCGTAGGGAGGGGCACCCACTGCTTCTCCTTCGGCCAAAAATCAAATGCAGAGATGGATTCCGCTTCGCGAAGCGAAGCGTCACCATGACTCGTCGATGAAGGACACGGTTGTGGCGGCGAGATGCTTGCCCCAGCAGATCATGGGCCCGAGAATGTGAAGCGCTCGGGTGCGACCGGCGGCCGCGGGGTGTTTCGACTCGGCCGTTCGGCCTCGCTCAACATGACATCATGAAGGGATGCTGCTTCGAGGTAAGAACAAACGCAAAGCGCTGGAGGACTCGGATACAATTCCAGAGTTTTCGTTCACCAAGTTTTCTATCACCCAGAGCGCGCAGGTCCAATTCAATGGCTCATAAATTCAAAACCAAGTTGTTTGGCGAGGCTGGTTCCGAAGTCGCCGCCTTCAAACCGCCCTTCTATGTCCCGGCGACGCTTGGGCGCAAAGGGCGGATACCGGTGAAGGGCACGATCAACGGATTTCCGTTCCGATCATCGCTGATGAACATGGGCGATGGCCACATGATGGTGGTGAACGCGCAACTACGCGCGGGCGCGCAGTGCAAAGCCGGAGACACGGTCGAGGTCGTTCTCGAACTGGACGAGGAGCCGCGCACCGTGACTGTACCGGCGTATCTGAAGAAGGTCATCCACGCCGACGAGAAGACGAAAGCAGCGTGGGCGAAGTTGAGCTTCACTCATCAGAAGGAATATGTGGGCGAGATCGAAGAGGCGAAGCGTCCGGAGACGCGCGAAAAGCGCATCGCGCAGATGATGGAGAACCTGAGGACGGGGACGCGAAAGAAATAGGGAATCGGGAATTGGTAATTGGTAATCGAAAACCAACGGTTTCTTTTGCTACTTAAATCTCAAATACATAGATGGATGGATTCCGCTTCGCGAAGCTCAGCGTCACCATGACCATCGGCGGGGCGACGCATTGTGATGGTGAACACTGTCGGAGCGACCTTCGCGGGCGAGGGCGCCCGCGCCACTAACCCCGGCGAATGCGGGAACTCAGTGCGAGGCCGGTGCGGCGAGTTCCAACAAAGCTTCGTCTGCGATGGCCGGCTCAGGCGCAACCGCAGTGGAGAGGGCCGACTCGGGAGTCATGCGCGGGAGTTTCACATCCCAGGCTAGTCCGAGCGCTTGCAAGACGCGGATGCCGTACCAGTTCATATCGATCTCGTACCAGGCTAGTCCGTGACGCGCTGAAACCGGATGCGCATGATGATTGTTATGCCAGCCTTCGCCGAAGGTGAGCATGGCAATCCAGAAGTTGTTCGTCGAGTGGTCGCTGGTGACAAAGCGGCGCGATCCCCACATGTGCGTGCCGGAATTCACCAGGTACGTGGCATGCAGTCCGAAGACGGTGCGGAAACAGATGCACCAGAGCACGTACGGCCATCCTCCGAAAATGAACACCACGACAGCCAGCGCCGCCAGCGGAACCCAGTGCCATTCGCTAATCCACTTGTGAAAGCGATCTTTGCGAAGTTCAGGAACGTAGGGCAGGAGCTCGGTGGAGCGATTATGGTTCGCGTCCCCGGTGATGATCCATCCGACATGCGCCCAGAATCCGCCATCATCGGGTGAGTGCGGATCGCCTTCCTTGTCGGAACGCTGATGATGAATGCGATGGGTAGCGACCCAGCCGATCGGTCCGCCCTGAAGCGCGAGACTGGCACAGATGGTCAGAAAATACTCCACCCATTTGGGTGTCTTGTATCCGCGATGCGTGAGCAGACGGTGATAGCCCATGCCGATGCCAAGACTGCCGACGATCCACCAGAGCAGCACGCTGACAGCGATTGCTTTCCAGCTGAAAAAGAAAAGCGCCACAATGGCGCCCACGTGCAGAAGCGCCAAGAAGAAAAAAATTACTGGATTCAGACGCTGCGTAAATGTGCGGTCGTGCGTGAGAAGGGACAAGAGTGGCTTCCTGATGACGAGGTTTTATTCGAACACAGTCAGGAAGCGGGCTTTGTAATAGCTGTGTAATAGGTAATCGCGGAATCGGTAATAGGTAATTGAAAACCGAAGAACCAGAAAATCGAAAACCGGAAAAACATGCGATCGGGAAGCTGAAGAACCGAAGAACCGATTGCTGAATGCTGATTGCTAGCTGCTGACTGCTGACTAGTGCTTGATCAGCTCGTCGGAGAGCAGGCGCGCTTTGTAGGCGAGGTTGTAAGCGCGTTCGAAGTCCTTCTGGTCGAGCGCGGTGCGCGACTGCTGCATGTAGCTGCGGATGTGCTGGATCATGGCCTGCTCGTCAGTACTGAGCGAACGGCTGAGTGTCTTGAGATTGCTTTCCGTAGCATCCAGCAATTGAGTGGTGTTGAGCTGCTGGTGAAGCGCTTCCTGCGGATTGTTAGTTGCAGTGAGCTGTGTGTCTTCCGCCGGACGCTGCGGCTGTGGCTGCGTGGCTGGAGCCGTCGCCGGAGGCTGCTGCGGCTTCTTGGCAACGCGCGGGTGCTTCTTCACCGGGGGCTTCTCTTCGGCGGCGGGAACATTTTGCGGTTGCGGGCGATTCGGTTCCGGCGAAGTCGTCGGCGGCGGAAGCGGTTCCGGCAGCGGCAGAATGATGCTGGGAACCTGCGCTTGCGGCGGAGGCAAGACGGGTTTCTTCTTCTTGCAGGCAGAAAGTCCGCCAAGCGTGACCAACAGAAGAAGAAACGAGATAGAAGGCCTGAACCGCATGCTCAATTTGTAGTTCATTGCAGAACTAAGTTCAACTTCCTAACCTAACTTTGGCTCTCCGCCGATTGGGCATTGGCCGCGAGGTTTACAGGAGGGACTTCCGCATTTCCTGCCACTGGCAGCCGAAGATAGAAGATCGTCCCACTCCCATTGCGGGACTCGAAATCGATGGATCCGTTGTGCAACTGCATCACGCGATAGGTCATGGCGAGGCCAATACCGCTGCCACCCTTTTTCGTCGTGAAGTACAGATTAAAGATTTTATCGCGAATATCGGGTGGAACGCCCTGTCCCTGATCTTGAATGCGAATTTCGATGGCGTCGCCGTCGCGTCCGGCGAATACCTTAAGCTCGCCGCCGTTAGGCATAGCCTGGACGCCGTTGAGGACTACGTTCAGCAATGCCTGCTTGATGAGATCGGAGTCAATGCGCACCAGCAGTGTCTCGGACGCAACCTGACGGACGATGCGCACGCCATGTTGCGAAGCGTCGGGGATGGCTAGCAGGACCACGTCTTCGAGCGTGCGTCGCAGATCGGTTTCCATCAGGCGCAACTCGACGGGACGGGTAAAGTCGACGAGCGTCTGGACGACGCGATCGAGACGCTTGATCTCGCTGGCGATGACATCGAGGTGACGGCGCGAATCGGGCTCCAGCGTAGGCAGCTTCTCACGCAGCACTTCGAGATGCAGCACGATGGCGTTGATCGGATTCTTCACTTCGTGGGCGACGCCGGAGGTCAGGCGTCCAATGGCGGCGAGGCGGCGCGAAAGTTCGATCTCGTCTTCAATCTTGCGGACGGATTCGGTATCGCGCATGGTGAGCAGCGCTCCGATGCGTTCGCCGCGCTCCTCGATAAAGTCGAGGGAAATCTGGATGCGGCGTCCGCTGTCCGTCTCGACTTCGAGCTGATCCATGGGCTCGTGGTACTGGAAGCAGTGGAGAACGAGCTGGCCGAGGCGAGAAGAGCGATTGAAAATCTCATTGACCTGATGGCCGAGAATGTCGGCACGCGCCCTTCCGACAAAGCGCTCAGCGCTGGCGCTGACCAGCACGACGCGCCAATCGCGTGTGAAGAGCATCAGGCCATCCTCGAGGTTCGACATGATCTGATCGAGGTTCTCTTTCAGGGCCGAGAAGACTTCTTTCACGTCGCGCATCTGGCGGCCGAGGCGATCGATCTTGGTGCTGACAGCGCCATATTCGTCGGTTCGTTGCTGCTCGGGTGCGACCTCGAGAGGTTCCTCAATCTCACCGGCGGTCATGCGATCGAGGCGAGCGCCAATCGCCTGCAAAGGACGCAGAGCGAGATTGGAGAGCGAAGCCGCAAGCAGAAACGAAATCGGAATCGCGATGGCCGCAAGAGTGAAGGCGCGATTGAGCAGCGTCTGGAGCTCGCTCTTCAGGAAAACCGTGGAGACGCCAACGCGAATCTGTCCGAAGGGCATGCCGCCGCGTTCGAGCGGAAGATGCACGTCGTAAACTCGGGGACGTCCATAGACGACTCCGAGCTGCCGCCAGAATCCGCCATAGCGCACCGTGAGGAAGTCGACACGTCCCTTCAGCGGCCTGCCCTGGAAGTCAGGGTCGGAGTGAACGACGGCGACGCCGTGAAGATCAACGATGGAAACGTCGTAGATGGTGGGGGAATAACCGACCACCGATTGCAGCAGGGACTTCAGGCCCGGGTCGGATTGCAGGCTGTCGGAGATAATCTTCTGCGGATCATCGCTGACGGGTGGCAGCAGCTGGTTCGGATTGTTGCCCGGCGTGCGCAGCGCAGTGCTGGCGAAGAGATAAACCTGGTGCGCGATGAAGTCGCCGTCCTGGTAGGCTTCGGTCATCCCCTGCTTGAGCACCTGGGCAACGTAGACATAAGAAAGCAGAGATACCAAGGCGAGCACCATCGCGCTGATGGCGAGGACGAGCTTGGTTTTGAGCTGAAACCTTGGTTGCATGAACTGCGTCGGAAGGGCGCTGTACCATGATACGCGATCTGAAAATCCGGGATCGCACTGTGGTCAGGGGTGCCCTTAAGCTTTCATCCCGCACATCTGGAAGCGAAGACCGGAACCGCTGGACGAGACGTCAGCGCTCCCGTTTCACTCACTGCCCACACCCACTTGCGGCCCATATTCCTTCAGCTTGTTGTGAAGCGTCTTCAAGCTGATCCCCAGAATTTCCGCGGCGCGAGTCTTGTTGTTGTTCGTCGACTCAAGCGTCTTGAGGATGAGCAGTTTTTCCGCTTCACCCACCGTGGTTCCTACGCCCAGGCGCACCGCGTTGGCCTCGAGCACGGGCGGGCGAGGAGTCACCTGTCCAAAACCCGGCGGCAGGTGTTTGGTTTCGATCATCGAACCTTCGCACACGATAATCGCGCGTTCGAGCACGTTGCGCAGTTCGCGCACATTTCCGGGCCATGAATAGTTGTTGAAAATATTCATCACCGCTTCGCTGATCATGGAAACGTTGCGGCTGTGCTTCTCATTGATGTCGGCCATGAGCGACTTCACGAGATCGCCAAGATCTTCCTTGTGATCGCGCAGCGGGGGAATCTGCACATTGAAGACGTTGAGCCGGTAATAGAGATCGCCACGCAACTCGCCCTTGGCAACCGCTTCTTCTGGAACCTTGTTGGTGGCGGCGACTACGCGGACGTCGACAGAAGTTTCAACCTTGCTGCCCAGGCGGCGGAGTTTGCGGTCTTCGAGAACGCGCAGCAATTTCGCCTGAGTGCCGACGGGCATCTCGCCGATTTCGTCGAGCAAGAGCGTGCCGCCCTCGGCAAGTTCGAAGCAACCTACGCGGCGTTCGAGCGCGCCAGTGAAGGCGCCTTTCTCATGACCAAAGATTTCGCTCTCGATGAGCGTCTCAGGGATCGCGGCGCAGTTGATGGCGACGAAGGGACGCGTCTTGCGCGGGCTGTAGTCATGAATGGTGCGCGCGACCAGCTCCTTGCCGGTTCCACTCTCGCCGGTGACGAGCACGGAGGCGGTACTGGGGGCGACCATCTCGATGAGACGAAAGATCTCCTGCATTTTTTTCGAGGAGCCGACCATGGGTCCCATGTAACCGCTGTCGCGTAGTTTGCGGCGGGTGACTTCGAGTTCAACCTCAGTTCCGCGCTGTCGGGTGGCGTTCTGCAGGATGGTGCGAAGGCGAGTGGTGTTGACGGGCTTCTCGACGAAATCGTAAGCGCCGATTTTCATCGCCTGGACGGCGGAATCAATGCTGCCCTGTGCCGTCATAACGACTACCGCGATGGAGTGAGGCTGCTCAGCAATGTGCTGGAGCAAGGCCATGCCGTCCATGCGAGGCATCTTGAGATCGGTAACGATCACCGCTGGAGAAAAAGCGACGAGCTTTTCGACGGCCTCCATGCCGTCGCAGGCGGTCTCGGTGCGATAGCCCCAGGCGGAGACGAGCTCCGCCATGCCAGTACGTTCATTTTCTTCGTCTTCGACGATAAGGATCTTCTCTTGGGCCATGTTCGATATCCATTGTCGTGGTTCTCACGATCTACCGCAACCGGGGAAAGCGCTGAAAATTCGAAGTTTGAGAGAAATCGCAGAACATCTGGTCTGCATCGGAGAGTAACAAGGAATCGAATGTACCTTTTGTATCTCTCGACCAGATGCATGATTCCAAGGGGCCAGATTTATTAAGGTACTGAATAGGTATATTTCTAGGTTAGAACGCTGAAAATCATAACTAGAATGCGGCCGGCTCCGGCGCTGTTCAATTTGGGACGATAAACTCTTAAAAATCACTCAGTTGGCCGGATACTTGAGCTACAATCGTAAGGGCTTAAAAAGGGCGGCTCCCGACGCCCACAGACCTTAATTCACACTAGTGGTAGTGAGTGCAGTCAGTCCTGTTGGTTTTTGAAATTCCGGAGGATTTACATGTCACTACGTAAGAAAACTTTCGGCCTGTTTTTCTCAGTGTTGGCCATGGGCTTCGTTCTCTGGTCCTCCGCTGCGCTGGCTCAAGAAAACACGCCAAAGGTAGATATCTTCACCGGGTATTCGTGGTATTCGCCCGGCGCGACGATCAGCGGAATCAAACTGAATGACAACAATAAGGGCGGCATCGGTAGTTTCGCCTATAACTTTTCTAAGTACTTCGCGGGCGAGGTATCTGGGTCAGGACACTCAGACAGCAATAACACCTCGGCCTTCATCGGCGCTGGACCGCGATTCACGCTTCGCAATCCCCAGTTCCAACCTTTCTTTCATGCCCTGGTGGGCGCGCAACATTTGAATTTCAACCCGCTGAATCAAACGAACTGGGGCGTCGCAATTAAGGCCGGCGGCGGTTTCGACATGCCGTTGTGGAAGCACGTCGGCATTCGCTTGCTGGAAGCGGACTACGTGTACTCGCACCAGAATTTCTTCCCGAACGGGACAGCGAATCTGGAAGGTGCTGAGTTATCGACAGGCCTGATGTGGTATCTCGGCGGAGCACCGCCGCTACCACCGCTGGCAGCTTCGTGCTCGGTTCAACCGACTGCGGTGCTGGCGGGCGAACCGATTACCGCGAACGCGAACGTCACCAACATTCCTCCGAAGCACACGGTTACATATGACTGGAAGACGACAGGCGGAAAGCTGACTCCGAAGGATGCAGCAGCGACTGTCGACACGACCGGTCTGGCTCCGGGGCAATACACGGTGACGGCGACGGCTACCGATCCGAAAGCAAAGAAGGGTTCCGTACCGGCTACGTGCAACTCTCAGTTCACGATCAACGAACCGCCGAAGCATCCGCCGACACTGAGTTGCTCGGCAAATCCGGCGACGGTGAAGTCGGGCGATCCTTCGACGATCACGGCGACCGGCGAGAATCCGGATAACCGTCCGTTGACATATAGCTACACTGCGACCGCTGGCCGCGTCTCCGGAACTGGCACAACCGCCACACTGGATACGGCAGGCGCACCGGCCGGACCGATTACGATTACGGGTACGGTAACCGATGATCGCGGCTTGTCGGCAACCTGCAACGCGACGGTGAACGTAGAAGTTCCGCCGCCACCGCCGCAAGCTTCGAAGATCGGCGAATGCGACTTCCCGAACACCAAGAAGCCGTGGCGTGTAGACAATACCTGCAAGGCCGTTCTGGATGATGTAGCTCTGGCATTGCAGCGCGATCCTACTGCCACACTGGTAATCGTTGGCCAACAGGCTCCGGAAGAGAAGAGCAAGACGCTCGCAGCAGAGCGTGCTGTGAACTCCAAGGATTACCTGGCGAGCGGCGAGGCCAAGCAGGCGATCGATGCATCCCGTATGCAACCGCGTTCGGGCACTGCGGGCACCACGAAGGCCGAGTTCTGGATCGTGCCTCAAGGCGCCACATTTACCGGTGAAGGAACGCAACCGGTCGATGAATCGCAGGTGAAAGCTCGCGGACGTGCGCCAGCACCGGCTCCCAAGAAGCACAAAAAGCCGGCAGCAGCGCCGCCACAGTAAGTCTTTTCAAACAGTTAGCCCTTTGGCCGATCGGTCATGACCGATCGGCCTTTGTTTTTTTGGTTCGGGACGGTCAGAATCTCTGCCGACGGTTTAAAGTGCATCAGAAGGGATGTGCCCGGATTGCTGCTTTCCCCGGCAGCCACGAAGGGATCCCTGGGAGGATTGATCTACCGTGTTAAGGGGCAAACTGGAACGCTGGCTACGGATTTTCGTGGTGATTCTGGGGGTAGTCGCGCTGACGCAGGCGGCTATGGCTCAGCAACAATGGATACCGCTCGGGCCCGATGGTGGTGATGCCCGCAGCCTGACGCATGATCCTGCGAATCCGGATCGCATTTTTCTCGGAACCAGTTCTGGATGGTTGTACCTGTCGACCAATGGTGGCGCATCGTGGTCCCGCTTCGCGCATCTGGGAACCGGTGAATATGTCCTCGACCACGTTGCAATCGATCCAAGCAATTCACAGACTATGTACGCGGCCGCGTGGAACGCCGATAAAGTAGGCGGTGATCTGTTCAAGACCACGGACGGTGGCCGAACCTGGAACGCAATTCCGGGAATGCATGGCAAATCTATTCGTGCGATGGCACTGGCTCCTTCCGATCCGAAGGTAGTCGTAGCCGGCGCCCTGGACGGAGTTTTCCGCAGCGACGATGGCGGTAATTCGTGGCGGCAGATTTCTCCTCCGAATCACGCTGAAATCAAGAACATCGAATCCATCGCAGTCGATCCGCAGAATCCCGATGTGGTCTACGCCGGAACATGGCATCTTCCCTGGAAGACTCCGGACGGCGGCAAGAACTGGGAGCACATCAAGAATGGCGTGATTGACGACTCTGATGTGTTCTCGATCATCGTCGACCCCAAGGCTCCGTCGGTGGTTTATGCCAGCGCTTGCTCGGGTATCTACAAGAGCGAGAATGGTGGCGATCTGTTCAAGAAGGCGCAGGGAATTCCGTTTTCTGCGCGCCGCACTCGCGTGTTGCACCAGGATCCTGTGAACAGCAGTATCGTGTACGCAGGAACCACGGAAGGCCTGTGGCGTACGACGGATTCCGGCAAGAGCTGGAAGCAGATCACCGGTCCTGAAGTGGTAGTGAACGACGTCCTGATCGATCCGCGCAACGATTCGAAGATCATGGTCGCGACCGATCGCATGGGCGTGCTGGTCAGCAGCAACAACGGCAGCACTTTCCAGGCGACCAATCGTGGATTCTCACACCGCAAGGTGAGCGCGGTGGTGGCGGATCGCTTTGATCCTTCTACGCTGTATGTTGGTCTCATCAACAACCAGGAATTCGGCGGTGTCTTCGTTTCCCATGACAATGGGCAGAACTGGGAATCGATGAGCAAAGGCCTGCAGGGACGCGACGTGTTCTGGCTTGAACAGCCGGAGACCGGCGCGCTGGTTGCGGGCACGAACCGCGGCATCTTCCGCCTGGCTAAAGGCGAGCATGATTGGGAGCCAATCAATGTGGCTCTTGAAGAAAGAACGATCCGCGTGAAGGTTGCGCAGAAGCCGGGCCCCAAAGTGAAGCGCACCTCGACGGCCAGCACCTATGTCGACAAACAGGAATGGGTGAAGTCGGAAATCGGTGGCCGTGTTTCGCAACTGAAACTCGAAGGCAAACACTGGTATGCGGCTACCGCAACCGGTCTCTACCGAAGCATCGACAAAGGCCACAGCTGGACGGGTGGTCCGGTGCTTGGGTTCAAGAGCTTCGTTGCCGTCGACGCTCTCGAAAACAATGTGATTGCGGCTGATCTGGACCACGTGATTGTTTCCAGCGATGCCGGCAATACCTGGAACTCGGCGAAGGTACCGCAGTTCAGTGGCGCGATTACTCAAGTCGCCATCGAGCCAAATCACACGTGCTGGATCCTTACCCGGATCGGCGCTTTCCGTAGCAAGGATGCAGGCAATTCGTGGGAACACGTAATGGTCGGCACACCTGCCTCGAACCTCACGTATATCAGCTACGATCGCGATAGCAAGCAACTGCTGGCGATTGGAAATCCACGCACGCTGATCTACACCAGCACCGATGGCGGCGATAACTGGAAGCAGAGCCCGCAATCGATGTGGCCGGTTCGCCATGTGGCCGTGATTCATGGTCATCTGGTTGGGCTGACCGACTTCGACGGCGTGATTGCAGAGTCGGGCTCCAACGGCCAGAAGAACATGAGCGCCGGTGGTGGCCTCAACTAGCAACCACTTCAATTAACTAGAAAACGGGGGCTTACGGGCCCTCGTTTTTTTGCTCTTCAGGGAAGCAAGAGAAGAAGGGGGTCGGCATCGGTGATCGCAACCAATGGGACGGTTCCCGTTTTGAGACTGTAATTTCCGGAACGGGTAACGAATAGTGATGGTTAGACCGAAGAGTGTGCTAGCCGGGTTTTCTGTAACAAGCGATCAATATTTCAGCGCCCGAAATGAAGCGCAAAAGTCCATGCTGATCTTCGATTTGCCCCGATTCCTGATTTTGGAACAAATGCAAGACTTCGTGCGACCAAACGTCATGTGCCCGTCACAATTGAAGCAATATGCTGAAGGATTCGCGCGCTACTTCGCTTCAGGAGTCGGAGGTCTGGGACCTGCAGGACGTGATGACAATGGCCCTCGAGAGTTCTCCTCACGCCATCATGCTGGAGAGCCATGGAAGGGTGACACACGCCAACCAGACTTTTGCAAAACTTGTGAAGGCATCATCCGTGAAAGAACTCATCGGGACAAAGGTGAGGACAATTTGCAATGAAAAGACTTGCGAGTGCGGCCCGATACTGCACCCGGAAAACGGCAAGTACTATCAACGTAAGGTGGTTGAATTACGAGCGAACGGCCGCAAGCTGCGCATTCATCTTGCGTTCGACGTAAGCGAACGCCGCACGCTCGAAAAAGAACTCTCCGACACCAGAAAGCTGCAATCGTTCGGATTGCTGGTGAGCGGGATTGCTCACGATTTCAACAATGTGCTGACCGCCGTAACGTTACATGCAGGCTTGCTGACAACGCAGCTGGAGAAAGGGACGTGGGCGTGGCGCCAGGCCGAGAGTGTGCACAGCGCTGCGGACCGAGGAACATCACTTGTCGGCCAGTTACTTGCCTATCTTCGGGAACAGTCTCCCGATCCGGAAGAAGTGAACGTGGATCACGTGTTGAACCAGATGGACAGGATCCTGCGTCCGCTGATCGGGGAGCAGATAGATTTTGTGGTGTCACCGCACTGCGGAAAGTCCACGGTGATGATGGTTCCGAGCCAATTGCAACAGGTCGTTATGAACCTGGTGCTCAATGCGCGCGATGCTCTCGAGGGCCCCGGCAGAATTGTGCTGGAATCCGGGAGCAGTTCGTTGAGTAGTGAGAACTCGCTCAAGCTTCCGGCTGGGACTTATATTCAACTGACCGTCGCCGATACCGGCAAAGGCATGGATGGAGCCACAAAAGAGAAAATGTTTGAGCCCTTCTACTCCACCAAGAAGGATAGCAATGGTACCGGTTTGGGACTGTTCACGGTGAATAGCATCGTCCGCAAAAACGGAGGTGCAATTCGGGTGATCAGCGAGCCCCAAAGAGGGACCCAAATCGAGGTCTTCCTGCCGAAAACTTCCGAGTTGCACGCCTAAGTCTCGTCTGACCAGCCTTTTATGCGGTTTTGACCTGTGGCGTACGTCACAGCGTCCGATTCCCATTTTGATGTAACTTCGCTTGACCGATCTCCACTCGCCGATTTGCGTTCGGAAACGGCGGGAGAACAAGGCCGAATCACGTTCGCTGGGAAGGCTTGGCAGCGGGCTGCACGAGAGGGGCGTTGTGATGCAAAGTGCTCAAGTAACCCTTGGGGCCCGTGAGGTCTCGGGAGCGAGTGTACTGAATGTATTGATCATCGATGATGAGTCGGCGGTCCGGGAAAGCTGCCGCGAGGCTGCGGAGTTGCTGGGATTCCGTTCGTTCGCCGTGGAAGCGGCCGAGCAGGCGTACAAGATCCTTGAAAGCCAGAGCATTGATATCGTGCTGCTGGACCTACGGTTGCCGGGCGCAAGCGGGCTCGAGGCGCTGCGGGAAGTGAAGGCGCGCCGGCCGGACTCGGTGGTGGCAATCATCACTGGATATGCGACGGTTCCTTCCGCGGTGCAGGCGATGAAGCAAGGCGCCTTCGATTACATCACGAAGCCTTTCAACCTCGATGAACTGCGCAACCTGCTGGAGCGAGCTACCACTGAGTTGAAGAATACCGCGCAGCGTCGGGCTCTGCGAGAGACGATGCGCTCGAAGCAGGGATTCTCGTCCCTGGTTGGGAAGTCTCCCGAGATGGAGCGGCTGTACCGGATCATCTCCAAAGCTGCGCAGAGCACGCATCCCGTGCTGATCGTCGGCGAGAGCGGAACCGGGAAAGAATTGGTCGCGCGCAGCATACACTTCACCGGACCTAATCGGGATAAACCGTTCATCCCCGTGGATTGCGGTTCCCTGGTTCCAACGCTGATCGAAAGTGAGCTCTTCGGGTATGTGAAGGGCGCATTCACCGGTGCAACGCGCAACAAGGAAGGGTTGCTCTCGGTGGCGAATGGCGGGACGGTGTTTCTGGATGAGATCGGCGAATTGCCGATTGACCTACAGTCCAAGCTGCTGCGGGCCATACAAGAGAGGGAGATCAGGCCGGTGGGGAGCACGAAGTCGCTGCCAATCGATGTGCGTATCCTCGCCGCGACCAATCGTGATCTGGAAGCCGCAGTCGCAGAAGGCGACTTCCGAAGAGACCTCTATTTCCGTCTGAACGTGCTGGCATTGAAAATTCCACCGCTGCGGGAACGCAAGCAAGACATACCTTTGCTGGTCGAGCATTTTCTGGAGCGACTGTCGCGCACCAGTGGCGCGCGGCGCTCCTTGAGTGAAGACGCGTTGAATGCATTGCTCGAGTACGAATGGCCGGGCAATGTGAGGGAACTGGAAAACTGCATCGAAAGGGCGTGGGCAATGAGCTCGAATTCAAATCTCAATGTGCCGGATTTGCCAACCTATATACGAAATGCGCTGGCCCCGGCTAAGCCGAGCAATTCCGACGGACCAAGAATCGTTGCTCTGGCAGATCTGGAAAAAGCAGCAATCCTGGGCGCGATCGAGCAATTAAAGGGCGACAAGTTGCTGGCTGCGAAAATGCTGGGCATCGGAAAAACGACGCTCTATCGCAAGCTGAAGGAGTACGCGGCCCAGATCTGAACTGGATTCCCGGAATCAAGTTTCAATTCCGGATAGAAGTGGATTCCAGCAGTCGTAAGTCGTTGAGTTTCTTATCCTGCATAGGTGGTTTGAGAATTGCACCTATGCAGGACATGATTCTGATCGTGACACCTTCCGCCAGCGGTCCCGAATGTGCAGAGCTTATCGGTAAAGCTCTGAATCAAGAAGCCACCCTTGTAACCAGTGTGCGACAGGCAATCTCTGCCATCCGCAATCTAGAGTATCGCGTCATCCTCATGGACGAAGATTTGTTTGAAGCCAATCCCACGGCAGCCGCAGGGCTGGCCGAATTGGGCGAAGCCGCGGTGACCGTATTTCTGAACTTTGGAATTGCGAATGCCCAGCGCGTGATTCGCGAAGTGAAAGCTGCACTGCGCAGAAGAGAGCGCGACGAAGCAACCGCTCGACGTAGCGCCAGCTTGCAACTTCATGGGGAGCTAAGCAACGACCTGACCGGTATTCTGCTCAGTGCTCAGACTGCGATGAACACGCCTGACCTGCCGCGCGTCGCGCAGGAACGTCTCTCCAGCCTCTATGAAATCGCCAGGAAACTGCAGTTGCGCTTGCAAACGAATTGATGAGACCGGGTTCCTGCATCCGACAAATTGAAAGAATGTGGGAGCCCACAATCTGAATTGCGCAACGATGAAATGCTTGGGCGGTGCGCCAACTTGCGTCAACACTTGAGCAGGGTACACGCGCAATTCTCTGATTCGAAGGCTCTTTGCAGACGAATGTAGGCATCCCAAGTAGGAGGCCCATCTTCTAAACCACCACACGGGATATGCGAATTCCCGTGGAAAAATCTGATGGCCTCCCAACTGCAGCGGGCAAACGAATCTGAGGTAGCTCCTTCCGCCAACTCCTCGGCCACACCGGTTCTCGACCGTGATGGATTAACACGTCGCATCGAGCAACTTGGCGAATGGTTCCATAATCTCGACCTGCACGGAGTGAAGACAGCTCCCAATCACTTCCTGGGCGACTTTCCCAACATCAAGTGGAGGTATATCTCACCGCAAATCCCTGCGGACCTTAAGGGAGCCACGGTTCTCGACATCGGGTGTAACGGCGGATTCTATTGCATCCAGATGAAGCAGCGCGGGGCGGACCGGGTGCTCGGTATTGATGTGGATGACCGCTACCTGAACCAGGCGCGTTTTGCTGCGGAACAATTGAATCTGCGGATCGATTTTCAGAAGCTCTCCGTCTACGATGTGGACAAAATCGCAGGGCAATTCGATCTCGTCCTCTTCATGGGCGTGTTTTATCACCTGCGTTATCCACTCTATGCGCTGGACAAGATCATTCAGAAAGTACGGGGACGCCTGGTGTTTCAGACGATGATTCGGGGCTCCGAAGATCCTAAGCGATGGGACAGCAACTATCACTTCTGGAACAAGGACATCTTCGGGCAGAACGGCTTTCCCTGCATGTATTTCATCGAAAACCGGTATGCGGACGACCCCACCAACTGGTGGCTGCCGAATGCCAGTGCCGCAGAGGGGATGCTGCGAAGTTCGGGCTTGGAGATTGTTTCTCATCCGGAAGCGGAAACGTGGATCTGCGCTCCGAAGAACGTGAAGCGAGATGGCAGGTACATCCTCGAAATGGAACTCGACGGAACTCTTTAGCGACAGAAAACACTGAAAGGCAGTGAACGGATTCATGGTTGAAGCGGTAATGCTCTGGAACGAACCGAACAATCTTTCTCATTGGGACTTCAAGGCGGACCCTGAGTGGAAGCGGTTTGCGGAGATGACGATCGCTGGAGCGAAAGCGGCCCGTCGCGTCAATCCAGGGCTGCCAATCGTGCTCGGCGGAATATCGCCAATCGATCCCAATTTCATGCAACTGATGGGATCGCACGGCGTGCTGGATCATGTCGATATCGTCGCAGTACACGGTTTCCCGCTCGACTGGAATCATTGGGGCATTCACGAGTGGCCACAAAAGATCGCGGAGATACGGGCCGTAACCAAGAAACCAATCTGGGTTTCGGAGGCGGGCGCCTCTTCGTTTGGCGCGGAGGAAATTCAGGTATTCGGCCTACAAAAGACGGCGGAGCTGCTGCTTCCGCTGGTCGAACGAGTGCATTGGTACAGCCTCTTCGACTTGCCTGCGACGTGGACGGCAACTACCCGCCATAAGGAGTCAGAAGGCAGCGCATATTACCGGCACTACTACATGGGGCTGGTGCGCGAAGACATGACGCCAAAAATGGCGGCCGCGAGTTTCCCGGAAGGGCTGGGAATCTGCCAGTGGTTTCACTTCGAAGATCCCAGGCTCGAAGCCGGCGTGGAGTGGTTACAGCAATTGGGGGTGCGCCATCTGCGCACCGGTGTGAGTTGGGCAGACTGGTTCCGTCCTAATTCGGAAGCCTGGTTCGATCGACAGATGGCTGCGCTGTCGCGGTTCGAAACCACGCTAACGCTCTGTTTTACACCGGAGCACTTAGGAATGGACCGGCACTATACCAGTCCTCCAAAGAACCGGGATGACTTTGCGGAATTCGTAAGTTGGGCAGTAGGAAGGTACGCGCCGCAGAAGCAGGGTTTGTCGGGAAATCAACTGGATAAACGAACCCAGGTGGGAGCAGGGAGTTAATGACGAAGAAGGTTTTGATTACGGGTGGCGCAGGTTTCGTGGGGTCGCATCTGGCGGATGCGCTGTTGCAGGCCGGACATGAAGTTCGGATCTACGACAACCTTACTGCGCAGGTGCATCCGGCGGGCATGCCTGAGTACCTGGCGCGAGAGGTTCATTTCGTCCAAGGCGATTTGCGCGACAGCGACCAACTGCGCGAGGCAGTCCGCGGAATCGAAGTGATCTTCCACCTAGGTGCGGCAGTCGGCGTCGGACAGTCGATGTACGAGATCGCTCACTACATGGGATCGAACACGCAGGGGACGGCGAATCTGCTGCAAGCGCTGCTCGATACCGAGATCAAGCTCGAGAAGTTGATTGTGGCCTCGTCAATGTCGATCTATGGGGAGGGAAAGTATCTATGCGTACAGTGCGGCGGAGTTGCGCCTCGTGAACGCAGTGCGAAGCAGTTGAGGGAGAAACGGTGGGAGCCGGAGTGTCCGACATGTGAACGCGAACTGACGCCGATTCCGACCAGCGAGTCGAAACCGTTGCAGTGCAGTTCGTTTTACGCCCTATCCAAGAAAGATCAGGAGGAGATGGTCCTGCTGTTTGGCAAAACCTACGACCTGCCGGTAGTCGCGCTACGCTTCTTCAATATTTACGGGGTGCGCCAGTCACTCTCAAATCCATACACCGGTGTGGCCGCAATCTTTGGATCGAGGTTACTGAATGGCCGCGCTCCGCTGATATTTGAAGATGGTATGCAGATGCGCGACTTCGTTAGCGTGCACGACGTAGTGAACGCCCTGGTGCTGGCGATGGAACGGCCGCAGGCCGATGGGATAGCGCTGAACATCGGATCAGGAGAACCGATTTCAATTCGCGAGGTGGCAAACACTATGTCCTCGGCACTGGGGGTGCCGATCGAGGCTGAAATTACAGGCAGATATCGAGCCGGCGACATACGCCATTGCTTTGGGGATATTTCCGTTGCCAGCAATTTGCTGGGCTACGAACCACGTGTTCATTTCAGCGAGGGTATGCAGGAATACGCGAATTGGCTGCGTGAACAGAACGCGGAAGACCGTGCCGCCGAGATGGTGCAGAAGCTGCACGAATACCGTCTCACGGCTTGAGACAACATAGATTTGGGAATCCGATGAAAACCATTGCACAGCGACGAAATGTCTTGATCTTCGGCGGAGCTGGATTCATCGGGTCCAACTGGGCCCATTGGCTTCTTCGAAACACAGACGCGAACATTCACATTTTCGACAATCTCTCACGTAGAGGAGTGCACTACAACCTTGAGTCATTACGTGAAGCATCCGGGAAGTCCGGCCGACTGCAGGTCACGATTGCCGATGTACGCGACCCTGCCGCCGTGGAGAGAGCGGTAGGGCCAGCAACAGAAATCTACCAGTTCGCTGCCCAGGTGGCGGTGACCACGTCCTTATCCGACCCCCGGCACGACTATGAGGTCAATTTGGGCGGCACGTTCAATATCCTCGAGGCCGCGCGTCAGACAGGCAATCGTCCGTTTTTATTGTTCACGTCGACGAACAAGGTCTATGGCGAGCTGAGCATGCATCCGCTGGTCGCCGAAAAGACACGTTACCGCTTTGAGCATATCTCCGGAGTTGCTGAAAATCAGCCGCTGGACTTTCATTCTCCCTACGGCTGTTCAAAGGGAGCCGCCGATCAGTACGTGCACGATTATGCCCGCATGTTCGGCATCCCCGCAGTCGTGTTTCGCATGTCGTGCATAGCCGGGCCGCGGCAATTTGGGAACGAAGACCAGGGATGGGTGGCCCACTTTCTGTATTCCGCAATTCAGCAGATTCCGCTGGTGATCTACGGCGATGGCCGCCAGGTGCGAGACGTGCTCTGCGTCGATGACCTGGTGTGTGCGTTCGACGCGGTGCGGACCAACATTTCCATTACCCGCGGACAGATTTACAACGTCGGCGGCGGGATCGAGAACACGACGTCGCTTCTGGAACTCATGAGCGATATCGAGAAGCTGACGGGATCGCCGGTAGAGTACGTGCTCGATGGTCGCAGGCCGGGCGATCAGTTGGTTTACGTGACGGATTACTCGAAATTGCATCGGGACACGGGCTGGAAGCCGAAGCTGAATCTGCTACAGACGCTGGCGCGGATCGAGGGGTGGTGGAAGGAGAACCATGACGATCAGGCACCAGAAGAGATCAGCGAACCACTGGCAGGCGCGGCCCTAGAAAATCTTCCGGGTGCCGCATGAAGTACGCGCTCGTGAATCCGAACTGGGATTTCAAAGGTTCGACCTACTTCGGCTGCCAGGATCCGCACTATCCGCTGGAGTTGCTGTTCGCCTTCGACAAGATCGAAGAAGCAGGACATGAAGCGCTGCTCGTCGACGCGCAGAACGAAGGATTGAACGCCTCGGAGACAAAGCGGCGAGTGGATGCGCTTGTACCAGATTTCCTGGTGATCCCGACTGCGCCTTCGTATTTATTCTGGCGCTGTCCACCTCCGGAAGTGCGAATCCCGAAGCAGTGGTTTGCGGAAATCGGTGGCAAGGCTATAAAGGTTGCGATCGGTCCGCACACGTCGGCAACTCCCGCGGCGGCGATACGCAAAATGCAATGTAATGTGGGAATGCGAGGCGAACCCGATCAGACTCTTCCTCTTCTCGCGACGAAGCCATGGAAGGAAATCGATGGCTGTTGCTGGCGCAGCGACGAACGCTTCTTCGTAACCCCTTCGCTCGGTGTGACCGACATGAAGTCATTAGGCGCGCTCGATTTCCGCAACTACAACGTCGCGCGGCACACTCACCGTCATCACGTTTTCTTCGGCGAAGGTCATGGGGCGGAGTTGGAATTCGCGCGCGGATGCCCGTGGGCCTGTACTTTCTGTAACAAAACGCTGTTCCGCAATAAATTTCGCGAGCGTGATGTGGCTGAAGTCCTGATAGAAGTGGATCGCGTCATTGCTCGCGGGGTCGACTACATCTACTTCATCGACGAAATCTTTGGTGTCGGGAAAAACGTTCGAGTGTTACTCGAAGGAATCGCCGAGCGCAACGTCAACATCGGCTTCCAGACGCGTATCGACTTATGGAACGAGGAGACGCTGGATCTTCTGGGCCGTGCACATTGCATTTCGATGGAGTGCGGGATCGAGTCGATCACCGAGCAGGGACGAGACGAGCTAAACAAGAACTGTCGAATCGGAACGGATCGTATCAGCGAATTGCTGATCTATGCCAAACAGCGCATCCCCTGGGTGCAGGCCAACCTGATCCTGACCGACCGAGATGACAAGGCGGATATCCGGCGCTGGCAAGAGCATTTGAAGGCGCATGGCGTATGGGTGAGCGAGCCTGTGCCGATGTTCCCCTTTCCCGGAACACCGCTGTACGGACAGTTATTCGGTGCGCCCGACGACGAGGCCTGGGAACGCGCGCATCACTACTACACGGCCACCTTTGCGGACAAAGGCTTTAGCGACATTCAGGAGCAGCAACCGGCAAAGATCGAGGATCTGGAATGCACGTGTTAGTCACCGCCGATACCGTGGGCGGAGTCTGGACTTACACAAAAGAACTGGTTACCGGCCTCGCGAAGCGCGGGGTCCAAGTCACACTAGTCAGCTTCGGAGAAATTCCAGGTGAGGAGCGAACGAAGTGGCTGGCTGCGCTTCCCGGCGTGGATTTCTATCCAAGTGGCTTCCGGCTGGAATGGATGCAGGATGCTGCCGACGATCTGGAAGCATCGTCCGAGTATCTACTGCGTATCACCCGTGAGGCTAAGCCCGATCTGTTGCATCTCAGCCAGTACGCCTACGGCTCGCTGCCGGTAGAGATACCAAAAATCGTGGTCGCGCATAGCGACGTCATCAGTTGGTGGATAGCGGTCCACGGCTGTGAGCCACCGAGAAGCCGCTGGACTGAGTTCTATCGGACAACAGTGACGCGTGGTTTGTCCGGAGCCGACTTGATTGTCGCGCCGAGCCGGTGGATGCTCAATGCCGCGTTTCAGCATTACGGCGGTTCCATGGCGGGCCGCGTCGTCTATAACGGGCGAAATCCCGGGTTGTTCAACCCCCACATGACCAAGGAGGATTTGATTCTTGGCGTAGGACGAGTCTGGGATGCGGGTAAGCAACTACAGATGCTAGCCGGCGCGAAGTGTCCGTGGCCTGTGGTCATTGCCGGTTCGTCGCAGAATCCCGATTGCACGCCGGATGAAAGAGATCATCGAACATTGGCTGGCGCATCTTTCCAGGGCGAGCAGACCGAAGCTGCGCTGAGACACCTATATACCCGCGCGACTATCTTCGTTGGAACGTCGCGATACGAGCCATTCGGCCTGGCACCGCTGGAGGCGGCACTATCGCGCTGCGCGCTGATTCTCAACGATATCCCTTCGTTCCGCGAAATCTGGGGAGAGAGCGCATGCTACTTCCAGGAAAATGACGTCGCGGATATGGAGAGAGCGATCGCCGAACTGGCTGCAAACCGTCAGCTGCGTTTGACCCATGCGAATCTTGCTTATCGTCGGGCGCAAAGCCTTTACACCGCACATCGCATGGTTGAGGACTACCTCGGGCTCTACGGCTCGCTGGTGCCGGAACGGGTGGCGGCGGCATGAGCAAGCTCAACATTCATATCTTTGCTCACTCGTGGATTTCCGACTGGAATCACGGCAACGCGCATTTTCTGCGTGGACTGGCCCAGGCGTTGATTCAGGCCGGGCACAGCGTTTCCTGCTATGAGCCGCTGGGCGCGTGGTCGGTCATGAACCTGGTGCATCAGGAGGGAACACTCGCAACCGCGGCCATCGATAAGTTTCGCACAGCGTATCCCGACCTCGATGTGCAATTCTACAAGGTTGACGCCAGCTTCGAAGAGTTCGCGGCGAAACGGCTGAAGGATGCAGATCTCGTAATCGTTCACGAATGGAACGAACCGGAAATTGTGAATGCAATCCTCGGTTTAAAAGGGAAGCTCGGTTTTCGCGCCCTGTTCCACGACACGCATCACCGCGCATACACGAACGCGGGCGAGATTCTACGCTTCCGGCTCGACCTGATTGATGGAGTCCTGGCATTCGGCGAGGCGATCCGGCGAATTTATGTGGATGGCTTTGGCGTCCCACGAGCCTGGACCTTCCACGAAGCCGCCGACGTCGACAAGTTCAAGCCCTTGCAGACTCCGAAAGAGCTACAACTGGTGTGGGTCGGCAATTGGGGAGATGAGGAACGCACCATTGAATTGCAGGAGTTCTTGATTCGCCCCGCGTCACGCCTGGTGAAAGTCGGAGGCAGAGCGGCAATTTACGGAGTGCGCTATCCGCCGGCCGCGCTAACTGAACTACAGCATGCTGGAATCGAGTTTCGCGGATATCTGCCGAACCTGGAGGCGCCTCGAGTTTATGCCTCCAGCATGCTGACCGTGCACGTTCCCCGGCGGCATTATGCCAACGGTTTGAGTGGCGTTCCCACCATCCGTGTCTTCGAAACGCTGGCATGTGGCGTTCCATTGTTGTGTTCCCCCTGGGAGGACGCCGAGCAATTGTTTCGCCCGGGAGAAGATTACATTTGTGTTTCGGATGGGGACGCCATGTATGGCGAGATTCAGCATCTACTTAAAGATGATGCTGCGCGCAAACAACTCTCCCAGAATGGACAGGAGAGCATTCGCCAGCGCCACACCTGCCGCCATCGCGCTGAGCAACTACTCGGCATCTTTGAGGAGCTAAAGGGATGAAGATCTTCGTCTTCGGATCCAGTGTGACATCCTCATACTGGAACGGGGCAGCGACCTATTACCGCGGGATTTACAAGTACCTGCACAAGTTGGGTCATGAGATCACTTTTGCAGAGCCCGACATCTACGGCCGGCAACAGCATCGTGACGCCGGAGAGATCGACTACGCGGATGTGATTGTCTACCAGACTCCGCAGTCGCTGGATGACCTGCTGACGCGTGCGGCGAAATGCGATCTGGTGATCAAGCACAGCGGCGTAGGGGCGGACGACGAACTATTGGAACGCGCGGTGCTGGAGTGCCGCTCGTCGCGGACATCCGTGGCTTTCTGGGATGTAGATGCTCCGGCGACGCTGGCCAGGGTAGATCAGCGCCAAGACGATCCATTTCGCCCGCTGATCCCGAACTATGACTTCATCTTCACCTACGGCGGAGGCGCGCCGGTGGTGGAGCATTACCTACGGCTGGGAGCCGCCAATTGCCATCCTGTGTACAACGGACTGGATCCGGATTGTCATCATCCGGTCGAACCGGATCCTGAGCTGAAATGTGATCTGGCATTTGTTGGACATCGGCTACCCGATCGCGAAAAGCGCGTAGAAGACTTCTTCCTGCGCGCCGCTGAAATGGCGCCTGAACTGTCATTCGTTCTTGGCGGCGAGGGCTGGGGAGGAAAGAAGCTGCCGGCGAACGTGCGCTGGATCGGCCACGTGGGCACGAATCAGCACAACCTGGTGAACTGCTCAGCGCGCATGGTGCTGAACCTGAATCGCGAATCAATGGCGAGAACCGGTTTCTCGCCGCCAACGAGAGTATTTGAAGCGGCAGGGGCTGGAGCTTGTTTGATCACAGACGAGTGGCCCGGAATCAGCCAATTCTTCGAGCCGTGGCGCGAGATCCTGGTCGCCGCTTCAGCAGACCGTATCGTCCATTGGTTACGCAGCGTCAGCGCGGAGCGGGCACGGGAAATCGGAAGCGCGATGAGAGCGCGCGCTCTCGGCGAACATACCTATGAGCTTCGGGTGAGAGATGTCGAGCGAGTTCTTGCGAGCGCACAGGCACCCGAGGAACACATGACGCCGACGGCAGCAGCCTAGGAGAGGGAAATGAAGCTGGTGGTCTTCGGATTGTCGGTCACCTCCTCGTGGGGGAACGGTCACGCGACCACATTTCGAGCTCTGTTGAATGCATTGCATGCACGCGGACACCGGATTCTGTTCTACGAGCACGACCTCGAGTGGTATGCCTCGAATCGCGACATGCCCGACCCGCCGTTCTGTCGCGTGAGACTTTATGACGATTGGACAAATATCCGTGACGAAGTGAGGGATGAGCTTCGTTCAGCCGACGTCGCCGTGGTGGGTTCGTATTCCCCTGATGGCCTTGCCGCCGTTGATGAGGTCGTGAACAGCCGGGCCGGTGTGAAGGCGTTTTACGATATCGACACGCCGATCACGGTTGCGCAGCTTCGGGACCAGGGAGCAAGCGACTACTTGCGCGCTGAACAGATACCGGAGTTCGACCTTTATTTCAGCTTTACTGGCGGACCGATGCTCGACGAGCTGGAACAGAGATTCGGCGCCCAAAGGGCAGTGCCGCTCTATTGTTCTTTCGACCCGAAGCAGTATCGCCGCTTCGGAGTGAATAAGCGCTTTGCCTGTGATCTCAGTTACATGGGAACCTACGCGCCGGACCGCCAGCCGAAGATCGAGGAGTTGCTGTGCAAGCCTGCACTCCGACTGCCTTCGGGCAAGTTCCTGGTGGCTGGTCCACAATATCCCAAAGCGATACACTGGCCGTCGAACGTCAGACGGATCACTCACCTGAATCCGCGCTGGCATGGCCGTTTCTATTCGTCGTCACGTTTTACGCTGAACGTTACCCGGCGTGATATGGTGCGGGCCGGGTATTCGCCTTCGGTGCGGTTGTTCGAGGCGGCCGCGTGCGGAAGCACTCTCATCTCCGATAATTGGCCGGGTCTCGATACATTTTTCTTGCCAGGGAAAGATATCCTGCTGCCGTCTTCCGCAGACGACGTCGCGCACTACTTGCTGGATATGGACGACGCCGAGGTGCAGAAGATCGGACGGAACGCGCAGGAAAGGGTTCTGACCGAGCACACCAGCGAAATCCGGGCACTGCAATTTGAAGAATATGTGAGCGCTGCCGCGGACCGTGTCCCAGGAAGTGCCCACGATCCGAAGGTCCTCTCTCCCGTCTCCGCATAAGTTCCCTGCACCGCGGGAAGTATCGGCCAACGAGCTCTGACGTGCCAACCGCGGCAACGTTCAATGCATCTGAAGCACTACCGGTCATCGCAGTCGCACGTGCTGTTCTCGCAGTTACAGGAGTCCAATGAGAGTTGCACTGATCGTTCCACCCTTTATATCCGTTCCTCCTCGTCGTTACGGAGGTACCGAGTTGTTTGCGTCGCATCTTGCGGAGGGGCTAAGCAACCTGGGTATCGAGGTTGTGCTTTACACCAATGGAGAATCGACGCTGCCTGTCGAGCGTCGCTGGTTGTATGCGAAAGGCCAGTGGCCGCTGGAAGGCGAAATCTTCGAGAATCTTTCTGACATCAATCACGGCGCCTGGGCGGTACGAGACGCCGCGGAATCATGTGACCTGATTCATGTAAGTAATGCTCCGTCCATCGTGCATTCGCGCTTTGTGGATGTGCCTTTTGTCTATACCATTCATCATCCGCAGAACAGAGCGCTCAGCGATTTTTACCGGTACTATCCCGAAGTGAATTACGTAGCCATCAGCGACGCCCAGAGGAGACGTGAATCAATGCCGCGGCTACGCACGATTCATCACGGGATCGACGTTCAGCTCTATCAAGCTCCCCGCGGCAAGCGGAAACACTTAACATTTCTGGGAAGGATCGCCCCCGTCAAGGGAACTCACATCGCCATCGAAGTCGCTAAACAGTCAGGGATTCCGCTGAAGATCGCCGGCGAAATACAGCCCATGTTCCGCGACTACTACGAGACGCGCGTGAAGCCTCACGTTGATGGGAAGTTTATCGAGTACGTGGGTGAGGCGGATCTCGCCGCAAAAAACGAGTTACTGGGAAACTCTCTGGCGCTGTTGTTTCCAATCGAATGGGAAGAACCATTCGGCCTGGTCGTGATCGAAGCCATGGCTTGTGGCGCTCCGGTTCTCGCTTTTCCGAACGGATCGGCGCCCGAGATCGTGAAGGACGGCATCTCGGGGTATCTCTGTAACTCAGTTGAGCAAATGGCAAAGCGCGCAAGACTGTGCGAAAAGTTCAATGCCGGCGAGGTTCGCTCTTACGTGACGGCCAACTTCTCGCTGCAGAGAATGGTGGGGCAGTATGCGGAGCTCTATTCGGGATTGCTGGAATCTGATCTCAATGCGCCGGATACCTTGACGGCGGGAGAACCAACGGCAGCATGAGCAGCACTATCTTCGTGCCGGAGCAGCTTGTTCCGATCCCGTATCCTTACTCCGAGCCAAAGCTCGAGTTTCGCACGCTGGGATCGCGGCGCACCGATAACCTGACGTTGATCGCGGGGAAAACATTTCTTTCGACACGCATGCCCGGGGATATTTCCCCTCCGGGAGCTCCCGACGTGGGTTTTTTCCACGACGACACAAGGTTTCTCAGCCTCATGGAGATGCGTGTCGGCGGGGAAGTTCCAGTCCTGTTGTCTTCTCACTCGGAAAACCTGCTGCTCTCGCAAATCGAGCTGACCACCAGTAACATTCATTTGCGCGAGACGTTCGACCTGCCCGAGAACACGATTCACATCCATCGCGAACAAGTGCTCAGCAAGGGCGCGCTGCTGGAACGGATCACATTCGAGAACTTCAACCTGCAGACGGTAAAGTTCCGCGTCGAAATGCAGTATGACGCAGACTTCGTGGACGTGTTCGAGGTCCGCGGAATGCACCGCAACGAGCACGGCCAGTATTACCAGGGCATCGCCGGCGAGCGTACGCTAACGTTTCTCTATCGCGGACTTGACGGTGTGCTGCGACAGACTCTGATCGCCTGGACACCGGCGCCGAATCAGATTGTGAATCAAACCGCGCTCTGGGAACTGGAGCTGCCATCGATGGGACATACGGAGTTTCGCGTAAGTGTCACTCCGAGTGTCGATGGCGAACGAACCACGCCGGTTCATCGTGATTTCAACGCGCTCATCGCAACGCGCCGCGAATCGGTTGCCGCGTGGCGCGAGCATTCCACGGGTCTGGAGAGCAGCAACAGCGTGTTCACACAGACCATGGACACGGCGGCGAGTGATTTTCATGCCTTGCAGATTCCTGACGCTCATGGACGGGTGATCGCCGCCGGGATTCCGTGGTTTGCCACCATGTTTGGCCGCGACTCGATCATTGCGGCGTATCAATCCCTGTCGCTGGATCCGGCGCTCGCCAAAGATACGCTGCGCACCCTGGCGAAACTGCAAGGTTCCCAGTATGACGACTGGAAAGACGAGGAGCCCGGCAAGATTCTCCACGAGTATCGGCAAGGCGAAATGACGCGCTCGGGCGAAATGCCGTTTGGGCCTTACTATGGCACAGTCGACGCGACGCCGCTCTTCCTGATATTGCTGTCGGAAACGTACAACTGGACCGCCGATGAAGAACTGGTCCGCGAGTTGCTGCCCGCTGCCTATAAGGCGCTGGACTGGATCGATCAATACGGTGATCTCGATGGCGATGGTCTGGTGGAATATCTGCGCCGGTCGAAACGCGGTCTGACAAACCAGGGATGGAAGGATTCGTGGGACGCGAATGTCTTTCGCGATGGCACGACTGCACAGCCTCCCATCGCTCTGGTAGAAGTGCAGGGCTACGTCTACGACGCAAAGTATCGCATGGCATCGCTGTTGCGCGCGTTTGGAGACGCGGCTCGCGGCGAGAAATGCCGGCGCGAGGCACTGGAGATGGCCAGGCGCCTGGAGAAAGCCTTCTGGATGCCGCAGCGTGGCTTCTACGCGATGGCGCTCGATAAGGACAAATCGCAGCTGGAAGTAGTTTCTTCCAATCCAGGCCACCTGCTATTTTCGCGTGCCATCGGACGCGACCGAGCACGTGCGGTCGTGAACCGGTTGATGCGTCCCGACATGTTCTCGGGGTGGGGATTGCGAACTCTGTCGAATGAAGAGAAGGTCTTCAACCCTCTGAGCTATCACCGCGGCTCGGTGTGGCCGCACGACAATTCGCTGATCGTGCACGGGATGGCGCTGTATGAGTTTCGCGCGCCGGTGATCCGAATTTTCACCACTCTCTTCGAAGCCGCGCTTAGCTTTCGCGATTACCGTCTCCCCGAACTATTCTGCGGTGTGCAACGCAGTGAAAATGGTGTGCCCGTGCATTATCCGGTTTCCTGTTCCCCGCAGGCGTGGGCCTCGGGTTCGCTGTTCCTCATGCTGATTTCAATCCTGGGCATCCGGCCGAGCGCCCCGAAGAAAGAGCTGAATATCATCAATCCTCAATTGCCGGAGTGGCTCGATCACTTGCATTTGCGTGATCTATCCGTTGGCAAAAGCCGCGTGGGACTTGACTTCACCCGCCATGGGGAGCGGACCTTTTGCAACGTGGTCGACATCGAAGGCGACAAGCTGCTGGTGAATGTAATCACGAAGAAGTAGCTGTGACAGCTCCCACGTTGATTTCTACCCGAGTGATACACTGCATTCCAATATTCTTACGATGAGGGGTGAATTGTGGCGCAAGTGAAGATTACGATCAGAAAGAACGGGCCGTATCGGGTAGAAGATCCGGAGGGCGTGATTGAACTGGTCGACGGCGACGGCAACAAGTACGACCTCACCGGTAAGCCGGCCTACTCGCTCTGCCGCTGCGGAGCCTCGGTGAACAAGCCATTCTGCGATGGAACGCATTCCAAGGTCGGTTTCCAGGCAGCGGAAGCGGCGGTGAAAGCAGAGGGTGGTGGGTCGTTGCCGCCATCGCCGAGTAGCCCGGCGAAGGGCTAGTAGCGGCCTCTCGATTTAGTGAATGGTTTTCGTCTTCCGCGACATGTAGTCCATGAGCAGGTACTGGCCGAGTGTGTAGGGCGTAGTGAAATACGCCTTGCCGCGGCACATCTCCGTGACTTTCTGCACGAACTGAACTAAGCCATAGTCCGATGCAAGCATGAAGGTGTTGATCATCACACCGGCACGCTTGCACTTTGATACTTCCTCCAGCGTTTGCGTGACCACTAGTGGGTCGAGTCCGAAAGCGTTCTTATAGATGCGGCCGTCTTCGAGCGTGAGCGCTGACGGTTTGCCGTCGGTAATCATGACGATCTGCTTCATGTCCTTGCGCTGACGTTGCAGGATTCGCTGCGCCAGGCGCAAGCCTTCCCGAGTGTTGGTGTAGTACGGACCGACTTTGACGCGCGCGAGTTGAGAGAGCGGAATCTCTTCGGCGGAATCGTGAAACAGTATCAGCGAAAGCGAGTCGCCCGGATACTGCGTGCGAATCAGATGCGAGAGCGCCATCGCCACCTTTTTTGCAGGCGTGAAGCGGTCTTCGCCGTAAAGAATCATCGAGTGCGAGCAGTCGAGCATCAGCACCGTCGCGCATGAAGATTGGTACTCGCACTGGTGCACCTGCAGGTCTTTGTAGTCGATATTCAGCGGCAGCGAGAGGCCTTCGCGCTGAATCGCGCTCGAGAGGGTTGCGGTGATGTCGAGATTCAGTGTGTCGCCGAATTCGTAAGTCTTCGAAGCGCCGCTGGCTTCGATTCCGGTGGCGAGATCGCGCGTGTCATGGCGTCCGAAGCTGGATTTGCCCAGCGAGCCAAGCAGGTCACGTAGCGTTCGGTAGCCGAGAAAGTCGAGACTCTTGTCGGTGATCTCGAACTTGGCTTGTGTCTGATTCTCCCCGACCTGTCCGCCTACGCTCGATTGCTGCGAAGGATCGTGCGGCGAGTCGATGGAGATGTAATCTTCCTGCTGCATGCGCTCGATCAGTTGCTCGATGAGTTGATCGAGTGTGCCATCCATCTGCATCTGCTGAAGTTGTTCGCGCATCTGGTCGAGGACGTCACTGTTCATCAGCGCCTGCTCGATGGCCTGGCGCAATTCGTCGAGCGACTGCTCGCCGTCCTGCAGATCGTAGAAGCCATAGTTATTTTGAAATCCGCTCTGCAGAAGATAGTCAGAGAGCGCCGCGAGCAGGTCTTCCATGCTCATCTCGGAGGCGGGATCGGGAACGTACTTGGAATACTTGATGCGCTTCATCGCGGTCCCTAGTTGAAAGGCCTCCGATTGCGGAAGGGCGGCTCTTCGTCACGCTCGCGAACACGAGTCTCAGTGCGCTTGGGCTGACGTTCTCCGGCGCTGAAGACGCGCTCTTCGCTGCGCCCGATGCGCTTATGCGCGTAGAGTCCTTCGAGGACAAACTCGGCGGCTGAGACTTGCAGTTCGACGGGATCTTTCACAGTCACATTCAGGGCGCCAATACGGTCCATCAGGCCCTGTATGCCTTCGAGAGTCGGTTTGAGCTCCACGGCAGCGGCAGAATCCTGAAGCTGTATGTTGCCGCCCAGATCGAACCACTGCACGATCTGCTGAAGATTCACGCCCTGGTAGGTGGCGTCGAAGCTGGTAGCGATCGCGCTACGGATGATCTCCCGCACGACGTTATCGGCGCCCTTAACTTCTCCCTCGTACTCCAGTTCGAGTTTGCCGGTAACCGCTGGAATCGCGGCATAAACGTCGCCGATACGGGGAACGACGAGTTCCTCGTTATTGTGAATGGCACGGCGTTCCGCGTTGGAGATTACATTCTCCATCATGCTGATGGGCAGACGCTGGCTGACGCCGGAGCGCTTGTCGACGCGCTTGTCCTCGCGTGCCGCGAAGGCGATGCGCTCCACAACCTCTTGAACAAACGCGGGAACACGCAATTCGTAGCCGTCGCGCTGCACCCAGGCCTCCTGCGAGGTGATAGCAATGCCTTCCTCTACGGTCGCCGGGTAGTGCGTGCGGATTTCGGATCCGATGCGATCTTTCAGCGGCGTGACGATCTTGCCGCGGGCCGTGTAGTCCTCTGGATTCGCGCTGAAGACAAGCGCCACATCGAGAGGCAGGCGAACCGGGTAACCCTTAATTTGGACGTCGCCTTCCTGCATGATGTTGAAGAGGCCGACCTGGATTTTTCCGGCAAGGTCGGGCAATTCATTGATGGCGAAGATGCCGCGATTGGCGCGAGGAAGCAATCCGTAGTGCATGGAGAACTCGCTGCCCAACTCGTGACCACCGCGGGCGGCTTTGATCGGATCGATGTCGCCGATGAGATCGGCAATCGTCACATCAGGTGTTGCAAGCTTTTCGACGTAGCGATCTTCCGACGAAAGATAGGCGATCTTGGTAGCGTCGCCACATTTGTCGATCAGATCGCGACAGGCGCGACAAAGGGGCGCGTAAGGGTTGTCGTGGATCTCGCATCCGGCAACATAGGGCAGCTCTGGATCCAGCAGACTGGTGAGCGCACGTAGAATGCGGCTCTTCGCCTGACCACGCAATCCGAGCAGAATAAAGTTGTGCCGGGAGAGTACGGCATTAATGATCTGCGGGACCACCGTGTCTTCGTAGCCCACGATTCCGGGGAAGACTGCTTCTTCTCCGCTCCGCAGTCGCGCGATCAGGTTCTCGCGCAGTTCATCTTTCACGCGACGGGTACGCAGGCGAGACTCGGAAAACGCGCTTCGGCGTAACTCGCCGAGAGTTTGAGGAAGATTCATAAGGGCCGGGACCTCACTCCACTAACGATTGCTGGCGATTATACGGCCATCACCAAGGGTTGTGATTGTCGCACGTCTCCGCCGGTCTTATTGGATGCACCGGAGTGCAGGAATCGAGGCAAAATCTTGCGGCGACAAGGGTTTGCTTGACGTGAGCATCCCGAGCGTTTAAAAGCACCTACATGCGACTGGAAGGCAAAGTAGCTGTGATCACGGGCGCGTCGATGGGAATCGGCGAGGCAATGGCGAAGCTGTTCGTCGACGAAGGCGCCCTGGTGGTACTTAGTTCGCGCGACGAAAAGCGCATTGAAGAAGCCCGCGCCCGCATCGGACGGCCAGAGAGAACACTGGGAATCTTCTGCGACGTACGCAACCGCGAGGACCTCGACCGACTGCTCGGACTGACCATACACAATTTCGGGCGCGTGGATATCTGGGTCAACAACGCTGGATTTGGGCTGCGTGACACGATCGTTGACATGCCCATGCGCGAGTGCCGAAACATGTTTGAGACAAACCTGTTTGGCGCGATTGAAGGCATGCAGGTGGTTGCACCTGTGATGGTGAAACAGGGCAGTGGGACCATCATCAATGTTTCCAGTGTTGCCGGACATGTTCCGGTGCCGGGCATGGGGGCGTATTGTGCCACTAAGTTTGCGCTCAACGCGATCGGCAAGACAGCACGCATGGAATTGGAGACCACGGGAGTGAAGGTGATGACGGTCTGTCCGGGCTATATCGAGACAAACTTCTCGAAGAATGTCGTGCGAGGATCGCAGTCAAATAAGTTCGATCCAGGAGCACGGAAGGGGGCCACGGCAGAAGAGGTCGCCCACGCCACTCTGGAAGGCTATCTGAAGGGGAAGCGCGAAGTCGTGGTGCCGTGGTTCTACAGCATTGCCATCAAGTTCTACCAACTGATTCCGGGAGTGGTTGAAGGCTTCATGAGCAAGCGGCTGGCGACAGGGAAGTAAGGCGCTTGCGGAGTATGCTCGGGACACCGCTTCGATGCCCCGAGCTGATCTTGCTATTCCTTGACTGCGGTCAATGTATCAGTCGTTCCTGAAAGCTTGTTGTTGGCTACGATCTTCATGGATTTGCCATCGGGATTGAGCGTCATCCGCGATGTAAAAACGATCTTACCGTCGCGTTTATCGATCTCTTCAATTGTGGTGGGGTTGATTTTCTTCAGCACAACCGATGTTGTTCCGGGATCACCCTTGTAGGGATAGTCCTTGCCGTCGAACTTGGCTTCATAGGACGAACCGGTGGGCGAACTCATGGCGATGCCGTCGTCCGTAGCCTTGTAGGTAAAAACAAGCCCATTGTCTGAGAAGCTGTTGAACTTCTCGATTTGCCAGGAACCCGAGATCGCATGCGCACCGGCAGGGGCCTTCGCCACGCGCTTCAACGTCTGTTCACCCTTCACCGGTTCGCTGCTGTTTGACGGTTGAAAATCGAACTTCGTGGTCAGCGTGTTGCCATCCGCCGAAACGGTGTCGGTCTCGTTGAAAACTACCTTTCCATTTTTCTGACCCGTTTGTTGGATGGTATGGTCGTCAACGACTTTGACCGCGAGCGTGTCGGTATACGGGTCTCCGGTGACCTTCTGATCCTGGCCGTCGGCTTTCACGTTAACTTTGGGCGTGCAGGTCGAGCACGAGTACATGCCATCTTTCAACAGAAAGACTTGGGGCTTGGTACTGAGTTGAGCGTTGTCCAGTTGCACCTTCCACGTTCCGTCGAACTTGGCTTGCGCAAAGGCGAATAGCGGAACAAACGCAAGCAGGAACACGACTAGCTTTTTCATAGGCGATTCTCTCCTCACGAACGAACAGGGGCCACATGTCGCGACGGCTAGCGCCGGTCAGTCAATTGGGTTCGGTAACCGTTTGGGGAGGAGCCGGACTGTTGTCGCCTGGAACTAATGGACAGCAGTCATCGACAGGCTTGTCGGCCGTCGGGCCGGGCTCATTATAGGAGGAAAGCAGCAGAATGCAATGGAGCTGAAAAAGCTCTGAGCTAGCTGCCCAACTCGCCGAGCATCGCCTGCATTTCGGATTCAGCGTGACGATCGTTGGTGCGCTGGGCGCTGGCAATGCCGTCGCGCAGGAGTTGCTTCGCCTCGTCGTTCCGACCCGCGCGCGAGAGTGTCTGCGCAGCCATAAAGTAGCCGGCGGTGTAGTCGGGATTTGTCTGGATCAGCGTCTTGAATTCGACCAGCGCGCTGTCGGTCTCGCCGCGATGGGAGAGCTCCATGGCAAGTCCGTAACGCGCAAAGGAATTATTGGGATCCTGCGCCAGAATATCTTTCAGAGCTTGCAGTCGGTCCATGGGGTGAACCCGAGTCTATCAGTCTCTCAGTCTGTCAGTCTCTCGGTTTTTCAGTCGATCAGTTATGGGCCATCAGCTGTCGGCGGTAAGCTGTCGGTTATGCCCGCGAGTCACTGATCTGCATAGCCGAAAGCCGAGAGCTGATAGCGGACAGCGCCGAACTGTAAAGACTGACAGACTGATCGACTGAAAGCCAGTTACAATGGCCTCTCTTTCCCCGGAGCGATCGCGAGTGGCGTGTCCTTACTTTTTGCCCGAACAGGAACTGGTGCAGCTGGGGTTTACGCATCCTGGACGCTTGCCTCTCGGAGCTGCCTGGCGAGGTTCCTGTAACGCACCGGGCCACGCGGGATCTGTGCCCAGCGAAGATGAGTTAAGAAACGGCTGTAACCTGGGATACGCTCGCGGATGTAGCCGCCTGCCAAGCGAGCGGGCTGCCGATTCCGTGCGGTTTGCCATAGTCCGAGAGCGTAGCGGCGAGATTGAAGTCTGCTACTCGTACGAGCGTAACTATCTACCGGGTGAGCACGGCAGCCTGCGATTCAAGCTCGATGATGGCGTCTGGACCGCTCCTGCATCGGAAGCTCAGCTGGCGCGCATGGCACAATGTTTTTTGCAGTCGTTTCTACGCCGCCGTGAAGGAAGATTGAAAGAAGACGACGATGGCCGACCAGGAAATCCTTAACCGCGAAGAGAACCTTACCCCGAAGACCGTGCGCGAGTCGGCATCGGAGATGATCGAACTGGTGCTGCCGAATGACGCCAACCCGCTGGGCAATCTGCTCGGCGGACGGCTGATGCACTGGATCGATCTGGCCGGCGCCCTGGCTGCGCATCGGCACTCCCACGCGTACGCGGTCACCGCCTCCATTGACCATCTGGATTTCGTCACGCCTGTCCACGTAGGCGATATGGTGATACTCCAATCCTCCGTAAATCGCGCCTTTCGCACGTCGATGGAAGTGGGCGTCAGGGCAATCGTCGAGAACTATATCTCCGGCACACATCGCCACGTCAGTTCGGCGTATCTTACTTTTGTGGCTGTGGATCGCACGGGGCGGCACTTGCGCGTTCCCCCGCTCATTCCTGAAACCGAAGAAGAAAAGCGTCGCTACGAAGATGCGGGGCATCGACGCGAGATCCGCAAGGCGGAGCGTGAGCGCAAAGAACGCAACAACTCAGTCGGGGATTGAGCCCATTCCGGGCGGCAATCGCGAGGTAAAACGCAGTTTCCTGTGATCTTCGTCACAGCCAGTCTGTCCACGGGCCCGAATAATCGCTGGGTTACTCGCCGTCCGGACGCGGAGCCCGGCGGCTCGCATAAATAAATCGGCCTAGACCGGCCTCCCACTTCCTTGCTTCAGCAAACCTCTCGCCGCAAACTTAATCAGGCCACGAGAGGTTTGGAGACGAGTCCATATGGAAAGCGCACTCCTCGTACATCGATTGCACTTTGCGTTCACGGTTACGTATCACTACCTTTTTCCGCAGCTCACCATGGGGCTTGCACTTCTCATTGTGGCGCTGAAAACTCTGGCGCTGTGGAAGAAAGACGAACGCTACAACAACGCTGCCCGCTTCTGGGCCAAGATTTTCGGCATCAACTTCGTGCTCGGCGTCGTCACTGGGATTCCCATGGAATTTCAGTTCGGCACCAACTGGTCGCACTTTTCGCGATTTGCCGGTGGTGTGATCGGCCAGACGCTCGCCATGGAAGGTCTATTTGCATTCTTCCTGGAATCGACGTTCCTCGGATTGTTCCTGTATGGCGAGAAGCGTCTGAGTCCGAAACAGCACTGGTTCGCGGCTTTCATGGTGTTTGTGGGTGCGTGGCTTTCCGGCTATTTCATCATCGCCACCGATGCGTGGATGCAGCACCCAGTCGGTTACGAAAAGCTGGCGAACGGCACAGCCATGGTCAACAGCTTCTGGGGGCTGCTCCTGAACCCGTGGGCGCTATGGCAGTACGCACATAACATGGGCGGTGCGGTCGTCACCGGTTCGTTCGTAATGACCGCGATCGGCGCCTATTACCTGCTCAGCAAAAAGCACGTCGATCAAGGACAAATCTTCATTCGGACCGGAATTGTGGCCGGGCTGATCTTCAGTTGTCTGCAGCTATTCCCCACCGGCGACGGGCAGGGCCGAATGATTGCGCAACATCAGCCGGTGACGCTGGCGGCGATGGAGGCGCTCTATAACACGCAACCGGGCGCGCCGTTGCTGATCATGGGCCAGCCAAACTCCAACACAGGCAGCATCGACAATCCGCTGCAGGTGCCGAAGATGCTGAGTTTCCTGACCTACAAGCGCTGGGAGGCTGAGGTTAGAGGCCTGAACTCATTCCCTAAGGAAGATTGGCCGGACAATATCCCGCTGCTCTATTTCTCGTATCACATTATGGTGGGACTGGGGACGATGTTCATCGCCGTGATGGTGGTATCCGCGTTTTTACTGTGGAGAAAGAAACTGTTCAATGCGCGCTGGATGCTGTGGATCCTGATGCTTTCGGCGCCGTTCCCCTACATTGCAAATACCGCGGGATGGATGACCGCCGAGATGGGACGCCAACCATGGCTGGTGTATGGCCTGATGCGCACGGCCGAGGGCTACTCGAAGATGGTGAGCGCCGGTAATGGCTGGTTCACGCTGCTGGGCTTCATGGGGATGTACACGGTGCTCTCCATCCTGTTCCTCTTCCTCGTATATCGCGAGATCGAACATGGACCGGTTGGTTTGCCGGCCAGCGACAACCTGAAGAAGGAGGCAGCGGTCGTAACCGCGAACTAAATATGCCAACTCTATGGTTCTTGATCGTTGCCCTGATGCTGGTTGCCTATGTCGTGCTGGATGGCTTTGACCTTGGGCGCTGGCTCTATCCATCTCTTTGTCGGTCGAACGGATGAAGAGCGCGCGACCGTGATACGGACGATTGGTCCAGTGTGGGACGGAAACGAAGTCTGGCTGCTGGCGGCAGGCGGGGCGCTGTACTTTGCGTTTCCGCTGCTGTATGCATCGGCGTTCAGCGGATTCTATTTGCCGCTGATGATGGTGCTGTGGCTGCTGATGCTGCGCGCGATCGGCATTGAATTTCGCATTCACAGCACCAGTCCAGTTTGGAGAGGCTTCTTCGATACCATCTTTTCTGCAGGCAGCGTTTTGCTGGCAATCTTCTACGGGGCAGCGCTCGGTAACGTGGTGCGCGGAGTGCCGCTCAATGCCGATGGGTACTTCTTCCTGCCTCTGTGGACGAACTGGCGCGTGGGCGCGAACCCGGGCATTCTCGACTGGTACACCGTACTTTCCGGCGTACTGGCGCTAGTGGCGCTCACCGTGCACGGCGGTCTGTATGTGACGTCGAAGACCGAGGGCGCGCTGAACGAGAGGGTTCACAAGACCGTGAGCGTGCTCTGGCCTGCGCTTGCATTGCTCACCGTGCTCAGCCTGATCGCGACCGTCGCGATCCGTCCAGTGGTGCTGACGAACTTCAAGGCACATCCAGTGGGATACCTCATCCCGCTGCTGGTATTTGGATCGCTGATCGCGCTGTTCTTTTATCACTCGAAGGGCCGCGAGAAGTCGGCATTCATCTGCTCGTGCCTGTATCTGGCAGGCATGCTTGGCGGGGCCGCGTTTGCGGTGTATCCGAATGTTCTGATGGCATCTGGGGATCCGGCGAACAATCTCACCATTGCGAACACGATTACGGGCAGCTATGGGTTGCAGATCGCAATTCGCTGGTGGACGATCGGCATGGTCTTTGCGATCGCATACTTCGTGGTTCTGTACCGCATGTTCCGCGGCAAGCTGACCACCGAGGGAGGCGATAGCCACGGGTACTAGGATCGGGTAATCGAGGGAAATCAGATCGGGTGATCGGATAAAGTAAATGCGATCACCCGATTTTTTTTTTGGAGAGAGCATGTGTGTTTTTAGGGTTTCGGGAGCGCACTTTGATGTTGATCAGTTCCTCGTGAAATCTTTGTGGATTCCTCCGGCAATCTTTCGCGCTGGAGAACCGAAATTTACTGGCGGTCAACCGAACGGTCCGGTCTCAAGAAAGTCCGGTTTCAATTTGAACGCGAGCAATGCCGAGTTTTCTGAGCTTACACAAGCAAATCGACGATGCAATTCGGTTTCTTCGATCGAACGAAGAAGAGCTAGTCCGTCTGCGTGATTTCCCTGCAGCTGGAAGGCATGTGGTTGGACTTCGGCATCGAAGAGCGTGACGTTCCCGCCCAGAGTGAGACGTTTCCTCCGGAACTCCTGTTCCTGCTTGGGAGGTTGGGAATCTCGCTGGTATTCACGCTCTATCCATCGCACGACGCGTGACCGATTCGGCGAGTCCTCTGCTTAATCGCTATAATCAAAGATTCAGCACCAGTACCCGTTCGCACAAGGAGCACTCGTGGCCCATCAGCATGCACAACCGCAGGGACCTCAGCCCATTCCGGGCGTCGACGCAGTTATCGCTGTAGGCAGCGGCAAGGGCGGGGTTGGCAAGACCACGCTGGCCGTGAACCTGGCATTAGCGCTGGCAAAAATGGGACACAAAGTTGGTCTGCTCGACGCCGATGTGTACGGTCCAAACGTCCCGCTGATGCTGGGATCGAGCACCACTCCGCAGTTGAACGAGAAGAGCCTGATCGAACCGCCAGTCCGCTATGGACTGAAGGTGATCTCGGTTGGCTTGCTGAATCCCGGAGACAAGCCACTGATCTGGCGCGGGCCGATGCTCCACCAGATGGTTCGTGAGTTCGTGCAGCGCGTGGACTGGGGACAACTGGATTACCTGATCGTCGACCTGCCGCCCGGAACCGGAGACGTGGCGCTCTCACTGATTCAAACTGTCTCGCTCACCGGAGCCGTCGTGGTCTCGACCCCGTCTGATGTATCGCTGCAGGACGCGCGCAAAGCGATCGAAATGTTCCGCCAGGTTAAGGTCGATCTCTTGGGTCTTGTCGAGAACATGAGTTACTTCGTGTGCCCGCATTGCAATCACGAGATCGACATCTTCTCCAAAGGAGGAGGCGAACGCACGGCGAATCAGTTCAGTATTCCGTTCCTCGGAAGCATTGAACTCGATCCCGACATTCGCAAAGGCGGCGACACGGGCAATCCCGTGGCACTTCAGGGTGAAGAAGCGGCACACGCGAAATCGATCTACGCCTTTGCAAGGAAAGTCGCCGAGCGGACGAAAGAGATCAGGGAAAGTTCGCCGGAGAACGTGATTCAGATCCAATAGATTGCAGATTCCACTCGCGTTAGCACGCTTGGCACTCGGATTACTGGAGTGCTAACCTTGACACCCCTTGTCCAGCTTCCTACAATCTTTACTGGACATCCATAGGAATCCATGGCTAAGTTTCTGCATCTAATGTACTTAGATGTGGCTTAGTGAATTTGTATCAAGGCATGCCAAACCAATCTCAATTCGGTCCGCGGGAACGGGAAGTACTTACGGCGATCGTCGAGACCTACATTATTAGTGGGGAACCGATTGGATCGCGCACTCTGGCGCGCGCGAACAGCGAAGGCCTGAGTCCGGCGAGTATTCGCAACGTCATGTCCGATCTGACCGACGCCGGCTTTCTGGAACAGCCGCATACCTCGGCCGGACGCGTGCCGACATCGGCTGCGTTCGAGTATTACGTGCAACAACTCGCGCCGGGACATCAGATTTCGCTCGACGACAAGGGTCGTATCGAGCAAGGCCTCTACGGCATCAACGACGTGCAGAACTTCATGGAGAAGACGTCCCACATTCTCTCGACGATCTCACAGAACCTGGCCGTGGCAGTTGCAGGCAGTCCGAAAGAAGTGCTGGAGCACATTCACTTCAGTGCGTTGGGCGATAAGAAGGTTCTCGCGGTGGTGATCACCAAGTCGGGCGTAGTTCGTGACAAGATGCTGCGCATGCCGGTTGAGCTTTCGCAACCAGACCTGGAACTGGCGGCGCGTTACCTCAATGAGAATTTTCGCGGGTGGTCACTGGAAGCGCTGCGCGGCGAAATTCAGAAAAAGATCGAGCAAGAACGCAGTGAGTACGACCGGCTGATGAGATCGATCGAGGCACTTTATCGCGAGGGCGCGCTCGTTGCTGACGTAAATACTCCAGAGGTCTATCTGGAAGGCGCCGCTAACCTGATTGGCAATGCGAACCAGGAGAAGCTGCGGGAATTGTTCCGCCGCCTGGAAGAGAAACAACGCATCGTAGAACTGTTGTCGGCGTATTTGTCCGCACAGCAGGAGAGTGTGCGCGTGGTATTCGGACTTCAGGAACTGGAGCCGCAACTCCGCGACTTCGTGCTCATCGGCGCTCCGGCGATTTCAGGCGGAGAAGTCGTGGGTTCGCTAGCGGTAATTGGACCGATGCGGATCGATTATCAGCACACCATGACCGCCGTTTCGTACATCTCGCAACTGTTTGAGAAATTAACGCAGGAATCGTAGAACTCCATGACAGCAGTAAAGATAAACAGAGAAGACCAGGACAAGGCATTGGATCTGGATCACGAGCTGCCTTCCGGTGAAAGCGACACCGCTTCCGCCGAGACCCAGGCTGCGCGTGACAACGAACTGGCTCAGCTGAAGGCGGAGCGCGACGCGCTCTATGACCGGCTGGCGCGGTTGCAGGCCGAGTTCGATAATTTTCGCAAGCGACAGGTGCGTGAGCAGCAGGATTTCCGCGACTTCGCTTTGGCGGATGCGGTGAAGACGCTGTTGCCGATCGTCGACAGTTTCGATCGCGCATTGCAGGCGCCGGAAGGTCCGGAGTTTCGCAAGGGCGTCGAGCTGATCAACCGGCAGTTTCACGACGTGCTGACCAAACTTGGCGTGGAGCCGCTGGACGCTGCGGGTCAGCCTTTCGATCCGAACTATCACCAGGCAGTGCAGATGGTGGAGACGGAAGACGCTGAGCACAACCACGTGGTCGACGAGCTGCAACGCGGATATAAGTTGAAGGACCGGTTGCTGCGCCCCGCGATGGTGCGCGTGGCCCAGAATCCTAAGAAATCGTAACCGGGCTTGCCCGGAGTTCAAGGCTTGCGCATGGCGCAGGTCTGTTAAAGCAGGTACATGTCTACGGCAACAAACGTAAAACGTGATTACTACGAAGTGCTTGGCGTGGTCCGCACCTCTTCCGAGCAGGAGATCAAGACCGCCTACCGCAAGATGGCCATGCAACATCATCCGGACCGCAATCCAGACGATCCGCACGCGGAAGAGAAGTTCAAGGAATGCTCCGAGGCGTACTCGGTTCTGGCTGATCCGCAAAAGCGCGCAGCCTATGACCGGTATGGCCACGCAGGTGTTGGAAACGCTGGCGGTGGCGGCGGAGTCGATTTCAACTCAGTCATCTTCCAGGACTTCAGCGACGTCTTCAGCGACCTGTTTGGCTTCGGCGATCTCTTCGGCGGAGGCCGGGGACGAAGCCGTTCGCGCGCGCAACGTGGCGCCGATCTGCGTGAAGATATCGATCTCGATTTCGAAGAGGCCGTATTCGGCGTGACGCGCGAAGTCGAGGTTCGCAAGCACGAAGCTTGTGAGCAATGCGATGGCTCAGGAATCGCACCAGGAAAGTCGGCGCATACCTGCCGCACGTGCCAGGGACGCGGGCAGATTCGCTATCAGCAAGGATTCTTTAGCATTGCGCGCACCTGCAGCGCCTGCGAGGGCTCGGGTCAGGTGGTCACCGATCCATGCCAGACGTGCCGAGGCGAAGGGCGTGTGCTCAAGACGAAGAAGCTCGAAGTGAAAGTTCCCGCCGGAGTGGAAGACGGCACACGCATGCGTTACACCGGACAGGGCGAGCCAGGGGTGTACGGCGGCCCCACCGGCGATCTGTACATGATTCTGCATGTGAAGGAACACGCGTTCTTCGAGCGCGATGGACGCGATCTGCACTGCCGCATTCCGATCTCGTTTTCGCAAGCCGCCTTGGGCGCTGAGATCGAAGTTCCCACGATGGACGGGACGCACACGCTCAAGATCCCCGAAGGAACGCAGAGCGGAACGATTTTCAAGATTCGCGGCAAAGGCGTGCCGTCGGTGAACAGTCACGGCAAGGGCGATCTGCTGGTGGAGACCAAGGTCCTCACACCGGCGAAGCTGAATAAGCGCCAGCGCGAACTACTGCTGGAGTTAGGCGCTCTCGGTCACGTGGAAAACAAGCCGGAGAACAAGACGCTCTTCAGCAAAGTGAAGGATATGTTTAGCTAGTGTGAGTGATCAGTGGCTAGTGGTTAGTTTCTTCAGAGCCATTTTTGGAAGCCGTGCTAGTGAGCGCGGCTTTTCTTTTTGTATCCTCTACAATCGTTGTGATGTGATGGCTAACGACCATCGACAAGCGACTAACACTAGCCAGTAATCACTAGCCACTGCAATGACTCGCCGCCGCTGGATTGCCGATGAAGTGCATGCCGACCGCGCGTTGCTGCTTGGTCAGAACGCTCAGCATCTCGTGCGCGTACTGCGCGCGCAGGTGGGACAGGAGTTCGATGTCGCCGCTGACGGTCAGGTGCGAGTTGGGACGATCGTCAGCATCGATGACAGCCGCGTGGAGTTTGAGTTGAGCGAAGCGGTGGCCGCCGGGCCAGTACTTGCTCTCACGCTGCTGATATCGGTCTTCAAGTTCGATCGCATGGAATGGGCGATCGAGAAGGCGACCGAACTCGGAGTTGCGGAGATCATACCCGTCATCGCCCGACGCACGGATGCGCACCTGGCGAAAGCGGCTGACAAACGCGTCGACCGCTGGCGGCGGATCGCGAAAGAGGCTGCGCAGCAATCCCGCAGGCAGGATGTACCGGAGATAGCTGATCCGGAGAAACTCGCAGAAGCCATCGCCCATCTCACAGGAACCAGAATTCTTCTCGCCGAAACCGAGCAGGAGAAAACCCTCAAGGCCCAACTCCTGAATGTATCGTACCCCGTGACATTAGCCTTCGGCCCCGAAGGCGGCTGGACGGAGGACGAGATTCGCCAGTTCGAAGCCGCGGGATGGGCTACAGCCACACTGGGCTCGACGATTCTCCGTGCGGAGACCGCGATCATTGCCGCCGTAGCGATTGCAATCTCGGAACTAAGCTCAACGACCTAAGGCGATTTCCAAGTTGCCGCACCCTCGCCTTTTGTCCATAATGGACTTTCGCTTTTTCTGCGCCATGAAGCATACGCCCCAAGGACAGCTCGCCATCGACTTTTCCGCTCCGCCGCCCGCGCGGCCGCAGCGTACTCCTGACTTTTCCCCCGACCAGCGTCAGGCGATCGAGCATGTGCACGGTCCCATGTTGGTGGTTGCCGGAGCGGGCACAGGCAAAACAACAGTGCTGGTGCGCCGGATCGTAAACCTGATTCGCTACGGCCATGCACGGCCCGACGAGATCCTTGCCGTCACCTACAGCGAGAACGCCGCCGAAGAACTAAGGACTCGGGTAGCGACGGAGCTGGGCAGAGACATTGCTCTTCGTGCCTCGACCTTCCACGCCTATGCATTCGGGCTGCTGAAGAATGCGGAACGCAGCTTCGAGGTAGTCGATAACTTCGACCTGTTCGTTTATCTGCGACGCCGGTTACACGAATTGCCGTTGAAACTCTTCATCAAGGCGGCCACACCGGGAAAATTCCTGAATGACCTTGGCACTTTCTTCGCGCGCTGCGAAGACGAACTGGTCGACGTGGAGCAGTACGAGCGCTATGTAGAGCAAGTAGTGGCCGGCAAGATTTCGCCGCCGCGCACGGCGAAGTCGAAAGATGCGGAAGAGCTGCCCATGTCGGAGCTGATCGCGCGCTGCCAGGAGATCGCTGCTGTGTTCCGGCGCGTCACCGGCATGCTTGCCGAAAATAATCTCGGCACCTTTGGGCAGATGATCACCGGCGCCGTTCGCCTGCTGGAAACCGATTCGTCCGTACTCATTCAGGCCCGCAAGAATGCGCGATTCATCTTGATCGACGAGTTCCAGGACTCCAACGTCGCGCAGATTCGCCTGGCGAAGCTGCTGGGCGGAGAAGAACAAAACGTCTTCGCTGTCGGCGATCCCGATCAAGCGATCTATCGATTCCGTGGCGCGACCGCCGGAGCCTTCGAGCATTTCCAGCGACACTTTGCGGCAGTAAAGCACGTTACGCTGAGCGAAAATCGCCGGTCTCTCTCGCCCATCCTGCGCTGCGCGTTCCAGGTGATTGATCGCAACCCAGCTGTCGCTCTTGCGAATGATGTGCAAACCAAACGCCAGCCTCTGACCTCCGCACGCGAGGCCGAAGGGAAATCCACCGGCAAGAAGATGACGATTGCACCGGTGGAGATCGTCACCGCCGCCGAGAACTGTAATCTGGCGGAAGCCGCCGACATCATCGCGCAGATCAATGGAATCCGTGCACGCTGTCCCGGCCACGAGGTCGCTGGACAGCTGCGGCCATGCCGCTGGTCAGATTTCGCCGTGCTCTATCGCCAGCACACGCATCGTGAGGAGCTGGTGCAAGAGTGCATGGCACGGCAGATCCCGGTTAGCGTAAAAGGCGTGAACGTCCTCGATATTGCTGAGGTCCGCGACGCCTTCGCCGGGTTACGCGTTCTTCAGAACTCTTCTGACGGCATCAGCCTGGTTCGTCTCGCGGCACTCGAGCGTTTCGGCATCGACGGAGGCGAACTCCAGGCTGCCCTCAACGACGCGAAAGAAAATAAAGACATCCTACCCGCGTTACAGAAGATTCGCGGCGGACCAGAGCTTTTGAATGCCGCCGAGAGCGCTCGCGAAGCTGCCCACAAGAAAGATATGGACGCGCTAGCTTGCCTGCGAATTGTGGTTGACGCGTTCGGTATTCCGAAGAGTCCGCCCATTCAGGCGCTGATTGATTTCGTCGAGCGATGGAAGTCGAAGCCGATCACCGAGACCGGTCAGCTTACGGAGTTCCTGGAGTACCTGGATTTCTATCTCGAGGCGGGCGGTTCCATCTGTTTGGACCACGTCGATGCCGGCGCCGAGGACGCGGTCGAGTTCATGTCGGCGCACGGCGCGAAGGGACTCGAATACCCGCACGTCTTTATCATCCGCGCGACCACCGGATCGTTCCCCACGCACTTCAAGGAGCCATTGTTCGAGTTTCCGCAAGAGTTGCGCGATCCGCTGACCGCAGCCGAAGGCGATCCCAAGGAATTGCATAACGAAGAAGAGAGGCGTCTTTTCTACGTCGCCATGACACGCGCGCGCGATACTCTGGCGCTCTATGCGAAGCAGGGACGCGGCAAGAAAGATCCAACGCCTCCCGGCTATCTCCGCGAATTGCTGCAAGAGAAGAGCATCCAGGATGTGATTCAACAGCGAAGCGCCGAGTTCCGTGCTGATATTGATGCGGCCACCGCTCCAGTTTCGACTCTGAGTGCGTGGTTTGCGTTGCCGCCGCGAGTCCCTGATCAGAAACTTACCCTCAGCGCCACTCGCCTGGAGACCTATAACACCTGCCCGCTGAAGTTCAAGATTCAGAGCGAGTGGAACATCCCTGACGAGCCAGTTCCCGCCATGCAATTCGGTAATGCAGTACACACCGCGTTAAAGGCCTATTACGACGCGGTTCGCGCCGAGCGGCCGATCACGCGTGATGCGTTATTGGCAGTATTCCTGGAGCAGTTATCAGTTTCGCGCTTCGAAGATCCGCTGCAGCTCGAACTCTATCGCAAACAGGGTCTGCAACAGCTCGGAGACTTTTTCGATCTGCGCGCGGCCGAGCCAGTGCCGCAGGTACTCGCCACTGAAAAGTTCTTCCAGTTCGACGTTGCGGGAGTTCGCGTGATCGGGCGCATGGATCGGGTAGACCGCAACGGTGACGCGCTCATCGTCACCGATTACAAGACCGGTTCTCCGCGATCGGAAGAAGATGCCGAGAAAAGTCTGCAGCTCTCAATCTATGCAGCGGCGGCGAGACGCGAGTGGGATTCACTTCCTTCAAGCCTGAGCTTCTACAACCTGGAGACGAATGAATCGGCAACGACGGTTCGTACCGAGGAACAGATACGCGACACTGAGGCGCTGATCCGTGAAGTCGCCGAATCGATCCGCGCGGGTCGCTTCGATGCGAAGCCAGGCTTTCACTGCAGGTGGTGCGGCTTCCGAACGCTGTGTCCGGCGACGGAAGAGCGGCTTTACTCGATTGCGTTGAGTAGCGCGAAAGCCGCGAATTAAGCGGGTCCGGACGATGTGGGAACTTTTAGGGGGCGAAAATGATGAGGATCCGAAAACATCCGTACAAAAGTTTAGGGGACGCTTTCCGCGTCCCCCAGTTACTTCTAGCGTGAGACCTAGCTTACTTTTTCTTGCTGGTCTTCTTCGCTGACTTCTTCGTCGCCTTCTTGGTTGCCATTAGATCTATTCTCCCTTCTGAGTTTCAACACTCGCAACGATGATCTGTTGCAATTGCTTGAATGTATAGAGTCATTCAAAAACGAAGTCAAGAGAAAAATCGGAAGTGATCAAGAGGTTCATGCCCGTCGATGGGTACCATCGTCACCTTCCTCGCTCCCCTCTCGCACCGACCTCGCCGATGCAGATCTCGCATGCTCGCGCGCACCCGCATGATCAGTGGATGAAACGCGCACCGATGCCCGCGATGCTGTCTTGCATGAAGTGCGCCATCATTCCGGGACGCAGACTCTTCCTCCAGTACGCGAGAATTCCGAACATGCATCCGTATACGGCGATGAGCAACATACGTTGCGGTCCTTCATAGCCGTGCGATGCTCCGAAGATGATTCCTTGCACAAAAATTCCTATCCAGATGCTTCCGGCGAGCGCGCCAATCTGCCGCTGCAGGTATCCGCGATAGATCACTTCCTCGCAAAAGCCCGCTGTGGCAGCGACGATCAACCAGACGATCACCTCGAGAGTGCTGTGCGGAATCAGGAAGTCGATCTGCTTCTTCATCTCGCTGGTCTTCGCTGGATTCGCCAGTCCCATGAGCACTGCGAGCCCCACCAGCACGCCGGCGGAGACAATCCAGAAGCCCACAGCAGTTGCGACGTCCAGTAGCGCCGCCTCGGGGGTGCTCCAGCGGCCGCCAATCAATTCGCTGAGCCGCAGCTTGCGACGTCGTTGCAGGCCCCACGCGATGTAGGCCACGACGATCCATTCGAACGTCATGGTGATCAGATAGAAGTAAACCAACCCAGCATGTTTGGCCGCGGTGTGCTGTTGTTTGGCGCCGCCCAGCGAGAACACAAGAAGAAACACAACCAGGGCAATCGTGTGCCAGAGGGGCGCAATCAGCTCGCGCTGACGCGGTGCAGGTTGTGATACGGGAGTCGTGGTGTCCAATGATCCTCCGCCGCCGGAAAGCATCCGATCCTTCCGAAGCACATCCAATTTACTGTCAGCTATGAGGGTAGGTGACGGTACCCTTGCCCGCCATCTTATAATGTCGCGTCTTCGAATCGCGTGAGGTGTTTCGAAATGTACAACCCCGATGACGTAGTAATCATTTCCGGCGTACGCACTCCTATCGGCAAATTCCAGGGCTCTCTCTCCGAGCTAAGCGCGCCTAAGCTGGGCGCAATCGTGGTGCGCGAGGCAGTGAAGCGTGCGGGCATTTCGGATCTGACCCAGGTCAACGAGTGCATCATGGGGAACGTGGTCTCAGCGGGACTGGGACAAAATCCCGCGCGCCAAGCTGCACTCTATGGCGGACTTCCGCCGCAGGTTGGCGCCATGACCATCAACAAGGTTTGTGGATCGGGGCTGAAGGCCGTTGCGCTAGGGGCGCAGGCCATTCAAACCGGGAACAGCGAAGTCGTGGTCGCGGGCGGCATGGAGTCGATGACCAATGCGCCCTACCTGCTCCCACAGGCGCGCAAGGGATACCGGCTAGGCAATGCGCAGATCGTGGACTCGGTTGTGCACGACGGCCTCTGGGATATTTACAACGACTACCACATGGGCAATACCGGGGAGAACGTAGCGGAGAAGTACCACATCACGCGCGAGGATCAGGACGAGTATGCGCTGAACTCGCATCGCAAGGCCTTAGCAGCGATCCGGCAATGTCATTTCAAGGCGCAGATTGTTCCGGTCGAGGTACCGGGCAAGAAGAAGGGCGAAACTGTTTTCTTCGAGAAAGACGAATCCCCGCGTGAAGACACGACCATCGAGGCGCTGCGCGCACTGAAGCCTGCATTCAAGAAAGATGGGACGGTGACCGCAGGCAATGCGCCTGGGGTGAACGATGGCGCGGCTGCGGTGGTGGTTACCAGCTTCCGCAAAGCCGAAGAACTTGGCGCGAAGCCCATGGCGCGTATCGTGGCGCAGGCCACGAGCGGCGTTGAACCGAAATGGGTGATGATGGCGCCCGTCGATGCGGTTCGCCAGATATGGCGCAAGACTGGGTGGAAGAACGAAGAAGTCGATCTCTACGAATTGAACGAGGCTTTCTCGGTGCAGGCGATTGCCGTCGCGCGCGAGTTGGGACTCGATCCCGAGAAGCTGAACGTGAATGGCGGCGCCGTGGCTTTGGGTCATCCCATCGGTGCCAGCGGAGCGCGTGTGCTGGTGACGCTGCTCTACGAAATGATCCGGCGTGACGTGCACAAAGGCATCGCGGCACTCTGCCTGGGTGGCGGCAATGCAGTGGCGATGGCAATCGAACGGTGAGCAGTGACGCGTGCGCCTGAAAGTCCCGCTCGCTGCATCTCATTGACAGGAGGTTGCTGTGGAACTTCTTAGACACCAGGCATCCTTGGGAGAACCGGACGGAACTTTCGTATGCAGCCGATGCGGATTAATCAATCCTTCGGAAGACCAGCCCTGTATTCCCGCGAATGTGGAACCCTCGATCGATCCCTACGAGCGCGACGAGGAAGAAGCCGCCTAATTCACGACGGCGGAAGCTGACCGGTTCAATGGGAGTGTCACCGTGAACGCAGCCCCTCCGCCTGGCGCCGGGGAGAATTCGATTTTCCCGTCACAACTCTTCACGATCGCCCCAGCTACGCTGAGTCCCAACCCGAGGCCACGTCCGGGCCGCTTGGTGCTGTAGAACGGATCAAAGATCTTGGGCACGGATTCGGAACTGATCCCAGGCCCATCATCCTGGAACGTTACCTGCAGGCGGCCATCGCTGTGTCCGATCCTGATTCGAATCGTGCCCCGGTCGCGCACTTCTCGGATCGCTTGTTCGCCATTCACAATCAGGTTCAGGAATACCTGCATCAGCTGATTCGCGTCGCCGTCAAAAGGCGGGACAGTGGGATCCGGGATGAAGTCTACCGAGATGTTGTTCAGCCGCAGCGAATACTGGTGAAGCATGAGCGTGCGCTGAATCAGATCGTTGATGTTGACGCGCGTTTTTCCGGGAGCGGGAGGACGCGAGAAGAACAGCAGGTTCTGGACGATCTCCGCGGCTCGCCGCACCTGTTGCTTCAACAGTTGCATATGCCGGGCGGAGGCTTCGTCCAGTTTCTTGACGTCGAGCAACTCCACGCCACCCATGATGGCGGTCAGTGGATTGTTCAGCTCATGGGCAAAGCCGTCCACCATCTGTCCCATCGCCGCCAGCCGCTCGGAATGAAGCAGCTGCTGTTCCATCTGTTGTGCGTCGGTAACATCGCGCAGGGAAGCGACAACTCCAACCAGCCTGTTGTCCGAGTTCAGCAGTTGGCTGGCACTGCACCGCAGCCATCGCCACTCTCCGTCGCGACGCTGCATTTCGAACTCGGTAGTGCCTGCCGCCACGTTTCCGGAGAGTGCATCATTAAGGAGTTTTACCAGGGCTTCGCTGTGTGCATTCACGTTGAACACCTTGCCTATCAGTTCCTCAGGGGCGAAGCCCAGCATTTCGCGCACTCGTGGGCTCGCAAAGGTGCAACGATATTCGTGGTCCAGCGCAAGAATTGCATCGGGGAAGCACTCAATCAGCCGACGGTTGAACTCTTCCTGCGCCTGCAGGCGGTTCTCGATCTGCCGGCGCCCGGTGATATCCACCAGCGTGCCCTGAAAGCGGATGATGTTTCCATCCAGGTCGGAAATAGCGCGGCCCGAATCAAGGCAGAGAACCGGAGTGCCGTCTTTCCGGCGCAGACGGACTTCGCGATCCCGCAATGTCCCCTGCTGTTCTAACTCTTTCACGAAGGTTTGCCGGTCCTGCGGGTTCACATAATGATCCGCGGCAGTGGAAGCCAGTAACTCGGCCTTATTGTCATAGCCGAGCATCCTGACCATTGCCTGATTGGCATCCAGGATTCGCCCGGCCGGCGTCGAGAAATAGACGGCTTCGTGCAAGCTTTCGAACAATTCCGTAAACCGCGACTCCCGTTCCCTTTGCCGAGTCACGTCGCGGCCCAGCACGCTTACGCCCTCGATTCTGCCTTCCTTCACGATCGTGTGGACGGAACACTCGAAATAGCGGATCGCCTTCTGCGCCTTGAGGTGCACTTCCACCGTGCCATCCCACTGCTGGCGTTCCAGGATTCGCGGCAGGATTTGTGCGGCCTCTTTCGCTTCGGGACGGTCGAGGAACTCGTCGAGACGGTGACCAACGAAGTCGGGAAACTGCAATTGCAGAAGATTAGCGAACGCGCGATTGGCAGCGCGTATTGTGCCGTCCAATCCAACCCCGAGTGCGACGTCGTCGATACTGTCGATCAGGTCTCGAAATCCGCGTTGCGACTTCTGAATGACCTGCGCTAACTGTTCCAGTTGATATTCGGTGGCTGGAGCCGCTGCGGACTGCTGCATGCCACGCACTTCGCCCTGCAGTTTTGCGATCTGGTTTCGTTTATTTGCGACGTAGAGAGCGAAAGCGAAAACCAGGATGACCGTGACGACCGGAACCAGCTTGTAGAGGGAAGTGATGGATTCGAAACGTTCCCAGGACGCAGCGCCCACCCCGGTGGCCAGCAATGCCACGAACAGCAGCACGTAGCGCCAAAGTTTGCGCTCATCATGCTCCAATTGTTCCAGGCGGCGACTGGGATCGGGGGTCTTACTCGGCTGCGAGTCCATTGGCAAGTCTCTTGGGGGCCGGGCACGTTTATTACAGCTGCCGCATAGTATGTTCCAGCAAGGGCCGAATCAAGTACAAGGAACTCTGAAACAGCTCACCGGGGTACATGTCACAGTGTGTGGTCAGTAGATCACTGAAATGTGCCCTCCGTCCTTGCTATACTCGCGCGCTTTTAGCCCTCTGGATCAGGGATTTCAAAGAATGCTCTATAAGACGCGCAGCGCTGCCGTTTATGGGATCGATGCCAATGTGGTCGAGGTCGAAGTAGATGTTTCCGGGATCAAGACCAACGACGAGAGGTTCACCACCGTTGGCCTGCCCGACGCTGCCGTGCGCGAGAGTCGCGATCGTGTCAAAGCTGCGCTGAAGAACTGCGGATACGATATTCCGCCCTGCCACATCACCATCAATCTCGCCCCTGCAGACATCAAGAAAGAAGGATCGGGATTCGATCTACCGATGGCGCTTGGCATTCTGGGAGCCTACGGGGGCCTGACGGTGAAGTCGATCGACGATCACGTGCTGGTGGGCGAACTCTCACTGGATGGCAGCATCCGCCCCGTCCGTGGAGTACTTCCCATCGCCGTCGCCACACGAGCGAACAAGATCAAGAATCTGCTGGTGCCGGAAGCCAACGCCAATGAGGCTGCAGTTGTAGCTGGCGTCACGGTTTACCCGGTGAAGTCGCTGATGGACGTGGTGCATTTTCTGAACGCGGGAAACGGTATCCAGCCGGTCAAGGTCGATAGTGTCGCGCTGCTTAATCAAGCCCAGCAGTTCTCGGTGGACTTCAAAGATGTGCGTGGCCAACTGACGGCGAAGCGGGCTTTAGAGGTCGCTTGCGCCGGCGGACACAACATCCTGATGATTGGCCCTCCCGGATCTGGCAAGACGATGCTGGCGAAACGGATTCCGACCATTCTTCCGCCCCTGACCTTCGAAGAAGCGTTGGAGACCACCAAGATCCATAGCGTGGCCGGCATTCTCGATTCCGGCAACGGGTTGGTAGGTGTGCGTCCCTATCGCGCACCACACCACACCATCTCCGATGCCGGCTTGATCGGAGGCGGAGCCATTCCGCGGCCCGGAGAAGTGTCGCTGGCGCACAACGGTGTGCTTTTTCTGGACGAACTGCCTGAGTTCCCGCGCAACGTTCTGGAAGTGATGCGCCAGCCGCTCGAAGATGGAACCGTCTGCATCGCGCGCGCCGCCATGTCGCTGACGTTTCCAGCGCGTTTCATGCTGGCGGCGGCCATGAATCCTTGCCCGTGCGGCTATTCCAACGATCGCTCGCGCGAATGCCATTGCACACCGGCGATGATCCAGCGCTATATGGCGAAGATATCCGGGCCGCTGCTCGATCGCATCGATATTCACATCGACGTGCCCGCCGTGAACTACAAAGAGCTGCGCGGTGGCGCCTCGCCCGAGGGTTCCGAGCAGATCCGAGATCGCGTGGTTCAAGCCCGCGAGATTCAGCTCAACCGCTTCGCGCAGTCGAAGGAACGCATCTATAGCAACGCCCAGATGAGTTCACGACAGATTCGCGCGTATTGCGATCTTTCGACCGATTGCGAGCGCCTGCTGGAACGGGCAATTACGCAACAGGGACTCAGCGCCCGCGCGCACGATCGCATCCTGAAGGTGTCGCGCACCATCGCCGACCTCGAGTCTGCTCCGCACATCGAGGCCAAGCATATTGCGGAAGCGATCCAGTACCGGACATTGGACCGGACGTACTGGGCGTGAGACGGTGCCGATCATTCCTGGCCGGATATTGAACAATAGGGAAAAACATGCCCGATTTGGGCATGGCTCAAAATGAAACATGTGAACACTGTCACTTCTGCGAGATGCCGCCCGCGCAACCTTATGCGATCTTTTCAGCATGAACTCACATCTCAGGGGAGGTATGAGCCACAAACGCCTTTTGATTTTCTTCTCTTTAGTCAGTTGCCTGGCTTTCGCCGACCAGATTCAGTTAAAAAGCGGCGACAGAATCACCGGTAAGATCAGCAAGCTGGATTCCGGCAAGGTGACGATTAAAACCGACTTTGCCGACGAGATCTCGGTGAAATGGGACAAGATCGCCAAGCTTACTTCCGACGCCCCTCTCTACGTTCCCGGTCCGAATCAGAAGACCCTCACCGTAAACAGCATCGAGCGTACCGATGGTGAAGTCGTCGTTTCTGGCGCGAACACCCCGGAGACGCGTATCGCCGCGGCCGATGTCACGCTCTTCCGCAGCGAAGATGAGCAGAAAGCCTACGAGAAGACTCTTCGTCCGGGACTGTTGAAGGAATGGAACGGCGGCTTCAACTTCGGATTGGCTCTGGCCCGTGGCAACAGCGACACCACCAACATCTCGTCGGGATTGGCGCTGGCGCGAACTACGCTCACCGACAAGATCACCTTGTATCTCGCCTCGGTCTATGCGACGGACGCGATTCTCAGCACCACCACTTCTAACGCGATTAACGCCGGCGCCCGCTATGACCACAACCTGACGAAGCGCCTGTTTGCTTACGCCAGCGCCGATTTCAGCTACGACGAACTTCAAGGGCTCAACCTGGGCTCGATCATTGGCGGTGGTCTTGGCGTTCACGTCATCAATCGCCCGGATACGACCCTCGACGTGCTCGGAGGTATTTCGTGGACTCGCCAGGCCTATATCGGAAATGTGATCAAGAGCTTTCCGTCAGCGCAGATCGGCGAGGTTTTTACCAAGCACCTCTTCGCAAATACCGACTTTAAGCAGAGAGGCTTCTTCTACCCGGATCTGACGAACTCCTCGCAGTACAACGCCGCGCTCGACGCCGGTTTGACCACCAAGGTTTACAAACGTCTGAGCTGGCAACTTACATTCAGCGACCGCTACACCAGTTACCCGCTCCCCGGGAAGAAAAGCAACGACCTGCTATTTGGGACTGGCATTGGAATCTCGGTGGGCAATGCAGCAAAGTAAAGCTGGCTGCGCATCAGACTGAACATTGGGCCAATTCAGTGCTGAAGCAGTGGAGGCAAGCATGTTCCATCTTCTGTGGGTCATCATTATCGGGCTGATCGTTGGTGCCCTCGCCAAGTTGATCATGCCGGGAAAAGATCCGGGCGGGATCATCGTCACCATTCTGCTGGGAATTGCCGGAGCTCTTCTCGGAGGCTGGATCGGACGAGTCGTCGGCCTCTATCAGGAGGGACAAGGCGCCGGGTTCATCATGTCGTTGATCGGCGCCATTATTCTGCTGGCGATCTACCGACTGATTATAGGCAGACGCAGAGTGGCTTGACCGGATTGAACCAGCCGGCACCGCTAGCTGAGCCGGCAGTTCTCAAATCACTCGTCTGGATCACCATCAGCGTTTCATCGTCAAACGCCGGGGTTCCGCTGCGAAACACCGCGAGATCGTCGACGCAACGCGCCAGCAATTCCGAGGAAGCTGCTTCGCGGCATTTTGCGATCAGCTCGATTAGACGCTCGAGCCCGTATTCCTGATTATCAGGGTTCAACGCCTCGGAAATGCCATCGGTGTAGAGCAGGACGGCATCACCCTTCACCAGGCTCAGCTTGGTCGCATCGAAATGCTGGTCGGCGAACATTCCCACCGGCATTGCCGTCGACTCGACTGCTGCCACCGAGTTTCCAGCAAAGACCAATGCAGGATTATGACCGGCGTTCACCAACTCAACCGTGCCGTCCGGCGTGACCTTTCCGGAAACGAGTGTCGCGAACTGCATCGGTAGTGTGCTCTCCGAAAACACACGATTTGCGCGTTCGACCATCTGAGCCAGCGGCATACCCAGGGGAACCAGCGTCCGGAAGGTTGCGCTCAAATTTGCCATCAGCATCGATGACGCCACGCCCTTTCCGGACACGTCACCCAGCAGGAAATAGAGAGTCTCATCCGGGCCGGGGATCAGATCGCAATAGTCGCCGCTTACGATCCCCAATGGCTGGTAGTGATAAGCCACATTCCAGCCATCCACGCGCATGTCGCGTCTCGGAAGGAGCCTGGTCTGAATCTGGGCCGCTAACTCCAGGTCGCGTTCCAGCAACCGCTGCTGATCCGGCGGCAGGCAATCGAGACAGAAGCGTACCAGCGGATTCGTGATCAGCTGTTCGTCCTCGACCGCTCCCTGGCAGTGTTCACATACTCCGAATGTGCCCTCCGCAATCCGCTCCAGGGCCTCGTCCACTTGCTTCATCAACTGGACGAGTTGGGGAGTTTGTAAATCGGCGCGCGCCTGTTCCAGCTGTTCGCGCCGGCGCAGCAACTGCGTCCGGACCACGCGCCGCAGGCTCGACGGCGCATCGATCTCATGGGAAGCCGTGGCAATCGAATTCGAATTAGGTAAGGTAGCCATAGAGGGTCTCCTGCCGAAGACGATAAGTTCGACGGAATCATTAATCTATCTTCTAATTGATGGCAAACCCGAAGCTTCGTCGCAGCATTTCTCGCACGAGCCCATTTTGGGTTTGTTCGCCTGGCGCATACGCTCAAGAACTATTCAATTGCTTTTCAACAACTTAGGAATTAGCATTCCGGGTTAAGAAATAGCAACTTCGGCCCGGTCGCGGGCATCTATAGGATGTCGATCGACCTGCATTCCCTGGGAACATTCCAACTCTAAATGCAAGGCGTGAGGCTGTCGTTTTGCGGCGTACCGCGTCTTTTCTGTTAGGCTCGGGTTCCATTCAGTAAGGCCTATTCCGCCCGAAACGACTAGATTTAGGGAGATACTTTGAAAACCATGCGCTCTGATCTCGTATTCGATGCTTTACATACCATGAGAAACCGGTATATGCTTTGCCAGCTAGCCTCCAAAGCTACCCGTCGGTTCCACCGTCCCAATACCCGTATCCAGGAAACAATGAACGAGGTGTTGGAGAAGATTGCCATTACGCCTAGTGAAGACGTAATGCGGATCCCCGAGGAAGCTCCCGAGGCGCAGAAGCGGGCTGCCTAATCAGCGCTTTCCAGGCGCGCCTCCCCGCATTGGCGCGCTTCAAGAGTCAGTCTAAAAAGACCCCCCTTGAAACACATTCCCCGTAGGTGAACATGACCATAGCAGAACTAAAAGAAAAGAATATAACCGAGCTAACCCGCATAGCTCGTTCGCTGGACCTCCCCGGAGCCAGCGGTCTGCGCAAGCAAGACCTTATTTTTAAGATCCTTCAAGCACAGAGCGAAAAAGAGGGCCACATTTTTGCGGAAGGCGTACTGGAAATCCTGCCCGACGGCTACGGATTCCTCCGCTCTCCCGATTACAACTACCTGCCCGGCCCGGACGACATTTATGTGTCGCCGTCACAGATCCGCAAATTCGATTTGAAAACCGGCGATACCATCAGCGGCCAGGTCCGTCCTCCGCATGAGGGCGAAAAATACTTCGCTCTCGTAAAGATTGAAGCCGTTAACTTCGAATCCCCCGAAGAAGCGCGCAACAAGATTCTGTTCGACAACCTGACTCCGCTGTATCCGCAAGAGCGGCTGAAGCTGGAAGTCACGCGCGAAAATTCCAGTGCGCGCGTTATGGATCTGCTGACGCCCGTGGGCAAAGGCCAGCGCGGCCTCATCGTCGCCCCTCCGCGTACCGGCAAGACCATGCTGTTGCAGAACCTGGCGAACTCCATCACCACCAATCATCCGGAAGTTGTGCTCATCGTTCTGCTGATCGACGAGCGCCCGGAAGAAGTGACGGACATGCAGCGTTCGGTGAAGGGCGAAGTAATTTCGTCGACGTTCGACGAGCCCGCCGCCCGCCACGTTCAGGTCGCCGAAATGGTGATCGAAAAGGCCAAGCGCCTCGTCGAGCACAAGCGCGACGTGGTCATCCTGCTCGACTCGATTACCCGTCTGGCGCGTGCCTATAACACCATCGTTCCGCCCTCGGGCAAAGTGCTCTCCGGCGGCGTGGACTCCAACGCCCTCCAGCGTCCGAAGCGGTTCTTCGGCGCCGCGCGCAATATCGAAGAAGGCGGCTCGTTGACCATCATCGCCACTGCGTTGATCGATACCGGATCGCGTATGGACGACGTGATCTTCGAAGAGTTCAAGGGCACCGGCAACATGGAAATCATTCTCGACCGCAAGCTGGTCGACAAGCGCGTGTTCCCGGCCATCGACATTCAGCGCTCCGGCACCCGTAAGGAAGAGCTGTTGATCCCCCGCGAAGACCTGGCTCGTATCTGGGTACTCCGCAAGGTTCTCAACCCGCTCTCGCCGACCGAAGCGATGGAGTTGCTCATCGACAAGCTCAGCAAGACGAAGAGCAACGGTGAGTTCCTGTCGAACATGAGCAGCTTATAAGTTCGTTTTCGAACTGACGTTCAGTTCGGATCGAAGGTGATCAAAAAGCCCAGGTGAAGAGCCTGGGCTTTTTGTTTGAGGATGTTATGGAGCCCGCTCGCCCCGAGCGGGTTAGAAACGGTTTGGCGCAGGACTGGTTCACGGGTACTCAGGACTGGTTTCGGGTGCCGGGACTTTTGGCTAGGGTGGAAGCAAGACTACTCGATCCTGTCATCCCTATCGTTACGAGATTCTTTGTCAAGACCACAAAATCGTCGAAATCACTCCAACTCCCTCATTCCATTCCAAAAATAAATTACGCAAAAGTGTCCAGTAGGTGGCAGTGAATTTGCCACAATAGAACTAGGATCGTAAAACGATCGACTCGCAGGCTGGGGACGGCACTTCATCCGACGGATCTTCCGTCGCATATCCGACGGACGATCCGAGCTCTATCCGTCGGATAAATTTCCTGTCCGACGGATACTTGCTTTGTTTTCAACAAAGAGGTCGAGGCCCCCCTCCCCCCTGCGGAATCCGATCAATTCGCAGGCCGGAGCGTCGCTTATTCGCCCATGACTTTGATCACCAGACGCTTTGGACGCTGTCCGTCAAACTCGGCGTAGAACACCCGCTGCCACGGGCCGAGGTCAAGCTTGCCATCAGTAATCGGCAGGATCACCTGATGGTGTACGAGCAGCGCCTTCAAGTGCGAGTCGCCATTGGTCTCGCCGGTGTCATGATGGTGATAGTCCTCGCGAAAGGGCGCAAGTTCTTCCAGCCACTTGTCGATGTCCTGGATCAGCCCGGACTCGTTGTCATTCACATAGACGCCTGCAGTAATGTGCATGGCCGAAACCAGCACCATGCCTTCCTTGATGCCGCTCTTTTTGAGTGCGGCCTCAACCTGCGGCGTGATGTGAATGTATTCGCGATGCTTCTTGGTATTGAAGGTGAGATGTTCGGTGAGGAAGTGCATTGGAGTCTCTCAGTCTATCAGCCGTTTAGCCAGTGTTCGCTTTCGCTAATTCGGAGACAAAGGACTGAGAGACTGAGTAACTGACAGACTGAGACTGAGACTGAAAGACTGATCGACTTACCTCATCGACTCTTCTACTTCGCTCAGCCAATCCGGACGCTTCAGGATCTCGCGCGGCTTTGGGCCGTCGGCAGGACCGACGATTCCGTCGCGCTCCATCAGATCGATGAGATGAGCGGCGCGTCCATAACCGATTCGCAAACGGCGCTGAAGCAGGGAAGTGGACGCTTTTCCGAACTCGAGGACCAGCTTGACTGCATCCTGGAAGAGTTCGTCATTATCGTTCTCGTCGCCCAAATCTCCGCTTTCGGATCGGCCATTCTCGTCCTTAGGAGCTTCAAGGAACGCCTGCTGGTACTGGGCTGCGCCTTGTGACTTCCAGAACTCCACGACGGCAGCGATTTCTTTTTCGGTCGTGTAAGGCGCGTGCAAACGGTGTAGTCGCGAAGAACCGGATGGCAGATACAACATGTCGCCGCGTCCAAGCAGAGCTTCTGAACCGTTCGCGTCGAGAATCGTTCGCGAATCTACTTTCGTAGCCACGCGGAACGAGATGCGCGCCGGGAAGTTCGCCTTGATCAGTCCGGTGATGACGTCGACCGAGGGGCGCTGCGTTGCCAGAATCATATGAATGCCGACCGCGCGCGCCATTTGCGCGAGGCGTGTGATCGACTCTTCTACGTTCGACTGATCGAGCATCATCAGGTCAGCCAACTCGTCGATGATGATGACAATGTATGGGATCGGCCCTTCCTGCTGCTCTTCGCCGAACAGGCTGGGCGTCTTCTCTTCTTCGAACAGATGGTTATATTGCGCGATGTTGCGCACGCCGCGGCTGGCCAGCAACTTCAACCGGCGTTCCATTTCGCGCACCGCGTTACGCAGCGCATAGGCCGCGAGCTTCGGCTCGGTAATGATCGGTGTATAAAGATGCGGGACGCCATCGTAAACGCCAAGTTCCACGCGTTTCGGATCCACCATGATCATCCGCACCTGGTCGGGCGTGGCCTTATACAGGATCGACGCGATCATGGCATTAATGGCCACGCTCTTGCCTGATCCGGTGGACCCCGCGATCAACAAGTGAGGCATGGTCGCCAGATCGGCGACGTTGATGCGGCCATTGATGTCTTTGCCGAGCGCCAGCGTGAGCTTTGACTTGGTTGCGTTGAACTCCGTGGACTCAACCATCTCGCGCAACCAGATGGTTTCGCGCTCGCGATTCGGAACCTGTATGCCGACGGTCGACTTGCCCGCCATGCGCTCGATCAAGATGCTCTCGGCGCGCAGCGCCAGGCAGAGATCGTCGCACAGGCCAGTGATGCGGCTGTACTTGATGCCGGCCTCGGGCTTCATCTCAAACGTGGTGACCACCGGGCCGGGGTTGATCTGCGTGATCTGACCGCGCACGTCGAACTCGGCGCACTTTTCCGTCAGCACGCGAGCCAGGCTCTTCAGTTCGTCTTCATCGACCGCGAACTGCTCGGCCGGACGATTCAGCAGCGCGCTCGAAGGCAGCTTGTAACCAGCATGCATCTTGGGCATGGTGGTCTTGTTCTTCAGATCTTCGTCAGCGCGATTGGTGACCTCAGGAACGATTGCTTCCGGCGTGCTGTTTGGCGCCGGTCCTGCGGCAGAGCGCGGCAGCGGACCACGATCTTCTTCCAGCATGCGCTCGATGCCCGTCTTCTTAGTAGCTGTTGGTGTGACGGCGATCGGCGGAATCGGCGGCTGATCCTGTAGCCGCTTCTGCACCAATTGAGTGTTAACTACGGGCTTGGCAGCGCGACGTTTCTCCAGTTCCTTAGCTGCTTGTGCCTTTTCGCGCGCACGCTTCCAATCTTCGATGCGATCCCATGCTGCGTATAAGAACGAGAATCGCGCCGGGAACCACACCTGGATCGAGGTGAACGAGAACGCGGTGCAGAGATACAGGGCGACGGCGATCGCCGCGATCGAGACGATGTAAGCGCCGGCGAGGTTCAGGTAATGCACGAGAACGTCGGAGCTGATCCGGCCGAGCAGACCTTCAGCTGGAATCGCGCGCGCCCAGCGGAAGTGCCAAGGCAACAGCGCCAGCAGCGCCGACGAAAACAGGACCAGCGAAATCGAGCCGAATGTTTTCGCGAGCGGCGAAGTCACCGCGCGCGAGCGGAACCAACGCTGCGCCAGAAATCCCGAGGCAGACGGGAATCAGAAATGCCGACACTCCGAACAGTTGAAATACAAGGTCGCTGCCATAGGCACCAACAGGCCCGATCCAATTCTGTGCGGGACGCGAAGGCAGGCGCAGGCCAGCGGTGTTGAACGACGAGTCGAGTGGTGAATAGGTGATGAGTGCAAGGAGAAGGAGGAGCGCGGAGACGAACAGGAGAAAGCCCACCAGCTCATTGAGCCGGCGGTTCCTGGTCGGCGTGAAGATCCGAGAAAAAAACTTCATGAAGGCGTGTTCGTGCTTCACGGGGACACCGCTATTCGAAATCAGAGCTGCTTAAATAAGGACGCGAACTCCCGGCACAGTCCCAACGAAGCCGCACGAAGTACACCAGAGCAGGAGTCATTATGCCAAGAAATCGGCTCGGCGTTGGGGAAAAAGAAGTACAGGGGTGACGGCTGGGGTGCATTGTCCATGTGGACACGCCTAAGTCTTTCCGTATCTGGGACTTGGTATCGCTTTGGAATGGCATGCATGAGGCTTGTGCAGTTCGTTCTTTCGTCTGCTATGGCGTGCTTCCACAATGGCATGCATGTTGACTCTTGCTACTTTGCAAAAGCTGATCAGTGAGGAATCGAGTCGCCGCGAGCAGATCCGGCAGCATCTTGAAGCCGCACTTGAACTATTGATGACGCCGTCGGTCGCGTCCGGACCGAGTGGCTCTCGCCGCTCCTGGAAGTCAGGCCGGAGCCCAAAGCCGAAGCGCAACCCGCACCTCCGCGCACGCCCGAGCGCCGTCACTACATGGAAAAGATCGTCGCGTTGCTGATTACTGCGAATCGTCCGATGAGTCCCGCCGAATTGCGCGATGAGATCCGGAAAGAGATACCGACTACCACTCGCGAGGCACTCGAGCGCGCGATCTGGCTCGAGCTACGCAAAGACAAGCCACGACTAGCACGATTGGGCGAGGGTAAATATGGCTTGCCGGAATGGCGCTACCGCTGGATTACGGATGGGGCACTGGCAGACGAAATCGTTCAGCCAGCGATCGCGTTCAGCGCGGATCACGGCTGATCCATTTCTCTTCCGCGGCGACCGGGGCGGACAGAATCATGTCCAACAGCTCCTCGGGATCGGCAGAACAGCGAATCAGGTTGCGGTTGGATGCTTTCAGGAATTGCTCCGCCACAGCGTGGTCCAGGAACTCGAGCAGCTTGTCGTAAAAGCCCTCGACATTCAGGAGCCCGCAGGGTTTGTGGTGCAATTGGAGCTGTGCCCAGGTGACGATCTCGCAGAACTCTTCCACTGTTCCATAGCCTCCGGGAAGGGCAATGAAACCATCGGACAAATCTGCCATCAGAGCTTTGCGTTCGTGCATGGATTCGACGATGCGCAAATCTTTCAAGTGCTGGTGAGCGACTTCCTTGTGAACCAGAAAGCGCGGGATCACGCCGATGACATCGCCGCCATGCTCCAACACTGAGTCGGCGATCAGGCCCATGAGTCCGACGTTTCCGCCGCCGTAGACCAGCCCAATCTGCCGTTTTGCGAGAATCTTTCCCAACTTCACTGCGGTTCTGGCATAGCTCGGGCGCATTCCTGTACTGGAACCGCAGAAGACGCAAATTCGCTTCATGCTTTCAGCATACAAGGCGGCCGCGATATCCGGGAACCCTGCCGAGGAAAGCAGAACTGCTGTTTCGCAGCAGGGGATTTCGGCTTCCAAATAGAAAGGAGGTGTTCATGAGGTTCATACTTGGTCTCTCAATAGGTGTTGTAGTGGGTTTGCTGTTCGCTCCCGATCGCGGTGAGCAAACCCGGCGTAAGCTGTGGGAACGGGCAGAAGAGGCCGGACTGACGCCGCGGGAAGCCGCATTACGCGTGACAGAGGACGCCGAGAAGAAGGCGGGAGATTTGGGCGAACGCATCGGGCGTCGGGTGGGTGAGGCTACCGTTGAAGCGATCCGCGAAGAAATCAGCGAGGGCAAAAAGCGCACTGGCTAGGTTTCCGGGAGAGCTGCGCGGACACTAGGCCGCTCCGCGCAGAGCCCAGATCAGCACGGCCGTTCCTACGATGATCCGGTAGACGGCGAAGGGGACGAATCCGCGGGTGCGCACCCAGCGCATGAACCACGCAACCACGATGTACGCGACGATAAAGGAGACCACGAAGCCGATGGCGAGCGTAATCCATTCATGCGGATTTGACGGAGCTGCGCCAATGGGGAGCCCGGTGGTCTTCGAGGGCCGCATGGACTTCAGCAGGTCGTAGCAAGTGGCGGCGACCATGGTCGGAATCGAAACGAAGAAAGAGAATTCGAGCGCTGCCGATCGCGACATGCCCGCCAGTTGCCCGGCGGCGATCGTTGACATCGAACGGGACGTGCCCGGGAAAACAGCGGAAGTGATCTGGCACAATCCGATCCAGATGGCTTGTCCCACGCTCATGTCCTGAACATCAGTCGTGCGCAGCGGAATCACTTTACGTTCATAGAGAGCATCGACGATCCACATGACGATACCGCCGACCACGAGAGCGGTGCCCATGATGATAAGGCTCTCGAGATGTTTGCCGATGATCTTGGTCAGCAGGAACGCAGGAATCGCGGTGCAGACGAAGGCAATGAGGGTCAGGGTGAGCGGGTTATCCCAAACAGACTTATCGCCGCGCGGACCGTGCGGGAACGTCGAGACAAAATCGACGATGCGCTTACGGAAGTAGATGGGCAGGCAAAGGATGGCGCCGAGCTGGATGACGATAGAGAACATCTTCCAATAGCCGTTGCCAAGGTCCATGCCGAGCAATGCTTCGGAGATGCGCAGGTGCGCGGTAGAGCTGACAGGAAGAAATTCGGTTAAACCTTCAATGACACCCAGCAGAAGTGCGAGCAGGTAATCGGTCAAACGTCCTCCACGACTCTCTCGTTCCCACCTCGGCGAACGAAGGCAAGATGAGGCACCCGCAGAATGAATAGGTAATTGGCAATCTGTAATAGGTAATTCGAAGCCTCTGCACAGGCAATCAATTACCTGTTATCTATTGCCAAGCACCTATGCAATCACTCAACCGCGATCCCATACACGGGCATTTTCTGATCCACCATGTATATCAGAGTTCGTGCACGGTACGCCCAGTCGCTCTGTGGATTCTTGTCGATGGCACGCTGCGCAAACTCTTTGGCATTGGCGTTAGCGGCATCGACAAGCTTCTGCTCGGCGTTGTTCGTCTTGTACAGCGTGATCAGCGCCGCCTGACGATATGCGGCATCGTACATCGCCTCGGAAAAAGCGGGAGAATCCGGATGGTCGCTTGCGTATTTCAGATAGACCTGCGTTTCTTTCGCAGGACATTCAGCCAGCCCCTGCCAGTCGCCGCACATTTTGTTCTGCAGCAGATGGAACGCAGCGAGATCGGACCACTTGGTGTGCGCGAATTTCTTCATCACCATCCGCATAGCGTCCTCGGGGATATCCGGCATCAGGCTGGGATCGCGCTCCTTCGCCGAAGGACGCGATCGATAATCTTCCACATCGAGCTGCCACTTGATATCCGCGGCGCGATAGAGAGCCTCTCCGGCCAGCGGCGAGTTCGGAAAATACTCCTGGGTGCGCGCATACAAACGCATCGCGTCCTGGGCCGCGCCACGTCGTCCATTGCGGCGACTGGCTTCATTCTCGCTATCGGAAGCCGCGCCATAAAGAACCTGATCTCCGTTGGGTGTGGAGGCGGTGACCGCTCCCTTGTCGAGGATCCATCCCGTCACATCGCGCTCGGAACTCACGGAGGCTAACACGTGCAGCCAGTTTGGGATTCTTTCCAGGATCGCGACCTCGTGCCCGCGCGTAATGTCGGCGAGTTTCGTGGAAGACTCGTCGGGAGTGAGGTAGATATGCGCGACGCGGATCATAATGCCATGGTCGGCTGCGCTTGCCGAAAGAATGCAGCTCAGCAAAATAAAAATGGTCCACAGCAGCACACGTAAAGATTTCACTGTCTTCCTCCAAACAGGCTGAGCATTCCAACACAAGTGCATACCAGCAGTTTCGAACAGATATTCAGTCTCGACAAGATAGTTAAGCCGGATCTTCGTGAATGATCTCCTCGAGCAACTCGGGCGCAATGTTCCCGCCGCTGATCACGACGACATAGTTCCCGGTGGACGGGCAGCCGATCTGCATGGAAAAGGAATCCGGCGAAAGCTCACGGCGCCGCTGGGTTCCACTACCAGCTTTGCTTCCAGCGCAAGCTTGCGAACCGCCACGCGAATTTCAGCTTCGGAGACGGTGATGATGTTATCGACGTACTGCGAAATGTGGCGAAAGTTGATCTCACCGACTGACTGCGTGCGGAGCCCGTCGGCCAGAGTACGGCTCACCTGTTCAGCCGAAAGTTCCACAACGTGGCCCGCACGGAGACTCTGCTGCGCATCATTCGCGAGCTCCGGTTCCACGCCAATAACATTGATCTTTGGATTCGAGAGCTTCAGGCCTGCCGAGACTCCACTGATCAATCCGCCTCCGCCTATCGGGCAGAGTACTGTCTCGACGTCTGGCAGATCCTCGAGAATTTCCAGCGCGATGGTGCCTTGTCCGGCGATGATCTTTTCGTCGTTATAGGGAGGGATGATCTGGTAGTGGTGCCGCTGCGCGAGTTCCTCGGCTTTGGCTTTGCGTTCGTGACTACTGGGACCGACAAAGACGATCTCCGCCCCGTAGCCGCGCGTCGCTTCGACCTTGATCTTTGGCGCGTTCTCCGGCATCACTACGACGGCTTTGGCGCCGAGTTCTCGCGCCGCGTAAGCCACGCCCTGAGCATGATTCCCACTCGAGTAAGTGATGACCCCGGGACTGCGCTGCTCAACGGTTAGAGACGCGATCTTGTTGAAGGCACCACGGATCTTGAATGCGCCAATCGGCTGGAAGTTTTCCGGCTTGAGATAGAGTGTGCGCCCCTCGAGCGGCAGCGGGTATTTCAGCAGCGGCGTGCGCGCCGCTACACCGTGAATCCGGGATCGTGCGGCTTTGATGTCGGCCAGGGTAACGATGGCTTAAGACCCCATTTACTTTTCGAAGATCATTCTGTACGCCGTACGAAAGGAAACAATACGTCTCATTTAATCCACTTTCTTCATCGCGAAAGCTTCTGCTCGAAAACCGGATGGAAACCGAGTCGCCGAATCGTATTCAGCGTTCCTGAAGTTGGCTCCCTCCAGATTCGCGTCCGTGAAATCCGCTCCTCGGACGTTGGTCTTGCTCTCAACATTGCTTTCAGACAAATCCGCGTCCCGAAGGTCCGCAGATCGGAGGTCTGCTTCCTGTAAATTGGCTCCGTTCAACTTAGCGGCCTTGAGGGAAGCGTTTCTCAGATTTGTCCTGAACATCCTAGCCCAATAGAGGTTTGCATCGCTCAGGTCAGCACCCTCTAAATTCGAGTCATCGAGAATGGCACCCTCTAGGTCAAAACCGGCCAGATTCGCGTTTCGAAGGTCTATCGCATCGAGGTGGGCAAAAGATCTCGGCTCGGTAAGAGAGAGAAGAAGCTTGCCGGCTTTGTCTCTAATCTCCATAGACAATCGTGAATCATGAAACGAGAGACGTTCCTCAGATCTCCAGAATCACTGGCATGATCAGCGGCCGCCGTGACGTGTTCTTGGCGATGTAGCGCTTCAGGTCCTGGCGAATCTTTTCCTTGATCAAGCCGTAATCGGCTTTCTCTTCGGCGCTCGAAACTTCCAGCGTGTTGACCACGACGTTGCGAGCTTCGTCCAGAAATCCGTTTTCGCCTATGGCAGCAAATCCACGCGTAACGATCTCCGGCGGAGTCTCCACGCGGCCAGTCAGCTTGTTGATGGCGATGATGGGCAGAACGATGCCGTCTTCGCTGATGTGGCGGCGGTCGCGAATGATCAACTCCTCCACCACATCACCCTGTGAGTTGGAATCGATGCAGCGGCGTCCGACTGCCACTTTGCCGGCCTTGCGTGCGCCCAGTTCGTCAAATTCCAGCACATCGCCGCTCTCGATCATCAGCACCTGACCGACGGCGCCATGCATGCTCTGCGCCAGTTCCGCATGACGTTTGAGCTGGCGGTATTCGCCATGGATGGGAATAAAGTAGCGTGGCTTCACCAGGTTGATGACAAGCTTCAGCTCTTCCTGGGCGGCGTGTCCGCTGACGTGCACTGGCGGATTCGATCCATCGTCATAGATCACATGCGCTTCGCGGCGGAACAGGTGGTCGATCATGCGATAGATCGGCTTCTCATTGCCGGGAATGATGCGGGACGACAGCACCACCGTGTCCCCAGGTTCGATCTTGGCGTGCTTGTGATTGTCGACGGCCGCCCGCGAAAGCGCCGACATGGGCTCGCCCTGTGTTCCGGAGATCATCACGCAAACCCGTTCCGGCGCGTACTTCTTGATGTCTCCCGGATGGATGAGAAGTCCATCGGGGACGTCGATGTAACCAAGATCCTGCGCGATCTCCGTCGATTCGTTCATCGAGCGGCCTACGAGCGCGACCTTGCGGCCGTGCTCCATTGCCATTTCGATGGCCAGCTTAATGCGATGAATGGACGACGAGAAACAGGAGATGAATAGCCGCTTCTCGGTTCGCGCAAAGACCTCGTCGAACTTGCGGCGCACCGCTCGCTCGCTCGGCGTATAACCCGGACGCTCCACGTTGGTGGAATCCTGGAAGAGCGCCAGAACACCTTCCTTACCGTACTCGGCGAAGCTATGCAGGTCGAACAGGCGATTGTCGGTCGGTGTCGGATCAACCTTGAAGTCGCCAGTGTGGATGATGACGCCGACCGGAGTGTGAATCGCCAGCGCGACGCAATCGACCAGCGAGTGTGTCACCTGGATAGGATGGACGGTGAACGGGCCGATCTTGATGCGCTCGCCAGCGCGAATCTCGATCAGCTTGGCATCGTCGAGCAGACCGTGCTCTTCGAGTTTGCCCTCCACGTAAGCAAGCGTGAACTCAGTTCCATAGACCGGAACATTCAGTTCAGCGAGAACGGACGGCAATGCCCCGATATGATCTTCGTGACCGTGCGTAAGAATGATCGCGCGGACCCGCTCGCGGTTTTCTAGCAGGTAGGTGATGTCGGGGACGACAATGTCGACACCGAGAAGTTCGGTCTCTGGGAACATGAGCCCGGCGTCGATGACGATGATATCGTCACCCCAGCGGACGGCCATGCAATTCATCCCGAATTCGCCCAGGCCACCGAGCGGAACGATATGGAGTTTTCCGGAAGGCATCAAAACACTTGATGCTAGCACAAGCAACCGCATCGCGGACCTTGGGAGTAGGCATCTAACCAGCAGACCAGGCGTAAACTGGGAATATGGCCGTGCTAAACAAAACGTGGCTGCGCGTGCGCGTTGAGAGCGCCTTGAAGAAGGGCCTCACCCAGGCGTATGAGACCGTGAGGGTCGATCCGCAACATTATTTGTTGCACCTTCAGGTAGCGCATGGACTGCCAATCACGACCTTCCGCGGCATTTATTCCGTTCCTATGGCGCAGATCGACGACATTGCTGCCCAAACCGTTCGCGCCGGGATGAAGATGGCAATGGTCGAGGGTGCGGGCCTGGGGATCGGCGGAATGCTCACCGTGGTGCCCGATCTGAGCTTCCTGGCGGTCATAACCCTGCGAACGATTCAGAAGCTCAGCCTGCTTTACGGATTCGAATACAACACCGACGAAGAAATGGCAGACCTCTGGGTAGCCGCGGCCAGCGCCGCGGGTGTGGACATCAGCCGCGAACTGATGGAGAAGCAGGTGGTCAGCAAGTTCGTGCCCCGCGTGATCCAGGCGATCGCCGCGCAAGCCAGCAAGGAAGCCGTGGAAAAGTGGGCCGGCCGCGTGATTCCCCTGCTAAGCTCCGTGATCGGCGCAGGATTGAATTACTTCTTTGTGCGCGCCTGGAGCGAGCGCGCGATCAAGCACTTTCGCGAGAAACACATTGCGCTCCGCGACAAGATGGCGGGCGGAGAGATTCCCTTCGTGGGATCGCCGCATGAACTTACCTCGGGAAGCTGACAACTTCGGCGGGAGGTCCGTATGGAAATCCAGAAATATATCGAGTCAATTCCAGCCAGCCTGTCTACCACGGCGAACGTAAAAGCGATTTTCGGCGAACCGGTCGAAGCCCATGGACGCACGATTATTCCCGTAGCCCGCGTTCAATATGGATTCGGCGGAGGCTCGGGTGGCGGTTCCATGGGTGCTCGCGCCGAGAGCGATAGGCAGCGGCAAGGAGAAGGTGGCGGCGGAGGTGGTGGCGTGCTCTGCCTGCCTCTTGGAGTCATCGAAATTTCGCAAACCGAAACGAGATTCCTGCCCATCCGGCGCGGCAGCCGCAGGCACCTGGCTGGAGCAGCCTTTGCCGGATTCGTTCTGGCGTGGCTCTTCTTCCGCCGTTAGTGGTCGTCAGAACAAGCCAAGCTGAACAGCCTGTGGTTCCGCAGGCGTCTGCTTCTGCGAGCTGGTCTCTTCCGCTCTCGTTGTCGAAGCTCTTACGCGCGGATCCCTACCCTCTGCTTCAAGCGCATAGCGATCGTACGTTCTGCGAGTATCAACCGTGCGCATGAAACCGTACTTCTGGCGCAGACGAGTCATGAGCTGACCAATACGCTTTCGATAAGTGTTCGGCAGGAACGCTCGATCGGCGAAACGCTGACGATAGTTTTCCAGCAATTGCGGGAACTCCTTCTCCAGAAACGGCATGAATACCGCTGCCGAACAGGGCTTCAGAAAAACTGGATTGGCGAAGATGTAGCTTGCGCCCGCCTGTTTGGCCGCGCGTACCAGCCCTTCCATGTCCGCGGGCTGATCGGTGATACCGGGAAGAATCGGAGCCATGCTGACGCCGGTGCGAATGCCGGCTCGGGCGAGTGCGGCGATCGCCTCCAGGCGCAAGTCGGGACGCGGCGCGCGCGGCTCGGTGAGACGAGCCAATTGCGTATTCAGCGTAGTGATCGTCAGAGTCACGCTGATCTGGTTATGCTCGGCGATCCGCCGCAGCAGCATGGTGTCGCGCAGAACCAGGTGCGATTTGGTGATGATGCCAACCTCGAGACCGCGGTGATTCGCCATTTCCTCGAGCACTGAGCGCGTGACCTCATAGCGGCGCTCGGCCGGCTGGTAAGGATCAGTCGCGGTGCCGATCGCGATCTCTTCGCCGGGCTTTACCTTCTTCAGGTCGCGGAGTAATTGCGATTGCACATGTTGCTTCACATAAATGCGGCGTTCGAAGGAGAGGGGATCGCGCAGCTCCATGAATTCATGCGTGTAACGCGCGTAGCAATATTTGCAGGCGAACTCGCATCCGCGATAAGGATTCACCGTCCAGGTAAACGGCAGGCGCGGCACACTGCAGCGATTCAGGATGGAGCGTGTCTCAATGGTGAAATACTCGACGTTGTGCCCTTCGCGAATCGACTCCCCGGCAGCCGCCAAACGGGCAATGCCGACCAGCTGCGGTCCAGGGGCTTCGTGTCGGACGTCGTCAATCTCGGGCTGAAGAAGAGGTAGCGAAGCCATACGTATTTCCTGCGTTGAATGCGATTCCCCACGAATCTTCGATCTGTATCTGCGACCTATTTACTTTCGCTTTCTATTCGCCCATCATAGGCGTGAGGAGTGGGGACGTCAAGCGGTCGGACGGGTTAGGAGATAGCGGCCGCGAAAAGTGCACCCCCCCACCGGGAATAGTTTCCGGTTTGCCCGTGATACGCCCAAAATGCGGCTGGTTAGCACTATGAGTGTAATCGCCTGGTATCAACAGTTGGTGCGCTACACGAACCAGTTTTGAAGCATAATGCTCAGTCATGGAACTTGATGGTGGGGCGCTGGTGGCAATGTGCGCTTTAGCAGCGACTGCTCTCGCACTCCTGTGCGCAGGCCTCTACGCTCTCTTTGGGAAGCCGTGTACAAAGGAAGGAAAACAGCGTAAGTACCATGTTGTACACGGTTTTCAAGTGGGTGGCGGCATCGTGCTTGGCATTATTTTGATGGCAGGTGTTCTTGGGGGATCGCAGACTGCACTCGGCGTAGTTTCGGAGCCAAGGATGTCTCGGTGGGAAGGCCTGTTCGCTATGCTATTTGCGTTCGTTCTGGTTTTCCTGCTTATCAGATGGTGGGCAAAATACTTCGCAGGTTGGATCGGCTACGGCATCTGGAATGGGCTTTTGATGATTAGTACCGGGCATCTCATAAATAACCCATTCATTGTCGTTCCGCGTTGGTGGTCGATCTCAACTACGGCTCTCATTTTCGTCAGTGCCCTTGTCTGCGTGCGGTTCACGAAGACAGATGTTCTTAGCCGAATCGACAAGGTATCGCTCATGTTTTGGCTGGTGATGTTCACTGTGGCTGTGGATATTGACAGCACTCATGTTTCATATCGACAGCCGATTGGGTCAGCCGCAATAGCTTTAGGATGCCTCGCGCTCGTCCTAGCATGGTTGCACGATCGTCGGGTCGGCCTCCACCATCGTCATCACACTGCGCGCTTGCGTGAGCACGTCACCGCGAATAGTCATTTGACGTAACATCCCCATTACACTCACTACGGCTGCCTTGATCGTTCCTTGGTGGGTGGTCGACAATTGGGAAGTTACTTCTGGTTTGCCCGTCATCCGCTCAGAATCCCGAAGGCGTAGATCGGTGGAACCTCTATCGTGAGACCCCGCGGGAGCTCGCCATTTGTGCACCACAGCCGCACATCACAGACCGCAGCACACGAATGGCGAGTCTCTCTCGAGCGGATCCTTCAGTCCTCATCGTGCATGGAACGCAAGTTGTTCTTATAAACCGAAGTGCCGACAGCTCGCCCCAGCTCCGCGCCGGCCTCCTGGTCGGTTCGAAAATGGATGCCGCCGTAAACGCGTGCGTCGGAGATGTCGTCGGTAATCTGATTAAACGACGTATATTGCAAGACGATGTTGGGCACCGTAGGATTCGTCAACGTGATCGAGTGGCCGGCCTCACCGTAAAGACGCCTCAGGACCTCGGCGGCTGCATTGCCAGCACTGCCGTGGTTGGAGGGATAGCTGGGAAAGCACGGAGTCACGATGAATGGGGCGTAGTTAGGATCGGCGTGGGTCTTTGGGTTGTCGTCGGTGTCGCCCGCATGAATTGCCGTCTCTGGGCGCCAAAAGTTGTAGTGATACTTGTTGAGGAATGACGCTACCAGGCTGTCACTGATGGCCATGTTGACCAGTGCCAAAGCTCGTGCATTCTCGTAGAGCGTGTCCCCTCTCTTGACTGCGACCTGTCGGACGGCCTGATTGAACGCCTGGGTTGGCGAGTCGGCAGCATAAAAGAGCGCGACATTAGCCCTATCGGGTGGCCGCTCGGTGCTATTGATACTCCCGACCGTCATCACCTCATTGTAGGTCTTCGCGTAACGGTTCCTCGTGAGTTCCGGCGGCGGACCAAGGAGAAAGGCTTTAGCACTCGGGATACCGAAGGGAGTTATGAATTGCCACTGAAAGGCAATTCCGACCGCTACTCCATTCACAACCGAACAGCTCGGGGTTGCTTGCCATTCGCCCGGAACCGGAGGGCCGGGGATCTTGAATTGCGGCGGTGATGACCCATCGTTGGCGCGCAGAAGCATCATGGCTAGAGCTGCGGCGTCACCGGTCGCGATGCCGTCATTCTTGGCTTGGCCGTCGGGTATCAGCGCCAGTGAACTCGCGCGTGCGGGGATGAGGGTCGGCGCACTGGCTGGGAAATAGGTGCTGAGCACCAGATAGGCTGCCTCGATGGCAGCGGCGTCGGCGGATGCGCCGGGCGGTGCTGTGATGGTCCCGAGATACGGTTTGTAGTCGCGAGTGATGGCGTTGACCGCTTCAAATACAGCTAGCTGAACGATGGCTGCAAAGCGCGCCTGGGCGAATGGGTTCTGGTGGTTCGCGACGGCGGTATCTACAGCAATGACGTTCCAGTCCAATACGACATCGGCACTCGCCGCGATTGACCCAAACAAAAGAGTCAACATCATGACGAGTGAAAGACGTGCTGTTTTCAAAACAAACTTGCCGAGAGACGTGGAAAGTGCGTGCATGACTGACCTCCAAACTCTGATTTATTACGAGCGGTTTTCCTCCATCGCGCTGGTGAACGCAATGCAGGTTCTGTGAAGTAGAGGTAAAGATTTGCTGAACCCCTAAGTCGCTGATGCTGTTGCTTCTGCGCGGATCATGGCGCATTATTTCGAGAACGCTCATCCAGACCCTGTCAGGGCAATCAATGGCCCAGGAATTCCAATTCGGCGATTTCGCACTCGACCAGTCCCGTTATCGGCTGCAAAAGGGTGAGCGCCTCCTACGTCTTGAAAAACTCCCCATGGAGTTGCTGATCCTGCTGGTTCAACGGCAAGGTGTTGCGAAATCTCTATACCACCAACAATCTCAAATGGATAATTCTGCCCGCCACCAGTCGATAACGATCTGGTAAATATCGGTTCCCGATTCGAGTGTGGTTGCAACGGGTTGATGTCTTAGAATGCGGTAGGTAAAGTCACGCATGCCAAAAATCAATCCATTTGCTCCGAACTCGCCAGTCCATCAAGCGATGTTTGTTGGCCGTGTGGCGGAACTCCTGAAACTGGAATCCGCCCTCATTCAGACGAAGGCTGGACGCCCATCGAATTTCATCATCACAGGCGAACGCGGCATTGGAAAATCGTCTCTCCTGAACTACATAAAACACGTTGCAGAGGGCGAGAAGATGGTCGATGGAACAACAGTCTCATTTTTAACTGTTGATACTGATCTCGATCCCAATACAACCCAACTAGGTTTGGTCCAAAAAATTGAACTCGGTTTGGATAGAACACTGGGAAAAACCGAGAAAGCGCGCGATTTTTTAAAGAATAGTTGGAATTTTCTCAGGAGAGTTGAGGCCGGGGGACTAAAACTACAACCAGATGAGCAGACAGAAAGTGATGATCTTCTACTCGAAGAATTCGCTTATTCTCTTGCGGACATTACGAGGCGAGTATGTTCCGAAGGGGAGTCGTCGGTTTTTGGTGCCCACTTCGACGGTATTCTCATCCTGATTGACGAAGCTGACAATGCATCGCCGAACCTGTCGTTAGGATCGTTCTTCAAATTGTTAACCGAACGACTTCAGCGACGCGGGTGTAATCAAGTCGCATTCGGAATCGCTGGCTTGCCTGAGATTCGCACTGTTTTGGTAAGCAGCCATCCATCTTCCCTACGTCTTTTCGAAGAGTTGGTCTTGGGGAGACTGTCGCACCAAGAAACTAAGAGCGTTATCGAAATAGGACTGAAGAATGCGAATGCCCGCAATAGCGAGCAACCGTCGCCGCTGCTAAACGTGATTCCGCTTCTAAGATTGAATAGAGATAGTTCAACATCGCGTTGGCGGGATTATCCAAGTACAAGTTTGAGCGAATGCCTCTCTCTAATGCCAAAGCCGGCCTTGTGGTGATTTTCCTCGCCATGTTGCCGCACGTTTCTGCGCAGACGGTCGTCATCAAGCTCGTGAATGGTCGAAATGGCAGACCGATGTCGGATAGCTATGTAAATGTGTGGATAGGGAACAAGGAAAAGGCCGCGCTTCCAATTCCAACTGATAAACGCGGCATCGCTCAGCTACGCCTCACCGACAATGATGCAGACGTCGACAAGCCCTGTCCGAATTGTGGGTACTCTAAGACGCCTGTCGTGAAATATGACGCCACTGTGCGGGTCCAAGCCGGTTATGTGTTATGTGAATCGCGTAAATCGGACTATTCTTGGCTCTCCATAATGGCTTTCCCCACACAAAAGGTGCTTGAGCAAGGCATTGTCACTGCGAATACTTGCGGTAATGCCACAGCACCTCCGCGACCCGGAGAGGTGATCATCTTCGTCAGGCCTCTTACTTGGTGGGAAAAGCTGAAACAGTAGTAGGGCAGCATAAATGTTGATAGCGGAGATTATCACTCACTATCTCACCCTGAAATGCGGAGTGGTATCGCGATATATCAACCTAAACCCGCCTTTGTTTGAAGAGCAGCCTTCAAGAAAATCCAGTGACAATAATTGTCATTTTCATGCTCGGGTTCAGTGGAGGCGACTGCTGGTTTCGTGCTACCCCCGGTAGCAGCGCTATTTCGGCGCGGTCACATTGCACAGCGTTGTGCAAAGTCATGCATCTTGACAGTAGTCCCTGTGGCGATACACTTCGGGACACGATGTTTGGCCATTCCCAATTAATCAGCAGAAAGGTTCATCGATGACTCGTTGCTTCGGCCCAAAGCTATTACTTACACTTGCCTTGTGCTTCGTGCTTCCAGTTCTTGCACACGCAGACTATGCCTATGACTTCTCTGGAACGGCTTTTGAGGGTAATGCTCAGAGCTTCACATTCAGTTCGCCGACATTACTCACATCTTTCACCTCATTGCAGCCCGGGTTCTCACCTATCACCTGGTCATCCTGTGTGACGGGAGATGGAGGCACCTGCGTTGCACTCGGCATGTTTCCAGATGGTGCCACTGCTAATGCCATGAATTTTGACGAAATTGACCTGTTCGTCGCAAATGACACGCAGTACTTTTACTACTTTGACTCGGGTTCGTTCGGCCAAGTCGGTAGCTACACCGCGACCGCTCAAAATTTCTTTGTCGCCGGAACCGGAACCTTGACCATCACAAATACCTCGGCGGTTCCAGAGCCCTCTAGCCTGATCCTCCTCGGCACCGGAGCGCTCGGCTTCTTCGCGCCGATACGCAGGAAACTCCTGCCGCGCTGGAAGCAGTAAGGTCTATCACAGTCTCAGAAGAGAGCCGCCGATTGGGCGGCTTTTCTCTTGGTGGCGCAGATAGCTGTCGATAACGGCGATTATCACTCACTATCTCAAACTGAAACATCGCGTCCGAATGTCTGTTCGTTGGCTTCGCGCTTCCACCTGTGCAATATGTCAAAGAATTGCCGCAGCAGAGAGAATTGGTATTCGTCCAAATGTCGGGGTTCTGAATCCTGGTCGATTGTTTTCGGTTGGCATTGTTACTTTTCCATGTAACCGAATACTAGAGGACGGGAAGGGGGTGCACTTTTCGCGGCTGCTATCTCCTAACCCGTCAAGCGGTCGGACGAGGGTGAGCCATCCGTCTCCCAAACAGAACGAAGAGCATTTACCAATAGCCTTTGAGCAGGAGATAGCAGGGAAGTGAGGACTTCCCCCGGAGGCCGGCCTGAGCAGCGCAGACGAACGTGCGGCAGTCATGGAAGAAAGGAATGTAAGGTCCCACGAACTTCTTCTGGCGAATGTGCTGCACGAACGCCTCCGACTGCGCCATGGTTAGCACGATCGGTTTACCAATCGCGTGGCCATCGCCGGGCGGACGCGCATATCGATAATTCAGTGGCGGCAGACCAAGCGGTGGCACGGGATGCATGCCGGAAATGCGTTCGACATTTCCTAATTGATCCTGCAATGCGACCTGACCGGCGTCGATAAACGGCAGCGTGGCGGGTCCGAATCCAATGGTCACTTTCCCTGCCGATGTTTCAGTCTCCAGCCAGTGATGCGCGAGGGGTCCGCGGTGCGCAGTTCGCAATTCGAGTAGAACTGGACGAGAAGTTTCATCAGCTGCGCTGGCCGAATCAAAAAGTGAGACTAGTTTAGGTTTCGCTGTCGCTGCGGTCGGCAGGAAGCAGCTACTCACGCCAATTTGGCAAGGTCGCGCGCTGCTCTGCAGGAACGGATTCGAACGGAGTGGCGCCAGGTGGTGTTCCAAAAACTTTACGGCACCGGAAAGGCTGCCGGCCATGGCTTGCGCGGTTAAGAGGGATAACGAAACAGCCAGCAGCCAACATCGAAGCAGGGTTGGCCGATGTCTCCGTAACATCCGTCCGCTCCGAGAAACGACCCTAATCTGCAATCCGGACATTGCTGTGCTCTGCGGCTGATGTCATCGCCTGCAGCCGCTGCTCTGGTCACATGCGAACCCGGATGTGGGACGCCCCAAAACAAGGAAGGTGTTGTATTCCGAATTCAGCAGAGAAGAAGGCAGGCGACAGCGCGTGAAACTCTGGTTTGCAGGGACCGCTCAGATAGCGGTCGCGCTAGCTACTTCCGGATTTGCTTCATGAATCTGCAGCCACATCTCCACCACGCGATCTTTTAGCTCCGTATTGAGCTGCTCGTAAGCAGCTTCGGGAGAAGCGGCGTTCTTCGGCGGGTAGATCGGATCGCCGACCGCAAACTTTGCACGCGTGAATCCCTGGAAGCCCTTGCCGCGAGGCCACGCTTCGAAAAAGCCGTCGAGTGCGACAGGATAGACCGGCACATTCAGATTCACAGCCAAGATGGCTGCGCCCTTCTTGAACTTCTTCGGCGGACCGTCGATGGAGCGCTCGCCCTCGGGGAAGATCACCAGAATCTTCCCATTCCGCAGACCATACGCGGTGGCCTTCATTGCAGGAACCATGTTCGCGTCGGGATCGACGGGGACGAGGTTGAACGAGTTCGCGATTCGCCGCACCAGCCCCGCGCCGAATATCTCGCTGGTTCCGACCGAGAATTGCCGGCGGAAGACGCTCCACGGCAGAAGGCTCATGAAGATGGGAGCATCGAGATACGTCTGGTGATTCGGCGCAATGATGTAGGGCCCTTTATGCGGCAATTTTTCGATTCCGCTCACCTGCAGGCGGAACGCAATTCGACAGAAAACGTAAACGAATTTTCCAAACACATACCAGAAGAACAAACGCAGGGTTCTCTTTTGCGTAATGGCAAGTACATCTGGCTCCGTCGGATCGGTCTGCAACACCGTTCCCCAGGCTGCGACATCCTTATCCCGGGAACTTTCGGCGCCGATTCGCGCACGAACGGCATCCACGAGCTCGCGAACCGTGTAGACCTCGGAGACGATCGAGTCCGGTACATGCGCGTTCAACTCGCGTTCAAGGGCGACCAGCAACTCGACACGCTCCATCGAATCGAGCCCGAGATCCAATTCGAGATTGTCGCTAGGAAGAATCCGTTCGCGCTTGTTGTTCGAAGCATCGCGCATCACTATCAACGCGCGCTGCACTTCGGGAATGCCCATCCATTCTTCGTCTTGTGCGCTAAGTGCGCCCATTGGAGCTGTAGCATCTGCCGAGCGACCCTGCATGGCGCGAACGCGCTTCTCCACTTCATTGCGCTTTACTTTGCGGGTGGTGGTGCGGGGTAAATCTTCCTGCCATATGTCGTAGCTCAGGATTCGCTTGGTAGCAGGTAGCTGGGAAGAGAGTCCCTCGATCTCAAAGCGAATCATCTCCTTCGCGTTGACGATCTTGCGTTCGCGGAGCACTTCAAAGTTCGGAACGATCACTCCGTGCAGGCGTTCTGAGAGCGGCTCGCCTGGTTGGCCTTCCAGTCCGATGACAGCAATTTCCTTGATGAAGGGGCTGCGCAAGTAATGCGCTTCGATTTCCTCGGGATAAATGTTCTTGCCCGAAGCGAGGACAATGATGTCCTTGGCGCGGCCGGTGATGAAGACGTTGCCGTGCTCGTCCAGTCGCCCGAGATCGCCCGTGAGCAGCCATCCATCGGCCATAGCAGCGGAGGTCGCGTCGGGCCGGTTGTAGTAACCCTTCATCACGATTCCGCCACGTACGGCGATCTCGCCAACCATGTTTCCGGTTTCTGGATCTTTCTCCGGCTTGTGAATACGGACTTCATTTCCGGGGAGCGGCTTGCCGACCGAGCCGATCACGTTATTACCGGGCGTAGTCACTGTGGTGGCGCCGCTGGTCTCGGTGAGACCGTAGGCGTTGAGCAGAGTAAAGCCGAGAGCTTCGAAGTCACCGCCAATCTTCGGATCGAGCCGCGAGCCTCCGGTGATCAGCATGCGAATGCGCGAGCCCAGCATCTCGTGAACTTTCTTGAAAAGCAGCGGGCCAAGATTCAGCCCGATGCGCCGCGTCAGCCGGTTCAGAGAAAGCATGGCTCGAAACAACGACTCGACCATGCGGCCGCGCGTCGCCACTTCTTTGAAGATGCGGTTGTGGATCAGGTAGAAGAACTGCGGGACACAGACGAAAATGGTAATGCCGCGCTCGCGCAGGGCGCGCATCAGCTCACTGGTGTTGAGCGATTCCAGGAAAACGACTCGCGCGCCTTTGGTCGCCGGGAGCAGCAAACTCGCCATCTGCGATAGAGCATGAAACAGAGGCAGGATGCCGAGCAGAGCGTCGTTTGACCCGATATCGCTGAACAGCTGGAATGCACCTTCAGCTTCCGCTTGTATGTTGGCATGGCTCAGCATTACGCCCTTGGGATCGCTCGTTGTTCCCGAGGTGTAAAGAATGCAAGCCGTCTCTCCCGAACCAACCTCTACGACCGGAAAGGCGTCGGGCCGGGGATTTGTCAAAACAGATTCGAGACTGGCCAACGCTGGTGCGTCCTTCGACTTGTCGAGCAAAACGAGACGGCAGGGAGCGTTTTCGACGGCCGTCTTCGAGATGTCGAGATGGGCGGCGTCGGTCACCAGGAGCTCCGCGCCCGAATCCTTCAGCAACTTGGCCACTTGCTCGGCATTGAACGCGGTATCAAAGGGAACGGCGACGCGTCCCGAGGCGAGAATGCCGAAATACACCGTCACCCAGCGCGGGCTGTTGCCAGCAAGGATTGCGCAGCGAGCGCCACGGTTGATGCCAGACGATTCGAGCCATGCGGCGACGGAATCCGCCATCTTCCGGGTGTCGGAAAAAGTGTAGGTTTCCAGATCGCCGTTCTCGCGCTGCATCTGGAACGCGACATGCGCAGGGAACTGCTGAACTGCCTGCAGAAACCGCGAGTAGAAATTGGCCATGTAAGCTCGGAAGATCATACCTGAAAGGCCCGGGTGAGCCCAGAGTAACGAAGCAAAGCGCAGGGAAGCCATTGCGCCTCGGGGCAGTCAGCACCAGTGCCGGGACTTGCATCGAACTGCCTGGAGGATCGTTGGTCCAATGCAGACAGCACACGAATTTTTCATTCACGAGTTAGGCGACATGCTCGATGCCGAGCAGAAATTAGTCGAAGCACTAGGCGAACAGGCCGAGGAGAGCAGCCGTCCGGAGCTGCAGAAGGCGTTCCAAGCGCATCAGGCGCAAACCGAAAAACAGGTGGAGCGACTGCACCAGGTTTTTGACTCAATCGAGGAACAGCCCGAGGAAACAGAATGCAGGGGGCTGAATGGATTGATCGAAGAGCACGACGCTTTCAAGGAAGAGGAACCGTCGGAAGACCTGATGGACATCTTTAATGTTGGGGCTGCAACCAAAGTCGAGCGTTACGAGATCAGCAGCTATGAAAGCCTCATCCGCCTCGCTCAACTAATGGGTCACAAGAAGGCAGTGAAACTGCTGAACCAGAATCTGAAGGAAGAGCAGCAGACCTTGAAGAAGATGGAAAGCTTTGCCAAAAAGCTAAAGCCAGAGAACCTGGGGATGGGCGAAGAAGAGGAAGAAGAGGAAGGTCAGAGGCGACAACCTGGCCGTTCGGGCCGCGGACGCGGCCGACAGGTTGCATAACCTTTACCCCGGAAAGTCATGAACAGCGCGGGCTTGGCTCGCGCTTTTTTCTTGCTCACACGAATGAAGCTGAACCCACTCGATGGCGAGTGGGCTCCATATAGGCGTGTGAGTCCTGAGTTTCTGAAGAGCATCTAATAATTTGTTAGACTTAAGTGAAGTCTGTCCAAACTCCGGCTCTACGGAGCAGGTCGCCAGCGACAGTCGCGGCGCGTCAATTGGGCGGCAGGATTCTACATTGATCAATACGTTACTAGGCAAGGTCTTCGGCACCAAGAATGAGCGCGAAATCAAGCGCACGATGCCGAATGTGCAACAAATCACCGCGCTCGAACCGGAAATCAAGCGGCTCAGCGACGCCGAGCTGCGCGCGAAAACAGACGAATTCCGCGCCCGGATCCAGGAACGAACCAAGGACATCGAGGACGATGACGAGCGCCGCCGGGTAGAGAACGAGGTTCTCGCTGAGATTCTCCCCGAGGCTTTCGCCGTGGTGCGCGAGGCGGGTCGCCGCGTCCTGAACATGCGGCATTTCGATGTGCAGCTGATCGGCGGCATGGTGCTGCACGACGGCAAGATCGCCGAAATGAAGACCGGCGAAGGAAAAACGCTGGTCGCTACGCTTCCTGTATACCTGAACGCGCTGCCTGGCCGGGGAGTGCATGTGGTCACGGTGAACGACTACCTGGCCAAACGCGACTCCGAGTGGATGGGCAAGATCTACACCTTCCTCGGCCTCACCGTGGGCGTAATTGTTCACGACCTGGACGACCAGGAACGTCGTGATGCCTACGCGGCTGATGTCACCTACGGCACCAACAACGAGTTTGGTTTCGACTACCTGCGCGACAACATGAAGTTCGATGTCGCCGATTGCGTGCAACGCGGCCACAATTTCGGAATCGTCGACGAAGTCGACTCGATCCTGATCGACGAAGCCCGGACTCCGCTGATCATCAGCGGCGCGAGCGAGGAATCGACCGACAAGTATAACCGCGTCAACAAGATCATCCCCAACCTTGTTAAGGGTGAGGAACAGGAGACGGCGCCGGGCGAGCCGAAGATTCTGACCGGCGATTTCGTGGTCGACGAGAAGCATCGAACGATCACGGTTTCCGATGAAGGATGGGAAAAAGTCGAGCGCTTGCTGGGTATCAACAATATCGCCGACCAGGAAAACTGGGACCTCAAACACCACGTAGAAACGGCGATCAAGGCACATGCGCTTTACCATCGCGATGTCGAATACGTGGTGAAAGACGGCGAAGTCATCATCGTCGACGAGTTCACCGGACGCCTGATGCCGGGACGGCGCTGGTCCGACGGCCTGCACCAGTCGGTGGAAGCTAAAGAGAACGTGAAGGTCGAGCGCGAGAATCAGACGCTGGCGACGGTTACCTTCCAGAACTACTTCCGCATGTACAAGAAGCTGGCCGGCATGACCGGTACAGCCGAGACCGAAGCGCCCGAATTCGACAAGATCTACAAGTTAGAAGTCGTGGTGATCCCGACCAATCGGCCCATGTTGCGCCTTGAGAATTCCGACATGGTGTACCGCACCGAGAAGGAAAAATACTTCGCGGTCGCCGATGAGATTCAGAAGCTCTATGCCAATGGGCAGCCGATCCTGGTAGGCACGACTTCGATCGAGAAGTCGGAACGCATTTCCGATCTGCTGAAGAAGAAGGGCATCAAGCACGTTGTTCTGAACGCCAAGTATCACGAGCGCGAAGCCGAGATCGTGGCACAAGCCGGACGCAAGGGCCAGGTCACGATTGCCACCAACATGGCAGGCCGCGGAACGGACATCCTGCTGGGCGGCAATTCGGAGTTTGTAGCCAAGCAGGAACTGGTGAAGAAGGGCATCGCGCGGGCAGTGACCGAAGCCGGCGGCGAGATCGAAACGCGCGATCGCGAAGGCATCACCGTCTGGTATTACCAGGGGAACGAGTACGAAGTTCCGACCCAAAATTGGGAAGAGACCGTCGCGAAGTACAAGATCGAGACCGACCGCGAACACGAGGAAGTAGTAGCTGCAGGCGGATTGCACATTCTGGGCACGGAGCGGCACGAGTCGCGGCGTATCGACAACCAGTTGCGCGGACGTTCAGGGCGCCAAGGCGACCCCGGATCCTCACGCTTCTATCTGTCGCTCGAAGACGACCTGATGCGCATCTTCGCCAAGGAATGGGTCAGCACTCTGTTACAGCGTCTCGGGATGGAAGAAGGCGTGCCGATCGAGTCAAAGCTGATTTCACGGCGCATCGAAGCCGCGCAGAAAGCTGTGGAGGCGCAGAACTTCGAAGCCCGCAAACACCTGCTCGAATACGACGACGTAATGAACAAGCAGCGTGAGGCGGTCTACGGATTGCGTCGCCAGTTGCTGGAAGGCGTGGACCAGAAGGACCTGATCCTTGAGGACTACGTTGCCGACATTTTGACCGGCTTGCTTGATCAGTACGCGGCTAAGGAAGTGCATCCGGAAGACTGGAACATCAAGGGGATGAAGGATGCCATCTTCACGCGCTTTGGTGTGGATGTCGTTGCCGAGGGTTTGAAGCCGGAGACGCTGAACCGTCAGGAACTTGGCGATGCCATCTTCGACAAGCTGCGCGAACGTTATGACGCCAAAGAGAAGCTGATCGGTCCGGACGCAATGCGCTATCACGAGCGCATGATCATGTTGAGCGTGCTCGATCAGTACTGGAAAGATCACCTGCTCAGCATGGATCACCTGCGCGAGGGCATCGGCCTGCGTGGGTACGGTCAACACGATCCCCTAGTGGAGTACAAGCGCGAATCGTTCGAAATGTTTGAAGACATGATGAAGCGCTTCCAGGAAGAAACGGTCCGGTACCTGTACCTGATGCAGGTAATTGGCGCGCCGGAGCCAGCCGTCCCGGCAGCAGTTCCGGTTCACCACGGGAACGGCGATGGGGCCGGTCATGCAGCGTCCGCAACCGGTGCGGACGGGCGCCGTTCGCATCGCACGTCCACCAACGTGGACGAGATTGAGCAGCAATTCCTGCGGAAGAAGAAACGCGAGCTGGAGCAGGCACAAATGGCCGGTGCAGGAGACGCTTCACAGGTACAGCAGGTGGTGCGAGGCGCCGCAAAGGTGGGACGAAACGACGCGTGCCCGTGTGGTTCAGGCAAGAAGTACAAGAAGTGTTGCGGCAAGTAAATGTGATTCGGCGAATCTAAAGAACGAATCGGTTTTTTCGCGACTGAATCAAATCATATGGGTTTAAGATAGGGCACTTTCGCAGGTGCCCTTTCTGCTTCCCACCAAAGCGACTGGCTTTATGTAATAATCGATCGTAAGGCGATAAACGTGGCTGCGGTGTCCTGTGATTCTGACTGGGGGTTTGAAGATGGTAGGCAACCGGCTGTTTCGGATCGTGGAAAGTCACTCCAACGAATTGGCCATCAACCTTGCCCGCAAGCTGAGAACGTCAGAGCGCACTCCGGGATATCGAGCCCTTCCCGAAGAAGATCTGATCAAGCTGGCGTTGAACGTTTACGAAAACCTGAGCGACTGGTTGTTGACGAAAACGGTCAGCGACATCGAGCTCTGGTATAGCCAGCTGGGTGAGCGCCGGGCAAAGGAAGAAATTCCATTAAGCCAGCTGATCTGGGCGCTGTTGATGTCGAAAGAAGAGTTGTGGAGCCTGCTCCAGCACGAGCGTCTCGCGGACCGCATCCTGGAACTCTACGGCGAACGCGAGTTCGCGCGCATGCTCGACAATTTCTTCGACCAGGCGCTTTACTTCGGAGCCCGCGGATACGAGCAGGGCTTAAAGAAGAAAGCTCACGCCGCCTAGAAGGCGGGTGCGTGGTAATCTGCCGGCATGAGCTCTGCTGCCGGAACATTCGAAGTCAAACTGACACCGCAGGAAACAAATGGCGATCCTCGCCTCGGCCGCTTCTCTCTCAATAAACAGTTTCACGGCGATCTTGAAGCCATCAGCAAGGGTGAGATGTTAACCGGGGGTACGCCAGCGAAGGGCTCTGCCGGTTACGTTGCCATGGAACTCATCACTGGAAAGCTGCACGGCCGCAACGGCTCGTTCATCCTTCAGCACACTGGAACCATGGATCGCGGCAAGCCGTCATTGAGCGTCACCGTGGTGCCGGATTCCGGAACCGAAGAGCTGACTGGATTATCTGGAAAGATGATGATCAATATTGCCGACGGCAAGCACTCGTATGAGTTCGAGTATTCGCTAGACGCTGTGGGATTCGGTTACCAGGTGTTGTAAGCCGTTCCGTCGCTGCCGGTAGCTTCCGAGCCCGAGTGCACATCAGTGATGCCGGGCTGGTTCTGATCGACACTGACCAGAACATCCTCCTGCACGGGTTGCCACGTGTCTTTGGAGTTAGTCATAGGATCGGTGGGGATCTGCTTCAGATAGCCAGCCTGCACGAGATCATCGAGAGATTGCGGCGCCTTCTGCTTATCCATCGAGTACTGATCGATCACGGAGCGCATCGTGAACAGGTTCTGACGCAGCACGGCCTCGCGCGCGCGGGTGATTGACTGCGTGTAGATCGGAATCGCCACCGAGATCAGGATCAGGATCATGCTGATAACGATCATCAACTCGATCAGGGTGAAGCCAGCCTGCTTCAGGCGCGAGCGACGGAATTTGCGGCGATCTACCATTCAGCGTATTTCGTCCCATCCAACGCAGTGTCCTGCGATTGTGTATATACATCGAAGATGTTCTGACCGCCCCACGACGTGCTTTTTGGATCATCCTGCATTGAGCGCTGTCCCCATTCCGTTTTGCCCGTCATGGGATCCACCGGGATCCGCCGCAGGAAGCGAACTTTCTTCCCGCCGATGTCGACGCCCTTTACGAGCGTATCAAGGTCCGGGGGATAGCCCTCGGTTCCCAGCTTGATCTGGAAAAGGCCCTTATCGGCCGCATCTTTGTAGCGATCGATGCCATCGCGCATCTCCCATAGATCGCGACGCAACTCTCGTTCCCGCTCGCGGCGAATCGTGAGGCGCGCCACGGGGAGCACCGCAGTGGTCAGAATCATCATGATGCTGATCGCCACGATGAGCTCCACCAGCGTCATCCCTCGTTGGGAAGCCCTTTGCCGCGCTTTGGAACAGGACATAAAAATCAGACCCACACTACCTAAATTCTACTTGAGAATCGAGGGAGGTTCTTCTCACCCTTCACTTCGTCACCGTAACCATGGCCTGGCTGCCCGCTACTGGAATCAGCTGCATATTCGGATCGCGCGCAGTTCCTCGCGTGATCACCAGTTGCGAATTGCCGGGAGCTTTCGCCGCAAAGGTTAAGGTGAATACCGGACCTTGCGTAGCTACCCCACCAGAGCCAGGCGGCCTCGTTGCCGTGATCTGCAGATTCCCGCTGTTCGGATCCTCGCGATGCACCAGCGTGACCGGTTGACCGTCTTTTCCCAGGCTCCCGCCATCGGAAACGTTCAGCAGTTGCAGAACTTTGTGGTCGTAGGAGACCTCTACTGGCACGGAGAAAACATTGGACGCTCCGCCCAAACTCAGGTTCACCATGAACGTCGAGCCGACAGCTTGACTGATCGTCGCGGGTTCAAAGCTCATCACCCCATTGCTGGTCGCCAGGTTGGCTTGAGGCGGCGCAGTGGGAGGAAGATTGGTCGATGTCGGCGCTCCACCGCCCGGAGGCGTCGCGGGAGGTACTCCCGCAGGCGCAGGCGTTCCGGTCGGTTGCAGCTCCGGCACCAGTGCTGACACTCGCCGCAGGTCCACGGCATTCGCCGTTCCTACTGCGATGGGCTGCAGATTCTCCGCGCGAATATCCTGCAGGCGCACAATCCGCGGCACCAGCGCGAACACGGTTTCAGTCGTGTGTGTTTCCTTGTCTACTGACGAGAAGAGGTACCTCAGGCCGGGGATCTTGGCGAGGAACGGCCAGCCATTGATGTTATCAATCTGCTGATCTTCCATCATGCCGCCCATCAAACTGATTTCGCCCTGTCGCAGCCGGATCTCATGCTCCACGCGGCGTTGACCGATGATCGGCTGGTTGATGCCACCGATATTGGTGTTGCCGGTGACCGAGGAGATTTCGAGCACGACTTTCAGAGTGACATCACCATCGGAGTGGATACGCGGTGTGATGTCCATGTTCACGCCCACGTCGAGATACTGGAACTGCGTGTTGACCAGCGGGTTGATTCCAACACCGCCAATGCCAGGCTGGAATGAACCTGTCGCCACCGGCACGCGCTCACCGATCTTCAGCGTAGCTTTCTGATTGTCTACCGCACGAATCTGCGGATTCTGCAGAATCTTGGTGTTGTTATCGGAGAACAGGAATGAAGCCGTTGCGGTCGGAATGCTCACTGCAAAGTCTGTCGCATTTAGATGCGCCAACTGGTTCAGCGTAAGCGTGCCGCTACCAGTCGTCGTAGTCGCCGTTCCACCGGTTCCGCTGTTGCCCTGAACGGTAGTGCTCGACGTTGTAGTTGCATTCGACTGCAATTGCACGGTAGCAGTCTGCGGCGGCTGCAAGCCCAGAGTCCGCACCTTATCTTTGTTGACCTGCATCACTACGACTTCAACCACAACTTCCGGCTTCGACTTGTCGATGTCGGACAGAATTCGCTCTGCCAATGCCACCTGATCCGGTGTGCCGCGTACCACGATCGCGTTCTGGGACTGTATTTGAATAATGCTGTTGATATTCGTGATCTGGCGGACGGCGTTGACGGAATCCTGGAGGTCGTTGGGGCTGGAAACGTTGGCAAGATAGAAAGTCTTAACTACGCTCTGCTCGAGTTCTTTGCGCTTGCCCGGCGTATCTGCGGCAACAAAAATTGTGTTTTCGGTTACGGGACGATAGAAGGTCTTCGATTCGAGAGCTACGATTTCGAGCGCCTGGTCGAGGCTGACATTGTTCAGCTCAATGCTGATGCGGCGCGAAGTGTAATCGGGATCGAAGAGAACGTTGATTCCGGCCAGCTTGCCGATGGTGGTGTAGACCACCTTGCTGTCCTCGGTCATGCGCAGCGTGATCGGCGTATTCGAAATCGGTTTGAGCTCCGCCGGTCCGCCGGCGTTGGCAGCCAGCCTGCTGATTGCCGATTCATTCTTGACCGTGGGTCTGGGAGTCCCTTGGGTCTCGATCTCGCGCTGCGTGCGATTGAGTTCCTGCTCCGCCGCAAAGTTGCTTGGATCGACTGTGGTCGCGCGCTGGAAGAGGATGAGGGCGTCCTGCAACTTACCTTCTTTTCTCAACTGCTGCCCTTGGCGCACGAGTTCGGACGACGCATAGAAGCGGATGCGGGTGTAGGCCGCGCGATACTTAATCTCTTTCGGCTTCAGCTCGAATGCCTGTTTATATCCCTCGTAAGCCTTGAGGTAGTCGTTGCGCGTCTCGGCGTCCGCACCGAGTTTGTATGCTTTGGCAGCCTGATCGGCGCCAAATGCCAGCAACGTAAAAGTGAGGGCGAGAAGGGAGAGCGCTCCCGCCATGGTTATCAGGCGTTTCATTGATCTTCCTGGTTGACCAGTGTTTCCCACGCAATACCTCATCCGGATTGCTAGTGAACGCAGATCTCGGCTCTGAATCGACAAAAGAGCACACGGCCCCGGTTCACGCCCGCTGCGACGCAAAATTAGAACGAAGTACAGCGCTGGACTTGCACGCAAGGCCGAAGAGATTGGCGTTGATTCGTCCTTGCGAAGTCGCGATTATATCATCCAGAGCTGACGTCAAGTTGGGCCGTTCTGTGCGGCCAGGACGATGTTAACCCTGTGTTAGCATTGAAGTTTTGGGATTCCCCGGGGAACACCTTATGCCGCGCCAAGCCACCCATCAGACCCGACCCGAGCCGGAAAAGGCGCCCAAACGCCAGGCTACGGCAGCTGGTGACAAGGACGCAGCGGTCAACCGGGCGGCTTCGCACAACTACTTCCTGCTGGAAAAATTCGAGGCCGGAATCGCGCTGACCGGCACGGAAGTCAAGTCGGTGCGGGCAGGCCGGGCCAATCTGAAGGACGCATACGGGATCGTCAAGAACAACGAACTGTGGCTGCTGAATGCGCATATCAGTCCGTACGAACACGGCAACATCTTTAATCACGAGGCGCTGCGTACGCGGAAGCTACTTGTCCACAAGGAAGAGATCAAGAAACTGATTGGGAAAACCCAGCAAAAGGGATTGACGCTGATTCCGATCCGTTTGTACTTCAAGAACGGCCGCGTAAAGGTGGAGTTGGCGCTGGCCAAGGGCAAACAGCTTTGGGATAAGCGCGAGACCGAGCGGCGGCGTACGGCAGATAAAGAGGCCAGGGAAGCGGTTCAGCGGAGTAAGCGGCAGTAAAACGGATTTTGGGCAGCCGAGGCCGGCTGACCCACGCAAGAATTTTGAATGGGGTGGCAATGAACACAAAGCTAGTGCAGGGAAGCGCAGCGCAGGTTGCAACCGAATTGCTGGCTGTCGTAGTCGTCGACGCGGGCGAGAAAGATAAGCCGAACGCGCAGGTGCTGTCGGCAGATCAGGCGATCCAGGCGGCGGCGAAAGACTTGTTGTCCGGTGGAGAAGCCACCGGAAAGCTGGGCGAGACGACGCTGCTGCATCGCCCAAACGGTTTGGCTGCGAAGCGGCTATTGCTGGTCGGTGGTGGCAAGGCCAAGGCGTTTAGCTCCGTGGAATTGCGCAAGGTTGCCGGCACGGCGGTTCGTTTCCTGAAGCCAAAGAGTATCCGCAGCTTGGCGTTCGCAGTCCCGGAGATTCCGGGTGGCGCGGCGGAAGCAGTGCGCGCAACTGTCGAAGGCGCGTTCGTCAGCAATTTCGATCCCGATGTCTACAAGAGCGATCGCAAGGATCAGCGTGTGGAAGAGATCACCCTGGTCGCGGGCTTGAGCGATAAGGCGGCGCTGGAAGTGGCTATCAATGAAGGCCGGATCATCGGCGAGTCGCAGAACTTCACTCGTACGCTGGTGAACGAGCCCGGCAATCGCATGACTCCGACCATGCTGGCGGAGCGCGCGCAGAAGATGGCCGCAGGAAGTCGGGCTTGAAGTGCGAAGTGTACGGCGCCGAGAAGATCAAAGCGCTGAAGATGGGCGCTTTCTGGAGTGTGGCGCAAGGATCGGATGAGCCGCCGGCGCTGATCGTGTTGACCTACGAGCCGCAGGGCGCGCCGGAAAAGCCGGTGCTGGGACTGGTGGGCAAGGGCATTACGTTCGATAGCGGCGGTATTTCCATCAAGCCGAGCGACGGCATGGAAAAGATGAAGTACGACATGGCGGGTGGCGCCACCATGCTGGGTGCGATGCGCGCGATCGCGCTGCTGAAGCCGAAGGTGAAGGTCATCTCCATCGTGCTGGCGACCGAAAACATGCCGTCCGGTAAGGCGCAGAAGCCTGGCGACGTTCAGATTGCGATGTCAGGCAAGTCGATCGAGATTATCAATACTGATGCCGAAGGGCGACTTGTGTTGGCGGATGGTCTGCACTACGCGCGGCAACTGGGCGCCACGCACCTGGTGGATGCGGCGACGCTGACGGGCGCGGTGGTGGTTGCGCTCGGCTACATCAACGCCGGAGTCTTCGCCAATGATGAGGCCTGGTACGAGCAATTCCAGTCGGCACTGAAGCGCTCGGGCGAGAAGATGTGGCGGATGCCGCTCGATGCTGAATACTTTGAAATGATCCGGTCGAACATCGCCGACATCATGAACACCGGGGGACGCTGGGGCGGCGCGATTACAGCGGCGATGTTCCTGAAGGAATTCGTGGAAGACACGCCGTGGTTGCATCTCGACATCGCCGGGACGGCGTGGCTCGAAGACAACAAGTCATGGATCGCGAAAGGGCCGTCGGGAATTGCGGTTCGGTCGCTGATCGAACTGGCACGTCAGGTTGCTGATGGCGCGAACGGGAAGAAGGGTACGTAGGCCGCAATCCGGACTTTTCCAATCCGGCCTTTTCCAACAGAAGGAAAGGACCGGGCACCCGCACTCGACAATCCCCCTTACGCCGTCTGCGTTTCGCGGTTGCTGGCGCGCGCCAGCAACAGCGTTGCGATCAACGAAGTGATGAGAACTGCCACGCACGATGGCCATCCGGCGATCGAGTACATCCAGGCGAGCAGTGCAGCACCGCAGCTTCCGCCGATGTAATAAAAGGTGACGTAGAGTCCGGTGGCGGACGAGCGCGCTTTTTCTGCGAGACGTCCCGTTTGAACGGTGGCGGACGATTGAAGAATAAAGATGCCGGACGAAAACACGGCAAGTCCAGGAATGATGGCCCACAAAGAGTGAATCAGCGTGAGCGTAAGTCCGGCGATTCCCATGGCGACGGCAACGGTTGCGGTTCGCAGGAATCCGCGGCGATCGAGGAAGCGGCCTGAGATCGGCGTGACGATCAGCCCAAGCAGATAAACGAAGAAGACGTTGCCGAGCGCGGCTGGTCCCAGTCCGAGTCGAGGCGCGGCGAGATAAAAATTGATCGACGTGAATGCGCCGACCAAGCTGAAGAGCACGGTGAAGCCGGTGACGAAGTTCGTGACCAGCGGCCAATTCAGGAAATGCTCCCCGGTATGCCGCACGGTGTGAAGAATGCCGGGTGCACGCTTGAAAGTGGCCGACGGCGGCAGCCATCGCCAGACCATGATTGCGCCGATAAGATTCAGCACGCCGAGCAACAGGAAAGAATCCTGCCAGCGGAAGTGAGTGACAACCTGCGCCGATAGAAATCGCCCGAGAAAGCCACCGAGCACGGTACCGCTGACATAAGCGGACATCATGGCGCCCACTCCGCGTTCTGCCCATTCCTCGCCGATGTAGGTGATCATCACAGCGATGATGCCGGGAACGAAAAGCCCCTGAAGGAATCGCCAGAAGAGCAAGCCGCCTAAGGTATGCGCGGTGGCAGCTAGGAACGTGGGGATAGTGAGTCCGAAAAGCGAGGGCACGATGACCTTGCGTCGGCCAAGCGATTCGGCAAGCAGTCCGATTACTGGTGCGGCTACGGCGATTCCAAGTGTCGTGGCACTGACCGTCAGGCTGACTTCCGCTTCCGACGCATGAAAAACTGTCTGCAAGAACGGCAGCAGCGGCTGGGTGTTGTAGACCTCCAGAAACGTGCAAACTCCAGCGAGGACAACGGCAACCAGGCTCTTATCGATGGAGGTGTTTTGCTCAACCGAGGCAGCAGGAGAGATCATTCGCTTTCATGATGGACTCTCGAGCTATTGAAAGTCCATATGAGGAAAAGGTCGGGAGCGAACGGGAGTGTCCGCTCCCCACAGGTTTAAGGCTGCTTCGCTGATTCTTCCACTTGTTTGCGAAGATCCTGCAGCAGCCCCATACGCGGCGGTTCCAGTCCGTCGGCCTCCATGCCTCGCCACAAAGGCGCGGCATTGGTGCCAACCTTCGCGTCGTAAATTTCCAGCATGTCTTCGGGCGGACCGACGTTGGCATTTGTATCGCCACCGACTCCGATACTCGCGGGGGCAGCTCCCCGATCAGGTCCAGAGCTCCCGCCGACATTTACTCCTGTTTTTGCGTCGGTCCCACCCTTGCGAACCCGGAAGATGAGATCGGCATCCTCGCGGTGAAGCGTTTCGGTGTAATAGCCCCACTGGCGCAACGCTTCGCGAAGGTTGTTTATCGCCTGCAGATCCGCCTGAGTCAGGCGCGGTGAAGTCTCGTTCGAGCCCTCATAGGTCGTGATGTAAACGTACTTCGCGTTGGTGATGATCTTGGGAAAAGGCTTTTTCTTCGCGAAGCAGATGCCGGCAAATACGGAAACGAGGACGACGCAGCAGAGGAGACGGCGGGTCATGTACTGCCTCCTTCTGAAATATAACTCTGGACGCGAATCAGAGTTTCGAAAATTGTTGTTCGTGGCAGCCACAAATCGATTCGGCGAGCCTTCCCTGCCGTTTTACAAAAGCACCACTCTACGGCCGTTTGGATTCTTCTACCTGCTTGCGCAAATCCTGCAGCAAAGTCACGCCAGGCGCTGCGAAGCCATCTTTCAGATGGTTAGTCCACAAGGGCGGATCTTTGGGGCTGCCCTTGGCATCGAGCACCTCCAGGAGATCTCCGCCCGATCCGTACTCGCCCTGGCCGCCATATATCGTGCTGCCGTTGTTGGGAGGCCCTCCGTGATCCGGCGCTTGACCGCCTTCCGCTTGCACCGAAGCTCCCCCTATCCGCACGCGCAGGATGAGATCGGCTTCCTGAGGATGTGTGGTTTCGGTGTAATAGCCCCAATGGCGCAGAGCCTCCCGCAGATTCTTCATCGCCTGGAGAGTATCCGGCCAAAGCTCCGGGGAAGCGATGTTCGAGCCTTGATAGCTGGTGATGTAAACGTACTTGGCGTTGGTAATAACCAACGGGAAGCTCTTGTTTTTAGCGACGGAGTAACCAAAGAAAACGGTCACAAAAGCGAGCAGACAGAGGAGACGACGGGGCATGACAGCCTCCTGAGGAAGTCTAACTCCACCAGCGATGAGGAGTTGCGGAGTATTTAGCAGCAGGGTGCGCTTACATGACCGGAGGAACGCTGATGCCCATAACGGCCAACAGGCGGATTAATTCGCGGCGAGCGATTGCGGCGGTCGCTAGCAGGAACTGCTTACGCAGTAGATCAGGCTCATTGAGGATGTGATGGCGGTGGTAGAAATTGTTGAAGAGCTGCGCCAACTGGAATGCGTGCTTCGCCGCATAGGCCGGTTCGGTGGTGGCGATGCACTGGTCGATGATGGTAGAGGTCTTCGAGGCTGCCAGCCAGACTTCCCAGATTTCGCTTCCGGTGTCGCCCTCGAAATATTTGTCGAAATCGACGGTGCTGGCCAGCACATGCTCAGGCGTGACTCCAGCCTTGCGGAAGATGTTGGTCGCGCGAACAACCGCGTACTGCGCGTATGGACCGGTCTCGCCTTCGAAGCTGAGCGCTTCTTTGAAGTCGAAGGCAATTACCGACGTCTTGGTGAACTTCAGCATGAAGTACCGCAAGGCGCCGACGGCGATGTCGGTAGCGATCCCGGTGCGTTCTGATTCCGATAGCTCGGGATGTCGCATGTCGACTTCTTTCTGCGCGCTGGCGATGAGTCGGTCGATGAGATCGTCGGCTTTGACGCCGAAGCCGCGGCGTCCGGAGACCTCGATGAAAGCCTTGCCCATCTCATCTTCGGATAGTGGGTAACCCATGTCGCTGGCACAGCGCGGAGTGAGCGCCACCATCTCGTACGAGAAGTGCGTGTAGTGATCGGCGGCATCGCTGTAGCCGAGGGCGCGCAAGGCTTCGATGACGGTGTTCTGCGCTTCGGCCTGGCGCGTGTCGATGACGTTGTAAATCGTGCTCACGTCGCCGAAAGTGCGGATGCTCGGACTCGCCATCGGTGGCGGAGATCCAGCACTGCAGGCCCATCGGATAGCGATAGAACTTGCGGTATCCGAAATCGCGGCCGAGAAGGCCGAACTTCCACAGATGATACGCGATGTCCTTGCCCACGTAGCCGACGGTCCCGTTGGAGCGCACGATGACTTTTGTGTCGTCGTCGGTCATTTCTTCCGGCTTTTTGGTGAGCGCCGACGGGCGCTTCATCACCCAGCAACCGGCGTTCTTGCCTTCAGTCTCCAGGTAGAGGACACCTTTGTCCTTCATATGGCGGAATGCGAGATCCCAGAAATGCAGGTGCAGGATTTCGCTCTCGCGTGGAAGGAAGTCGTACTCGATGGAAAGCCGGTCCATGGTCTCAAGGTGACGGCGGAGAACGGCGGTGGAGATCAACTCGGCGATCTCGGCAATTTCGTTGTTGCCTTCTTCGATCGCGTGCAAGGTCTCGGCGCGCTTCTCCTTGTTTTTGGGGTCTTCTTCGTACCAGGAAGACGCGGCTGCGTAGACGTCCCAGCAGATGTAGTCAAACCTAGGCTGCTGGATGAGAGCCTCGATGTCTTTCTTGCTCTTGCGCTCGAGTTCACGAAATCCGACCACGACGTCGGCAACCTGAACGCCGGTGTTGTCGATGTAATTCTGCACGTCGACCGGATAGCCGTTGAAGCGAAGTAGCCGGACGAAGGTGTCGCCAAGGATCGCGTTCCGCAGGTGTCCGATATGCGCGGCCTTGTTCGGATTGATAGAACTGTGCTCGACAAGAATCTTAGGCCGCTCGGCAATGGCGGAGGTGGAGTCCGATTTGATCAACGCAGTTGCGGCTTCGGCGCGAGAAAGGCGCGCGTTGATATATCCGGCTCCGGCGACTTCCAGACGATCGAATCCATCTACTTTGCCGAGACCAGCAACGATCTCTTCCGCGATCTTGCGGGGCGCCTTGCGCAGACGCTTCGCCAGTTCGAACGAGAGTGGCAGGGCGTACTCGCCGAACTCGACTTTGGGTGGCTGCTCAATGACGATTGTGGGCAGGTCGAGCCCGTACTGCTGTTGGAGGAAGTGGCGAACTCGGTCGGTAAGCAGGCGCTGGAAATAGAGATACAAGTGACAGGAATCCCCGTAAGCTGCTGAATAAACAAGTGATTATAGCAGAGCAGAAGCGGTGATCCGGTTTGACGCGCTAAGGCGGCTTACCTATGATGAAAGTCAGAAGTGCGAAGTCGGAACGGTAGAAGTTAACGGAAGAAGTTAGAACGCCGCAATTTCTTGAATGTCCGAATCGGACGCCTCCGAGACAATGCGAATCGCTTATCTAGACTGTTTCAGCGGCATCAGCGGCGACATGTTTATGGGCGCTCTGCTGGATGCCGGAGTCTCGCCCAAGCTGCTCGAGGATGCGGTTGCTGCCCTGGATCTGGGAGCGCGACTGGAGATTGCCAAGGTCAACAAAGGCGGGCTGGCAGCGACGAAGGCTGAGGTATGGGTAGCGGGCGAGAAAGATAAGCCGCGGGATGAGTACTGGGCGGAGCATGAGGATGCTCATTCGCCTGAAGACCACGAACGCGGGCGAGGGCGCCCGCGCCACCAAGAGCACAGTCATTCACACGTACATGAGTACGCTCACCAGCATGAACATGTGCATGGACGCGGGCTGAAAGAGATTCGCGAGATTATCACCGCGGCGCCGATCAGCGAGCGGGCGAAGAAGACGGCGATTGCGATCTTCGAGAATCTGGGCGCGGCCGAGGCGAAGGTTCACAACACGGATATCGAGAGCATTCACTTTCATGAAGTGGGAGTCGGTGGATGCGCTGGTGGATATTGTCTGTGCTGCGGTGGGAGCGGAAGCACTCGGTGTGGATGAGTGGATTTGTTCTCCGCTCAATGTCGGCGGGGGAACCGTGAAGTGCGCGCATGGAATTCTGCCAGTACCGCCTCCTGCGGTGGTCGAGTTGCTGACGGGCGTTCCTACGTATTCGTCAGGAATTCAGAAGGAACTGGTTACGCCGACCGGTGCGGCGATCGTGAAGACACTCGTTTCGCGATACGGTGCATTTCCGACGATGACGGTGAGTAAGTCCGCATACGGCGCAGGGAGTCGCGATCTGCCTGGTCAGCCGAACGTATTGAGGTTAGTTGTGGGCGAGAGCACGGCTTCAGCCGAAACCACGCCAGAGATGGTCTCGGTGATTGAAGCGAATCTCGATGATCTCAACCCACAAGTATTCGGCTACGTGATGGATCGCCTGTTCGCCGAAGGTGCACTCGATGTATTCGGTACGCCGGTGCAGATGAAGAAGAGTCGCCCCGGGATGGTTCTGACGGTGCTGGCGCGACCGGAGCAGGCGTCGCAGATGACGAAGATTATTTTTTCCGAGACGACGACGCTGGGCGTGCGCATGCGAGAAGAACGGCGGCAGGTGCTGCAGCGGCGCTCCACCTCGGTCCAAACGCAGTGGGGCGAGGTTGCGCATGAAGATCGCCAACCTGAATGGCACGATTACGAATTACGCGCCCGAATATGAAGATTGCCGGCGAATCGCCGAAGAGAAAGGCGTCCCGCTGAAGAGCGTGATGCAGGAAGCCATCCGGGTCTATCTCCAGAATGGATAAAAAGTTTTACATAACTACTCCTATTTATTACGTGAACGCGCGGCCGCATATCGGGCACGCCTATACGACGATTACGTGCGACACGATCGCGCGGCGGCATCGCATGCTCGGCGACGATACCTATTTCCTGACGGGCACGGACGAGCACGGGATCAAGATTGAGCGCGCGGCAACGGCAGCGGGAATCACGCCGAAGCAGTTGGCGGATGATGTCTCGGCGGCATTTCGCGGGCTGTGGGATCGTATGGGGATCACCTACGATCAGTTCATTCGCACGACCGATGAGTGTCACAAGATCGGCGTGCAGGAGCTGTTCAAGGTCCTGCAGAAGAATGGCTTCATCTATAAGAACACCTACACCGGCCAATACTGCGTTTCCGACGAGATGTTCGTAGACTCGGCCGGGCCGGGTGCGCCGTGTCCGGAGTGTGGGCGGCCGACGGAGACGATCAGCGAAGAGAACTACTTCTTCAAGCTGTCGGCATTCGAAGACAAGCTGCTGAAGCTCTACACCGAGAATCCGGAATTCATCCGACCGGAAACGCGGCGCAACGAAGTGATTTCGTTTGTGCGCGGTGGGCTGCGCGATCTGTCGATCAGTCGCAGCACGTTCAAGTGGGGTATCCCAGTGCCGGGCGATCCTAAGCACGTGATCTACGTGTGGCTGGATGCGCTGAGTAACTACATCACTGCGCTCGGCTATGGGCAGCCCGATCACGCGAAGTTTGACCGCTACTGGCCGGCGGATGTGCACATGATCGGCAAAGAAATTGTGCGCTTCCACTGCGTCTACTGGCCGGCGTTCCTGATGGCAGCGGGGATTGAACTGCCGAACGGAATCGTTGCGCATGGATGGCTGCTGTTCGAGCAGAGCAAGATGTCGAAGTCGCGGGGAAACATCGTAAGGGCAGAGACGATCCTCGATGTACTCGGGGCCGATGCTCTGCGTTACTTCTTGTTGCGCGAAGTGGCATTCGGACAGGATGGATCGTTCTCGTTCGATGCGCTGGTGCAGCGGTATAACTCAGATCTGGCAAACGATCTTGGCAATCTTGCGAGCCGTACGCTCACCATGATCGGCCGCTACTTCGGCGAAGAGGTTCCGAGTGCAGATGCGGGCAAGTCGGGGGCGGATGATGCGATTGCAGAACTGGCGCGCACGGTCATCAAGGACTTCGATGCGTACTTCGAGCAGTTTCAGTTTTCTCGAGCACTCGAGTCGGCATGGTCGCTGGTAGGCGCGGTGAATAAGTACCTGGTCGAAAATGAGCCGTGGGTCGTCGCCGAGAAGAATGACGAGGCGAGCCGCGCGCGACTAGGCGCGATTCTCTACACGGCTGCCGAGGCGCTCCGATTGGTGACGGCGCTGGTGCATCCGGTAATTCCGGAGTCGACGGGGAAGATCTGGACGCAACTCGGGCTGCACGACATTCGCAAATGCAAGCCTACGGATTTGCAATGGGGACAGTTGAAGCCGGGAACGCGGCTGGGCAAAGTGGAGCCCGTATTTCCACGCGCGGACAAAAGCGCGATCGAAAGGATGCAACAGTTGGAAGACAAAGATCGGCCAGCAACTCCGGCAGCAGAACCCAAGCAAGAAGCGCCAACAGGAGCAGGTGTGCAGGCAGGCGAACCAGCGACACAAGCGGTAGGGCGCCACGCCTGCAGTGGTTAATCAGACGATCGCCATCGATGATTTCCTGAAGATCGATTTGCGGGTGGCGCAGGTAAAAGTGGCCGAGCGCGTAAAAGGCGCCGACAAGCTGCTACGTCTGGAAGTCGATCTCGGCTATGAGCAGCGTCAGATCCTTGCAGGTATTGCGAAGCACTACGAGCCGGAAACGCTGATCGGACGCAAGATCGTGATCGTGGCGAACCTCGCGCCGCGCAAGATGCGCGGGCTGGAGTCGAACGGCATGCTTCTGGCGGCCTCGCTTCCTAATGATGAGAACGGCAAGCCGGTGCTGGCGAGTTTCCTGGAGGATGTGCCTCTCGGGGCAAAGCTTAAGTAGTGGTTAGTGGCTAGTGCCTGAGCCGAAACTAACCACTCGTTACCAGCCGCTATCCACTTTCTTCTTACATGTACATCGATTCCCATTGTCATCTGGAAGGGCCAAAGTTCGCGCAGGATCGCGACGAGGCGTTTCAACGGGCGGAAGCGGCAGGCGTCGAGGCGGTGCTGGCGATTGGGAATGGCGATGGGCCCGACGACGTGGATGTCGCTATCCGTTTGGCGGAGTCAAATCGATCCGGCGTGAAGGTTTATGCGAGCCTGGGAGTTCATCCGCACGAAGCGCGCCTGGTGAATGAAGAACACTACGCGCGCATGGCGCATTTGACGCGCAATCCGAATGTGATCGCGTGGGGCGAGATCGGACTCGACTACTTCTACGATCACTCGCCACGAGACGTGCAGAAGGAAGTCTTTATCCGACAGATGGAACTGGCGAAGGCGGCGAAGCTTCCCATCCTTATTCATTGCCGTCCGTCGCAAAATTCTGAAGATGCGTGGCAGGATTGTCTGGGGCTGATCCGGGAACACTGGGCGCCGAGCGGGATTGGCGGCGTATTGCACTGCTTTACTGGCGAGAAGCATCACGCAACGGCGGCGCTTGAGATGGGCTTCATGATTTCTTTTGCCGGGAACGTCACCTATCCAAAGGCGCTCAATATCCGGGAGGTCGCCGCGATGGTGCCACAGGAGAGGTTTTTCATCGAAACGGATTCGCCGTACCTGGCGCCGGTGCCGAATCGTGGAAAACGTAATGAACCGGCATTTGTAATTTTTACGGCAAAGAGTATCGGAGAGCTTCGCGGATTTTCCTCAGAGGAAATTGGCGAGCAGACAACGCAAAATTTCTATCGATTCTTCAAAATCGGAAATCAGACTAATGGGAAGGCCTGATAGCGTAAACTAACCCGTTATGCCTGAGAACACCTTCGACATCGTCAGCAAAATCGATCTGCAGGAAGTGAGCAACGCCATTCAACAGGCGCTGAAGGAGATCACCACGCGCTTCGATCTGAAGGGCACGCATTCGGACGTAAAGATCGAAGGCAAGGACGCGATCGTGCTGGCGTCGGCAGATGAGTACAAGCTGAAGGCCGTGAATGAAATCCTGCAGGGTAAGCTGGTGAAACGCGGCGTGCCGCTAAAAGGACTCGTGTACGGAACCATTGAGCCGGCGGCAGGAAGTTCGGTGCGGCAGAAGATCACGTTGCAACAGGGGATACCGATCGAGAAGGCACGCGACATCGTAAAGACGATTAAGGATTCCAAGAAGAAGGTGCAGGCGTCGATCCAGGGGGACCTGGTGCGGGTGAGCAGCAAAGATCGCGACACGCTGCAGGAGATCATCGCGCTGCTGAAGCAACGCGATTTCGGCATTGATATGCAGTTTACGAATTATCGTTCGAGCTAGTCGGGGCGAGTGGGGATCTGGGGAAGGCTAGAGTTGGCGACTTCAGCGACAAGCAGCACCAAGGAAGTTTTTGATCTGCTGCGTGACGATCTGCAGGCGATCGAGCGCGAGTTCGGACAGGAGACCTTGTCCGATGTGCACGTGATCACCGAGATCGGCGAGTATCTGCGCGCCGGTGGCGGCAAACGCCTGCGCCCGGCGCTGTTGCTTTTGTCGGCGAAACTATTTGGATGCAAGGAACGCTCGCCAGTGCGACTCGGAGTGGTGGTGGAGATTATTCACACGGCCACGCTGGTTCACGACGACATCATCGACGAAGCCGACAAGCGCCGTGGGCGCGCTGCGGCGAATACGAAGTGGGGTAATTCCAAGTGTGTGCTCGCAGGCGACTGGCTGTACATGCAGTCGTTCAAGATCGCGGTGCAGGAACGCAATTTCCGCGTGCTCGACGTGCTCACCGATTTGACGCAGCAGATGGTCGAAGGCGAACTGCTCCAGATCGAGAAGCTGGGAAAGACGATTTCCGAGCAGGAGCATCTGGACCTGATCTATAGGAAGACTGCATGCCTGTTTTCAGTTTGCATGCGGCTGGGCGGGATCGTCGGGGAAGCGACTCCGGAGCAAGAGGAAGCGGTCGCGTCGTATGGGCGAAATCTGGGGATGGCCTTCCAGATTGTCGATGACGTGCTCGATTTAACTGCTTCGGAAGAAGTGTTGGGGAAGCCCGTAGCCAGTGATCTCCGCGAAGGCAAGGCGACTCTGGCGGTGATTCACGCACTTGATCGTTGCACACCAGAGGAGCGCACGCAGATTGAAAAAGTGCTGCACGATCGGGCCTTCAACGGAGTGACGCACCGTCAGATTCTGGACATCTTGGAACGATATGGTTCACTTGACGCCGCGATGAGCCAAGCCGCGGAATATGCGGCTGCCGCGCGTGAAGCAATCTGCAGTTTCCCCGACTCGGAGTACAAGCGAGCGCTGCTCTGGGCGCCGGATTTCGTGGTGGCAAGAAATTCGTAGTAACAGTAGGCAGTAGTGATAGGGTGACCGAAACACGGTCACCCTTTTTTGTTGAGTCTAGTTAGGTTTGGATTTCGAAATTGAGGTCTGGGCTACGTTCGTCGACTTCAGCGCTTGCGGGATGAAGTCGTCCATTACGGCTTTGCGCAAGAGTTGAGGCGGCAAGAGTCCTTGCGCAAGGATGAAGTCGTGATACTGCTTCTGGTTGAACTTCGGTCCGAGCGCCTTCTCCGTATCCACGCGTAGTTGGGCCAGGCGGGTGTAGCCGTAGAAGTAAGACGTTGCCTGTCCCGGAGCCCAGAACATGTAACGCTCCACTTCGGAGTTGGCCATCGCGGGCGAGAGCACAACGTCGTGCGTCAGAATGCGGGTGGCATCTTCCGGCGTCAGTTTGCCCGCCTGCAATTCAGGATCGATGAAGGCGCGGGCGGCACGCAGCAGGCGGAAGTCGAGCGAGATGAGTTGACCGTCGGGCGGCATGTAGGGAAGTGTGATCGCTTCGGAATACAGGCCCCATCCTTCCACATTCACACTGTTGAAGGCGAAGACGCCACGCGCAGCAGAGATGCCGTGCTCCACCATCGCATCGAATTGCAACTCGTGGCCGGGACGGCCTTCGTGCGCTTCGAGTGTCCAGGAAGCGGCGGCGTAGGTGAAGTCGTCGAACTTCTGCGTCTCCCCTTCTTTGCCTCCGGGAATGGAGAGCGGGAGCACGAACTCGCCAGATTCGCCCTTGTTGTTCAGCAGGCGTGGCGGATGCATGTTCGGAGCCGGTGTGGACGCCGCTTCGGCCGCACTCGCGAGGCGAATGCGCATGGGGCGGTCGGGCAACGTCACCAGCTGGTGTGTGCGGATAATGCCTTCAATGTCAGCAATGCGCTTCTCGTAGTTAGGCAGAATCGATGGGCCCGTCCACTGATCTTTCTTCAGCTCGCGGATGACGTCGCGATAGTCGGTGAGCTGCCATCCATGCTGCTTTGCAACAACCGGGGCGAGTTCCTGCATTTGTTTTTGCAAGTCGTTGAAGGACGCATGCGCCATCTCCGCAACCTGCGCCGGCGGAATGTCGATGCCAACCTGCTCCAACTGGAAGGCGTAAACCTCGGGCGGAAGACGGAAATCGGCGCGCGCCTTAGGAAGAACTATCGTCTTTACGAACTCGTTGTAAGACGCGATCTGTTCTTTCAATCTGGCGTATGCGGGCTCGTAGCCTTGAACGTGATATTTCTCGAAGAGCTTGCCGATGCCGTCGACATAGGTGCTGCTGGTAGCCAGATCCTTCTCGATCTCGCCTTTGTACGGCCCAATCAGTCCGGGCGTATTCAGTTTTTGGCGAGTAGTGGCTTCGGCTAATTCGACCGCCGACTTGTATCCGGGTTCCAGGCCCGCGTACTTCTTTAGACGAACGACCGCTGCCGGATAGCGGCTGGGCGCGACCTGCTCGTCGAGGATCGCCCGAATTCCCGAGAATAGACGCCGGCTCAGGTTGGTGTAAGGGATGTCGTACTTATCGCTGAGCTCGGTTTCGCGAATGGAATCGTTGCCGGCTTTGATCAGTATGTGCAGATCCTGGACGACGAGAGGGTCTTTTTCCGCCGCCAAACGGGACTGCAGCTCGGCAACCGCCGGAGTGAGCTCGGTACGCGCGCGCTGATTTGCTCCCGGGCTAAAGTCGGAAATCTTTTCGTCAACGCCTTCCACGCCAAGCTGTCCGGCGCCCTCCGGCGACAGGTCGGCAAGTACCTTCAACAGGATTTGGGCATTCTGGTCGCTGCGCTTTACCCACGCGGGCGCCTCGTGAGTCTGAGAAGAAGAGGGATTCGATTGAGCTGGCATAGAGGTCGGTAGTAAGCACCCGGCGAGAGTGATCGCCGCAGTCATTTTGAAAAGTCGATTCATTTGTCCCCACGTTGCGATGGAATTCACGATTGCGAAGCTGAGATGAACGTCTGGTTCAATAGACGCTCGAGACGACGGATCGTTAACTCCTGTCATGTGTCTTTCGCTATTGTAAGCAACTCTGAGCGCACGCGGGGCGATCGTTGCGCTGACACTCGAAATTGGCTGGTAAACTGAAGTTATGGCAGACGAAGTCGAAATCAAGTTTCGGGTCGACGATCTGAGGCGCGTACAGCAGCGACTGCGCGAAGCCGGTTTCCACGAACAGACTCCCCGCACTCACGAGATGAACACGCTCTACGACCGCGATGGCGAGTTACGTTCGAAAGGCCAGTTGCTGAGATTGCGTGACTACGGTGGCAAGTGGACGCTGACGTACAAGGCGAAGGCGGTGAATGCCCGTCATAAAACGCGCCAGGAACTTGAGACGAAGATTGCAGACGGGGAGCAGACGGAGCAGATCATCCGCGCCCTCGGTTACCAACCCAGTTTTCGCTATGAAAAATTCCGCGGCGAATGGACAGATGGCCATGGTCACGTGGTACTCGACGAGACGCCGATCGGCGACTTCGGGGAGGTCGAAGGCAATGCCGACTGGATCGACCGGATCGCCAAGAAACTGGAAATCAGCGACGACAAATTCATCACCCAGAGCTATACCGAGCTGTTCTTCGCGTGGCAGCGCAAAACCGGCAGCGATGCGACGGAGATGACGTTCGCAGCGGTCGCGGCGCTCTAGTTCGACGGCCATTGCGTCCCTTCAGCCGCGAGGCTTACCATTCCTGCATGCCTGTCGATACAGAAGCTCTGCACTCTTCTTATGTTCCGGTGAAAGCTCCGCGTGGCACCTCCTTATCCTGCAAGGGCTGGCAGCAGGAAGCGGCGATGCGCATGCTGATGAACAATCTCGATGAGGATGTGGCGGAGCGTCCGCAGGACCTGGTGATCTATGGCGGGACCGGCAAAGCTGCGCGCAACTGGGATTGTTACCACGCGATTGTGCGGTCGCTGAAGTCGCTGGAGAACGACGAGACGCTGCTGGTGCAATCGGGCAAGCCGGTAGGGATCTTCAAGACGCATGAATACGCACCACGCGTGCTGATTGCGAATTCTAATCTCGTGGGGCACTGGAGCAATTGGGAGAAGTTCAACGAACTGGATCGCGCCGGCTTGATCATGTATGGGCAGATGACCGCTGGATCGTGGATCTATATCGGTTCGCAGGGGATCATCCAAGGGACATTTGAGACGTTTGCCGCGGCGGCGGAGAAACACAAACTGGGCAGCCTGGAAGGGAAGCTTGTGGTCAGCGGCGGAATGGGCGGCATGAGTGGCGCTCAGCCACTTGCGGCCACCATGACCGGCGCTGCCTACCTGGGGATTGAGGTTGATCCGGAGCGCATCAAGAAGCGACTGAAGACCGGATATTGCGACTTCATGGTCAACACGCTCGACGAGGCGCTGCGCATCCTGAAGAACGCGATCCGCAAGAAGGAAGCTGTTTCGGTCGGGCTAGTTGGAAATTGCGCGGATGTGATTCCTGAGTTGGCGGAGCGGGGCGTAGTTCCGGATCTGTTGACGGATCAAACCTCGGCGCACGATCCGCTGAATGGCTATATTCCGCAGGGCCTCACGATAGAGCAGGCAATTGACCTGCGAAAGAGCGATCCCAAGGGATATCTCGAACGCTCGATGGATTCGATCGCGCGGCACGTAGAGGGCATGCTGAAGCTGCAGAAGATGGGATCGGTGACTTTCGATTATGGCAACAACATTCGTACGTTTGCCTATGAGCGCGGAGTGAAAAACGCGTACGATTTTCCGGGATTTGTGCCTGCGTATATTCGTCCGCTGTTCTGCGCAGGGCGCGGGCCGTTCCGCTGGGCGGCGCTTTCGGGCGAGGCTTCGGACATTGCAGTCACAGACGATCTGGTGCTGCAGATGTTTCCGGAAGATCAGGTGCTCAGCCGCTGGATCAACCTGGCGCGCAAGCGAATCAAGTTCCAGGGATTACCCTCGCGCATTTGCTGGCTCGGGTATGGTGAGCGCGCGGAATTCGGACTGGCGATCAACGATCTGGTGAAGAAGGGGAAGATCAAGGCGCCGATCGTGATTGGCCGCGATCATCTGGACACAGGTTCGGTCGCGTCGCCCTATCGTGAGACGGAGGCGATGAAGGATGGTAGCGATGCCATTGCCGATTGGCCTTTGCTCAACGCGATGTTGAATACGGCGAGCGGCGCCTCGTGGGTGTCAATTCACAACGGTGGCGGAGTGGGGATTGGGTATTCGCAACACGCTGGGCAGGTAACGGTTGCTGACGGAACGGATGCGATGGCGAAGCGCATCGAACGTGTGCTGACGAACGATCCGGGCATTGGTGTGGCGCGCCACGTGGACGCGGGCTACGAAGAGGCAGAGAAGTTCGCGGCGAAGTCGGGAATCAAAGTACCGATGGCGAAGAATGGCTAAAGCGAAAACGAGCAAACGAAATACGGGGGCGCACGCCATGGCGCCGCCTATTCTCCTCACCAATATTGGACAACTGATTTCACTACGAGGAACAGGGAGCGGTCCGCGACGCGGGAAGGAACTGCTGGAGCTGGGCATCGTCGAAGATGCCGCGGTGCTATGTCTAGGCGGGAAGATTGTTTCGGTAGGCAGTCGGCGCGAGGCGCAGCGCGACGGCTGGATTCAGAAAAACAAGAAGAAGATTCGAGAGATCGATTGCCGCGGCGGCGTGGTGCTGCCGGGATTCGTGGATTCGCATACGCACCCGGTGTTTACGAATCCGCGGCTGGTAGATTTCGAGAAGCGTATTTCCGGCGCGACTTACGAGGAGATTGCGGAAGCCGGAGGCGGCATTCGATCGAGCATCGACGGGGTGCGCAAAGGCACGCGCAAACAACTAGCAGATCACGTCCTAAAAGCGCTGTGCGAAATGTCGGCGACCGGAACAACGACGGTCGAAGCCAAATCCGGCTATGGGCTTAGCTTCGAGGCGGAGATCAAATCGCTGGAGGCTATTCGCGAGGCGACCAAGCAGTGGCAGGGGACGGTTGTTCCTACGTTGCTCGGGGCACATGTCGTTCCTGCTGAATTTCGCGAGCGGCGCGAAGAATACGTTGCGCTGGTCCGAGACAAGATGATCCCGGAGGTCGCGCGTCGAAAGCTCGCGCAGTACGTGGACGTATTCTGCGAGCGCGGGGCGTTTACCTTGGCGGAAACGGAGGCTATCTTCTCCGCCGCGAAAGAGCATGGCCTGGGCACCCGTGTTCACGTCTGCCAGTTGAGCGAAGCGCCGCTTGAATCCCTGGCGCAGTTCCAGCCGGCATCTTACGACCACATGGATTGCGTCGGCGATCAGGACATACGCACTCTGTCGAACTCGGACTGCGTCGCTACATTGCTGCCAGCCGCCAATTACTTTCTAGGACTCCGCCAATATCCGCCTGCAAGGAAGCTGATGGATGCCGGCGTCGCGGTAGCTCTGGCCACGGACTACAATCCCGGCACCTCGCCGACGGCGAGCATGCCGTTTGTGCTCTCGCTGGCCTGCACGCAAATGAAGTTGTCTCCGGCCGAAGCAATTACGGCGGCGACTTACAACGGCGCCTGTGCTCTTCAGTTGCAGGATCGCAAAGGCAGCGTTGAGGCCGGGAAAGATGCGGATCTCGCAGTGTTCGCGCTGAAGGATTATCGTGAGATCGCGTATTGGATCGCTGGGCAACCCTGTTCAGGCGTGATTGCGAACGGCGTGTTGACCGATGCTGAGGAGCAGAGCGGCCTACAGTTTGAGTGAATCGATCTGAATTGCTACAATGAATCGTTCCTGACATCGTGATCGCTTGCGATCACCTGCCTCGATGTTCCGGACAGTCCGCTTCAGCTTGCATTCCCGCAAGCGATTTGAAAGTGGCCAGGTAGCTCAGCTGGTAGAGCGCAGCCCTGAAAAGGCTGGCGTCGGCGGTTCGATTCCGTCCCTGGCCACCATGAAATCAAAGACTTACACGATTGGGTTTTTTGCTTTGCTGCGCTACTTCTCTTCAAACCAGAAGATGGCGCCACGCGATATGTCCGGCAGCGTGAACACTGTCTTATCGCCCGAAGGCTTGCCTTGAACGTCCTGGGTCTTTCCTAAGAAAGGCAGAAAATGGCCAGCACCTACTTTGCGCGACACGGTCACGATGACGTCTCTCTGAGTGGCGGGAACCGCGACTTCGTGTGGCTTCAGTCCCGAAAAGTTGGCAAAGAAAATGTGAGGCGATCCTTCCACGGAAGAGATCGAAGTGGCGATTTCCGGTGAAGCGCTGATTTCGATGTGAGCGCCTGACGCTAGGGCCGCAAGAAACTTTTGCTGGGAGTCAGGCAAAGTGGTCGCGAATGATTTTTCCAGCTGCTGGTAATATTCGGTTCCGGGAGAGCCAGGGAAGCGACTGATGTTTGCAGTCCCAGAAAACTGAACAGGAGCGTTCTCTCCAGTGATAACAAGAGTGCGTCCACTTTTAAGATAATCTTCAAGGCTCCCCTGTTCTGTTCCGTCAAGCATCCGCACGTCTGGCAATACCAGAACCTTTCCTTTGAAGGCCGCCAATGTTCGCGGTGTCACGATCTGGAATTCCACATGCTTCTGCATCAGCAGGATCAGCGTGCCACGATACGACTTTAGAAAATCATCGGCGTAGAGATTGCGGGTCGCAGGTGAGAAGTAGACGCCCACGGGGGCGATGGGGGAACGCGGCGAGTAGAGCACCTCTTGATTCGCTTCGATCCAGCGAAAGATTTCGGTGCGAGTGGCGATATCGTTCGATCCGGCCATGCTGTGACCGGGAGCGTCCCAGAAGTTCGCATTGGCCATCACCTGCGACATCGCGAGATTCTTCATCGCTTCGCGAGGATCCACATTCTTGTCGCCATCCCAGGAATAATTCAGGATCCATGTGGCCTTGCCTTGCGCGAAGGCGCGGAAGGTGTGCATGCCGACCTGGTAGTTGAACCAATCGAGCTGCGAACGCGACGACGCCATATGATCGCCCTCACCGAACTCGTACTCGTGAGCGATGGCATCCACAACTGGGTAGAGACTGTAGACATCTGCTCCGACGCGCACGGCTTCCTGCTCGATGCCGGGGTAAATCTCGGGAATTGTCTTGATCTGCGGGTTCACACTCTTCGCGGTGTGATCGATCTCCTGCAGGAAATCGGTGATCGTTCGAATGCGGAAGTCGATCCACTTGCGAAAATTGGGATCGGAGAAATCGCCGAGCTTCAAATCCTTTTTTGCATCCAGTCCGGTTTGCTCTTTGAACGCGGCAACGGTGTAATCGTCGAAGCTGGCCCAACTCTGCTCCCAGCCGGTGAAATGGGTCATCCAGTAAGGAATGTCGATGTAGATGCCATCGATACCGGTGGCAGCGATTTGTCGCACACGTTCCATATAGATCTTGCGCCACTCTGTGGCGTAGGGACTGACCCAAACGTCTTCATCGCCTTTTGCGATCCAGAAAGCGGCTTCTGCGCTGAAGATTGCAGGCTCGCCGGTGATCTTCCGCTGCAGCCAGTCGGGATGATCTTTCGCCAGTGTATGAGCTGAATTCGGGGCGTTCGCCGTAATGCACTCGGTGCCGGCAATATAGACGAAGGCATAATTGCCGGCGTCGTGAGCTCGCTTCGCTACAGCGCGAATTGCGTCGAGCTTCTGGGTGGGATCGAGAAAGCTCTCGTACCGGCCAGGGATGTCGTTATCGACCTCGATACCAAAGACATCGCTTTGCTGTGCGCGCTTCACGATGTTAGAGGCATCGGCGCCATTCAGACCGTAGGCTCCAATGCGAACGTAGTTGGTCCAGTTTTGCTCCTGCTGATCGGGAGCCTCTGAGGCGGCGAAAAGGGCCACACAGCTTAAAAGAATGCCGGCAAGAATCCTGGTTTTCATTGTTGTCCTGTATCGCAGAGAAAGAATGGGCCTCTCGTTGGGCGAGAGGCCTTAGTGATGTTTCGAATCGGCGATCGAAGTTCACGCATTGTGCGCTAGAACTCGAACCGCACTCCCAGTTGACCATGGCGGGGGTTGCCGAGAGTCGACGTTATCTGGCCGAAGGTTGAGTCGCCCCACAGATTGTCAGGAAGAGCGAAGCGCGGCGTATTGAAGAAATTAAAGAAGTCGCCACGCACTTCGAACTTCATGCCTTCATGCGGGACGAAGGATTTGGAGAAAGAAAAGTCGATGTTGTGAATTCCGTCAGTCCGGAGATTGGAGAAATACCGAGGTGCGTCTCCGGCCTGTTCATACCCTGGATCCGCGAAGCAGGAGGAGTTGAACACGCTCTGCCCGGTTATCGCAGACTGATGCGGACTAATGCCGCTGGCGGGATTGCAGATTACGTTAGGCCGTTGCGTGCCGTCATCGAGAGTCGCTTGCGACATGCCGATGTAGACTGGTTGACCCGACTGCAAGGTGACGATTGCCGACAGGGTCCAGCCACCCACAACGCCATCGAGAAACCGATTCATATTTGCACCGATCAAACGGTTACGGCCGATAGGAAGGTCGCCGACCATTGCGAGTGCAAGGCGATGTGTAGCGTCGCTGGCGCCGATGGAGTGCTCAGCTTTCAGGTTATCGAGTTCCTGCGGGTTGTCATTCCCAAGCGAACCTACCCATGCGTTTCTGCCAACCGAGGAGTCGTCTGTTTCCTTCGAGAAGGTGTAGCCGCCTTCGAAGCTGAAGTAATTCGACATGCGCTTGCGGAAGCGGACTTGAAGCGCGTTGTACCAGGAAGCGGCTTCCAACTGAGGTAATCCCGCGAACGCGCCATCGAACTGCGGATAAGGCCGCAGGAGGTTGATTAGAGGGATTGAATCGTTGTTGTAGATGGAGTCGGGCTGATTGAAGACTGCGTTTGGTCCCTGGAACATAGAGTAGAAGGGATTCGCGACATTGCTGTGCAGATCGTTGTAGAGGGTCTGGGTATTGAACTGGCTGCGAATGGATGAAGGAATGAAATTGCGATTGCTTGTGCTGAGGTTGGCACCGCCCCACGGCAGATGCGTGCTTCGGTTTGCCGAATAGTCCACCGAGACAACGGTCTCACCCGGCAGCAATCGCTGAACACCGAAACTCCATTGGTAGATGTCGGCATTCCGGGCGGCAGAAGTTCCGAGATCGTTCTGGTTTCCATAGCCCCACATCGCCAACGAACCGTAAGAGTTGCCCTGAGGCTCCGGAAGCCCAGCCGGGAAGGGATTTTCGAGCGTCGCATACTGGCTCTGGAAATTGTCGAGCGTGAAATTGATGTTGCCGTCTTTGCGGAACGCCGTGCCGGTGTACTGGAAGTTTGTGGCCACATTCATTCCGTAGTAGACGCCAGCGCCACCACGAACCACGGTATTCTTGGTAAGCGAGTAAGCGAAACCAAAACGAGGAGCGAAGTTGTTGCGGTCCACTGGAACGTGACGATCCCCCGAACTGCCTAGGATCGTGGTTCCGAGCAGGTTGGAAGCATCATACGGCGAGGTGACGTTCACGCCGTCCTGGTTAAAGGTGGTTGCGGGAATGCTGATGCCGCTGCTTCCGTTGAAGTCGCTGTACTGAATACGATTATGGCGCTCGGTATAGGGATCGCTCCATTCGTAGCGTAGTCCAAGACTGAGCGTGAGTTTGGGCGTGACCTTCCACTCATCCTGTACATAAAACGCAGTCTCCATCGATTTGTTGGCAACGGCTGGATATACCGAGATCCCGCCGTAGTCGCCAATGCCGAGAAGAATGTCCGCGAACGGATTGCCCTGGAGAGGATCAAAGGCGCCGATGCTTTGCTCGGTCACGTTCTGGCCAAAATGGAAGTACCCAGTTGGATAGTTCGGCTGGAAGAAATTGTTGAAGAACTGCCGCTGTTCACCGCCAAACTTCAGATTGTGTTGTCCGTGCGTCCATGACAGCAGAGAGGAGTACGAATACAACGTATGCGCGAATCCGGTGTCGGAACAACACTGGTCGAACATTGATGTCCACGGCGAATCGGTAAGGATCGCGGGCATGCGGTCCAATCCTGCATTGGCGTTAAGCACTGACGGGAATCCAACCGACTGCGCTGTCGGATAGTTATTGCTCTGGCCAGGCGATGACACACGGTCAACTGAGAAGCGCGAACTAAGCAGGAGTGTTGGAGAAATCGTCCAGTCATGCTGCAATCCTACGTTGTTGACGTTGGTCGTGCCCTTGATGCCATCGTTAAATTCGCCATCGCCGAGGATGGTTGGCGTATTGAACGAGCTGCCTGCGTGACTGTAGCGGCCCGCGAGATGCTGCTTTTCAGTCAGTTGTTCATCGATCTTGATGTCGAATTGAGTTCCGCTCGACGCCGCAAGGGTGTTCTGGCGGAAGTTATTCGTGCCGTCCGCATTTCCCGGTTGGTTTGGCATCGGGTAGAGGTTCAACAGCTTCTGCCCAATCGGATCGATGTACTGCGACGGGATGGTATTGCTCGCGAAACCAGCGCGGGTGCCATCGGGCGCAACCTGAAAAGGGTTGAAGATCTGATTCGCTACGATATCGCCACTGTCAGGGTCGGTAATGAGAGCGCCAGAGAAATTTCCATTTCTCTCGTCCGCCGTCGGAACTGTCGCAACGATGTTGACGGGAGCACCTTCTCTTACCCGCTCGAGGTCGAAGAAGAAAAATGTCTTGTTCTTTCTGATTGGACCGCCGACGGAAAACCCGTACTGATCACGCGAGTGATCGGGTTTAGGCAGGCCTGCCTGGTTGCTGAAGAAGTCGTTAGCGTCGAGAACGCTGCGTTGCCCAAACCACCAGCCGCTTCCATGAAAGTTGTTAGCTCCGCTCTTCAGGGCCATGTTCACAACAGTGCCGCCGTTGCTGCCGAACTCCGCAGAATAGGCGCTGCTTTGAACCTTGAATTCCTGCACCGCTTCCACGGAAGGCTCGTAGTAAACGTTGGTGTTGCCGCCTTCACCCTGTTCGGGGGCGCTGATTAGAGCACCATCGAGCCGCACCTCGGCGGTCGCGTTTCGCTGACCATTAGAGACGAAATTCGTTCCTGAAGGATAGTTGTCATTGGTCCCAGATCCGGCAACTTCGCTGACTCCGGCGTTCAGAAACACCAGACCGAAGAAATTACGATTTGGAAGAGGAATCTGTTTCACATACTCATTCGTGATATCGCTGCCGAGCGAAGAATTGTCGGTGTCGAGCAGCGGCGCCGCCTCGGTGACCTGGACCTCGGTCTTTGTACCGGCAGGGTGCATGGCGAAGTTAATGCTCGACTGCTGATCCACCTGGAGCACAACGTCCTTCTTTGCTTCCGTCTGGAATCCCGTTGCCGCTACTTCGACCGTGTAGGTTGAAGGGCGAAGTGCACGTACGATATAGGCTCCGGTGCCGTCCGTCTGAACAATGTGCTTCAGGTTCGTGCCTGCTTCCGTCACGGTTACGGTCGCATGCGGCAAAGCTGCGCCCGACGCGTCCGTGACAGTGCCGCGCAACTGTGCTTGAAAAGACGCTTGCGCCGCCAGATATGGAGCGGAAATCAGGGAAACGGCGGCGAGGGCAGTGATAGAGAGACAGCGGAAAAAGTTAGAGCAGTTCACGGCAATTCTCCCAGCGAAGTGGACGGACTTTGCAACCTTACGCGGCCTGAACTGGCGGCCCACAAGAGAGAGCTTCCCCCTGCGACGAACAAAGAATCGAAACTGAGCTACGTTCTGCTTTGAGGTATTAACTTTTTATTACGGATTGCTACTTTTACTTTCGTATTGTGGTATTGTCAAGCAGATTTGAAATCAACTCTAAGAGCGGGTGCCATGGACTTTATCTTGGAACGAAGTCATAGGACAAGTCTGTGTAGAGCAATTCCGCAGTCACACAGTGCAAAACGGTCTTTGGCGCTGGCATGCGCCGGTCTTTTTGCGCTGTCTGCCGCGGCGCAAACGGGGCAGATCGGCTACAAGGCTGCGAAGGATGCTGACAGCAAAAAGACGCTGCTGCTGAAGGATTTCCATCCGCAACCGATGCTTCATGTTCCTGTGCATGAGGTCAAGCGCGCGAGGTTTCCGGTGATCGACGTTCACACGCACACAAACGATGCAATGGGGGTTGGGGACCGTGTCGATCCGGCAAAATTCGTCGAGATGATGGATCGTGACAATATTAAAACGATCGTCATTCTGACCGGCCTGTGGGGAGACAAGTTGCAGAGCGTCATCGATCAGATGGTGAAGCCCTATCCTGGGCGGTTCGTGGTCTTTACTCAGATGGATTGGAGCAAGATTGACGATCCCAACTTCAGCCAGTTGATGGTGAAGCAAGTCGATGACTCGGTGCGACGCGGTGCGCGCGGCGTGAAGATACTGAAGGAGCTCGGTCTCGGGGTCAAAGACAAGAGCGGCAAGCTGATCCCGGTAGATGATCCGCGTCTCGATCCCGTATGGGATGAGTGCGGGCGCCTCGGTATTCCCGTCTCGATTCATGTGGCCGATCCGGAAGCGTTCTTTCATCCTATCGATGCCAACAATGAACGTTACGAGGAATTGCACGAACATCCGGACTGGAGCTTCTATGGCCCGCAGTTTCCGAGTATGCAGCAACTGATGGCCGAGCGAGACCACATGTTCGCGAAGCATCCCAATACGACATTCGTTGCGCTTCATTTCGGAAGTTGGCCGGAGAACCTGGACTTTGTGGAGCAGACCTTACAGCGCTTCCCGAATGTGATGATCGAATTCGGCGCGCGCGAAGGAGAGTTGGGTCGGCAGCCTCGGCGCGCGAAGGAAATCTTCCTGAAATATTCGGATCGCATCATGTTCGGGACAGACGAGGGCGCCAGCGAGTCGATGTACCAGAACTACTTCCGGTGGCTGGAAACGGACGACGAATACTTTCCGTATTCGCAATATCCCGGCCAGGGCCGCTGGATGATCTCTGGCATGGGTTTGCCGGATGATGTTCTGGAAAAGGTTTATCACCTCAACGCAGAAAAGCTATTTGGGCAATTCAAAGGTACGAATCTGGTGGAGGCGAAATGAGCACACACAAACTCTATTCAGCAACAGTCGCGACGTTGGCCGTTCTGCTGGTTGCTGGCGGCTGCGAAAAGAAGAAGGCCTCCGAACAGCCTCAGGTGAAGCAATCGAGTGTGAAGGTTCTGCCGGCCTCTGGAGATGCGGCACCCTGGATCATGGAAACCAGCACCTCCGAATTCGATATTGCGAGCAATGGCTCTCTGAAATCATTTCTCCTGAAAGACGGCAAGCGTCTGAGTATCGACTCTGCAGATGCAAAAGACAATGCTTCCGACGTGGTCCAGATTCACGCGAAGAGCGTTGATGATTTCAAGCTCGCGGGTACGCCGCAGGTTAGCGATGCCAACGGCAAACTCGGAGCGCTCGGGAAGCGGGTTGAGTTCACGAGCAAGAGCGCATCCACTGGTATGGAAAGGACAGTTGCCATTGAGGTTTACGACGACTTTCCAAATATGGCAATTGTCTCCACCGCGTACAAGAATGCAGGATCATCGGACGTGATTCTCGATAAGCTTCGCACGCAACAGCATGTACTGGATGCCTCGCGTGCGGATGGCGGTGCGCAGCCATATCAGATGTGGCTCTTTCAAGGCGCGAGTATCGATTGGGGCAAGGATGAGATTCTGCCGATATCGGCAAACTACTCGGCAAAGAACGTGATGGGCGCGCCTGTGAATCAGGGGCATGGCGGCGGCGTGCCGGTGAACGCGTTCTGGACGAAATCAGTGGGGGTGGCGATCGGCCACATCGAGACTCTGCCCATGGTATTGGATATGCCGATCGGGGTTGGAAAAGACAAGCGCGTCAATACCGCTATCGAGATCGACAATCCGGCCACGCTGAAGCCCGGAGAGAGCTTCTCCACTCCTCGCACATTTGTCGCGGTTTACGGCGGAGATTTCTACGAGCCGCTGCGAATGTACTCGGAAGCATTGCAGAAAGAGGGCTGGACGCTGCCGAAGCCGAATGCGCAGGATTATGGCATTGCCTGGTGTGGTTGGGGATACGAATTCAACGTCACGCCGGCAGATATGACCGGCACCATTCCGAAGCTGAAGGAACTCGGGATCCACTGGGCAACGTTGGATGACCGCTGGTTTGACACGTATGGCGACTGGAATCCCCGCAAGGACACGTTCCCGGATGACTCGATCAAGAAGATGGTTCAGGATTTCCATCAGCAGGGAATCAAAGCGCAGATCTGGTGGTACCCGCTGGTGGTGGAAGATGGAACGGGGCGTTGGGAGTCGCACAAATATGTCACCGCGGAGGTCGTGAAAGAGCACCCCGACTGGCTGATTCTCGACAAAGACGGGAAGCCTGGCAAGAGCTTCCGCGACTTGGCCACGCTATGCCCGGCTGTCCCCGAAGTTCAGGAATACATGAAGAAGATGACGGAGAAGTTCATCAAAGATTGGGATTTCGACGGGCACAAACTCGACAATATTTATTCTGTGCCGGCGTGTTATAACCCCAAGCACCATCATAAGTCGCCGCAGGATTCGATCCGTGCCATGGCCGACGTGTACAAGATCATCTACCAGACGACGCGCGCATTGAAACCCGATAGCGTGACGCAGATTTGTCCTTGCGGCACCACGCCGAACATTGCATGGCTGCCATACATGGACCAGGCGGTGACCGCCGATCCAGTTGGTGGCGTGCAGGTACGTCGCCGCATCAAGGTATATAAAGCGTTGCTCGGGCCCGCCTCGGCGGTGTACGGCGATCACGTGGAATTATCGGAAATGACGCCCGTCGGCAAAGGTGGGTGGAGCGAGCACGGACAAGACTTCGCGTCCACATTAGGTACGGGCGGTGTGCTCGGGACCAAGTTCACGTGGCCAGATAAGAACCCGAAGTTCAAGCGGGTTGCGCTCACTTCGGAAAAAGAAGAACACTGGAAGAAGTGGACTGCTCTTTACAATGACAAAATGTTGTCGGATGGCGACTTCCGCGATCTTTATGTCTACGGGTACGACAATCCTGAGGCGTATGCGGTCGAGAAAAACGGAACCATGTATTACGCCTTCTTCGCTAAGGATTCACGGACGGAATACAAAGGGTCGATCGAGTTGCGCGGACTCGCGCCGGGGAAGTATCGCGTCGTTGACTATGTAAACGACAAGGAACTCGGAACAATCGATAGCACAAGCCCTACCCTAGAAACATCATTCACGGGGCACCTGCTTGTGCAGGCGGCCAAGGAGTAAGACTCGTAGGTAAGAAAGCAAAAGCATGCCAAATCAGAATGGAATGTTGAACGAGGAGCGACGCCGGTCGATTGTCGACGTCTTGCGGCGGGAGGGCCGGGTACGGGTCACCGACCTTGCCCGGCAATTCCGCATATCGCAAATCACGATCCGTAAGGATCTGGAGACTCTCGACGCGCAGGGCCTTATTGAGCGAACGCACGGCGGCGCATTGCCTCTTCATGCCGGAGCGTTACTTGATCCGACTTTGCGCGAAAAGGAGAAGCTTCATCGCAAAGAGAAGACGAAGATCGCGACTGCGGCTGCGAAGTTGGTCGAGGAAGGTCAATCCGTGCTTCTGGATTCGGGCACTACGACCACCGCCATCGCTGCCGCATTGAAACATTTCGCCAAGCTGACGGTCATCACCAATGCGACGAACATTGCCGCCGAGCTAACAGGAACGAATGTTGAAGTGATCCTTACAGGAGGCACGCTGCGCAAGAATTCCTTTTCGCTTGTCGGGCCGATCGCGGAGCAAACTCTGCGGCAGTTGAGCGCAGACATCCTCTTCCTTGGCGTGGATGGCTTTGATACCAGAGTCGGGTTGTTTACCCCCAATATTCTGGAAGCCCAGGTCAATCGCATCATGGTGGAGATCTCCAGCAGGACGGTTGCCGTTTGCGACTCCAGCAAATTCGGTCGCCGAAGCCTATGCAACATCATGCCACCGTCCGCAGTGGATCAGGTGATCACGGACAAGGGCCTTGGCAAGCACGATCTGGAAGTCCTGCGAGAAGCGGGCGTTAAAGTCACGCTGGTTTAGGTAGTCTTTGAGTAGAGGATAATTCGCCAAACCTGAGCCGCCTTGTAGAGTTCGACGGCAAACACCAAATTATGGCCAAACTCGATATTGTTATCGTTGGGGAGATCAACCTCGACCTTATTCTGTACGGACTGCCGCTCTCAATGCCGACGGAGCGCGAACTGTTGGGTTCAGGATTTTCCATGACGCTGGGTAGTTCCTCGGCGATCCTCGCCCATAACCTTTCGATGCTGGACGCGCGGGTCGGTTTCATCACCAAGGTGGGAGACGACGCGCTGGGCAAGATTGCAATCGAACGCCTTGGAGAGGCGAATGTTGATCTCGCGCACGTTGTTCGGGACCGAAACACTGGGTCAGGAGTCACACTGATTCTGCCGCACGGCGGAGAGCGCCACATCCTGACATATCCTGGAGCGATATTTGAGTTGCGGTTCGAGGAACTGAAGCTCGAGTACATCACATCTGCCCGTCACTTTCATATGTCGTCGCTGTTTTTGCATCGCGGCCTGCGAGATCACATCCCTGAACTGTTTCGGCTGGCGAAGAGCAAGGGCCTGAGCACATCGCTCGACACGAATGACGACCCGGAGGACTTGTGGGCTGGACCTCTGGCGGAAACCCTACGGTACGTCGACATCCTTCTGCCGAATGAACGTGAGGCGCGGAAGATCGCACGCTACGACGACCTTGAGATGGCAATCGCCCGGCTTGCAGAACAGGTCGCAACCGTTGTGGTGAAACTCGGGGCAAAAGGGGCAATCGGCGTAAGTGGCCGGGAGCGAATCATGGCGCCACCAGTGAAGGTGGAAGTTGTCGATCCGGTGGGCGCAGGCGATAGCTTTGATGCCGGCTTCTTATCACAGTACTTGCGAGGCCGGGATCTTGCGACTTGTCTTCAATATGGAAATCTTGCCGGCGCACTTTCCACGACGGCTTCAGGCGGCACAGAAGCCTTCCGTGATCGCCGCAAAATGCAGGAATTCTTCGCCCCGGCAACCACTTCAAAAGCAGCTCATTAATCCATGCGCTCTCTTGAACAAATCGATGCATGCAGTGTTTGCGCTCGGTAATTGACCAGAACCGCAACGGAAAAAGAAGTGGTCTGTTTTCAAAGTGCTGTGTTTCTATTCCGCCGCATGCTGCCAGGGCAGAACTGGCTTCGGAAGCCGTCTGCCGAGTTTTTGTGGAAGTCTCTCGACTATTACTTGGTTCGCCGCAGATCGTGATTCCCGAAACAATTCGCCAACAATCAGGCCTGGTTTGTGATTTTCGTTTACTTTCGATATCTTTCTGATATGTTCGTTTGCGTGCCGAGGAGGACGATCGCGGATGGAAACCGTGGCTCCAGGGAAGAATTGGCTGGACACACTTGCGGGCCGTCAGAAGCAGATCCGGGAGTTGCTGAGCAAGTCGCCGGAAGAACAGAAGAAACTCGGGTACTTTCACACCTTGCGCGAGATTTGCCGGCAGCCGCAAACGTGGCGTGAGACTTGCGAACTCGTGGTGAACTCGGCTTCCGTGCTGAAAACGTTCCTGAGTGGTGTCAGCAGCATCATTCTGACTGGTTCGGGTAGTTCCGAATACGCCGGAGAATCAGTTCGAGCGACACTGCAGGAGGAATTGCGTTGCAATTGCTCCGTCATCGGTGCCGGAACCCTACTCACGGAGACGGATGTTGTGCGCGCGAGTATGCCGCAGCTAATGGTTTCATTGGCACGGTCGGGTGACAGTCCGGAGAGCGTTGCGGCAGTGTCCCTGATGCTGGAATTGGAACCGCAGACGCGGCACCTGGTATTTACGTGCAATCGCGATGGAGCGCTGGCTCGGACATTTGGGTCGCACCCGAATGTCCACGTACTCGTGCTCGGCGAGAATACCAACGACGAGAGCCTGGTCATGACCAGCAGTTTCTCGAACCTTGCACTGGCGGCACGCTTTCTCGGGCTGACAGAACGCCCGGACTTTTACCGCATGACTTGCAACCAGGCCGCTGATATTGCCGAAGGACTGTTGCAATCGAATGTTGACGCGTTAGCGCAAGTTGCTGCCGCAGGTTTCACGCGAGCCGTCTTTCTGGGCAGCGGTTGCCGCTTTGGTGCCGCACGCGAGACAGCGCTGAAGATGTTGGAGATGAATGCCGGTCGAATTGCGTCGGTGAGTGAGACATATCTGGGGCTGCGACATGGGCCCATGAGTTTCCTCGACAAGAACACGCTGGTGGTTTGCTACCTTTCCTCCGATCGCACTCGTCGTAACTACGAACTGGATCTGTTGCGCGAACTCGACCAGAAGCAGTTGGGCCGAGGGAAACTGATCGTCGGAGAATCGATCCCTGGCGAGGTGTTGAGGAATGGAGATGTCGCCGTCGAGTGTCCGGGTCTAGACCGGTTGGGCGACGCGAATGCGGTTTTCATTCATGTCATCGTCGGACAACTGCTGGCCTTCTTCCGCTGCATGCAGGAAGGTTTGCGCCCTGACTGGCCATCGCAAAATAACGTGATCAACCGGGTGGTGCAGAGATTTCCGGTCGACCGCGGATAGCTGTACTGGTTCGGCTGGAGAGAATTATCGCAAGTTCTGTATTCGCAAGCCAGAGTTCCCGAAAGCTGGCGATAGGCAGGAGCGTGCATGTTCAATAGGCGTGAGTGGCTGCGTGGCGTAGGCGTATGGCGGGAGTGGCGACACAGTGGGGCAGCGTCAGCATCGCGGAAGAAAAGCCCGAAACTCCGGTGCGCCATCAATCGCTTGAGCTGTCCCAATTCGCTCCGAAGAGCATGCTGCAAGTGCACGAGTCACACGTTCCGCGCTCCAAGTTCCCGCTCATCGATTTTCATACCCACATCAGCAACTCGGCCAAGTCGATGCACGGAGTGTCGCTGGCGTCTGCACGGGCATATTCGGCCACACCGAAAGAGCTTCTGGAAGTCATGGATCGAAAGAATGTACGCGCCATGGTCAATCTGACCGGTGGATATGGCGATGGATTGAGCGATGTGATTGCCAAATACGATCGCGCGTATCCGGGGCGCTTCTACTCTTTTACAGAACCCTGCTACGAGCGTTTCAAAGAGCCGAACTATCCCAAGATCCAGGCGGACCTGATCGGCAGGCACACCACCAAGGAGCGCGCGGGCTGAAGATCTTGAAGACGCTGGGCTTCCTACCTGCGCGAGAACATCACCTCGGGACAACTGGTGAAGATTGATGATCCGCGATTCGATCCGATGTGGGACGCCTGCGGCAATTGAATATGCCAGTCGCGATTCACGTTTCGGATCCGGTCGCGTTCTTCACGCTGATGGATCGGTTTAACGAGCGCTACGAGGAATTGAACAATCATCCGGACTGGTCTTTTTATGGAAAAGATTTTCCGAGCAACGCAGAGTTGCTGGCGGCACGGAACCGGGTATTTGCCCGACATCCAAAAACGCGTTTTGTAGGGCTTCATGTAGGCAATTTTAGCGAGGACCTGGCAAGCGTTTCAGAGGACCTTGATCGCTTTCCGAACATGAGCGCCGACATCGCGGCCCGCATTGGGGAATTGGGAAGACAGCCTCGCACGGCACGCAGGTTCATTGAAAAGTACCAGGATCGTGTGCTGTTTGGAACCGACGCGACACCTCACGGCGACAGGTTTCCACAACAGGTATTTGGCGATCGTTTGTACGAGATCTATTACCGGTTTCTCGAGACCGAGGACGAATACTTCGACTACGCCCCCGCGGAAATACCACCCCAGGGACGGTGGCGGATTTACGGCATCGATTTACCGGAATCCATTTTGCGCAAAGTGTATTTCGAAAATGCAGCTCGACAGCTGGGCGTGGAGGCATGAACCTTCGCAATCGCCACAAGGGTCGAATCGTACTGATGTTCGGTCTTCTGCTCGCCCTGTTGCAACTGGCGACCGCGGCAGACAATGCATCCTTCGATAGTACGCACGCTCCGGAAGATGTCGCGTTGACGGCTGATCCCGTCTAACGCCTTTTGGAAGGACGCCGGCGTAGTGTTTGCGGACGAGGGCAAAAATGGTGAAAGCGTAGGCTCCTATCGCACGGAGATCCGTTCTCGATGGACGGACAACAACCTGTATTTCCTATTCATTTGTCCGTACGAAACGCTGTATCTGAAACCTGAACCGCGAACCTCGACGGAAACCTATCAATTGTGGGATTGGGATGTGGCAGAGGTGTTTCTCGGAACTGATTTCAAGAACATCCGCAGATACAAGGAATTCGAAATCTCCCCGCAAGGGGAATGGATCGATTTGGATATCGATTTGAACAAGCCTCATCACGAGGACGGCTGGACTTGGAATTCCGGTTTTGTGGTCGGGGCGCGGGTAGATCGGGACGCAGGGATATGGTACGGAGCGATGCGCATACCATTTTCGGCGCTGGGCATCCGCGAGCCCCACGACGGCGAGACCCTTCGCATTAATCTGTTTCGCAGCCAAGGCCCGCCGTCGCACCGGGTACAGATTGCATGGCGGCGAACTATGCGCGAAACTTTTCACGTTCCGGAACGATTTGGACTCCGCCTGACCGCGACAGCGACGAGATAACGCCGTCGCACGGTTCTTGTAGGCGCCGCGTTCGAATTCTTGCGGTTTCTTTTCATGTCGAATTTGTTTTAATAGTAGACAAACGAAATAAAACGATATAAAAGGAAATCCATTAAATTGAGCTCAGCTTTTGCTTCGGCACGAAGCGCCTGTTGGCCGAGACTGGATCAGCCTGGCCCAGAGTGGCCGACGAGCCCGCAGACACCCATTCCCGGATGGGCCGGGCTTTAACGTTGGATCGAGCCATGGCGGTCTGAGCTGAGAACTGACTGAACGGGTTTCTGTGAAAGGCCCGCGCGACGAAGACAACTGCGGGAGTCGCTTTGAAACAAATGCATTTCGCGGGAAAGGAGATTCAGCCTTGAAGAAGATTAGGTCGATCGTCGTTTTGCTTTGTTGTATTGGCGCTGCAATAGGAGCTGCGGCGCAAGTCGATACGGCTACGCTGGTTGGGACCGTCAGGGACCGAACCGGCGCAGTGATTGCGGGCGCCACCGCAACGGCAACCAGTGCAGAAACCGGAAAGACTATTGCCGTTAAGACCGAGGCAGACGGAAATTTCGTAATCACTCCTCTCAAGATCGGTAGCTACTCCGTTTCGGTCGAAGCGTCCGGATTCAAGAAGGAAGTCCGTCAGAACATCGTGCTCAACGTGCAACAAACGGCGCGGCTCGACTTCAAACTCGAGGTCGGTTCGGTGTCAGAGGAGATGTTGGTGACGGGAGCGCCGCCTCTGCTCGAGACTGAGAGCGCGTCGCTGGGAGATGTAGTGACTGGTCAGGAGGTTCGTCAGTTACCTCTGAATGGCAGACGCTACACGGATCTAGCGACGTTGACCGCTGGCGTCACAAAAGTCACAGAAGGGCCTGTCAATGGCAGCAATACGCCTACTAACGGAAATG
>CAWGWI010000015.1:0-181749 GCA_963826275.1 Terriglobia bacterium | reverse complement strand
AATCTGCTCGGTCAACTGCTTCATCTGCGATTCGGATTCAGCTTCCACCATCACCCTCGCCAGAGCCTCGGTCCCCGAATAGCGCACCACGATGCGTCCCATTGCCCGCGAGCTGTTCTTCAGCGGTCTTGATAGCGCTGCTGATCTCTGGCACCTGATCGAAGGCTTTCTTCTCGCGCACGCGAATGTTCTTCACAACCTGGGGAAAGACTTTCAGGTCTGCGACGAGTTCTCCCAGTGACTTCCCGCTGCTCTGGATCACCTGCAGCACGCGCAGCGCGGTCAGCCACCCGTCTCCGGTGGTGGCATCCCCGTCGCGGAAGATAATGTGTCCCGATTGTTCGCCGCCGAGCACCGCGCCAGTCTTCTGCATCTGTTCGAGGACGTCTTTGTCGCCCACTCCCGCGCGCAGCATGCGAATTCCGGATTTGCGCAGAGCAATCTCCAGCCCCATATTCGACATGGTGGTGGCGACGATCGTCTCGGCGGCAAGCTTCCCGTGAGCCTTCATCTCGCGTCCGGCGAGCAGCAATACGGCATCGCCATTGACGACGCTGCCCTGCTTGCAGGCGAAGAGCGCGCGGTCGGCGTCGCCATCGAACGTAACTCCCAGGTCGTATTTTCCACCGCTGGCGGCAACCGATTTGGCGACCACTTCCGGATGCAAAGCGCCGCAGGTTTCGTTGATGTTGCGCCCATTCGGCTGATCATTGATGAAGTCGGCTTCGATGCCGCAGGCCCGAAAAACCTCGTGCGCCACCGGCGTAGCAGCACCATTGGCGCAATCAACCGGCACGCAAGCCGCGGAAACTAGTCCCTTTGACCGTTGCGGACAGCCATTCCACATATTGCCGCAGAGCACCGGGTCGGTCGCCATTGCGGATTCAGGACTCGCCCTCGCCGCCGGGATCGACTTCAACTCCGGCACGCGCCGTGCAGCAAATCGAGATGTCGGTTTCGATCTTTCTTCCAGTTCGTCGGGCAGCTTATAGCCGTCGTGGCTGAAGATCTTGATGCCGTATCGGTCCACGGATTATGTGACGCGGAGATGACCACGCCCGACGAGAATGCCTGTCGCGCGAGACACCAAACTCCCGGAGTAGTAAGCACGCCGGCATTTTTCACGCGCGCTCCGGCCCAGCAGAGTCCTGAAGTGATGGAATCGCAGATCCACGCGCTGGATTCGCGTGTGTCTTGTCCGATGACAACCTCGAGATCTTCGTGATGCTGGCGAAGGTAACGGCCCAAAGCGGCGCCGATCGCAAACACGGTGTTGTGATCGAGCGGCGGGTCACCAGCCACACCTCGGATCCATCAGTGCCAAACAACATTCTCATGCGCAGAAATCCTTTCCGAACGAAACGAAGGTGTACCGATCAGTTTACAAATACGGCGATGCGGAAAACTATCTCGCTGTCACAACAGTTACGTGAACCGTAGAAGGAGTAACCAGGTGAAGCATCGGATCGGAAACCGAAACGGAGTGCTGAAGGTAGCGCGCCCGATTACGCCGCTGGCATCCACCGGATCGGTATTCACCGATTGCAGAGCCTCCAAACGGTGCGCAGGACCGGCCACTGCGACGGTTGGAGGATCGACTGTTACTTCCTGCAGGCGATAGCCAGGAGCGGTGGCGCCAATGACGCGTGGTGCTACTGAGACGGTCCGAGTTCCGCGAGTGTCGAAGTCCAGGCGAAACTGGCTGGGAATGACTTCTTCGACCTCAACATCGCGGGGAGCGTGAATACGCGAAGGGGGGAGATCATAGGTACGCTCGCCCGGCCTGGCGTTGGAGAGGTCGATGGTGGCATGAACCTGCTCGGCCTTCATGTCTCGCAGCACGCCCGAGTAGCCTCGCAAGCGAACTTGGAATTGCGGGATCGTCTCCGAACTGATCTCGAGGTTTGCGGGAACATTCACGAATTCAATCGGCACGTTGAGTGCAATTTCCGCTACTGGTTGACGGGCAATGGCTGTCCAGAGCAGCACGGCAACCAGCAGCGACAGCACCTTGAGACCGATATTGTGAAAGACGTACCGGCGCAGGAAGTCCATTATTGGCCTCCAGGGTAGCGGCTCTCGCCGGAGCGTTCGTATTGCGTGGTGCTGCTTCCATCACCGTAGGAATCGACGGCGGGATTGATGGGCGTGGGCAACGCGGATGGCGGCACATAGCGACGTAGCAGTTCGCTCAGGCGCTCGCGCAGGTACTCGGCGGTAATGTCGCGTTCAATGTTGCCGGCGACGGCAATGCTGATTCCGCCAGTCTCCTCTGAAACGATGACCGCAATCGCATCCGTCTCTTCAGTGATGCCGATGCCAGCGCGATGGCGCGTTCCCATCTGCGTCGAGAGAACCGGATTCATCGAAAGGGGAAGGAAGCGGCGGCTGCTGCGATACGTTCCTTCTGAATGATGACAGCGCCGTCGTGCAGAGGCGCGCTCGGACGGAAGATGGTGGCCAGCAGATCGTAGGAGAGTGTCGCGTCGAGGGGCACTCCGCTTTCGATGTAGGTGCGCAGGCCGATCTCGCGTTCAATCACCATAAGTGCGCCGGTCTGGCTTTGCGAGAACAGGTTTGCGGCGAGAACAATATCGTCGTAAGCCTCGGCGATTTCTTTTGACGAACGGCGAAAGGTGAGATTGCGGCCAAGGCGGGCCAGAGCGTGCCGAATTTCATTCTGGAAGACGACAATCAGGGCGAAGATTGCGTAAGGAAGAATGGTTCCGACGACCCAATCGACGGTGCGCAGTTCCACAACGTGAGCGATGTAGAAGGCTAGCGCGAGTCCGCCGACTCCGACCAGCACGGGAACGGCGCGTGTACCTCGAATCAAGTTTAGGAATTGGTAGAGCAGCACCGCAACCAGCAGGATGTCGATCACCGAGATGGCGGACATCTGAGGCCAACGCCACAAGATCAGGCTCATGCTGGTTCCTTTGCGCTTGGGTCAGCGGAATCCGACCGCTGCGCCTATTTTAATTCAGCGCGTTGCAAGACCGGTGAGTGATTCGAAGGATTTTCGATGATTCCGGCGGTACTAGCGAACGCTGGCCGAGGTATGGGTCTCACTGGAGGCGTGTGCTTCATCGTCAGAATGGACGATGTCCACAACCGCACGGCCGGCCACCCGAGTTTCGGCAACCGTGTGGATATGAACCGGAAGGCTGAAGCCGGCGACCTCGTTATAGTCCTGCACAAATCGGATCTTTTTCACGAAGATGGAGGGGGATTTCACCAGCGTACCCTCCGCCCGGGCAAGCGAGCCGTCCTCCGGGTTGAGGTAGATGCGGCCTTTGAACAATCCGGGGCGTTTCTGGACAGGCCGTACCGTGTAGGCGTAAAGGCACGGCCGTCAGAGACCTCAATCCCTCTGTAGGAAAACCGGTAGTTTGCATCCGTGATGGCGACCTTCGCGCCTTCTTCCTTCTGCACATGATCGACTTCCGACTGCAGTAAGCGGCCAATCACATTGGATTTGATGAAATTGTCACCGGCGAAGTCGATAACCTGAAAGGTTAGCGAACGGGGGGCGGCAAAAACGCGGCGCACCCTAAGACGCCCGCGTTGGGCACTCTCGGGCAGTTGGGCATCTACGACGGTGATGTCGGAAAACGACGCGAGAGAATGCAACTGGTCGTAGGCGTGATGCAGATAAACCATTAGCGCCGCATCGTAGGCCAGACGCGGCGAGGCAGGCTTTTCCGACGATATCAGCGCCGGGGAAGCGGCGACAGGCAACTGGCCCGGCGCTGCGTCATTCGGTAAGGCAAACTCCTGCCCAAATGTCCCCGTCACAAATAGCAAAAAAGCAGTACAACCTACAAGATAAGAAGACAAACGGCTCATCAGGTACAAACCAGATCCCTTTATTATCCGGAGGGTTTACAGTTCAAGCAAGTAATTGCTTACATGCGCCCGCCGCGAGTATGACAAAAGCTGGACTGCCGATCTGCCGAATGACCAGATAGGATTCCGCCATGTCCGAAAAAGCAGTTTTGTCTGAGAGCTCTCCCCAGACTTCGCAGGTGAACTCAAAGCCTTTGCAAACGGAAACCGAAGTTTTCGCTCTTTATGGCGCCGAGCCCGAAGTGCAGGCCTATGCCATGGCGAAATATTCGCGTTCCGCTCTTTCCATGAAAGAGTCGTTAAAAGAATTAAATGATCAAAAGGCCGAGAAGTTTCTAAATACTTTTACTTCCAGTACGGACATCGCTCCATCGCCGACCTTGCACATGTGGCTCTGGCCGTGGAAAAACTCTCGCTGCTGGCTGCGATCGCGTTGGTCGACGAACAGCGTTGGGATGGTCAAGAACGTTCCACGCGCTACCAGAATTTCCAGAAGAGCGGATACTACACGCCTGACTTTGGCGGGAACGCAGCCGCGGCAGAGGTTTACCAGGACGCGATCGGCGACCTCTTCCAACACTACCGTTCGCTCTCTGAGACGGTGTTTCAGTTCCTCGCGAGCCGCACGCCCAAGCCCGAAGAAATGAAGCAAGAGGCGTATGAACGCACCTTGCGCGCACGGGCTTTTGACATCACCCGCTATCTGCTGCCGCTGGCGACCAATACGTCGCTTGGGGAGATCGTGAATGCGCGCACCCTGGAGACGCAGGTGTCACGGTTGTTGTCTGATCCGCACGAGGAGATCCGGCGCCTCGGCGAACTCTTGAAACGCGCCGCGAGCCAGCCCGCGTGGAATTTGAATCAGGACCGATATCGCGACCTGGTTAGCCGCCTTCGCGAGAAGGATGAAGCGCTGGCGAACGAGGCCGGCGATCTGTTGCTGAAAGATGTACGTGTCTCACCCACGCTGGTGAAGTATGCGGAACCAAACGCCTATCAGATCGATGCTCGTCGAGAGCTGACGGCAGTTGCTTCCGAGGTGATGGCAGGTGAGCCGATCGAATCGGCAAAGCTGGTTGATCTGCTGGAAGACGAGCCGCTGGAAATCGAACTCGCCACCACGTTGCTCTACGAGCATTGTCATTATCCGTATCGGCAAGTTCGCCGCAAAGTGGAAGCCCTTGGAGAAAAGCGCCGCGCGGAAATCATCAACATCGGCATCCGGCTGCGGGGACGTCACGACGAGCTGCTGCGCGCCTATTGCTCCGGGCAGAAGTTCCGCTTCGATATCCTGATGGACATCGGCGGCTTCCGCGATATGCATCGGCATCGCCGCTGCGTGCAGATCGTGCAAGGATTTACCACGCTGCACGGTTTTGATACGCCCGAAGAAATCCTGGCAGCCGGCGCCGGCGAAGAATACATGCAGGCGATGCAGCGCGCAGCCGAAGCCTCGGCGCACCTCCGATCGCAGCTCGGCGGCGGAGAGAGCGCGGAAGAGAAATCCGAATACCTGATCCCACTGGCCTATCGCAAGCGCACACTGTTCAAAATGGATCTGGCCGAGGTCGTCTACATCTCCGAGTTGCGCAGCAAGCCCGAAGGGCACATTTCGTATCGCCGCGTGGCCTATGCGATGTATGAGGAAGTGATTCGGCGGTATCCGGCGCTCGCGGAGATGTTTCGGGTGCGAGATATCAACGAGCCGGTGGATTTGCTGAAAAGATGATTCACGGGCAGCCGAGGTCGGCCGCCCCAGGGGATTAAAGGAGGGGTGAACGATGCGAACTCGTCTTCTTCTTGCCTTATTGTTGATCACTCCTCTTTTGCTCCACGCCGATCACCAGAAGGCAGTCGAACGTTACACCCAGGCGCAGAGGCAACTGGATAATCGCAATCTTCCGAAAGCCGAAAAGCTTTTGCAGGAATCGATCCAGGAAGACCCGAACTATATCGCGGCGCATCGTCTCCTCGGCGATGTGCAGTACGCCATGCGCCGTTACAACCTGGCAGCCGACGAATACGCGACAGCCCTGAAGTTGAACTCCACCCAGCAGACGATGACACCCGACCAGGTGCATTCCGTTACGAACAATCTTGGTGTCAGCATCGCGATCGGCGGCAACCTGGAAAAAGCGAAGTCGATTTTCTCGGACGCGGTGAAGCAAGAGCCCGATTACCCGCTCTATCACTACAACCTGTCCTGTACGTACGCGGAACTCGGTCAACTTGATCCTGCCTTGCAAGAACTGCAAGCCGCCTGGAAGCTGCGCAAGAACCTGGGCGAGAACGAACGCTTTCCGGATCCGCGGCAGGACAGCTCGTTTAAGAATTATCTGAACGACCCAAAATTCCAGGATGCGGTGCAGTACATGGTGTCCTGACGGCCGAGCTACAGCGGATTCTGCAGCTCCAGTGCATAAATCTCTTCGGAGCTGATATCGCGAACCAGCAGCGGAGCGCCATCCGTGGCAAGTCCTGTCCACGCGCCCCACAGTCCGCGGAAGATTTTCAGATCTTTGGTTTCGACAAACGGTTCGGATTTGTTCGCGCCAAGTCGGATACGGCGGAAACCTGGGTCGGGATAAAGAGAGTCGAACACGATCGATTTGCTGTCGGCCGACCAGCGTGGGAATGAGACTTGCAAGGGTTCCTTCAGCCACTCCGACCACTTTCCTGTCTGCCACTCGAAAAGCATCAGGGTTTTCGAATCGGTCGAGAGGGCCGCGAGGTACCGTCCGTCTGGCGACCAGTGCGGGCTGAAGAACCCTTCGGAGCCTGGAACGGTTGATGACTGTAGCGACTGCATGTCCACGACTTCAACCGAGGGCGTTACCACATCGGAAATGCTCTCAATCCGGCCAAATGCTATGCGTCTGCCATCGGGCGACCAGCTCGCGTCGACTTCGCCAAGATTGTCGGACAGCAGTTCGTGCGGAATCCCTCCCTGCGCCGACACTACAAAGATCTTGGACGTCTTTCCCTTCTGAATTCCGGTGAAGGCGATCTCAGTTCCGGTTGGCGACCACTTGGGAAGAGTAGCCCGCACGGGAGGAAATGTCAGTTGCAACCGCTCGCTTCCGTCGACGCGGCTGCGCCACAAAGTCAGATCGGGATACGACACGTAGGTCACCCAGCCGCCATCCGGAGAAAAGTCCAGTTCGCCCGCCGAAATTCCTCCGAGGAAGCGCACGAACTGTTTCAACCCTGGATCGTATTTCAGCAACTCTCCGCGCGGTTGTTGGCCGATGACGTAAACCCGCTTCCCGTCTGGACTTGGTGTGGGAGCGTAATAGGTGAGCGGACCAGTACTCAGCTGAAATGGAGTTAGCTTGCGTTGATCGAAGAAGCCCGTGCTTTCCCTCGACGCCCAGACATCGCCTGCGCCGACTCTGAAGATGAAATAGCGGCCGTCGTGGCTCCATTTACCGCAGCACGCCTGATTCTCTCCCCAGCCAGGAAAGAGCGGATGCAGACCGGTTCCGTCGCGCCTCACCTCCCACAGCGACGAGGCATTAGCCGTGATGTCTCGGGTGGTGAAACGGATTCGATTTCCGTCGGGAGAGAAAGCGGGGAATTGTGCCTGTCCCGCTACGCTGACGAGCTTGTGACTGTCGCTGCCGTCATGACGAGCGAGGTAAAGGTCGGAACCGCGCACGTAAACCAGCCATTGCCCATCTTGCGACCACGCACCGTTTCGTCCGGCAACGCCGTCGAGCTGGCGTGATGTTCCCGTCGGCAGTGGCACGGACCAGAACGATCCGGCCAGTTCGCTTCCGGTGTGATTGATCGCGAGGATTTCGGATCCGTCGCTGGAGATATCGGCCGCGTACAGGGCCAGCGGCGCCGTGTTCAGGATGGCGGTTTCACCCCCGCCCACAGCGGCCTCAGCGATGACCAGATACTCATCTTTGACGGCAGAGAAGTAGAGCCGCGTACCGTCAGTAACGATGCCTTGCTTGAAAGCCAGACCATCGTGCGTGACCTGCGTGACTCCAGTTACGATGGGGAACCGTGCGGGCGACTCGAGCAGAATCAGACCGGCAACGATCAGCAGTAAGAGAAGGCCCAACCCCAAGGTACGAAACAGCCAGCGGTGGCGCGTCTTCGATCCGGCTGGTAGATGTTCGGCTGCAACCGTGCTCGCGCGAGAGTCGGTATCGCGCTTCAGTCGCTTGAGGTCGGCACGAATCTCAGAGGCGCTCTGATAGCGCAGTTCGCGATCTTTCTCGAGTGCTTTGGAAATGATTTTCTCAAGTTCGACGGGGACGTTCGTGTTCAATCGCACTGGAGCTACCGGAACCTTGTGCAGTATGGCATCGAAGACGGACGCCGAGGTTTCACCGGTGAACGGACGAGTTCCCGTCGCCATTTCGTAGAGCACGATGCCAAACGAAAACAGGTCGCTGCGGCTGTCCAGTTCATGACCGAGCGCCTGCTCGGGAGACATGTAGCAGACCGTTCCCACAGTCGATCCAGAACTGGTGATTTCATCGAGTGTGATGGTGGTGCCAGCTGCCTGCGGCTTGCGAATTCCCGCCTCAATCACTTTTGCGAGGCCGAAATCGAGTACCTTTGCCTGCCCGCGCTGGGTGACAAAAATGTTTCCGGGCTTGATGTCGCGATGAAGAATGCCCTGACGGTGCGCGGTGTCGAGCGCATCGGCTATCTGAATGGCAAGGTCAAGCAAGACTTCGAGAGAAAGAGGTCCGCGGTCGACCAGTGCGCGTAGTGGCTGGCCTTCCAGGTACTCCATGGCAATGAAGGTCTGGCCCTCATGCTCGCCGATCTCATGAATCGTGCAGACATTGGGATGTTCGAGCTTGGAAGAAGAACGCGCTTCCAGTCGAAAGCGCTCGAGCGCGCGAGGATCTTGGGCCAGTTCTGGGGAGAGCAGCTTTAGAGCAACGAAACGGCCGAGGGAAAGGTCTTCTCCCTTGAAGACGACACCCATGCCTCCGGAACCGATTTGTTCCAACAGGCGATAACGTCCGAACTGCGTACCCGTAGCGAGGGTTGGACGGCTCGCCATACACTACTCCGTTCCCCTCACCCACTAATTCGAATGGTAGGTTTGACGAGTGATTTGGTCAAACTAGATGTTGCTCTCCCATGCCGTCGTTCCAAATAAGAACTCTGTTCTAGCCAAGGCTGCCTCAACTAGGATCGTTAGCGGTGCAACCTTACACATACATCATCTTCAGCGTCGGCTCAGTTCTCTGGTTCCTGCCCTTCGCAATCGCACGCCGCAGGAACGAAACTCCGCAGAAAGTGAATCCCCGCGCGCGTTGGGGGATCGTCCTGCAGGCTCTCGCCTACGGCATCCTTTGGCAGAATCATTTTTGGGAGCGGTCCCCAGCCGCCTGGAAAGTTGCACTCGCGGTGATGTTGTTCAGCGGCGCAACCGTCCTGGTTTGGAGTGCAGTTTTTCGCCTTGGGCGGCAATGGCGATTCGATGCGGCGCTAGTTCCGGACCACGAGCTTGTCAGGACGGGAGTCTACGGCCTGGTGCGCCACCCGATTTACACGTCGTTCTTTTGCTTCTTCCTCGCGACAGGCCTGCTGGTTACGCCGAACTGGGTACTGGCGATCGCGACCGTGCTGTTCGTGATTGGTACTGAGATTCGCGTCAGGGTTGAAGACGGACTGCTGGCTTCGCAGTTTGGAGAGGAGTTTCAAGACTATAAAGACAAGGTCCCTGCCTACGTTCCATTCGTGAAGTGAGCGGATGTTCGTTGCTCCCGATGGGCTTCCACGTGCAATTGTTCCCAGTTTCGCACAGCTTTCGTTTTTTATTCGCCCATTGGATTGGATCAGTTTATAATCCGCCTCGATTACAATTGCGGGAAGTACCGCACTTTTCGCATCGCGTTGCCGGATCCTGGGCAGCGCAGTCTCAGGAGAGCATTCATGGCCGATATCGCAGTAGAACGCGGACGGGCGATCGATCTTGCCGTCGCGCAAATTGAAAAGCAGTTTGGCAAAGGCTCCATCATGCGGCTGGGCACGAAGGACGCCATTGTGCCGATCTCGGTCATCCCGACGGGCGCGATTTCCTTCGATGCCGCGCTCGGTGTGGGCGGCTTTCCTCGCGGACGAGTGGTTGAGATCTTCGGCCCTGAATCTTCCGGCAAAACCACCATTGCCCTGCAGGTAGTTGCGGAAGCGCAAAAGGCCGGTGGCATGGCAGCATTCGTCGACGCTGAGCACGCGCTCGATCCGGCGTACGCCAAAAAATTGGGCGTTGATGTCGACAACCTGCTGGTCTCGCAGCCTGACTACGGTGAGCAGGCACTGGAAATCACCGAGGCGCTGGTCCGCTCTGGCGCCATCGACGTGCTCGTAGTCGATTCAGTCGCTGCCTTGGTTCCCAAGGCCGAACTCGATGGCGAGATGGGCGACAGCCACGTTGGGCTGCAAGCCCGTTTGATGTCGCAGGCGCTGCGCAAACTCACCGGCACGGTCGCGAAGTCGCGTACCTGTCTCATCTTCATCAACCAGATTCGCGAGAAGATCGGCGTCATGTTCGGCAATCCCGAGACCACGACCGGCGGACGCGCGCTGAAGTTCTATTCCACCGTGCGCATCGACATTCGCCGCATCGCCGCCATCAAGGAAGGCGACGTGATGGTGGGCTCGCGCACCAGGGTGAAGGTGGTAAAGAACAAAGTTGCCGCACCTTTCCGCGAGGCCGAGTTCGACATCATGTACGGCGAAGGCATCTCGCGCGAAGGCGATATGCTCGACTTGGCCGCGAATAACGAGATCGTGGAGAAGTCCGGCTCCTGGTTCAGCTACAAGGGCGAGCGTATCGGACAAGGCCGCGAAAACTCCAAAAACTTCCTGAAGGAAAATAAGGACATCGCTGCCAAGATCGAAACTGAAGTCCGCATGAAGCTGGGCCTGCTCAAAGAGAAACAGGAACCGGCTCCAGCTCCGGCAACAGCGCCCGAAGTAGAACGGGCGAAGAGCGTAGCGGGAAAGAAATAGCTTGGTGGCTAGGTTTGTGTGCGCGGACATTCCTGTCCGCGCTCTTAGCTAACCACAGCTTGCGTGGGGCAGCCGACCTCGGCTGCCCTCCCCATCGTCAAACCCAATCCTTCCCAACGAAATTTGCGCACTGCACTATTCTTGCCCAGTCTGCTGCGCGGCCATTAAAATCCAAATAGACGTGTGCCTTGGCGAAGCAGCGGTTGCAATAGATCCGTTCCAAGTGTGTCAGGGAGCAAGCAAGCTCATTGAAGCAAGTCATCGCGATCTATCCCGGATCGTTTGATCCGGTCACGAACGGCCATCTCGACCTCATTCAGAGGGGCAGTCTTATTTTTGACGAGCTCGTGGTCGCGATCCTGCGCAACCCGGAGAAGAATCCGCTGTTTTCGGTGCAGGAGCGGATCGAGATGCTGCAGGGGCTCACGTCGCCCTGGAACAACGTTCGTGTCGAGACCTTCGAGGGCCTGCTGGTCGACTATGCGCGCTCCGTGAATGCCCGGGCGCTGCTGCGCGGCATTCGCGCCATCAGCGATTACGAGTACGAGCTGCAGATGGCATTGATGAACCGCAAGCTCTACCCGGAACTCGAAACGGTGTTCATGATGCCGGCCGTCAGCTACTCGTTTGTGAGTTCGCGCCTGGTCAAGGAAATCGCGCAGCTCGGCGGCTCGGTGACGGGCCTTGTGCCGAAGGTTGTGGAAGAACGGCTTCTGAAAAAATTGGACGCAAAGTAGATAACGGAGAAGAGAATGGCAGCAACCAGTACCCCCGCACTTACCCTGACGGAACGAATCAACCGCATCGAGGTATCCGCAACCATGGCCGTGGTGGCCGAAGCGGACAAGCTGCGCCAGGGCGGCGCCGACCTCGTCGACTTTGGCGCAGGCGAGCCGCATTTCCAGACGCCGCGCCACATTAAAGATGCGGCCATTGCTGCCATCGAGGGGAATTTCTCCAAGTACACACCGGTTGGCGGCACCGCCGAACTGCGCGACGCCATCATCAAGCGCCATGCCGCGGACTTCGGCACCAGCTACAAGCGCGAGGAAGTCATCGCGTCCACTGGCGGCAAGCACGCCATCTTTAATGCGATCTCGGTGCTCGTAGATCACGGCGACGAAGTGATTCTGCCCGTGCCCTACTGGGTGTCGTTCAAAGACATCGTGCGCTACGCCGGCGGCACGCCGGTGTTCGTCGAGACCGACGAGAGTCAGAATTTCAAGCTGACGGCGCAGATGGTCGAGCGCGCGATCACGCCGCGCACCAAGCTGATTGTCCTGAATTCGCCGAACAATCCTTCGGGCGCCGTAATGAGCCGCGAAGACGTGACCAGCATCATCCGCCTGGCGCATGAACGCGGCATCTACGTCATGTCCGACGAGTGCTATGTCTATCTCGACTACACCGGGCATCGCTTCTCGGCGGGCGAAGTGCAGGACGCGAAAGAGCATCTGGTCATCGTTGGATCGCTCTCGAAGACATACGCCATGACAGGCTGGCGCGAAGGTTTCGCATTGGCTCCGGCACCGATCGTGTCGGCGATGCAGAAACTGCAGAGCCAGTCGACCTCGAATCCGACCTCGATCGTGCAGAAAGCGGCTGTGGCAGCGCTGTCAGGATCGCAGGAGTGCGTCGAAGAGATGCGCCAGGACTACATTCGTCTCCGCGACCGCATCGTTGGCGGCTTGCGCGAGATTCCGGGCATCACTTGCACCCTGCCGCAAGGCGCGTTCTATGCCTATCCGAATGTGTCGGCCTACATCGGGCGCGGTGGAATCAAGTCGGGTGCCGACCTTGCCAGCCGTTTGCTCCGCGAAGCGCACGTTGTTGCCGTGCCGGGCGAGGCCTTCGGAACCAAGAGCCACATCCGCTGCTCGTACGCGACGTCTCAGAAAGAAATCGATCGCGGCCTGGAGCGCATGAAGAAGTTCTTCGCCTCGATTTAGCTCCGACGCAGGAGTGGAGGGCAGTTTCCGCGTGGGCGAATCAAGAGCTTACTCAAAAAGAGCGAAGAAGGAGTATCGCCCAGGATTTTGGAATGATATCGGGTTGCCAATCCTTGTCCTAGGCGCGCTCTTTGTCGTCGTATCGCTGGTTATGTGGATCGGTCTAGCTGCCAGGTTACTCGGGAATGGCTTTACTGCCCCAAGCGCCTGGTACGGTGTCGCTGGAGGAGTGATCTTCGCCGCCTCAATGATTGGCTGGAGGCTACTTCGAGGCCGCCGCCGTTGAATTAACTTCGTCGTCATAACGTCGACCACGGCAGTGCGACAACCCAGTGAGCATCTCCACATCCAAGCTGCTGGCGGGACTACCGCTGCTCCATTTACTATCAACCGTTCATGTCAGACCTGTATCCATTCCTCCTCAAGCCCTTCTTTAGTGAACGTATCTGGGGTACTCGCGATCTTTCTCCAATCTATTCGGAAGCGCCGGGCGAACAACCCATCGGCGAGGCGTGGCTCACCGGAGATCAATGTCAGATCGCGAACGGTCCGTGGGTCGGCAAATCGCTTGGCGAGATTTCGACAAAATTCGGCCGCGACGTCGTGGGCGAAACTTCTCCTCAACCCGACCGCTTTCCGCTGCTGATTAAATTTCTCTTCCCGCATGACAAGCTTTCGGTCCAGGTGCACCCCGATGACGAACACGCGCAGACACTGGGCCAGCCATGGGGAAAGACCGAGTGCTGGTACGTTCTTGCTGCCGCTCCGGGCGCGCAGATTGGATTAGGACTGAAGCCCGGCACGACACGTGACGAACTGCAGCGCGCCATTCGCGAAGTCCGCGCCGAGCAGTTGCTCAACTGGATCGACGTGCATTCGGGCGAAATGATTTACGTCGACGCTGGCACCGTGCATGCCATCGGGCCAGGGTCGATCCTCGTGGAAACGCAGCAGAGCTCCGACACCACGTTTCGTCTGTATGATTACGGCCGTCCGCGCGAGTTGCACGTCGACCAGGGCCTGGCCGCGACGCGCGAACACACACGCGCCGGCAAAGTCGTGCACAACTACGACGGCGGCAAGAACACGCTGATCGCGACGCAGCGATTTCTTGTCGAGAAATTCGTACTGAAGACCGGCGACTGGCATCTGCCGCGAACTGAAAAGTCGGCGGCGCAATGTATCGTCCCGCTGAAGGGAAGTGGTGTGCTGGAGTGCACCGGCTCGCAGCCAATCAGTATTTCTCCGGGACAAGCCGTGGTGATTCCCGCCGCCATTCATGAAGCGTCGATTCGTCCACAATGGGACCTGGAATTTCTGAAGTGCACGGTGCCCGAGAAGAAATTTGCGGAACCGGAAACAGAACTGGTGGCGCGAGCGCCCTCGCCCGCGTGATCTAACGAGTGCAATTTGGCCACGAAGACTAATTTTTATCCGATAGTTTTAGCTGGAGGCCGCGGAACCCGCTTCTGGCCCCTCAGTCGCCGTAAACGCGCCAAGCAGATGCTGGCTCTCGACGGCGACAGCACCATGATCCAGCAGACCATCGCGCGCCTGCTGCCGCTCACTCCCGCCGAACGATTCTGGATCATCACCAACAGTGATCTTCGCGACGGAATCGCGCGCCAGTTACCGAAGATCAGCAAGAAACAAATCATCGCCGAGCCGGCAGCGCGCAACACCGCTCCCGCCATCGGGCTCGCGGCATTCATTCTCGAACGGCTCGATCCCACCGCAGTCCTCGGACTCTTTCCTTCCGATCACGTCATCGCCAAAGAAAAAGAGTTTCGTCGTGTCGTGCAGCAGGCGGTAAAACTCGCCGCCGCAGGCGAGAACATGGTAGTGATGGGCATCGAGCCGCACCGCCCGGAGACCGGCTACGGCTACATCGAAGCGGGTATCCGCGGCCATGGCGAGTTTTTGCATGTGCGTCGCTTTACTGAAAAACCGAATGCGGAGAAGGCCGAAGAGTTCGCGGCCGCCGGCAATTACTTTTGGAATAGCGGCATGTTCATCTGGGGCGCTCGAACGCTGGCCAATGCCGTTCGCGAGCACATGCCCGACACCGCGCCACACCTGCAAAAGATCGCCGACGCCTACGGTACCAGGGCGTTCGAAAAGACCTTCGCCAGGTTCTATCCCAAATGCGAAAACATCTCCGTCGACTACGCTATCCTCGAGCCTCGCTCGGCCAAGGGCGAGCGCGCATCTAATCTGTTCTGTATACCGGCGAACTACGGCTGGAACGATCTGGGGTCGTGGGCAGCTTTGTATGAACATCGCGCCGGCCACGCTACGGATCGCAACATCATTCATGCGAACGCAGGTTTCACCTTGAATGCGACCGGGAATTACGTGCACTCGCCGAAGAAGTTCGTGGCAGCCGTAGGTGTCGACGACCTGGTTGTGGTTGAAACCGACGACGCGTTGCTGATCACCACGCGCAGGCATTCGCAGGACGTGGGCAAAATTGTGAAGTACCTCGACGAGAAGAAGCTGAACAAGCTGACCTAATCATGCCGAAAGAGATCAAGTTTGGAACCGATGGTTGGCGTGGCATCATCGCCGACGACTACACCTTCGATAACGTTCGTCGCGTTGGCGGCGCCATCTCCGCACATGTTCTCAAGCATGAAGACGCACGGAAAGGCCTGCTCGTCGGCTACGACACGCGTTTCGCCTCTGCAGATTTCGCGCGTGCCATTTCGGAAGTGATCGCCGAGGCGGGTATTCCCGTTCGGCTCTCCAACGACAACGTTCCAACTCCTGCGATCTCCTATTGCGTGAAGAAGTGGGACACCGCCGGAGGCGTGGTCATTACCTCCAGCCACAATCCGTATAGCTGGAATGGCGTGAAGTTCAAAGAGAAGTTCGGTGGATCGGCGCGGCCCGACATTATCAAGCAGATCGAAGCCGAGGTTCATGCCGGCTCGATGCCAAAGGGCACGCCGGCGAAAATCGAAGAAGTTGATTTCAAGCAGCCTTACATCGAAGCCATTTCGAAGTTCGCCGATCTCGATGCCATCGCCAAAGCCGGCTTCAAGATTGGTGTCGACTGCATGTACGGCGCAGGTCGCGGCATTGTTTCGGGCATTCTCAAGAGCCGCGGCGTGAAGGTCGTAGAGATTCGCAGCGAGTTGAATCCGCTCTTCCCAGGCATCAATCCCGAGCCCATCGAGCCGCATGTGAAAGCCTGCCAGGAGATGGTTGTCCGCGAAGGCTGCTCAGCGGGCTTCTGCACCGACGGAGACGCCGATCGCATCGGGGCCGTTGCTGAAGACGGCAGCTTTGTCGACGCGCACAAATGTTTTGCCGTCCTGCTCATGTGGCTGCTGAAGTACAAGAAGTGGCCCGGTGCCGTTACCCGTGCATTCAACACCACCGGCATGCTCGACCGCATCGCGAAAAAGTACGATCGCGAATTGATCGAACACGGCATCGGGTTCAAGTACGTCTGCGACGTGGTGCTCTCCGGCAAAGAAGTTCTGGTTGGTGGCGAGGAGTCAGGCGGAATCGGCATCCCACGCCATCTTCCCGAACGAGATGGCATGTTGAATTCGTTGCTGCTAACTAACGTCATGGCCGACGAACGCAAGCCGCTTGGCCAGATCGTCGCCGACCTCCAGCGCGAGTTCGGCCCTCACTACTATGGACGCCGCGATCTGCGCATTCCTGACGAAGTGAAGTACGGCGCCATCCGCCGCGCCGCCTCGCCTGAGTTGCAGGAGTTCGGCCGCTACAACATCGTGCGCCGAGCGGATCTCGATGGCGTGAAGCTGTTCCTGGATGCGCCTACGAACGGCAATGGCGCCGAGGCCTGGATCCTGTTGCGAGCTTCTGGAACCGAGCCGCTGATGCGCCTCTACTGCGAAGCATCGTCACCCGAGTTGGTGAAAGAGATTCTTGCCAACGCTGAAGCGTTCGTCTTCGAGAAAGCGACGGCAGCCTAGAACGGCATTGAAGAATCAAGATTTCAGATTGAAGACTTGAAAACAGAAGCGGTTTGGCGATTGTCGTATTGAAATCTGAACTCTGAATTCTTAAATCTTCAATTCTCCGTGCCTCCGTGGTGAATACCCGCGAATGGACTCTGAGTCGGACTTGGGATATAAACACACGATTGCATGACCGACGCCTCCCCAATGGTCGCGAAAGCCGATTCGCCTGAAACCCAGCGTTACAACCGCATTCATCGCTGGCTGGAGATTGCCGACTTCCTCATCGGACTGGTTTTCCTGGTCCTACTGCTCGCGACCGACTGGACGAGTACACTGCGCGATTGGGCCTACCGCAGCGCTGGCCAGCATTACATGCTGGCGGTTTTCTTCTACATCCTCATGCTGCTCGCGATCAGCAAGTTTCTCGGTTTCGGCCTCGATTACTACGGATTCCGCCTCGAACATCGCTATAACCTGTCGAACCAGAGAATCCGCAGCTGGCTTTGGGATCAGGCGAAAACATGGCTGATCACGCTCGTCATCGGCACGGTGCTCGTGGAACTCATCTACTGGACGATCCGCACCTCGCCGCAACACTGGTGGATCATTGCCTGGGCTGTGTTCATTCTGCTTTCCATCTTCTTTGCGCAGATCGCGCCGGTCGTACTCTTCCCGCTGTTCTACAAGTTCAAGCCGCTGGAGAACGAGTCGCTGCGCACGCGCCTCCTGCGCCTGAGCGATCGCGCCGGAACTCACGTCCGCGAAGTCTACGAGTGGGAGCTCTCAGAAAAAAGCAAGAAGGCCAACGCCGCTCTCGCAGGACTGGGCGCTACTCGACGCATCATTCTCGCGGACACGTTGCTTCAGAACTATTCTGATGACGAGATCGAATCGGTGCTCGCCCACGAACTCGGTCATCACGTTCACAAGCACATCATGAAGGGAATTGCCGTAGAAGTGGTGGTCAGCTTCTTCGGTTTCTGGATCACCGCGGAGATCCTCCGCTACGCCGTAGATACGCGCGGCATGTTCGAGAGCCTGCACGACTTTGCCAACCTGCCGCTGCTGGTGCTCGCTTCCACGGTCATGTCGTTCTTGCTGATGCCGCTGATGAACGCCTATTCGCGCAGCAAGGAGCGCGAGGCTGACCGGTACGCGCTCGAATCGATACCTGACGTCGCGCCGTTCATTACGTCGATGAACAAGCTGGCCGATCAGAACATGGCCGAACGCGAGCCGTCGCGCTTCGTGGAATGGTTCTTCCACTCGCATCCGGCAATTTCGAAACGAATCGCTGCGGCCGAGGCTTGGCGCGCAAGTCAGCCGCCGATCCACGCCGATTAACGCTGAGTCTTCAGGATCTTCTCAACTCGCTGCAGGTCTTCTTCCGTATCTACTCCGACCGTATCGTAGGGAGTCTCGGCAAGCGAAATGCCGATCCCATTTTCCAGGAAGCGCAGTTGTTCCAGTCGCTCACTAAGTTCGAGTGACGACTCCGGCCATCGGACAAATTGGTCTAGTGCCGGTTTGCGATAGGCGTAGAAGCCGAGGTGCTTGAAGTAGCGAATCTTGCCAACGCGGTCGCGGTCGAAGGGAATGGTCGCTCGAGAGAAGTACAGCGCCCGCCGTTGCGAATCCGTAACTACTTTCACGGCGTTGGGATTGTGAATGTCTCCGCTGCCGTCCGCGATCGGTGTCTTCAGGGTTCCGACCTGGATCGACGGGTCCTGCATCAGCGCGACCAGCGCATCGAGATGTTCCTGTCGCGCAAGCGGTTCATCGCCTTGCACATTGACGTACACGTCGGCCGCAATCTGATTTGAGACTTCATGCACGCGCTCGGTTCCGCTGCGCGCTTCAGGTGAGGTCATGCGTACGTGCCAGCCATTCTTTTCGCAAACGGCGAAGATCTCGTCGGAATCAGTGGCAACAATCACGTCGTTCAACCCTGTGCAGCGTCGTGTCGCTTCATACACCCACGCCAGCATCGGACGTCCGGCAATTTCGCGCAGAATCTTGCGGGGCAGGCGCGTCGAAGCGAGGCGTGCGGGAATGACGGCAATGATGTCCATCGGCTAGACCTCGAAGACCAAACTGAGCGGATTGATGTGGAAGCACATTGACTGAGGGTACCAACGAAGATTGAGGGGTGCAAAGCCTCCCTTTTCGGAGAAGCAAGATTGAGAGCCGTTGCCAAAGACCGACCAAGACGGGAACGAAGTCTGCAGGAGTCGTCTTGCGGAACCAAATAAGATCGGGACACGTATATGATTTTGTACGCTGAAGCCTGAGGTGTTGCCGCGTTCGACGCCCAAGGAGGCCAACTATGCATATGCTGAGCGTCTTCTTCTTTCCGTTCTTCGGTTTCGGCTTCGTACTTTATTTCCTGCCTGCAATCATTGCGGCAGTGCGAAGTAAACGCGATACGCTGGCCATCTTTCTCCTGAATCTCTTCCTGGGATGGACTTTCGTCGGCTGGATTGTCGCGCTGGTTTGGGCCGTGAAGGCGGACCCGCCACCGATCGTGCATTATGTCCAGCGATGATTGAGTTGTGACGCGCCGGAACCGCACTTGCCACAGATGCGGTTCAAGATGGCGAATTCGATTCACGCCCCTCCGTGATCCTCCTCGCAAACTAGACGGTTGCGCCTGTTAGAGTGTCCAGGTTTTCGGTCTTCGCCCGGCTGAAGTAGAATCTCAGCGCGGACGAAACGAGCCCCGGCAGCCATGTTCAAGAAGGTATTGATTGCTAATCGCGGCGAAATCGCGGTGCGCGTGGTCCGCGCTTGTCGCGAGATGGGCATTCGTTCCGTCGCTGTCTATTCTGACGTCGATCGCGCTTCGCTCCACGTCCGCAAGTCCGATGAGGCTTACCACATCGGTCCGGCCACGGCGTCCGAGTCGTACCTGAACATCGCCAAGATACTGGAGGTTGCGAAGCGCAGCGGCGCCGAAGCGATTCATCCCGGCTACGGCTTCCTTTCCGAGAACGCCAACTTCGCTCGCGCTTGCACTGCCGCGGGAATCAAGTTCATCGGCCCGACCGGCGATGCCATGGACCGGATGGGCTCGAAAACCCGTGCCCGCCAGGCAATGTCGAAGGCTGACGTCCCCTTTGTTCCGGGCACGCTGCGCGGACTGGAGTACCCCGAAACGGAGATCAAGGCTGCCGAAATCGGCTATCCCATCATGCTGAAGGCTGCGGCGGGTGGTGGTGGCAAGGGCATGCGAATGGTGCGCTCGCCTCAGGATCTGAAGTCCTCCTTCGAGGGAGCGCGCAGTGAGGCTGAGCGGTCGTTCGGCGACAGCGAAGTTTATATCGAGAAATACATCGAGAATCCGCGGCACGTGGAAGTGCAGATATTCGCCGACGAGCACGGCAACTGCGTTTACCTGGGCGAGCGCGAATGCTCGGTGCAGCGGCGTCATCAGAAGGTGCTGGAAGAATCCCCGTCTCCGATCGTCACCGAGGAGATGCGCCAGCGCATGGGCGAAATCGCGGTTCGAGTGTCGAAGGCGGCCGGTTACACCAACGCTGGAACCGTCGAGTTTATCGTCGACCGGAATCGCAACTTCTTTTTTCTCGAGATGAACACTCGCCTGCAGGTTGAGCACCCGGTGACGGAGCTTGTGACTGGGCTCGACCTCGTTCACCTGCAGATGCACGTAGCCGCGGGTGAGCCGCTTCCGTTCAAGCAAGAAGATGTGAGGCTGCGCGGTCACGCTATCGAATGCCGCATCTATGCAGAAGATCCGGACAACAATTTCTTCCCGAGCCCGGGAAAAATCACGCTGCTGTTGTTGCCGTCGGGGCCGGGGATCCGGCGCGACAGCGGGATGTACGAAGGATGGAACGTTCCGCTGGATTACGACCCATTACTGGCGAAGCTGATCGGCTATGGATCGGATCGCGAGCAGGCGATCGCGCGACTGCAGAGAGCGTTGTACGAGTATTTCGTCGGTGGGATTAAAACCAATATCAGCCTGTTCCGGCGCATCTTGCGGCACGCGGATTTTCAGGCTGGGCAAATTGATACGGGCTTTCTCGACCGGTTGCTGGCGGACAAGAACTACGATCTGACTCCGGACGAGACTTCGGAAGCAAACAAGGCAAGGGTAGCTGCGATCGCCGCAGGATTGTTCTCGGTGTTGCAGCCGCTTCCGGTGAACGGCGCCGCGAAGAACGGAACTGGAAAGACGAACGGCGCGGACACTTCCAAATGGAAACAGGCTGGACGACAGGAAGCGCTGCACACCTGATTTGATTAAGGTGTTGACTCTGCTTTTACTGAAAGACTGATCGACTGAAAGACTGACGGACCCGCTTGACCTACGACGTTCTCATCGACGGCAAATCTCACCGGCTCGAGTTGAATCAAGCCGAGGGAGCATGGCAGTGCCGTCTAGACGGCGAAGAAGTGCATGTGGACGCGGTTCTTGCACGACCCAATGTGATTTCGCTGATTATCGATGGCAACGCCTATGAAGTGAAGCGCGAGCTCACGCCTACGGACACGCACATTTGGGTGAAGAGCGCGAGGTTCGCGGCCGAAGTGCGGGATCCGCGCTCGCTGCGCAGCCGTCGCGGCAAGGGCGCAGGCACAGAAGGTCCGCAGAAGCTGACTGCGCCGATGCCCGGCAAGATTGTTCGCGTGCTCGCGGCGACGGGCGACGCGGTCGAGGCCGGGCAAGGCATCATCGTGATCGAAGCGATGAAGATGCAGAATGAGTTGAAGTCGCCAAAAAAGGGAACGGTTGGCCAGATCCTGGTGAAGGAAGGCACGACCGTGACTGCGGGCGAAGTGCTGGCGGTGGTGGAGTAGCCAGTTTAGTCGTTCGGTCAAGCAGTCTGTCAGTTCTTCAGCCCTGAGTACCCGCTCCGAACGCATAGCGACGCATGAATCACTCACACATTGACGGACTGATCGACTGAGAGACTAATAGACTGATCGACTCTTATGATCATCATCCTCGCCGGTCTTCCTGGCACCGGCAAAAGCACTCTTGCTCACGAAATTGCTCAACGAATCGGCGCAACGATTCTCGATAAAGATTCGATCCGCGCGGCCCTGTTTGCGCCAGCCGACATCGAGTACTCCACCTCGCAAGACGATTTTGTCGTCGGCATCATGATGCAGACGGCCGGTTATCTTCTTCATCGTGGTCGGTCCCGGCCCATCATTCTCGATGGGAGGCCTTTTTCAAGGCGCTATCAATTGGAGCAGGTGATCCGGTTTGCCCAGCAGATCGAAGAACCGTGGCTGATCCTGGAATGTGTGTGTTCCGACGAGACCGCGCGGGCTCGCCTCGAGCAGAGCGCTCAGAGCCAAACACATCCCGCGCTCAATCGGGATTTCAGTTTGTATCTGAGGGTGAAGCAGCAGTTTGAAGAGATTCAGTACGAGAAGACAGTCATCGATACCGATCAATCGCTGGCGACCTGTGTCGAGCAGTCACTCAGCGCGCTGCGGGACGCAGAAGGAAGTCGTAGTTGATCTCCGCGAGTTTGGTGGCCGGTGATGTCGAGCCTGAGTTGCGAGGAACTAATCCTTCTTCTCGGCGGGTGGCTCGGGGTCTTTCACGGCGCCCTTGAAATTCCGGATGCCCTCGCCCAAGCCCTTGCCCAGCTCAGACAAGCGTCCGGGGCCGAAAATCAGCAGCGCGATAGCGGCGATCACCAAAATCTCAGGTAATCCCAATTTACCTAGCATGTAGGTCTCCTGGAGGAGCTCCTTCCAGGCCACACGACGGCACCTGAGGAACTGCGTCTCGAAGCTTTTTGTGCTTCTTAGTGATTCTAGGCCAGCCCCCACTGGGAGTCAAAAAGAGAAAGTCAGGTAAAGTCCTTGGTTTTCAGAGGGGAAAGGGACCGCTATCAGAGGCCGGACAATGGCGAAACTCGAATCACGCGCCGGATCTGCGGATCATTTACCATACCGATGATGGACGTGGCGCAAAAACGCGCGCAGTTGCAGGAGCGGCTGCAATCGTATGAACGGTTGCTGGTGGCTTATTCCGGCGGCATCGATTCGGCGTACCTCGCGTGGGAAGCCCGGCAGGTGCTGGGAAACAATGTGCTCGCGGTGATCGCCGACTCGCCTTCGCTGGCGCGCGCACAATTGAAAGACGCTGTCGGTTTTGCGCAGGAGCAGGAGATTCGGCTCGAGATCCTGACGACGTCCGAGATGGAGCGGCCCGACTACGTTCGGAACGACGGCCAGCGCTGTTTTCATTGCAAGGATGAGCTGTTCACCGTAATGGAGCAATTCGCCGCCGACCACGGGTTCGCCACCATCGCGTATGGAGTAAATGTGGACGACCAGGGCGACTTTCGTCCGGGCCAGCATGCTGCTCGGCAGCACGGGGTAGCGGCTCCACTTCTCGAAGCGGGGCTTACGAAGCAGGACATCCGCGAACTAGCGCGTCAATGCGGCCTGCGGATCTGGGATAAGCCGGCCTCGGCCTGCCTGTCTTCGCGCATCGAGTACGGGCGTCCCGTTACTCGCGAAGCGCTGGCTGCGGTGGAGGCGGGGGAAGACGCTCTTCGCGCCCTCGGGTTTCGTCAACTTCGCGTACGGCATCACGGTCAAATTGCGCGTATCGAGGTTTCGCGCGAGGAGCTTCCTCGTGCCCTCGCGCCGGAGATGGCCTCGGAATTCGTTCGTATCTTCAAAGCATTGGGATTCACCTACGTCACCCTCGATTTGGAAGGCTTCCGTTCGGGGTCGATGAATGCGCTGCTGTCGCTCTCGGAAATCAAGTCGACCTAAGCGCCGAATTGGGCGGGGCAATTATCTCAGCCCGCCGAAACCCGCTTCTAAAGCACTCTGCATGAGATAATTCCTGTTTAGGAGTTTATGCTGCATTCTTCATGGATTAGGCGCTCTTGCGCCTTTGTCTTATTACTGTGCGTTGGCTGTGCGGCCCAGGCTCCGTCGCCTGATCTCGACCGCCGCATCGAGCGTATTCTTCGTTCCTATTACAGCGTTCCGGCGGGGATCAAGCTAATCGTTGGCGCTCGTACGCCGAGCGAGTTTCCTGGATACGACAACCTGGTCGTCACCTTCGACAATGGAGAAAAGAAGCAGGACCAGAAGTTCCTCATTTCTAAAGACAACAAAAGCTTGCTTCGCGTTGCGCGCATGGATCTGACGCAGGATCCCTACCTGTCAACCATGAGCAAAATCGATCTCAATGGGCGGCCAGTACGCGGCAACAAAGACGCCAAGGTCACCATCGTCAACTACGACGACTTTGAGTGCCCATTCTGTGCGCGTATGCACGAGACACTCACGCAGGACATCCTGAAAACCTATGGGGACAAGGTCCGGATCATTTACAAGGATTATCCCCTGATCGAGATTCATCCGTGGGCGAAGCATGCCGCCAACAACGCGAATTGCCTGGCGGCGCAGAGCAGCGATGCATTCTGGAGTTTTGCCGATTACATGCACGCCAATCAGCGCCAGATTTCGTCACAATCGAAGTCGTTGGCCGAGCAGGAAGCGAATATCGATCGGATCACGCTCGAACAGGCAGCGAAGGCTAATATTTCTAAGGATACCGTGCAGGCCTGCATCAAGGCCCAACCGGGAAAGCAACTTCAGGCTTCCATCGACGAAGCCGATAAACTGGGCGTCAGCGCAACGCCCACGCTGTTCATCAACGGCTACAAGTTGGAAGGTGCCGTGCCGGCCGAAGAGCTGCATGCTGCCATCGACAATGCTCTGCGCGATGCCGGAGTCACGGCGGCCGCAGCTTCGCATTAAGTTATGTAGTTCCCCGGTAATTTTCGCGCCACGGACAAGTTCGGGCGCGGGAGGAAAGAATTGAGCTCCAATCAGCGCCAACGTCGTATTTATAGGTTTGCTCCTACGGTTCTCTGCTTAGTTGCCATGGGCCTGCTGGTCGCCTGCCAATCGGGTCAGGGCGGTGCGGATGTCATGGCCAAGGTGAACGGCAAGAAGATCCAGACCGTCGAAGTCGACAAGTACTTTCGCAATCAGACAGCCGGGTCTCCGCAACCCGTTGCCGGCGAGCAGGCCGTCAGCCTGAAACTGAACATTCTGCGTGAGCTTATCGACAATGAAATCTTGATGCAGCGCGCGCAGAAACTCGGTCTTCTGGCCACCGATGACGAAGTCAATGCGAAGCTGAACGAAATTAAAGCCCCGTACAGCCCTGAGCAATTCGACCAGCGGCTCAAAGAGCGGAACATCTCGCTTGACGACTTCAAGCGCGACTTGCGGCGCTCGATTACGGTCGACAAGGTAATCAACAAAGAGATCACCTCCAAGATCAACGTAACCGACGCGGACATCACCGCTTACTACAATGCGCATAAGCCCGAGTTCAACCTGATTGAGCCGCAATACCACCTGGCACAGATCGTCGTCACCCCATTGCCGAATCCGCAAGCGCGCGTGAGCGACAAGGCGCAGAACGACGCCGATGCCAAGAAGAAGATCCAGATGATCCTGAATCGGCTGGATAGCGGGGAAGATTTCGCCAGTATCGCGATGAAGTACTCAGAAGACCCGGAGAGCGCTCAAAACGGCGGCGATCTTGGCTTCACGCCAGAGTCAGGTCTACAGCGGACCGATCCTGCCACGCGCGATGTAGTGTTGAAACTCAAGCCCGGCCAATATAGCAACGTCATTACGATCCAGAATCCCCAGACGAAGCAATTCATGGGCTATCGGGTTGTAAAGCTGGTAGCAAAGGAACCTGCCGGCCAGCGGGAACTGAACGACCCACGTGTACAGCAGGCGATCCGCGATCAGTTGCGCGACCGCCGCGAACAGCTGCTGAAGTCGGCTTATTACGACGTAATTCGCGATCAGGCAAAGGTAGACAACTATTTTGCCGAGCAGATTCTCAAGGACAATGGCCTGACAAAGTAAGGGTCAACGCTGTGCTCGCCGCAGGCGTTGGAGATCGGGGAAAGCGCGCGAAAATGCGGCTGCGAGTTTTCCTCTGATCTGTGGAAAACCCTGTGGAGAACGTTATCCGGGTCTAGTCCGGCCCCGCGAAATTCGCCTATTTGAGCGTTTTGCCCAATTGTTACAACAGCTACAAGCTTCAGAGTGGCAAGGAGTTAGGTGCTGGCTGGGAACCGCACCGCGCCAGTTGCATTCTTGCTAACTTGTCACGAAACCAAAGTCACTTTTTCACAACTAACTTTCTGAGACCAGCGCATTCTAAGCCGCTTGCGGCATGGGACTTGGGCGATGTTGGACCATAAGTGAACCGCTCAAGAGGCACCAGGGGATGTTCGGGAGAAGGCCTTATTCCTCTTCGCCAACTTTTAGCAAGGCAAGGAAGGCTTCCTGCGGGATATCGACCTTGCCAATACGCTTCATGCGCTTTTTGCCTTCTTTTTGCTTTTCGAGGAGCTTGCGTTTCCGGGTAATGTCGCCACCGTAGCATTTGGCTAGGACGTTCTTACGGATCGCGCCAACCGTCTCCCGCGCGATGACCTTGGCGCCGATCGCCGCCTGGATCGCGACCTCGAACATCTGTCTCGGGATCAGGTCGTGCATCTTCGATACCAGCGCCCGTCCGCGTTCGTAAGCAAAATCCTGATGCACGATCAGCGACAGCGCGTCCACCGGCTCGCCCGCAACCAGAATGTCCATTTTCACCATGGGAGAGTGCCAGAAGCCAGCCATGTGGTAGTCGAGTGATGCGTAGCCTTTCGATACAGACTTCAATCGGTCGTAGAAATCGAGCACCACTTCGTTCAGCGGCAACTCATAGGTGAGCATCACGCGATTTGCGCTGACGTACTCGAATCCTTTTTGCTTGCCGCGCTTGTCTTCCACCAGTTTCAGGATGCCGCCGACAAATTCTTCATTGGTGAGAATCGTCGCCAGGATTACCGGCTCTTCGATCTTGGCGATCTCGCCCTGCGCCGGCCACTTCGAGGGATTGTCGATCTCCACCAGTTCGTTGTCGGTTTTCGTGACCTTATAGCGCACGCTCGGGGCGGTGGTGATCAGGTCGAGCTTGTATTCGCGCTCCAGCCGCTCCTGAATGATCTCCATATGGAGCAGTCCGAGGAATCCGCAACGGAAACCGAAGCCCAGCGCAGCCGAGCTTTCGGGTTCGAAGAAAAACGATGAGTCGTTCAGTCGCAGCTTCTCCAGAGCCTCGCGCAATAGCGTGTGTTCGTGGGAATCGACCGTGTACAACCCGGCAAAGACCATCGGCTTAATGTCTTCGAAGCCGGGAAGCGCTTCAATTGCCGGGCGCTCGTCGTCGGTGATGGTGTCGCCGATCTTGGTGTCACCAACGTTTTTCAGGTTGGCGATCAGGAAGCCGACTTCTCCGGCCTCGAGCGTCTCCACCACGACGGGCTTGGGCGTCAGAGCGCCCAGTCCTTCGATCTGAAAGACCTTGCCATTCCACCAGAGTCGGATCTTCTGACCCATACGGATCGTCCCCTGGAAGACGCGAGTCAGGACCACGACACCGCGATAGGGATCAAACCAGCTATCAAAAATCAGCGCCTGCAACGGCGAATCCGGCGACCCCTTGGGAGGCGGAACTTTCTTCACGATCGCTTCGAGAACGTCGGGAACGCCCTGGCCGGTTTTCGCCGAAATCGGCAGCGCTTCGCTGGCATCCAGTCCAACCGCGCCTTCAATCATCTCTTTGGCGCGCTCGACGTCGGCGCTAGGCAGGTCGATCTTATTGATGACCGAGATGATCTCCAGCCCGTGATTGATCGCCAGGTACGCATTGGCCAGTGTCTGCGCCTCGACGCCCTGGGAGGCGTCGACGACGAGCAGGGCGCCTTCACAGGAAGCCAGGGAACGCGAGACTTCATAGGAAAAGTCCACGTGACCGGGCGTATCGATCAGGTTCAGCTGGTAGGTCTGGCCATCGTTGGCCTTGTACATCATGCGCACGCAGTGCGCCTTGATGGTGATGCCGCGCTCGCGCTCCAGGTCCATCGCATCGAGCACCTGTTCCTGCATCTCCCGGGCCGTCAGCGAGCCAGTCAGCTCGAGCAGACGGTCGGAAAGGGTGCTCTTTCCATGATCGATATGAGCGATAATCGCGAAATTTCTTATGAATTTGCGGTCCATCGAGCGTACGTCGATTCTAACAGGTACTGCAGATTGAAGAATTTACGGGAATTCTCGAATTCCTGGGATGGTCAGGGGTACAGCTACGCCCGCGTGCCGGGCAGCACGTCGTAGCGCGGCGGTGGAGCTTTTCGCGTCAGGCGCAAATCACGCGATCTGTTTCGATCCGTGTCGCTCGCCGGTGTTGGGATCGAATTCCGCTTTCCACGCTGTCCACGCTTCTTCCTCACTGTTGAACAGGAATTCCAGCTCTGGTTCGCGAAGAGCGTCAATTTCCCAGCGACCTGCGAACTCGTTATAACGAATCGTCGCGATGTGTTCACCGGCCGGATTCGAGATTCGATGTTCGGTACCCATAGTGGCCTCCTTCCTCAGTTGACGGAAGGGTGATTGTGGCCAGATTGTGACTCTTGCTAAGCAGACTGGCTGTGATTTGTGCAACACGAACGTCACGAAGGGTCATTACGAAGGTAAGGGCTACCAAAGTTCTCCGTGAGGCGAACTGGGACTGCTGCCTGGAACGCAGAATTGTACGCGCACACCGGTGCACCGGAACCGGTGTCTTACCTCTTCCGTCTTGAAGCGACTCCCATCTTCATCGCATCGAATACCGCAGAAGTATGGAGTGTTTGTATGCCATTATCCGGTGATGTGAAGCGCGAGCTGTGGGAGCTATTTTTTGAAGAAACGCGACGCGGCAAGAACGCCGTGGAAGTTTCCGCAACCGATCTGCACCAACGCCTTGAAGACCAGGAATCGGAGGGCTCAACAATCGCCAACCGGACCGCCGTATGCGGCGCCGTCCTGGTTGCAATGATAGACGCAGAGTCCGGCGATCGGCTGACGCGCGAATCCGGATGCGATCCGAGCGTCCGGTTTGTCCTGCCACGCCCGGTTCCGATGGTCCCCGCGGCATGAATACTAAGCTGCTTCCAGACTAAGCAAATCGGCGACGAAGTGATAATCTCGGGTGACACTTCTACGCCATGGCAGACGTCCGTCCAGATACTCGCTTTCCAGAAGGATTTTTGTGGGGAGTCTCCACGGCCGCCCACCAGGTGGAAGGGAACAACCAGAATAACCAGTGGTGGGAGTGGGAAACCGCTGGGCGAACGCGCTCAGGAGAGGTAAGCGGGCAGGCCTGCGATTGGTGGCAGAACGCTGAGCGCGATTTTGATATCGCGCGCGACCTGAACCTGAATGCAGTGCGCTTCTCAGTGGAGTGGAGCCGCATTGAGCCGCGCTCTGGGGAATGGGACGAAGCAGCGATCGATCGTTACCGGCAGATGCTTTGCGGATTGCACGAACGTGGTCTGCGCCCATGGATCTGTCTTCATCACTTCACAAATCCACTGTGGTTGGAGAAACGGGGAGCCTTCCTGCGCTCCGATTCCATCGAGCTGTTTGCCAGGTTCACGCGCAAAGTCGTGGAGAGTCTTCGCCATTTATGTAGCGACTGGGTCACTTTCAACGAGCCGAATGTGTATTCCATCCTCGGCTATCAACTGGGCGAGTTTCCGCCCGGTCAAAAAGGAAAGTTGATCAGTTCGCTGCGCGTGCTGGCCAACATGGCTCGAGCGCACGCGCGAGCCTACGACGTGATTCATGAACTACAGCCGGATGCGAATGTCGGGTGGACGCAGAATTACATCGTCTTTCAACCAGTGAATGAGAAGGGACGGCTGAACCAGCTGGCCTGCGGCATCCAAAGTTACTTCTACAACGACATCTTCATCGACTTCGTCGACAGAGGGCGCACCCGGAGCTACATCCAGCCGTTCTGCGGCGAAACCGGCATGGTATGCGGTAAGACGGATTATGTCGGCGTGAATGTGTACGGGCGAGTGCACGTGGGACTGAGCCTTCGCAGGCCCGCCACGCTGTTCGCCGATGTTCACATCCCTCCCGAAGCTCCGCAGGGAGATCAGCCGATCGGCATGCCGTTTCCCGAGATTACGCCCGGATCGATCACCACTGTAGTCGACCATGTAGCCAAGCTGGGTAAGCCAATTTACGTTCTGGAGAATGGCGTTCCGGATCGATTCGACAGAATTCGTCCGTGGATGCTGGCGAATACCGTTACCGAGATGAGGGATCTGGTAAGCCGCGGGACCGACCTGCGCGGCTATTTCCATTGGACACTTACCGATAATTTCGAATGGAACCAGGGCTGGCATTTGCGCTTCGGGCTGGTGGAACTTGACCCGGAAACGCAGTCGCGAAGACTGCGATCGAGCGCGCACCTTTACGCGTCCATCGCAAAGGCGAATGGCGCTGTCGAGAACGGAACACTGGCTGAACCGGGAGCGGAGAGCAGAGTCAGCCGGTAGCCGGGAGCAAAGGTTGGATCCAGGTCGATATCTACACCCGAGCTGCTGATTCAGCGCAGCTGCCAAATCCCCCCACTCGCTAGGCGAAAAACGTTTTCGCAGATGGTTTGTACAACCGCCGGACGGCTGGCCACATCATTTGCGAACACACGTTCAGGTACTCGCTGGGTACCTGCGGGTTTCTTCTAGTTTGCATCGATTCAGGTCGTTCACAGGCTAATTGTTGAGTTGGGCTCTGGGGTTGGAGGCAAGTGTGATGGTGCGGTCAATGTTGGGAGGTTGCATGCGCTACAGAATGCCTATCGCGTTGATGATCTTATCGGTCGCTCTTATTGGAACGAGTGCTGCACAGTCCGATACCGACGTCGCGAGCGTCAAGTCTTTTAACCAAGCCTATGAAAAAGCTGAAAGAGCCTCCGATGTCAATACGATGGCGAATCTATGGGCCACCGACGGCGTCATGTTGCCGCCAGGTGAGCGCGCGGTGATTGGCGCCAAGCAAATCCATGCGTGGCTAGAAGCGAACCGGCCCGATACCACCAAGGTGAGAATCAGCAGCAACAGCTATAACTGGAAAGACATCACGGTCTCGGGTGACTACGCCTTCCAGTGGGCGCCCACCTTTTTCGACATTCAATCTGCGGATGGAAATGCCGGTGCACACATTTCCGGGACCGTGCTTGAAGTGTTAAAGCGGCAACCGGATGGCTCATGGAGACTGCTTCGTTCGTCATGGAGCACTCAAGAAAAGAAAAAGACCCGAGGAGGCCAGTAGCAGCTGGCGGCCTAACAACAGATTCGCGATCCCAGCGGACGCGCTGGTCGTTTATCCTGTCTGTCCGATCTCTGCACCCGCGTCCGCATGCCCGAGCTGCCTGATATCGCCGCATATTTGAAGGCCCTGGAGACACGCATCCTCGACCAGACTCTGGAGAGAGTGCGTCTGGCGAATCCATTTCTTTTGCGGACCGTAGAACCGCCGATCGAGGCCATCGAAGGGCACACCGTGCGATCGCTGGCACGAATCGGCAAACGCATCTGCATGGGGTTCGATAACGGCTCGTGGCTGGTGTTACACCTGATGATCGCCGGACGGCTGCATTGGAAAGCTGCCGGAGCGAAGCTGAGCGGCCGAAATCAGCTGGCGGCGTTCGATTTTCCCCATGGCTCTCTCGTGCTGACCGAAGCTGGCTCGCAACGGCGCGCGTCCCTGCAACTGTTTCGCAATCGAGAAGCTCTGCAGTCGGTGGACCCCGGTGGCCTGGATGTTTTCTCCATTGACTTGGAAGCATTTCGCGCCGCGCTCACCGCCGAGAATTGCACGCTGAAGCGGGCGCTCACCGATCCGCGAATCCTCAGTGGGATTGGCAATGCCTATTCGGACGAGATTCTGCACGCAGCGAAGCTCTCGCCGATCCTACTAACCCAGAAGCTGACAGCGGAACAAATGGAACGGCTGTTCACGGCAACTCGCGCGACCTTGCAACGATGGATTGATCTTCTAGTGGCCGAAGCTCGCGAGGGATTCCCCGAAAAAGTCACGGCCTTTCGCGAGGACATGGCAGTCCATGGCCGATTCGGAAAACCTTGTCCGCGATGCGGGAATCCGGTGCAGCGCATTCGTTACGCGGACAACGAAACCAACTACTGCGCGTATTGCCAGACCGGCGGTAAGGTGCTGGCCGACCGGAGCCTTTCGCGGCTGCTGGGAAAAGACTGGCCTCGAACCCTGGATGGACTGGAAGCCCTACGGCGGAAATAGCTACGGCTCTTAGCTCCAGCATTCAACGCGCACGAAATGTCCGCGCCACACAAGACGAAGACTGAACACTAGGTCAGCGCGGCCCAGGCGGGATTCGCACTCGGGCGCGGCAGATTGAGATCGCCGGGGAACGAGATCACCGGCATCGTCTGCACTGCATGACGTTCGAAAACCTCTTCCAGGATCTCGGGAACCTCGAACAGCGCCCGATTCGAATGCATGCGCGCGTTCTGCCGGAACTCCTCGAACATCTCTGGTTGCAGCAGCGTGTGGACACCGAAGGCGATCTCCTTGAAACTCTTCAACGTGATGCCCATGCGATTCTCCACCAGCCACTCGGCGTTGTAGCGCTCCTGCGGCATGGTAGCGGCGTTGCACTCGGTGATCACGGGCAGATGAAATTGCAGAGCCTCACTGATGCATCCGGGGCCGGGCTTTCCAATGAAGAAATCCGCGAGCGACATGTAATAGTCGACCTGCGAGGTGAATCCTTCAACGAAGATGCGCTTCTTCAGCCGCATTGCACGCAGCTTGTCGGCCAGCCTGGTGTTGTGTCCGCAGAGCATGATCAGTTGCAAGCGGTCGGAAGTCGCGTCGAGTTGCTCGGCGATGTCGAGCATCGCACGTGAACCCTGTCCACCGAAGAGCACGATTCCGGTCGGGCATTCGGGATCGAGTCCCAGCCGTCTTCGTTCCGCCGCGCGATCGAGCACTGGCTTCTGGTAAAAGCGCGGCTTAAGGACCATACCGGACGCCCGGAAAACGCGATTGCGAGAATGACCCAGTTCGAGGGCCTGGCGCGTCGCTTTGTCGGTACCGCAGATCAGGTATTCGGATTCGCGTTCGATCCAGAAGTGTGGCGGATAATCGGCGAAGTCAGTCAGCATCGTGACGAACGCCGCGTGCGGAATCGTCTCATGCACGCTCTGTACCAGGGCACGATTGAAATGCGGAATGACCGAGAGCACCAGGTCGGCTGGATGTTGTTTCCAGTACGCGTTGAAGGTGCGAACGATGCGCCCGTGAGACCACCGTATGCATCTTTGCAGCGCCGGTAGCAGCTTCGGAGTGGCGCGCGTCCAGCCCTTTTTCAGGATGAGGTTGTAGCAGTCCTGAATGCGAACGCCACTGACTCTGCGAACAAGGTCGAGCTTGTCGAGTTCTTCCTGCAGGTTGAGCAGCGTGATATCCCAGGGCTCGCGCTGGGAAGAAAGAACGGTCTTCAAGGCGTCGGCGGCACTGCGATGCCCGCCACCAGCATCGACGAAAACGATGGTCAGCTTGCGCACGGGTCACCTCGCGGACAGCAATCTAATTCGAATACCTTCCCACAATTTCCTTACTGGCAGATGAAAGCCGTGTTAATAATTGTGGAATCGTAAGCTGCTGGAACAACCGAAGTAACCGCTGGCGGTAACCATTTCTGGCCGCATCAAGGACCGCCGCGGGCGTGCACCTTCGTACCGATTAGATTGCACGACGGAGTCAGTAGCATTGGCTGAACCAAGGAGAGCTGCGGAATGACGCGTGCCATTAAAGGTAGTCATGTCCTTTTTTCCCTTCTTATTACATTCGTTCTCATTGTCAACGTGAGCTGTGGCGGGTGGTAACGGTGGAGGCGGCAATGGCGGCGGAGGCGGCGGCACAACTACGATACCTCCCGCGCCCACCGGATTCACCGCGACTGCGGGAGACAAGCAGGTAGCCCTCACGTGGACGGCCAGCTCCGGGGCCACGAGCTACCACGTCAAGCGCGGCACCGTGAGCGGCGGACCCTATACGCAGGTCGGTGCGCCCACCACAGTCAGTTACACCGATTCTGGACTGACCGATGGAACCCCCTACTACTACGTGGTGACCGCGTTGAACTCGGCGGGCGAGAGCGGAAACTCAAGTGAAGTTAGCGCGACGCCGCTAGCGCCATCCGCAGCAGTGCACGTGACCGTAGATGTACTGGTGAACCGCCATGCGATCAGCCCGTACGTGTACGGCGTGAACTTCCCCTCTGACACGAACTATGTCACCGATTCCGGTGCGACCTTCGTGCGCTGGGGCGGGAACGCCAGCACACGCTATAACTGGCTGAACTTCGATACGAATGCGGCGAATGACTGGTACTTCCAGAATCGCGCGATGGGCAGCGCGCCGCTCTATTCGGATTCCACGCAGTTCGTTAGCAACATCGCTGCAACTGGAGCGGCGCCGATCATGACGATCGGTATGTTGCCGTGGGTGGCGAAAGACGGAAACGCGAGCAGCTACAGTTTCTCTGTGACGAAGTATGGCGCACAGTGCCAGACGAATCCATATTACGCGGATGACGGAGACGGTATCGCGTTTGCCAGCGGATGCCCTACGACTGTGCCGTCCTCTCCTACCTACATCACTGGAAACTTGCTGACCGATGCACACGTTCCTCTCGCGGACACAACCGGCAGCGGCTCCGCTGGAACCGTTTACCGCGATGCTTGGGTGCAGGCTCTGAAGACGAAATATGGCGCTCAGCCGCACTTCTATGACATGGACAATGAGATGGACATCTGGGGAGGCACGCACCGCGACGTCCATCCCGTTCCCGTGAACTACAACGAAATCCGCGATACCTACATCAGCGAAGCCCGCATGATGCCAACCTGGGATTCAGCGGCGGTACGCTTTGGTCCTGTGAGTTGCTGCTGGTGGTTCTACTGGAACACCCAGGCAGGTAATTCGGACAAAACAGCCCATGCGAGCATCGATTTCCTGCCGTGGTGGTTCAACGAAGTTGCCTTCGAGGATAAGCGCGACGGCACGCGCTCCCTTGATGTGTTCGACTTTCACGCATATCCGGGCGGCAATACGAACGGAACTACTCTGGCGCAGAATCAGGCGCTGGCATTGCGCCTTCCGCGCGACTTCTGGGATTCCACTTATGTGAGCGAGGACGGCAGCATCAACCAGCAGTACGCAACCTCTACGCAACCGCTGAAGACGATTGCGTTCCGCATTCCACGGTTGCGCGCGCTCGTGAACAGCGTGTTTTATGATACTCCCGCTGTCTATACGACTCCGCCACAGCTCTCCTTAACGGAATGGAACGTTGCCGCCGCTGGGGAAACCGACTTTAGCACGGCGCTGGCCGATGCCGACGTCTTCGGAATCCTCGGGCGCGAGCGCATGTTCTCGGCTTCGCGCTGGACGGCGGCCGATTCGACTGCTCCGGCCTATCAGGCGCTGAAACTCTTCCGCAACTACGACGGAGCCCATCACACGTTCGCACCGATTTCGGTTTCGGCTACGAACGACGGCGATCCAAGCCTCTTCAGCAGCTATGCGGCGATTGACGCGACTGGCACAACGTTGACCGTGCTCGCGATCAATAAGAGCCCGAGTGTCACGGCGACGACGACCCTCAATCTGGGACACTTCGCGGCGTCATCGGCGAAGACGTACACGCTTTCACAAGCGTCGCCAACGACGATCGTTGCAGGAACCTCCGGCCCATTGAGTACAACGTATTCTTTTGCCCCCTTCTCCGCGACGTTGCTGGTGATCACCGGTTCGATCACGCAGCCGCCGGCGGCAGAGTGGGATTTGAACCCCGACACGATCATGGTTCCTGCAGCCGGCAAAGTCACGCTGGCACCGAAGATAATCTCGGTCACGGGATCAGTGACGCTGAATTCGCAGCAATCGGATAGCGGCATCACCGTGGCGCTCACGCAGCCGACTGTCACCACAACGCAGCCTGGAACCGTGACGGTGACGGCAGGCGCAACGCCAGGTTTCTATCACTACACCGTTAGCGGTACGGACAATGGTGGTTCGCCGCAGACCCAAGGTGGGTGGATCGTTGTCGGCAATCCGGCAGCAACGCTAACGAAGAAAGCCGGGGACAATCAGACAGGTTCTTCGCTGACGCTGACCACTACCTTGAACGTCGCTTCGTCTGGTGCAACACCTCAGGGCGCGAGCATCCTGTTCACGACGTCCGGGGGAACGCTTTCTACTACCAGTTCCAGCGTTTCTCCGCCGACACTGTGCAACTCAACCTCAACCTCGTGCATTGCGAGTACAGATTCCTCCGGGAATGCGACGGTGACGCTGACGTTGCCAAACGGAACAGGGGCGGTGACGGTCACGGCGGAAGCTCCGTGGCCGCTGGGACATCCATTGGCGACGTTCACCGAAACGTCTAACTGAACTGTAATCGGGTGATTTGAAACTCTTGCTCAGAACTTCTACGTCCCCACCCTTACGCCAAAAGAAGGCTAAAGAGTGGGCTACGCTGGCGAGTGGGCTGCACAAAATGAACTACGCTGCACGTTTATTGGACGTTGAGCTTGTCTCGGGCTGCTCCCGTTGTGTCTCCGAATAGCGCTGGTAGCGCCGCCAGAAGATACGAAGTGTGGCCATGACAGGCACGGAGAGATACACGCCCACGACTCCGCCGATCTCGCCACCGACCAGTACCGCAAACAACGCCGCCAACGGATGCAACTCCAATTTGCTTCCCATCAAGCGTGGTGAATTCACGTAATCCTGGATAAGCCGCCAGACGCCGAGAAAGATAAGCAAGATGACAAGGTGATGGTAGTTCGCAACAAAGGCAATGCCCAGAATCATGGCGGCGGCGACCAGCGGTCCGACAACCGGAATGAACTCCAGGATGCCGCCGAGTGTGCCCAGAACGATCGCATAAGGCACACGCAGGATTTCCAGCACCACGATGTAGGCGACCAGAGAAATCACCGCCAACGTGAGCTGCGCGCGGATGTAAGCCGCGAGCATGCTATCGATGTCCTCGCTGAGGCCGCGGAGAAATTGCCGCTGGCTGCGCTGGTCCACTGTCTGGATCGCGCTTTCCGCCAGAGCGCGGCCATCACGCAGGAAAAAGACCGCGAGAATCGGAATCAACACGATCCAGATCACATGACTCGCGACGGAAGCAACTTTCTTTCCTAACGAACTCACTGCGCTGACGATCCCTTCCTGGTGAGTTCTCAGGAACTGTGCCAGGTGCGCCTGGGTATTGAAGCTCCATCCCCGGCTGGAACCGATCTGGTGCGCGATTTGTCCGGTCTCAAGCTTGTCGAGCAAGCCAGGAAGAGATGCCGCCAGGCTTCGCGCTTCATCGGCTAGACGCGGTCCAACCAGGAATCCCCACAGCACCAGCAAACCGAGCAGGCCAAGATAGACGACGAGGATGGCTCGTCCGCGCGAGCCCTTGGTCAGGCGTCGCTCGACGAGTGAGACAGGCGGGTCCAAAAGATACGCAAAGAAGATTGCGAAAAGGAAAGCGATCAAGGTACTGAGAGCTCCGTAGACAAAGGCTCCCACCGTGACAAAGAGAAGGATGGTTGTGAGGACGGAAACCGTCCGCCGATCGATGATTCCCACTCGCAGTCCGATGGGAAGCCTCAAGTGGCGGTTGTAGGCGCGCTCGCGGCTAACCCATGTCATAGCCGACACTCTGCACCCCAACAGACACGGTTCCCGCGCATGGATCCGCTTGTAAGTCATTTAGTTTCAGACACTAAGCTTTGGCTGAAGTAATGCATTTTGACTCTGCGCAGCGCACGCAGAGGTGACGACATGGGGCGGCTGATCGGCAACTCGAACCTGAAAGCGATAGCAATCCTGATCTTCGCACTCCTTGTTATGTCGATTCGCGGCTCGGCCCAGTCAGCGACGAAGCGGCAAGTCGTGGTCAGCCTCGAGGACCGCAAGTTGGTCCTGCTGGAAAACGGCCAGGTGAAGAAGATCTTTCCGGTCGCGGTTGGGAGGACGGGCAGTCCGAGTCCGACGGGAGCTTTTGAGATCGTGGTTCGGCTGGAGAACCCCACCTACTACCACCCAGGGAAAGTAATCGGACCTGGGGCGAGCAATCCACTCGGCAATCGCTGGATCGGGCTCAACCAGAAGGGCTACGGCATTCACGGAACGAACGAGCCGAAGTCGATCGGGAAAGCGGCCTCGCACGGATGCATTCGCATGGCGAAGGCGGACCTGGAAGAGCTCTTCACGCTGCTCAGCGTGGGGGACGAAGTCGAGATTCGCGGCGAGCGCGATGCGCAGACTGCCGAGTGGTTCGGAGCGCCGGCGGTGGTGATGGCCAAGGCCAATGTGCCTACGGCGCAGGCAGCTATTGCTGGAGCGCAGCAGTAACAAGTCTGAAGTGGAGTGAGATTGGTTATGTATGCACTGAAAGAAATAGTGACGGTTACGGCAGGGCTGTTGTTTTCGTTCGCGATTGCCGTGTTGCTCGAAGAGCTCTTTTTCGGAGGGTTGTTCCGGTTCGTGTTAACCCCACAGGTGGCGCGGCCGAAGAAACAGTTGGAGTCAGGGCAGGACTGAAGTTTAAGACCAGGAGGCTGCAATGATCGCATTCCTATTGGTTTTGTTCGTGTCGGCGGCGGCGATGTTCGTGATGGCGGTGGGAATCGCTCTTTATGACGTATGGCTGGGATCGGTAAAGGCCGTGCAGCATGTCGGAGAAGACGCCGGGACCAAGCCAGCTCGCTGGCGAACCACGGCGGCCCTGGCGGTGCTGGCGTGGACGCCACTGCTGGTGGTGGTAGGCGTCGCCGCAGCGCGGGCCCGCGCATGAGCCGGATCGGCTTGGCGGTCGAGTTTCCCTGTGGCAGGCGAAAGCCAGACTCAGTGGCCGCTGCCAGCGTCACGCGCGGTGTCTATGTTGGCAGAGAGGAACCAGCCCTGAACGAATCGGCCGATCCATCGCTCCACATCGCGGCAGTCGAGAGGAACAGAGATCATGCGCTACGCACGCTATAATTCGCGACAGCAGATGCTGAAAATCATACGGATTGTGATCGTCCTGTCGATATTGGCTGGCACAGGACAGCTTCTTGCCTCGACGAAGTGGGACGCGGCGACCGCGAAGCTGGCCTCGCAAATCAGCGCGATCACTGGACCCGGAAACGTTGCACTCACCTTTCGTAATCTGTCGTCGCTCTCACCGTCCGAGGTTTCCGCGATTCGTGTTCCACTGGAAACGCAGCTGCGCGCGGCTGGTGTTCAGCTGCGCGATACGACCAATAGCACCAGCCAAATCCAGGTAACAGTCTCGGAGAATGTGCGGGAATGGCTGATTGTGGCAGAGATCAGACGAGGCACGGATACGAGAATCGTGATGGCCGGAGTCGAAAAGAGCGGCGCTGGAGCACTCGCCCGTGCGGGCACGGCGATGGCGGTGCGGAAGTCCTTCTTGATCTCGCAAAGTGATCCAATCCTGGACGCTGCGGTCATCGATTCGGGCAGCACGCGCACTCTTCTGCTGCTTAGCCGATCCGCAGTCAGCCTGTATGGTTGGAGCGCGGGGAAGTGGAATCTGCAACGGTCGATTCCCATTGCGCATGAAGCGCCGTTTCCGGCGGATCTGCGCGGGCGAATCGTGCCGGCACAGGATCACGCCTTCGACGCGTATCTTCCAGGCGTGAGTTGCACCAGCAGCACGGGTTCGGTAAGCGCACTTTCATCAATCACAATGACCTGCCGCGACACCGACGATCCGTGGCCACTGGGCGGCCAGAAGGCGTTCTTCAATTCGGCGCGAAACTACTTTACGGGAATTCTCGTGCCGGGCTTCGGCACGCAGCTTCCTCCATTCTTCTCCGCGGCGACTCTGCCACGTGCAAATGGCGCGTTGTGGCTGTTCGACGGCATTGACGGACAGTTGCGAGCTTACGAAGGCGCGGAGCTGCGCGTGGTTCCGGGTACGCATGACTGGGGCAGCGACATGGTTTCGGTGCGAAGCAACTGCGGACTGGGGACACAGTTGCTTGTTTCCGCCGCGGGAGATGACACGGCTACCGACTCGCTGCACGCTTACGAGATCGTCGATCGCGAACCCAACGAGGTGGCGTCGCCGACTGCGATGGATGGACCCGTCTCCGCCCTGTGGGTGACCAACGATGCGAGCAGCGCGGTTGCAATCGTTCGCAACTTGCAGACAGGACAATACGATGCGTATACGGTTACGATCGCTTGCAATCAGTAGCCTGGTGCTGACGTTCGCCAGCGCCGCTGGTGCGCGCACCCGTCCACACTATGGCGGCACGGTGCGAGTGGAGAGTGGCGGCTCGGCGGTATCGGTGGAGCGAGCGATCACGGCGTCGCTGGTAGCGGAGACGCTCACTTCCGTGGACGCTATGGGCCGGGTTCAGCCGCTGCTGGCAGAACGATGGGAATCGCAGAACGGCGGCCGCCGCTGGCAATTCTGGATTCGGCAGAACATTCGATTGCACGATGGAAGCATCCTGAGCGCAGCCGATGCGGCGCAGATTTTCAGTTCACAACAAGGGTCGGTTTGGCGCACCGCTCGCGCGAACGGCTCGGTAGTGATTGTCGAGTGCGACACGCCGCAGCCATTGTTACCGGCGTTGCTCGCATCGCAACAGTATGCAATCTCTAAGACGGATAGTTCCGGATTGCTGATTGGTACTGGCCCCTTTCGCCGGGCGAGTTCCTCTGGAGCCACGACGAAGCTGACGGCTTTCGACGATTACTGGCAGGGTCGTCCCTATGTGGATTCGATTGATCTCAGCGCTGGCCGGGGCGTGCGCGATCAGTGGATGGATCTGAGCGTTGCCCGAGCCGATTTAGTAGATGTTCCTGCTGAGCAGATTCGCCGCGCCGAGCAGGAGCGCATGCGCGTGCTAGCCTCGCAGAATATGGAACTGATCGCGCTTGTGCCGTCGCCGAATTCGCAACTGTTGCAGGATGTGCGGATGCGTCAGGCGATCTCAGTGGCGATCGATCGAAACGCGCTCCTCAACGTCATCTTCCAAAGACAGGGTGAGGTCGCCGCTGGAATCCTTCCCAACTGGATGACCGGGTACGACTTTCTTTTCGCAGCGCCGCAGGACACGAATCTGGCCCGCGATCTGCGCGGGCAGGCCAGGCAGAGTGGCGCAATCACGATTTCATATGAATCCGGAGATGGAATCCAGCAACTGTTGGCCGATCGCGTGGTGCTCAATGCGCGAGACGCGGGGATTGCCATGCAGGCAGTTCCGCGCCACGCGGATACGCAAGCCGATCTTGGGCTGGTGCGCGTCTCCATGGCATCGCTGAACCCGGGAGTTGCGTTACAGCAGATTACATCTTCGATTCTTCCTGGAAATGCGAGCACGGCCGAAGCGGATCCCGACTCCCTCTTTCGCAATGAACGCGACTTGCTCACCTCATATCGCGTGATTCCTCTTCTTTATGTGCCCAGAGCTTTTGCGGCGAGCCCGCGCGTTCGCAACTGGACTCTCGATGTGGACGGCGCTCCCAGTCTGACCGAGGGGTGGGTGGAGGACCGCCGATGAATCTTCGCCAGCGGCTGCTGCTGACATTCGCAATGGTGGTTGTGATCGTGGTCGCTCTGGTGACCTATGCAGTATCACTGCGAACGCGCAGCGCCTTCGAGCAAGTGGATCAGGAGCGCACCGCGGCACTCGTCGGCGAATTCCGCAATGAGTTTCAGTCGCAAGGCGCAGATGTGGTTCGCAAGCTGGAACGCATCGCGCGCACGGAAGACATGCAGCGGCTTGCGCTCGAGTCCGCGCATGGCGGAGACACGTCAGTTTACCTGCAGCAGGCGTCGATGACGGCGCAGGAGTATGGGCTCGATTTCCTGCAGGTACTGGACGCAAACGGAAACATTATTTCATCGGCGCAATGGCCGGCGCGTTTTGGCTACCGCGAGAGCCTGCCCGCCACGATTCCGAGCGCTGCTTTCCTGAAAAAGGTGGAGCTTCCCGACGAATTCGCGCTCGGCCTGATCGCAATTCGTCCGGTGCAGATCGGTGATGCGCTTGTCTATCTTGAGGGCGGCAAGAGGCTGGATCTGCGATTTCTGCAGGCCCTCTCCCGGCCCTCCGGCATGTTCGCCTGGCTCTATCGTGTGCAAGGCCTGGCATTCAATGCCGGAGATGTTTTGGGCGAACCGGGCGCGGCCGCCAAAAGCTTGGCGCCGCTGTTGACCTCGGCAATCGTAAGTGGAAACGAGCACTCGGCTATCGTGCAACTCTCGCCGGAAAAGCTGGATCGCGCGACCGTACAGGCGATCCCACTGAAAGACGACTCCGGCGACGTGGCGGCGGTATTGCTCGTGGGAACCTCGCGCAAGCCCCTGCTGGAATTGCAGAGAAACATCCGATCGACGGCCTTTGCGGTGGCGGCAGTTGGCATCCTGCTCGGGATTCTGGTCAGCGTGTGGATCGCCGCGCGCTTCAGCCAACCAATCGAGCAATTGGCCGCTGCGTCTCGCGAGGTGGCGGGAGGACATTGGGATGTGCAAGTCGAATCGCGTACCGGGGACGAATTGCAGGAACTCGCCGACTCGTTCAACGCGATGACCCGGGAGTTGATGGAACAGCGCGATCGACTGGTGCAGACCGAACGCGTTGCGGCGTGGCGTGAGTTGGCACGCAGGCTGGCGCATGAGTTGAAGAATCCGTTGTTTCCCTTGCAGCTTACGGTCGAGAACCTGGGCCGGGCGCGCTCGCTGCCGGAAGCGGAGTTCGAAGAGATTTTCAACGAGAGCATAGATACCCTACTCTCCGAGATTCACAGCCTGAAGACAATCATTGGCCGGTTCAGCGACTTCGCCAAGATGCCGAGGCCGCAGTTGCAGCCGACTTCTCTGAATGAGCTGGTGCAACAGGTCGCGGCACTGCACCAGGCGCAGATCAAGGAAGCTCCGAACCTGATCACGATGAATGTGGAACTCGATGGCCACCTCGGGGACATTCCGCTCGATCCCGACCTGATGCATCGCGTCGTCTCGAATCTCTTTCTGAACGCGATCGATGCGATGCCCGACGGCGGAACGCTCACCTTACGGACGCGGGACCGCGGCGAACACGCCCGAGTGGAGATCAGCGACACCGGGGTGGGTCTGACACCCGAAGAGCGCGACCGCATTTTCACCCCGTACTACACGACCAAAAAGCATGGGACGGGACTGGGGCTCGCTGTGGTGCAGTCGATCGTGAGCGATCATCATGGGAGTATCAGCGTTGCCAGTGAGCCCGGCCGGGGCACGACATTTATGATCGACTTGCCCACGCGCGCGGCTGAGTCCGAGACCGTGAGCGCAGGGACAGGAGCAACGGTGTGACCACGACTGCGAAGGCCGACATCCTGATCGTTGACGACGAAGCTAACACGCTGGCCTCGCTTTCGCGCGCCTTCCGCCTTGCCGGACATGAAGCAACGATCTGTGACAATGCGGCGCGGGCATTGGAACTCGCCCTCTCGCGACCCTTCGACCTGATCCTTTCCGATGTTGTGATGCCGAAGCGAGATGGACTGGCGCTGCTGGAAGATCTGAAGACGCAGGGCGTGCAAGCGCCGGTGGTGATGATGTCGGGCCAGGCGCATATCGACATGGCGGTGAAAGCGACCCGGCTTGGGGCGCTCGATTTTCTCGAGAAGCCGATCTCGACGGACAAGCTGTTGCTCACGGTAGAGAACGCTCTGAAGCTGAAGCGTCTGGAAGTAGAGAATCGCGACCTTCAGCAGCGCGTCGGCAAGCACGAGATCATATGGTCAGGCGAGACGATGCGAAGGTTGATGGCTCAGATCGAGCGCGTGGCCTCGAGCGAATCGCGCGTCTGCATCTTCGGCGAAACCGGAACGGGCAAAGAATTAGTTGCCCGCACGTTGCATGCTAGAAGTCCCCGGCGCAATGGGCCGTTCGTCACCCTGAATTGTGCGGCTGTTCCTGCGGAGTTGATCGAGTCAGAGCTGTTCGGGCACGAAAAGGGATCGTTCACCGGAGCGGCGAATCGCCACGCGGGCAAATTCGAACAGGCGCATCATGGGACGCTGTTTCTCGATGAAATCGGCGATATGCCGCTGGCGATGCAGGCAAAGCTGCTCCGCGTTCTCGAGGAAGGCGAAGTCGAGCGCGTTGGTGGAGACAAGACAGTAGCCGTCGACGTGCGCGTGCTGGTGGCGACCCATCGCAATTTGGAAGAACTGGTGAAAGCAGGCAAGTTCCGCGAGGATCTGCTGCATCGGGTCTATGTGTTTCCCATAACGTTGCCTGCACTGCGCGAACGTCGCGAAGATATCCCCGCGTTGATCGAGCACTTTGCCGGGCAAGTCGCCGCGCAGAACAACTGGAAGCCGACGCCATTTTCTCCACAGGCAATCGAGGCTCTGCAGCTATATTCTTGGCCGGGTAATGTGCGCGAATTGCGAAATGTGGTGGAGCGGCTCTTGTTGTTGGCCGTAGGCGACCAGGTGGATCGCGCTGCTGTCGAGCAGGCGATTCCAGAGTTAAACAAACGGGCGTCCTCAACGACTGCGACGAATGGATCAGGACCGCTTTCCGATCGTGTCTCCGACTTTGAGAAAGCTACCATCCTGACGGAACTGAAAGCGCACAGCTACAACATGACAGGTACGGCCAAAGCGCTCGGACTGGAGCGTAGTCACCTTTATAAGAAATGTCAGCAGTTGGGGATCAACTTACCGGAAGTACGGAAAGAAACGTAGGCGTTTGCCAAGGCTGTGGCTTGCCTCGATCAAACGAAACTGCCTCCAGACTACAGCAATGGAAAAACATGGCGGCCTGGTATCGGCGAGTCATGCTGGGAAAGTTTACTGCCGACGCTTTGTGCCGGCGCGCTTGGCGGCCACCTTACTCGGCGATAGGGCGCCTTGCTTCGCCTTCTGCGCCTGCCCGGCCTTGGTCCTCAAGCGCGATTGTTCGTACATCTCGATCCACTTCTCGCTCGAAATCGCCGAGATCAGCTTGCCAATCGCTTCGAGCGGTAAATCGTCCGGCGACTCGAAATGAACGCAACACTTCCCCATGTCGAGCTTCTTCCCCGTTCCCTTGAACGCCGCCTTCAGCTGCTCGAGCTGACTCTCACTCCAAAACGCGCCCATCAGGTAGAGCGAGCAGTAGTTCTTCTGCGACGAGAGCGCGACGTAGCAGATCGGCTGCTTGTTGTAAGTGTCTGGATATCGAGACAGGGGGATCGTCCAGCCGATCGTGCCCCAGACGAGGCACTCATCGTAGCCGCGCGGAATGTGCTTGTTCACGAGTGCGCGCACCGTCGCGATCGTCTTCGCACGGTCGGCAGGGAGCGAGGCGATGTATTGCGCAGGCGTCTTGATGTTCGATGGTGGTTTCATGGATTCGTCGTCTTCCCGAAGAAGTGTATCAGCGAACGTTTTGAAAACCAGCCGGCACCAGGGGCTGTAAGTATCGCGTAAGTCCTAACCGCGCGCAAACAGGTCTTTTGTCCGTGCTTAAAGTGATCACCTGGCGCTCCCTAAAGGCGGAAATTTGAAGCGCACTCTAGTCACTCGATGAATTCATCCTTGTCAGCCGACACGCCTAGTGCCGGGTGTAAGATGTTCTGCTTTGAATCTTAAATCCCAAGTCCCGCGGGGAATCACATCGATGATCATTCGACAGCTAGGTTCAGCTGTTTGGCTCCTGGTAATCATGGCTCTTACTTCCTCCACCGTTCTACTAGCTCAACCCAATTCCACGAACAAGATCGCAATTCCCATTAGCTCAGGGTGGGAATTCCGTCAGACCACGACAGGTGAAACCGGCAATGCAGCTACGTGGTATCCGGCGGCGGTGCCAGGCGATGTCCATCTTGACCTGCTGCATAACAAACTGATTCCCGATCCCTACTATCGCGAGAACGAAGCAAAGCTGCAATGGATCGAGAATGCATCCTGGGAATATCGCACGACGATCGATGGAACGCCCGACCTGCTGAAGCACCGCAACATCGAGCTGGTGTTCGACGGCATTGATAGCTATGCCGATGTTTATCTGAATGGCAAATTGATACTGAGTACCGACAACGCTTTTCGCCAATTCCGCGCGGACGTGAAGCCCACATTAAAGGCCGGCGCCAATCAGCTGCTGCTGGTGTTCCCATCGCCCATCACCAAGGCGAAGGAGATGGCGTCGAAGGACACGTGGCAACAGAGGACACAGGTCGAAGATAAGACCTACCTGCGCAAGCCAGCGTACGAATATGGATGGGATTGGGGTCCGCGGTTCGTGACTAGCGGCGTGTGGCGTCCTGCGCGAATTGAGGCATGGGACGAGGCGCGGATTGCCGACTTCCACATTGCACAGCCCGATGTTACGGCGGATATCGCGCACCTCAGCGCGGAGATCGATATCCTCAGCTCCGTCAGCGGACCTGCGACCGTGATCGTTGGTTATGAGCGCGGAGCAAAGAAAGGTGAGATCACGCAGGCTATCGACCTTCACCCAGGTCTGAACCAATTCAGCTTCCCGGTAAATGTTGTGAAGCCGGAATTGTGGTATCCGGTGGGATATGGCCCGCAAACGCTATATACCTTTCACGCACAACTGAAGGTCGCGAATCAGGTTGCCGACGCGGCGACGAAGCGCACAGGTCTGCGCAAAGTTGTTTTACGACGCGATGTCGATCAATGGGGACGCAGTTTTGAATTCGTCATCAACGGCGTGCCGATATTCGGGAAGGGCGCGGACGTAATTCCCTTCGACAGCTTCGCGCCGCGAGTTACGATGGCCGACTATCGCCGCATCATGGAATCGGCGCGTGACGCGAACATGAACATGATCCGCCACTGGGGCGGAGGATACTACGAAACCGACGAGTTCTACGATCTCTGCGACGAATTGGGCATCATGGTGTGGCAGGACTTCATGTTCGGCAACGATTGGCAGCCAGGCTACTATCCGTGGAAGCTGAACGTGGCTGCCGAAGCCGACTACCAGGTGCGGCGGCTGCGAGATCATCCGAGCATCGTTATCTGGTGCGGAAACAACGAGACCGAAGTCGCTCTCGCGTGGAAGGGACGAGATCGCCTGCCGGGCGACGTTCGCATGCACATGTGGGGCGACTACATGAGCGTGTTCAGCGGGATTCTTCCACGGGCGGTGGAGCGGCTCACGCCGGAGACACCGTATTGGCCAAGCTCTCCCAGCGCCGACTACGAGGAGACCACGGAGCAATACCAGTCGGGGGACATGCACAACTGGAACATTTGGCACGGCATGGAGCCGCTGCGTGCCTATGAAAACTATTTCCCGCGCTTCATGACCGAGTATGGATTCCAGTCGTTCCCGGAGATGCGCACGATTGAAGCGTTCACCATTCCTGAAGACCGCACGGGAATCACCACGCCAGTGTTGCTAGCACATCAGAAGAACGCGGCAGGAAACCAGAAGATTCATGAATACCTGTTGCGCGATTACGATGAGCCGAAGGATTTTCCATCCTTCTTATATGTGAGCCAGGTGTTGCAGGCGGAGGCGATCAAGATTGGCGCCGAACATCTACGGCGCATTCGGCCGCGTTCGATGGGATCGATCTACTGGCAGTTGAACGATTGCTGGCCGGTGGCATCGTGGGCGAGCCTTGACTACTACGGTCGATGGAAGGCGCTGCAGTTCTACGCGAAGCGCTTCTATAACGATGTGCTGGTTTCGCCGCACGAAGAGGACGGCAGTATCGCAGTGTACATAGTCTCGGATCGAACCGCCCCGATAAGCGGAGATCTGAAAATCACACTGATGGGGCTCGACGGCAAGGTGTTGAAGACCGCGACACAAGCTGTACAGATTCCTGCACTCTCCAGCAAAGCGTACTTTAAAGTGCCGCGGCAGGAGTTTGTGCCTGCCGACGCGGATCCGGCGAATGCGTTCGTAGTCACAGAACTGACGTCGGGTGACAAGGTGCTCTCCAGCAACACGCTGTATTTCTTGCCGGCGAAGAGCATGGCATTGGCGCCGAGTCAGATTACCAGCAACATCTCGCAGAGCGGAGACCGCGGGTACAAGCTGACGCTGCAATCGAAGACGCTGGCGAGAACGGTCTACATCTCGTTCGGCGATCTCGACGCCACGTTGTCCGACAACTACTTTGATCTGTTGCCGGGAGCGACGGCTGAAATCACCGTGAGCAGCAAGGCGAGCCTGGATCAGTTGAAGTCGGCCATCAAGGTGATGTCGCTAGGAGATGCGTTCGCTCCGGCGACGGCTTCAGCATCCGTGCAAGCGAAGTAGATAGCGCGGTCAATGGGGACCACCCCACCCTTGAGGCCTTAGAGGCCGAAGGGTGGGGTAACCATCCACAAGCAGTAGTCAGGAGCCATCTGTCACAATAGAGACGGATGGCAGTTTCTGATCAACCTGGGCTCTCGGGACGCGTTGCGTTCACTTATCCCGATTTCGTTCTCTATCAATTAGCGCGATTCCTGGTTGTCAGTTCGATGGAGATGCAGTCGGTCGCCGTGGGCTGGCAAGTGTATGAACTCACTCGGCGGCCGCTCGACTTGGGACTGGTGGGCCTCGCCCAATTTCTCCCCGGCATTCTGTTGTTCCTGGTTTCGGGACATGCGGCGGATCGCTTCGAGCGCCGGCGTCTCATCCTGATTTGTCAGATCGCATTCGCAATCTGTTCGGTCCTGTTGCTGACAATCACGTTGCGCGGCGCGCACAGCGTTTATCCGATTTATGTGGTGCTCGTCTTGCTGGGCGTGGTGCGTTCGTTCAATGGACCGGCGGGTCAGGCATTTCTACCTCAACTCGTCGCGGAAGAGCATTTCCCTAACGCTGTTGCCTGGGCCGCCACCATCTTTCAGACCGCAACGATTTTCGGTCCGATCATCGGCGGGGTTGTGTACGCAGCCACGCGCGGACCTTCTGCCGTGTACGGAGCTGCTGTCGTTACATCACTGCTGGCCGCGGTAGCGACCTCGAGAATTCATCCGCGCCGGCCTCCGAAGCATCGTGAACCACCGAACCTGAAAACCGTGCTCGCGGGCTTCCATTACATCTGGCACAAAAGATTGATTCTGGGTTCCATCTCGCTCGATCTGTTTGCGGTGCTGCTGGGCGGAGCGGTGGCACTCCTGCCGGTTTACGCCAAAGAAATTCTGCAAACTGGACCATGGGGACTGGGATTGTTACGCGGAGCGCCGGGCGTCGGCGCGGCGGCGATGGCGATCCTGCTCGCCTATCGCCCGATCCGCCGGCGAGCGGGAGTGACCATGTTGTGGTGCGTCGCTGGCTTTGGGATATTCACGATTGTCTTCGGGCTCTCGCGGAATCTCTACACTTCGTTGTTGTCGTTACTACTGCTCGGCGCTAGCGATATGGTGAGCGTGGTCATCCGCAACACGCTAGTGCAGATTGCCACGCCAGACGAGATGCGCGGGCGAGTGAGTGCGGTGAATATGCTGTTCATCGGAGCGTCAAACGAGTTCGGACAATTCGAATCAGGAATCACCGCACAGTGGTTCGGAACAGTGCCGGCAGTCGTGCTTGGAGGAATCGGGACACTGATCGTGATCGCCGCATGGTCGTGGTTGTTTCCGGAGTTGCGACATGCAGACGAGTTGGTCAAAGGCAGCCAGTAGCCAGTGGAGCGACGCTGGAGGGCGTCTTAGTAATATCGGGCTTCAATCTGCAGGACGCCGGAATAGCGTCCTGTCGGCCGATCGTGCAAGCGCGTTTCGTCCAAGCGAATTTCAAGTAATTCGTTTCGCGTCGCACGTGCGTTTCCCGATGAGACAGCTTCCGAGAGCAAACGCAAACTGCTTCCGGCTGGCCCGAGGCGACTATTCTCGGCGAACGCCCTATACGGGCCGCCGTCTACTCTTCCGAGAACATAGCGCGCCGGAATGAAGGCAAACTCCGGCGAACCGAGAGCACGTTCCGGGTCCGCGAAGTAGGCCACTACTTCCACGCCGCGAACTTCCAGCGGATTCACATTCCACATCGTAGTGACCGGCACCGCCAGCGGCGCGTTATCGACGCTCGGGTGGAAGTCGAAGGCCAATGGCACTTCATGAACACTGACAGAAATTGAACTACGCTTGAAAGCCGTAAGTCGAACCGTTGCCGGCGCAGAGAGCATTGCCCGAGACTCCCACTGCGCGCCGCCCGGCGTGGTGAAGACGAGTATCACCGCCAAGCACCAGAGGATGTGCCTCACGGTGTGAAAGGCATATTTTCGTGGCATCACTAGAGGGATCGGCAGCGACGGGAGTCTTGATGATGATGCTCAGTGCGAATGAGGTGACTTTGGTTACCGAACTCGAGCGCCCGCGGAAGAGTTATCGCGACTGTTTCGCTGTGGGTCTGGGGACCACCTCTCGCACGATGATCACGATGGGCGCAGCGCTTTGTTCCTGCTGTGAGGTCGCAGTAGCAGGGGCAGCCACAACTTCATAATCAGTGCGATTCAGAGAGCGTTCCGGCAATACTGCGACTGGGTACGTGTCCGCGTGCGAGAAGCGAAGGAAGAATTCGCCATCGCTGTCGGAGAATCCCGATTGTCCATCCACTTGGACGGCGATACCCCAGATTGGTTTGCCGGTGGCATCCTGCACGCGCCCACGGACGACGTACGAACCGATACCCGTGATCGAAGAGGTTGCTGATTGCGGAACCTGTTCGCCGCCGCGACTGAATCCGATTCCATCAGCCCAGGTGGTGTAGCGCATCTTGCCGGTTGGATCGACGTAGGTTTGCGCGTGAACGCGGATGCCGCGGATGAGAGGAAGTCCTACATTAACGGTCCATGCCTGCGAATACTGTTTGCCGTTGAAGGCGCCTGCCAGCGGTGAGTAGTAAACATTGTTTTCAAGATCCAGGGTCAGGCGGTTGGAGAAAATCTGCACTCCCCAAAGCAGGTTCTTGTTGTTTCCTGAGTTGGAGATTCCTTCATAGACACTGAGGCGCGGAGAAATCTTCTCGCGCACGGTTCCAAGGGCGAGGCTGGTCAAGCCCTCTTGCGTACGGAATCTCAGCAGCGAAGCCGAAGCTCCGATGCGCGACGTGATGTCACGAGAAGCCGAAAGCGATTCACTGCGCGTGCTCAAACTGCCAGAACTGCTCTGCCCCAATGCTCCGCCGACTCGGAAGCCCTTCCACTGCGTCGACGCGGAGAGCGAGTTCAGCGTGACCGGCGCCGATTGGATGCTGTCCGGCAGTCCAAGTGAAAGCAGCTTCTCGTGATCACCCATGATTTGCAGGCGCTTCCACGGCTGCAGTCGCACGCGCAGGTTCGCGCCCACGCGTTCCGGAGCGAGAGAGGTAACGCCCTTCAGGAGTTCGAAGTTGTCACCTACCGAGGTATAGCCAGCGGTGACCTGCATGCGGGAGCGTGTGTAGTCCGTGGCAACCGAAGCGAAGTGACTGCCGTTGCCAACACCGGCAGATCCGGCGACGATCCAGTTCTGCTGCAGCGCAAACTGCAGGCCCTGAATCGAGGTCAGCTTCGATTGAACCGTGTTGAATGACTCGAGTGACAGGCGATCCGTAAGTTTGCGTGTATAGGTAAAGCCGCCCACGGGATCTTCGGTCGTGAAGGAACGGTAGAAGTTGTAGGACGTTTCGCCGCTGGTGGCGCCTCCAAAGGCCGTCCAGGAATCGCGTTCGTTCTCGCGATGCACAAACAGACCCCGGGAGGAGAAATAACGAGATCTTTCAAATACGTCGGTACTGAGAGTGAAAGGAAGGTAGCGATCGCCAGCCCCCAGATCGTAGTTGTTGACTCGCGTCTGGAGATAGCCGCCGACGGAAACTCCGTCAGAATATCCGCCACCCAGCCAGCCACTGATCGGCGCCCATTTGTAATTCATTTCGAAGCCAGAGGCATTCATCAGGGTGGAGGTTCCCGCTTTTCCCCAGACAGCCTGGGCCGATAGTGGTCCCACGGCGAAGACGAACAGAAATACGCAGAGGCTCGCCGCCTGGATCGCCAGGCGCTGCGCTTTCGCCACTCGCATTGGGACCAACTTCGACATCAGACCTCGCGCTAGCTAGCCGGCACCGTAATCGTGAATCCATCCTCAAACACAACCTCCACGTTCGCTTTCGAGTTGTGCTGCCCGGGGCTGAACTCCACGAATCGCTGCTTCGCCGGAAAGATTGGTACGCCCCCTAAAATCAGGTTCTTTTCGAAGCCATGTGTTTCCACCGACTGCACGCGTCCTAATTTCCCCGACCGGTTTTCGATCTGCAGTTTCAGCGAACCATCTTCCCCGATCAGAAGCGCAACATTCACATCAGCGCGCTTCAGCTTCGGTTTCTGGTACACGTAAACCACATGCGGCAGAATGAAGTTCACCTTCATCGTGTGCTTATCCGCATTGGCGCGGGTCAGCGTCGTTAAAAAGGCAAACCAATAGGACGGCAGTTCACATTTCGTCTTGTAGAAGACGAAGTGTGACTGGTGCGGAGGAATCACAAAGCTGCTGGCGCCGAATTTCACGTCGATCTTCGGATCGAGCGCCGTGTACAGCAATACGCCTTTTTCGTCGACGGTGAATCCCTTTACCTCCATGATCGCGGCGAGGGGAAAGTCGCCGTCATTCCGGAGTTCCACCATTCCCGACGCCTTGCCGCGATATTCCGCGATGGGAGGAGCAACTGTCTGTCCCACCGCGGAAATCGCGAGAACAAAGACGAGCAGGACGGTGGCGATCAGCGTCAACCGAGCACGTTTTGTACTAAGTTGCGTCATCACCGTTTCCAGTTACTGCGCGTAGGCGACGACCGTGACCGCGCCGGTGTAGGTATCGGCCTGCAGGGTCGCCGGCACGCCGTTCAGTTGGATGAGGACCGTATCGGTCTTCGACACGTTCTTGCGGTCAGCCTGCGTGGACAACGCGTAGCTTTTCACCGTAGTCACAGCTGTCAGACCGCATCCTGCGGCTGCGTTGATGTTCGCGTATGTCGCGCTCACCTTGGCCTGCACCATGGTTTGATCGATCACGTCGGTATTCGAGGGGTCGCTTCCCTTCATGATGCCGGTGGCAGTATCCATATACGCGCAGATTGCGACGGATGCGCGCGCCGGAGTGAGATTCCACGTGCTGTTGATGGTCAATGTCTGCGGCGCAAGGGCCCCCAGATCGTATGGCGTGAGTCCGCTGGCGCTGATGGTTAGTGTCTCGGCTTTCGTAGCCTTGATCGGCGTTGTCCCTGTTGCTGTGTTCGGAGCCGCGAAGGCCACCGTGCTCACTGCGAGTACTGCTAGAACCACCACTATCCATTTCGTCTTCATGTGCTTCTCCTGTTTTTGTTCTCCGATTGCTCGGATTGAGTTTCACTGCACCTTTCTTTTCGTTACTGCACACTTGCAATTAAACTGATCGTTCCCGTGTACGTGTCCGGTTCCAGATTGCTTGGATAGCCAGAAATCGAAATCCCCAGCGTGTCGGTGCGCGATCCATTCTGGGTTCGCGATGATGGCGAACCTCCAAGAACCCAGATCAGCGAATTGGTCACCACAGCGGTTGACGAAGGAATCCCACAGTTGGTGCTTCCGGTCACGATGGACGAGTTGTTTACCTGCACCGCGCTGGCGGGAATCGTGTCCGTGTTGTTTCCGGTGCCTGACATCGGCAACGTCATGTACACGCATGTGCTCAGGTGGGCCAACAGCGTTGTCGGGAAATTCCAGTTCGTGAGCACTACCAGGTTGTTCGTGGCGGTGGGATTCGAGACCAGCTGAAACGTCGGCAACGTGGATTGCACGCCGATGCTCAGGGAATCCTGAGCGTGCGCCACGGGTGCAGCTGCGCATGCCAGCAGCACCATCACTACCATCACCATCCCGAATTGCCGAAGTCTGTTCCAGATTCTCATCAACCAATCACCGCTGCTCACTGCCTCGTTGCCAACTACCGGCAACAGTTGGCGGACTCTGTGGGATCTGGCCGCTTTCGTCAGCCCTATCCGTTAGCTGACTGTGACGGTAATCGAGGTGGTCGGCGGAAGGTCAGCGGTCTTTAGTAACGCCCCATTACCATGGTCACCAGCGCTGGTTTAAATTTGGGACTGGTTCTTAAACGGGAACCTGGCTTGAGCGTTGAGGTTAAGCCCAGAAGATTGAGCCTCTTGACATTGCGGGGTGAATCCACGAAAGTCCTACGAATGATGACTGCGTAGTAACGGGGGGAGCCATGACAGCTGGAGCAGCAGCGACCATTTTTGACGGCGATCAGAGCGGATCCCGCCGGCGCGTTCCCCGTTTCCCCTATCGGGGATTGCCCGGCCGCTTCTCCGTGCTGCTCGGTCTGCTCGTCGCCTACCTTCTTTGCTACCCGTTTATTTTGGATGGAAATTACTGGAACGTGATGGGCGTGCTGGCTGGGCTGGCGATCGTTGCAGCGATGTACGCTCTTAGCGATCATCGCAAATGGTGGCTATTCGGGCTAGTTCTCGCCACCCCCTCGCTGATTCATCATCTGAGTCTCAGGTCCGAGCTTGCCAGCCGCCTCGACGCATTCGGATTGGCCTGTTCCGTCATGTTCGATTTTTTCATGACGGTATTCATCCTCTACGTCATCTTTGGACATGAGACGATTCGTCGTGAAACGATCTTTGGCGCCCTCAGCGCTTATCTTGCCATAGGCTTCGCATTCGCGAACCTGTATCGGCTGATGGTGCGATATCAGCCTGCATCGGTTTATCTTGATCCCGTAGTGAACGCGCACAGGATCGCGCAGCGGGCAGACCTGATCTACTACAGCTTCACCACGCTGACCTGCATGGGTGCCAATGGCATGGTCCCGGCGAACTCGTATTCCCGCGCGCTGACGTCGTTCGAATCCGTGATCGGGGTTATGTATCTGGCCGTACTGGTCGCGCGTCTGATCGGACTGCAAACCGCGCAGAGGCGTGCCTGATCCCTTGCCCATCCTTACACAAGCACGCCAAAGGATGGGCGCAGCCATGTGCCGGGTTCAGAACGAGAACGTTGCCTGCAGATCGAAACGTCGTACTGCGTTCTGTGATGAGAACGGCCCTCCGGCAAGCGCATTTGCCTGGCCGAAGAACGGCGATTCCAGGTTGCCGACCGGCGCAGCCAGATTCGCGCGATTGAATAGATTGCGCGCAGACACGCTGAACGTCAGATTGTAGCGTTGATTGGTTGCGCCCCCCATGCTGGGTCCACCACCCATGCTGCCTAACCCGGAAAAGCCTCGCCCGTGTCCACCGGGACCTCCGGGTCCACCGGGACCTCCCATGCCGCCAGCCGAGGCGCGCTCCAGTTTCTTGCCGAACCCGAAGGTCCTGCTTACGCGCAGATTGAATGTCGCCAGGGCCGTGCCGGTTCCAAGGTTCGTCGGAGTTGGTGTATAGCCCACTCCAGGCTGGGAGTTGAACATGCCCCATGGAGTGCTCACTGTGTTAGGGGCGGAACTCTGTGCGGCATAAGCTGGACGGTCATTGAAGATGGAATCGCCGTTCAAATCCTGGCCCACGGTGATGTTGAACGGGCGTCCCGAAGCAACCACTACGAATGGATTGAGCCGGAAGGCGTACGGTAATGCGACAGTGCCTCCGAGAAACAGGCGGTTCCGCACGTCGTAGGCGGCGCGGCCGTAGTCCAGCGACAAGTTGTAGGAGTTCGATGCGAAGCTGTCGATACCGTTGGTGTTGGCGTTCGCGTAGCTCAGCGTGTAATTGCCGAAGATCGAAAACACTTTGCCAAAGCGCAGGTTCGTATTGGTGATCACCTGGTTCTGCTTGTAGATACCCTCGGACGTGTACTGATAAATGTTGCCCTCAGCCGGATTGGGGCGGACACCGGGGAAATTCACGGGATCGGCAGGATCGTACGTTCCCGGCAGCGGCGCGTTGGCATTGATGGTGACAAACTGATGCACGCCGCGTGAGTTGAGATAGGTGACCGCGACGGTTCCCATACGTCCAAGCTGGCGTTCCACGCCCACAGCCGTCTGCATGGTGTACGGTGCGCGAATATTAGGCGCAAGTTGATAAACCGTGGGCTGAAGCTGAGCTCCGGGCAGAGAAGAAATCGCGCTCGGCGTAGGGACGTTCGGATAGAAGTCGGGCTGGTTCACGATGTACTGTGTCTGGGTTACGCCGTTTTGCAACGCCAGGTTCAGCATGTTGTCGATCTCGAGGCGTTCGTAAAAGATGCCATATCCCATGCGCAGAACAGTCTTTGGAGCTGATCCCTTGCGTCCCAGGCCCCAGGCGAGGCCCACGCGCGGGGCTAAATTCGCGCGAGAGTGCAGTTCATTCTGCGTTTCGAAGCGCAATCCATAATCGACACTCAGGTTTGGACGAACTCTCCAGCCGTCTTCGGCGTAGAGCCCAACATCGGCATAGTTAGTGCTGGCGTAGGGTGTGCCGGTGGTAATAGAGAATTGGCTGGCGCCGCCGCCGGACTGACGAATCTGCGCGGGGGTCCAGCCAGCGGCCAGGCCCTGCTCGGTGATCTGGTAAGCATCCAGCGAGGAGAACAGCCAGCTGCCGTTGAAGCCGCTATTTGTGCTGCTCCCATCCGTCTCCACCCGCAGGCGTCCGCCGAATTTCACCAGATGCTTGCCGTGCACTATCGAAGTGTAGTTCTGCACTTCGTAGTGGTTCTGGCTATCGGTTTGATTCTGATATGTGTTTCCGCCGCTGACGAATGCCGATTGCACGTTGAGCGTGGGGTCGGTGCTGAACGGCGTTCTGTGATCGGTGTCGCGCAGATACTCGAACCTGGTCTCGTTGACCACGTTGGTGCTGAGCACCTGGGTGTCGCTGATCTGTACCGAGTGGTGCGTGGTGTCGTCGTTGTACGCCTGAGAGGCGAGGGCAAATTGTCCGACGCCGTTGTTCTTCTCGTTCCAGTTGGTGTACTGGTAACGCGCGGTCAGAGTGTTATTCGGCGTGAGCTGGTAATCGACGCGGGGACTGAAATTGGTGCGCATCTTCGGGTTTGGAACGGAATCGGTATAGGGGACCTGGTTGAAGTTGTTATCCAAGGCGAAGGCATTCACGATGCCCTCGTCTGCAATATTGCGGCGATCGGCGTTCATGAAGAACGAGGCCTTCTTGCTTAGCGGGCCGCCGAAATTCGCGCTGTACTGCTGGGAAGAATAGCTGGGATAGGTAGTCGCGAAGGGATTGCTGGTGTTGAACGCGGAATCGTTGCCCATCAAGTAGAACTGGCCGTGAAACTGATCGGTTCCGGGCTTCGTAAAGACTTCGATCCGGCCATAACCCAGCTTGTCATATTGGGCCGAAAACGGATTTTGGTTGATACGAATCTCGCGGATCGACGACTTCGGCGGTAGCGTTCCGCCGGTGAACCCGTCGATATAGATTTCTCCGCCGTTTGGTCCCGCCGAGGGTCCCGCTAGTGCGGTCAGATCGTCCTGCAACTGGTCGGGATCGTCGGAGAGCGCGTCCAGATCTTTGCCCTTAATGATTGTGGAGCTGGCGTTGTTCTCCGCAGTCACGTCGACACTTGTGCCCTGGTCTTGCACTTGTACTTGCTGCTGCTGTACCTGGATTTCAAGCGGGATGTTCAGAACGTGACTTTCAACCGCTGTCACAGAAACCGCTTGCTGAAAAGTCGAAAATCCATCAGCTACCGCGGTGACCGTATAGCTTCCCGGCGCCAGACCTTGCAACTGGTACTCGCCTTTGCTGTTCGTATTGGCGATGAGAGTCTGGCCGCTGGCGGTCATCACCGAAACCGTCGCTTTCGTGACTACTGCGCCAGAAGGGTCGGTCACCTGCCCATGCAGGGAACCGCCGGCCGTTTGCGAGAAGCTGAGATTCGCCGAAACCAGAAACAGAATGATGGCGCCGAGCAATATCCGTCCCCGTCGGGCGGATCGAAAGAGTTGCATTGCGTCTCCTGTCATGCGACTAGTGCAAACCATTACTGCGCCGCGGCATCCCCACCGCCGCCTGCGTCGAGGCTCCATGCGGAAAGGGTCATGCCCCTCGCGGCATCCGGCGAGGCGGTCAATATTGGCTCGACTCCGCTGAGTAACGTAATCGCGGTCGGCGCCATAGCCGCCGTTCCTTCCGTCGACACGATCATCACCGCGTCACCTTTTTTCAAATCAGCAAGACTCACGGTTGGGGTACGGCCCAGCATGCGCTGAAGATCCGGCGGGCCGCCATTTCCATTAGCACCGTAGCCAGGGCCGCCATGTCCATTCCACCCTTGCCCCGATGGAGTGGCCGGAGGTGCCGCCGGCGGCTGCGAGTTTCCCGGAGCTGAAGTTCCAGCGGCTTGCGCGGGAATGCCTTTCAGCCGCATCGCGATCCGTTGCGCCACCATCGCGGGCAACTGGTGCATCTGCGAATCCGCCGTTAATTTCACGGTCACGGATTTCCTGGTAGCAAGATCCAGGACGGTTAGCGTTTTTTCGTCTGCATTCACCGCCTGCACGGTTCCGGCTATGTTCTTGAACGCACCTGAAACAACCTCTTGCGCCGACATTTCCGATCCATCTGCGTTCTTGCTGCCTCTTGCGCGGGCTTGGTCGCCGGGCTTGATTTCAGCGAGCGTGCTCTTGGTGGCATCGTCGAATTTCACTGAGGTGGGCGAGTATCGCCGAATGATGGTGTCCTTCGAAGTCCGAATTAACACCGACTTGCTGGTTGGTCCAGCGCCCACAGTAACGGTTACAGTTCCCGCCGATGCGTCAACGGTCTTTACCAGGCCGCCAATGCTGTTTCTCTGCCAGTCTTCGCGTTGCTGTTGCTGCTTCTGCGAAATCGAAGTCTGCTTCATCACCACGACGAGCACGGCGTCGAGACTCTTGCTGTCGTCGGAGAGCTTGCCGCGCGCCAATACTCGGTCACCAGATTGGAAATCCTGCAACTGAACCGGTATCGCCGCCTTAAGATCCTTCTGGCCCGGTTCTAACTGCATCAAGCGCGCAGAATCCGCGACCGAAACTTTGATCTCGCCGCCGGCATCGCTGTTAATGGTGATCACGTTGCCGGAGACGGCCTTCACCGTTCCAACCGCTTTTCCGGTCGAAGCTGTTTGCGCCGATACCGCGATCGAAAGACAGAAAGCGACTGCGAGCGCGCGAAGATAGCGGCTCCCTGTAATCGTTTTCATCATGACGAAACCTCGATGAGGAAGGCGTCATCGCCCTTCCTGCCTATGACTCTGGATTGAACCGAGACAATCCTGGCTTGTGCTCTTAGAAAATAACAGCAAGAACTCTGCATTTGAATTGTAAGTTGCTAGACGGCGGTGGGTGCTGTGAGGTGAGGCACTGCTCGAGCAGATTTACAAATTTTTACAAAGAAGCTGGCCGATTCAGCGGGCGGAGTTCGATGGCATACCACTTTGGGCCATTTCGGGCGTTTTCAATCCGATCGCCCGGCCCACCATGGTGTATTTCCCGACAATCCGGATGTCGGCGACCGCATGACTTGTCGTCTGTAGCCACATGCCGCCTACCGGACCAAACGTCAAAATCAGGTTCACGTCGCGCACCCACCAGGAAGGGGATTTTGCCTCCTGACCGGCCATCTTGCGGATCAGGTATGACTCGGCGTCAACCCATGCCTTGCCTTCAATGAGTCCGGAGTCTTTGCGGCGGGCGTGCAGGCCGAGGACATAAGTCGGATGGCCGTCCAGGAACTCTGTTCCCAGGAAAGTGAAATCGTAGTTATCGCGCGAGATGGCAGTAGGCGGATGCGGCCGATTGCACTTCGCCCATCCCGTCGCCTCTGTGTCCAGCAGGCGGCTGACGATCTTTGAGCCTCGATCGCTGCCCTTGCTTTCCAGGATCTGGTACCCATTATTCCCGGTGGGATCATAGACCAGCTCTGCTTTTACCTCGGCCATCGGAGTGGCGTTCTGCTCGTGAAACATCTGGTACTCGCGCACCAGACGGTAAGACGACCACTTTGATCGGCTCTGATCGGCGGCCTCGCGAAGGCGCGTGACAATCGTGTCCAGCGAGGGGGAGTCGGCAAAAGCAGCCTTGGACTGCGCGCTACTCAGTGTGGGCAGGCTCGCCAGAACCAGGGAAACAAGAAAAACGTAGACTCTCCGGTACAACTGGCCCGACAAGAGAACCCCCAAGCGAGTGGCGAGAAGTAGATCTGTCCGTTAGAAGCGAAGTGTGTCGCGAAAGGTGATCTGCTATCGGGAACTTTAACAAAAAAGGTTTGTTCAATGGGGTAGTTGCAAAGAAATGAACATAACTTCATTCAAACCTCGACATTTGGAAGCAAAGGGCGGGAACTAACCTGCGGCAACCGCACTCTTTGTGCTGCCCACTTCGCAATAGACTTCCAGGAGACGGCGAACCGAGTTCTCCCACGAAAACCGCTTCACCTGCTCGTATCCGCAGTCCTTCAGTTTGTCGCGGAGACTCTGATCGATCAGAACCCGATGGAGCGCACGCATAATCTCGAACACATTCTCGGGATTCACCATCACCGCGGCTTTTCCTACAACTTCGGGCAGAGAAGAAGTGTTGGAGGTTACGACCGGTGTGCCGTGCGACATGGCTTCCAGCGGCGGCAATCCGAAACCTTCATATAAGGATGGGAAAACGAAGATCTTTGCCGTGTCGTAGAAGATGCGTAGCACGTCGATGGAAACAAATCCGAGGAAGCGGACATCGTTTTGCACGCCGCTTTTCACCACGGTGCGGCGAACATCGAGGTGGCGCGACACTTCATCGCCGATAATGATCAGTTTCAGGTCAGAGTACTTGCCGTCCTTGGCGAGTTCGGTTTTCAGCGCCGAAAACGCTTCGATGATGCGCACCAGGTTCTTCTGGGGACCAATTCGGCCGGCATAAAGCAGAAAGGGATAGTTCACCTGGAAACGCTCGGCGATGAACTGGCGCTCGCGTTCGGAGGTGTGTCCCTGCAGGAATCGGTCGTCGATGGCGTTGTAGATGACCTCGATTTTCTCGGGACGGATATTGAAGAGACGCGCAATATCCATCTTGGTGAAATTGGAAACGGCGAGGATTCTTTCCGCGTGCCTGAGCACCTGCTGCGTCGAATAGTAGTGCAGGGTTCGCTGCCAGTTCGCTCCATTCTTGGCGCGATACATGAAGTCGAGCACGTCGTGTACGGTGACGATGTATGGGCAGCAGAGACGCACCTGCGGCATCCAGAACAGCGATGGAATGTGGACGAGGTCGCACTCATGGCGACTCAATATCTCGCGCAGTCCTAGCCATCCCCCTACCGAATTCACCGGCTTGGTGAAGCGGATCTTGTGAAAATTCGGCGGCAAATCGCCCATCTCGCGCATGCGGTCGCCTTCCCCGATCAGCAGGTAATCGTTCTGCCGATCGAGTTTGCCAAGCGTCCGAACGACGTTGCGGATGTAAGTTCCAACGCCGAAGTCGCCGATGGCCCGTATGTCGATGCCGATGCGCACGGCAATAGTGTATAGCGGGGAACGCTGCTCTGTTTCCGCAAACCGCGAACGACAAACTACGAAAGTTTTCGTTGACACTACGAAGTGCTTCGTAGTATCGTCTGCCCTCATGAAATCGCCGGTTCACAAACCCACTGCTTCCGAATTGGAGATCTTGCACGTCTTATGGACGAGAGGTTCGTCGACAGTTCGAGAAGTGCACACGGCACTCAGTGAAAAAAGAGAGATCGGCTACACCACGGTGCTCAAGCTGTTGCAGATCATGACTGAGAAAGAGCTGGTGATCCGGAACGAAGATCAGCGGGCGCACGTGTACGAACCGCGGCAGCCGGCCGATCGCACGAAGCGGCAGATTGCCAGCGATGTATTGCAACGCGTCTTCGAGGGATCGGCCAGCGACATGATGTTGCACGCGCTTGCCGGCCGTCCTACCTCGCAGAAGGAATTGGAAGAGTTGCGCCAACTACTGGACGAGTTCGAGCGGAGGCAAAAATGAGTATCCTTGCCCACTGGTTTACTCCTGAGATCATGCAGGCCCTGAGTTGGACGCTGCTCCATTTCCTGTGGCAGGGCACAGCGCTCGCAGCCTTGTTGTGGTTGCTGATGACCATGCTTCGCAACGCGAATCTTCGCTATGCCGCATCGGTCATCGTTCTGCTGCTGATGCTGGCAGCCCCGGTTTGCACTTTCCTGATGTTGCAGAGCAAAAGCTCTGAGACCAGCGACCCTGCTGTCACAACGCAGGCCGCTCTGGTAGCGCCAGGCAGGACAATGGGGACACCGATAAAGCAGGAGGACGCCGGGTCCGCGAGCGAAATCAGTATCTCGCCCTGGCTGGTGGAGGTGTGGTTGCTGGGAGTGGTTGCTCTCAGTCTGCGGAGTGTGGGAGGTCTGTTGCTTCTTGGTCGTCTCCGGCGGCAGAGTGCCCATCCGCTCGAAGCAACTCTTCGGAGCACCTGCTTGACTCTGCAGCAGCGCCTGGGAGTGCGGCGAATCATCCAGTATTGCGAATCTCGGGAGATCGATGCGCCGGCGGTGATCGGATGGTTCCGGCCGGTGGTGCTGATTCCGCTTGCGGCCATTGCTGGTCTTTCAGAACAGCAACTTGAGGCCGTCATCGCGCACGAACTCGCGCACATCCAGCGGCTCGATGCCTTCGTCAACGTGTTCCAGATTTTCGTGGAGACGGTCCTCTTCTATCATCCGGCGGTCTGGTGGGTGAGCCGCCGCATTCGCGCCGAGCGTGAACATTGCTGCGACGATGCCGCTGTTGCCATTTGCGGCGACCGTCTGGAGTACGCGCGAGCCCTCACCATCATGGAAGGCTGGCGAAGCACGCCGCGGCTGGCTCTGGCCGCCAACGGCGGTTCTCTTTCGGCGCGTGTGAAGCGGCTCTTGGGAATGGAAACATTGCAGGGCACTCGCGCTGTCGGCCTCGCAGTCGTGCTGGTGTGCCTGGGTGTGGCACTCGTCGCCAGCACGGCGCTGCTGGATATCGCTCCCAAAGCCGCAGCGGCCGAGCCTGCGTTGCAAACGAATGCGCCTTCCCAAACAGCACCCGAAGGCGCGTCTGCCAACGCGAACCCGAATCCAAGTCCGCAATCGAAACCCAGTCCTGAGGTAATTCAACAGACGCAAGCAACCGCGCAGACAGAAGAAGAGAAGAGCTCTGGATCGTACATTGACGGTCTGAAAGCCGCGGGCTTCGCCAATCTCGATGTCGACCAACTGGTTGCGTTCAAGGTTCAGGGCGTGACCCCGGAATATGTTCGCGAACTGCGCGCCTCCGGAGTGGAACTGACGCCGGAGCAGGTCATCGCATTCAAAGTCCAGGACCTGACCCCGGAGTACGTGCGTGAGATGAAAGCGCTCGGTCAGCAGATCGAGCCGAACAACCTGATCGCGATGAAGGTCCAGGACATCACGCCGCAATATGTCCGTGCAATGCAGGCTGCCGGATTGACCTTCGATACCGGCAAACTCATCGGCATGAAAGTCCAGGACATCACGCCGGAATACATCCAGCAATTGCACACCTTCGGATTCAATCCGACAGCCGATGAAGCAATCGCCATGAAGGTGCAGGAAATCAGCCCCGAATACGTTCGCGACATGCGCGCGGCCGGCTTGAATCCCACCATCAATCAGCTGATCGCCATGAAGGTGCAGGACATTACGCCGGAGTACGTAAAGGCACTACAGCAACTGGGGCTCAAACTTACCGCGGATCAATTCATATCGGCCAAGGTGCAGGACATCACGCCCGAATTCATCGAGCGCGCGCAGCGCCACGGGTTCCATAACCTGAACTTGGACAAACTCATTCAACTAAAGAACCTGAATATTGTTTCTGCCCGAGCTGAACTGTGATGGAGAAGCAGATGAACCGTAGACTCGTTATCGTTCTTGCATGTGTTGCTGCGTGCGTGCTCGTGTGCGGCTTTGCGGCGCGCGCATCCGAAACGCAAAGCGGCAATTGGACGATGCGTCGATCCGAGGATCCAGGGAAGATCTACTTCGGATTGATCCAGCACCGCCACAACGGAGACTCGCAACACGAATCGGATTGGCCGATCACCGCGTTCTCGGGGTTGGACCTCTCGAAGCCGGGTCGGCAAGATGTGCATTTCACGATTGCCCGCGACGCCGGCCGCTTCGATTGCGAGGGATATCTGGATAGCGGCGAAGGCGCAGGCGTCTTTCACTTTACGCCAGATGCGAAGTATCCCGCGGAGATGAAAGCGCTGGGCTTCGACGATGTTGACGACGAGAAGCAATATGCGATGGCAGTCCAGGATGTCAGCCTGGCGTTCGCGAAGGAAATGAAGGGCGAACACCTGGAAGATCTGGACACGGACAAGCTCATCGCCTTCCGAATCTTTGGCGTCTCCCACGAATTCATCAGCCAGCTGCGGAAAGCGGGTCTAAGCGCCGAGGATAGCGACAAGCTGGTCGCCTTCCGAATCCATGGTGTGACTCCGGCGATGGTGCAACAACTGCACGCAGCGGGCTACAAGCCCGACGAAGACACGCTGATCGCGATGCGAATCCATGGCGCTACGCCGGAGTGGGTGAATCAGCTGAAGAAAGATGGATACGACCACGTGGATTTACAGGAACTGATTGCATTTCGCATCCACGGAGTGTCGCCCGAGTTCATCGAGAAGTTACAGAAGCTTGGGTATTCGCATCCCGACCCGGAACAACTCATCGCCATGCGAATTCACGGTGTGACGCCGGAGTACATCGCGCAAATGCGATCGCGCGGACTGCAGAACCTGAGCATCGATCAGTTAGTGGAAATGCGAATCCACGGGTTGGATTGAGATTTAGCGCAGCGCTTTGCCGGTGGTGGTCAGTACTAGTTTCCCGTGTTTCACACCGCGCATGGCAAGCATGTGATCGGCGAGATGTTTGATCTCGCCGCTGCGGCCCTTCATGATCACTACCTCCAGGCAATTGTCGTGGTCCAGATGAACATGCGTGGCGGCGAGCACGTTGCCATGGGAGTGATGCTGCAGCTCAGTCAGCTTATTGGCGAGATTCGGACGGTGATGGTCGTAAATCATCGACAGCGTGGCGACCACCTGCCGGTTGCTGTCCACCTCTTCTTCGATGAGGCTCTCGCGAATCAGGTCCCGGATCGCCTCGGAGCGATTCTTGTAGCCTCTCCGCGCGATCAATCGATCAAACTGCTGAAGCAGGTCTTCTTCCAGGGAAACCCCGGTCCTGGTTAACTCCGCCATGTTTTGTCTCCCAGCCGCCTCGTTCTTTAGACTCTGTTGTTCACCCATTAGTGTAGCGAATCTGGGCAACAGGAACGTTCCGACTCACTTTGTGACTCATTTTTGACTCACATAAGCGGGTGACGCTCAACCGTGCTACGATTGCAAATTTCGTGCTACACATAATAGATTGTTGTGTCGCTCGAAAGGACCGACTACTGGGATGAAAGGCAACATGGTGGCTGTGTCTACATGCGCCTCGTTGATTCTGATTCTCGGAATGCGGGGAATGGCAGTTGCAGAGAAGGTCGGCAATCCAAAGCCTCATGCCAAGGTGGTCGATCTCGACAGTAAAGGCGCGAATTATCTTCAAGTGCTTGGAGGGCCACCAGAGTCGGTAACGATGAAGTCCGGGCTGGTGGAACTCGTCCCGAATACATCGGTTGGAAAACACACCACTGGGCACCATGAAGAATTGCTGGTTGTGCTGCAAGGACAGGGAGAGATGATTTTTGCCGATGGTTCGAACCTCCCGGTGAAAGCGGGACAGGCACTCTATTGTCCGCCTGAAACCGAGCACGACGTGAAGAACACCGGGAAAGAACCGCTGCGCTACGTCTATGTTGTGGCGGATGCGAAATAAGCCAATGAGCACAGAATCCAAAATTGTGCGGCCAATTTTATGAATAGTTTGCCCAATCTGTTCGCCGTTGTCGGACTCGGATTCCTCCTCGGGATGCGGCACGCCACCGATCCCGACCACGTCGTCGCCGTCACCACGATCGTAAGCCGCCAGAACAGCATTCGTCATGCCGGCCTGATCGGCGCCTTCTGGGGGCTTGGCCATACGCTGACGATTCTGGTAGTTGGAGCCGGAATTATTCTCTTCAACCTGGTAATTCCAGTAAAGGTTGGGTTGGCGATGGAACTCGCGGTCGGCCTGATGCTGATTCTGCTGGGTGTGCTCAACCTTGCCGGGATCACGCAATGGATCACCGACAGATTCACGCCCGGACACAAGCACGCAGAGGTTGTCCATTCCCATCCGCATCAGCATGGATCGCATCGTCATGAGCACGTCCATGCGCATGCTCCGGAAGTTCATCTGCACCTGCGGAGGCGCCTAAGGGTCGCTGGTCGCAGGCGCTGCAGAAGATCGGCCTATACCAAATGCTACGGCCGCTGGCAGTCGGAATCGTGCACGGACTGGCAGGCTCGGCGGCCGTCGCTCTGCTGGTACTGACCACGATTCGCGATCCGCGCTGGGCCGTTACGTATCTGCTGGTATTTGGCGTGGGAACGATAGCCGGGATGATCGTTATCACCATGGCGATCGGCGCGCCCTTCGCGTACACGGGGAAAAAGTTCACATCCTTCAATCGTGGGCTCGCGATCGTTTCCGGAGTTGTCAGCGTCGCATTCGGTGCGTTCATTTCCTTCCAGATCGGATTCGTAGACGGCCTATTCACGTCTCATCCGCACTGGACTCCACACTGAAACCTTAAGGCAGATCGGTGCTTAACGATGCGAGCCGTAGTTTAACCCAACGGTATTACGATTTTTAAATTTGTGCTACTGGCTGATGATGATGGAGCGGCCAATAAAAAAGCGAGACATGAGACACGGCTGGCTTCTATTTCGTGCTGGTTGTCCTGTCAATTTGCTCATTCGCTCAGACCAAAGCAGGCGGAACTCCGCAAAGCGCGCCTGCTCCGGCAGCCAGGGTCGATCTGCCCAATTCTGATAAGCCTTCTCCGCCTCAGCTATCAGGAACTGTCGTTGACACGTCTGGCGCGGTGATTGCCGGGGCTACCGTGCAGATTCGAAGCGCAAACGGTATTGTACGAATAACGTCCCAGTCGGACCCGCACGGCGCCTTCGTTATTTCTGGACTCTCGGCAGGTAATTATCGTCTCGTGGTATCGAATCCTGGTTTTGAAACTAAAGAGCTCGCCGTCTCCATAGGGACGCTGAGGCGCTGCCCGCGCTGCGCATCTCTCTGGCTGTGGGCTCCGTGAGCACCACCATGAACGTGCAGGGCCGGGAGGATAGCCTCATCGGAATTGCCAGTTCCGCCACCCAGGGGACAGTGGGCTCAACGGAAATCCAAGAGCGTCCGATTCTTCGTTCGGGAGAAGTTTTGGAGACGGTTCCCGGTGTCATCATCACGCAACACGCCGGCGGCGGTAAGGCCAACCAATATTTCCTTCGCGGTTTTAATCTCGACCACGGCACAGATTTCGCCATTTTCCTCGACGGAATGCCGCTTAACCTGCCGTCGCACGCGCACGGCGAAGGGTACGCGGACATGAACACTGTCATCCCGGAATTTGTGGAGCGGGTGGATTTCCAGAAGGGTCCTTATTACGCCGATGTGGGCAACTATGGTTCGGCAGGATCGGCCAATGTAGTGTTTTTCAAGACGCTGCCCCAGAACTTCTTCATCGTCGAAGGCGGCATGTATGGCTTTGGACGGGGTGTTTTCGGTGCATCCCGAAAGCTCGGTTCGGGCAGTTTGTTATACGGCGGCGAAGTCTCTCACGATAACGGCCCATGGACGCATCCGGATAATTACTACAAATTCAACGGCCTTCTTACCTATAGCCACGGAGGAGACGCCAACGGCTTCAGCATCACGGCTCGTGGTTACCACGGAAGATGGAACTCGAGCGATCAAATCGCCGATAACGCTGTTCCCCTGGTTGGTTTCTTCGGAACACTGAACCCAACTGATGGTGGCAATTCACAGCGTTATAGCTTGCAAGCGGGATGGCATCGCCAGCGCGCAAATTCCCAGACGCAACTCATGGCCTACGGATTTTATTATGATCTCGACCTGTTCTCTGATTTCACGTACTTCCTGACGGACCCTGTTCGCGGCGATCAGTTCGAACAGAAGGACAGGCGCTGGGTGGCTGGGCTGGACGCAAGCCACACGATTTTCAGCCGATGGTTTGGCCGCAAGGTGGAAAATACGTTCGGCCTGCAAGTCCGCAACGATTGGATCCACAATGGCCTTTACCAGACCGAAAATCGCGTGCGCGTCGACAAAACAGATTCCTCCACCGGAAACACTTTGCCCGCAACCACGCAAGCGGATCGTTTCACGGACACGCAAATAGGTTTTTATGCGGAAAATAAAATCCAGTGGGCGGAAAAATTCCGCACTGTCGCGGGCCTGCGCGGCGACCTGCAACAATTTGACGTCACCAGCCTGGTTACTCCCGCCAATTCCGGCACGGCCACCAAGGCTCTGCCTAGCCCAAAATTAAGTTTGATCTTCGGTCCCTGGTTCAACACTGAGTTCTATGTACAGGGCGGATTCAGTTTTCACAGCAACGACGGGCGTGGCACAACGCAAACGATCGAACCGGTTTCGGGAGAAAATCCTTACCCCAATACGCCCGCCACGCCGATTCCCGCCCTGATCCCAACCAAAGGCGCGGAAGTTGGCGTGCGCACTGTCGCCATCTGCACATCTGCAAAGCACCGTTTCGTTCTGGTATCTCCACAGCGCTTCCGAACTGCAGCAGTCCGGCGACACCGGAGGCACAACGGCTTCAAAACAGCCGAGCAACCGCTATGGCGTCGAATTCGCGAACTACTACACCCCACTGGAACATTTGGCTTTTGATTTTGACCTTGCAGACTCGCGAGCTCTGTTTACCACAATCGACGAAGATGATGCGGCGCCGGACAGTCCCGGCGGCAAGTGGGTGCCCGAAGCGGTTGGATTGGTAATTTCCTCGGGCATCACACTGCACGATCTCAATCGCTTTTCGGGGAGTTTGCGCCTGCGCTACTTTGGCCCGCGCGATTTGACGTCCGATGGAATCTTCCGATCAAATGCAACGGCGTTGCTCAATGCGCAGGTCGGTTATCAAATCAACAAGACATGGAGCCTTTCGGCCGAATTGTTGAATTTGCTTAACCGCCGCGATCACGACATTGACTACGCCTATACCTCCCGAATAACGCCGACAGCCGCCCCGGCATTTACGGACGTTTTCCACCCCGTCGAACCGTTTCAGGTGCGATTCGGGTTACGCTTCCGGTTCGAATAGTTAGAGCAGTGGGCGTGCCGGTGAAATCCTATATCTCTATGAGCTGGACTTATTACTTCAGAAATTGATTCGGACTCGCCGCGTTCTCCTGTGCAATTACCCACTCAAGCCGAGAGGACGCTTGAGTGGAACTTTCATCTATCCTGGTCAGGCCGCTTTCTTTAGATCGCGATCGCGGGCGGTGCGCTCCAGTTCTACTTGCTGCCGTCGAATCGTATCGCGAACCGTCTCCACATGATCTGACCCTTCTACCCGGATGACGACCTCTTCGGCAACGTGTGCGGTTTTGTTGATCACGGCCTGTTCCGCCGTCTCCGTGATCTCAAACGTCTTGTCGGCCCAATCCACATCCTTGACGATCCCGGGATCCGTGACCGGGCGTCGCATCATGGCCGCATGCTCCTCATGTAACGTGACCTGCGATTCCACCGGCTTTTCGACAATGAAACGACGGATGCGAGCTTTGCCGATCTCGACCACGCGCTTACCTACATCGAGCTGTTCCTCGGCTAAGCGGAGCACTTCTTCCGTCACTGGCCTTCGGTCCGTGGATGTCGGCGTCACAGAAGCTGTTTTCGTGGATGTGGAAGTCAGACCGTAGCTCGCAGCCCGGTCGTTCACGTTAACCGGGCTGTGGACATCGAGAATCTTCATCGCACGAGGAATCTCCGTGTCAGGAGCCCGGAGCGTCAGGAGCGCGCCCCCGGATTCGATGGTACGGCTATAGACCATGCTTTCGTTGTCGCCGACGTTGCGGCCAAAAAGCCGGCGCCAGATTCCTGATTCACGAACTTCCGCGGCACTCAGGGTGTCACGATTCAACAGACTGATGTCGCCGGACGGGAACCCCGAGGCTTCAAGGGCGCGAGCAGCTTCTTTCGCCTTCCCCGTTCTATCGTACGCAGCGACTATTTTCTCGTATGCCATTGTTTCTCCTTCGTTTTCGATTTCGTATCAACTTCGGCAGTTGAGGTTTGGGTATTTTCGCGGGCAGTCAACGGTTGGTGGGTGATGAGCACATCCTGTCTGCGGACACGGATGCGTTCCTGATAGAGGCGTGAGACTCGCACTCTTCGAATGCGGATCTCCTCTTTTAATATGAGTTGGCGATTGATTGTGTGTACTTCTTCCATGACTGGAATGACAACGGTGTCGCCTTCCTGGCGTAAGCCGGGCGGATGGTCCACAGCCCGTCCAATCGGGACTCGCTGAATCTCAACCTTGTCATGCGCCAGGACCTCGCGTACGAGCTCCTCCTGGTCACGAGTGACCAAGGCAACCCGCGTACGACTGGTGACAATCCGGCGTTTCCCGGCCGAGAGGTTTTCGGCATGCAGAGAAAGCACAGTTTCCCGCCCCTCGCGTGCCAATGGTTCACGTGACATAGACGTTCTTTCTGGGAGCATCCAGATGCTCCGTCTTCTTGTTGTGTCTGTTGGCTGTGTGGACGCCAGATTGATCATCGGAGATGCCTATAGATGTCCGAGACCCGCGATTTCGCGCTTGCAGAGTTAGTTGTAGAGGGAAGCATTCTTGGCCTGACACGAGAGTGTCACCGCGTGAAAGCAGGGCGGACCTGCTCACGGCAGCAAGTTGCGAAAGCAGGCGGGCGCAGTCGGAGATGGCAACAGCGAATCAACGGGAAGGCATCACTTTGTCTGACCTCCCACCAGCATTCGATTAGGAGATACGTTTATGGCAGTTTCCCAATATTTGCGTCCAGAGAGTCTCATCGATGCAGTGCGGAGCCATTTCACGCCGGATGTCGTGCGAAAGGCGAGTTCACTGGTTGGTGAGCCTGAATCCTCAACTCGCGGCGCTCTGAGTGCCGCCGTGCCGAGCGTATTGAGCGGGTTGGTCAGCATGGTGTCTTCCGGCGAGGGAGCGAACACTCTTTCGGGGTTGATTCGCAATGGTGGATACGGCGCGGCTGCCGAGGACGTGTTCTCCCTGTTCGGCGGTGGCGGCGCCACAACCAATATGTTGAGTGCAGGCCAGCAACTGCTGGGAAAGATCTTTGGCAACAAGAGCGGCGCGGTTTCTGAAGTGGTCGCGCAATCGTCGGGTGTAAGTCCGGCGTCGGCTTCGAAGCTGATGGCGCTGGCCGCCCCACTCACCCTTGGTGTGTTGGGAAAGACGAGTGGTGCCGGTGCGGATTCCGCCAGTCTTACGAACACACTGTTACACGCGAAAGACGAGATCGCGGCCGCTGCGCCAGCTGGTCTCTCGCGAGTTCTGAGCACCGGTGCCACGGACGTACGTTCCAGGACCGTGACCGAATCTGTGAGCGAGCCGGTGAGTATCGAGCGTTTTCCAGAGAGTGAAGCGGTAATCGCAGAGCCTCCGAAAGAAAGAAGCATGAGTTGGCTCCCGCTCCTGCTGCTCGCTTTAGCGGCGGCTGGTCTCCTCTTGTATCTGTTGGGCAGGTCCCCGCGTCGCGAAGCCACCGCGGTTTCTCCTGGAACGACAGAAGCGGTAAGAGTTGACTTGCCAGGCGGGCGCAACATTTCCGTGCCGCGCGGATCCATGAACTACGAGCTGGCGGCATTTCTGGCCGATCCATCGGCCGGACCATTGCCTAAGACTTTTACCTTCGACAACCTGAATTTCGAATCGGCTACTACTCAATTGACGCCGGAATCGAATGCAACCGTGAACAGTCTCGCGATCATACTTCAGGCATATCCCAGTGCGCGCGTGGCGCTGGCCGGGCACACGGATAACACCGGAACTCCGGACGCGAATCAGACGCTCTCGCTGGATCGCGCGAATGCCGTGAAGTCGATGCTGGTGGGTCGGGGAGTGAGCGCCGACGCTATTTCGACCAACGGCTATGGCCAAACGCATCCTGTCGCAACCAACGATACCTCGGAAGGCAGGGAGCGCAATCGGCGTCTCGAACTTGTCGTGAACAGCAAGTAGTTCCTTGAATAGTCCCAACGAGCTCCCAAAAAGGGATTGCGGGAAGATGCCTGTCCCGCGTCCCTGAGCGTCTGTTTTTGCTTCGCGTGCTGAAAACAGTGCGTGACTCGTGTCTCTATAGTTAAAATGTAAGTTCCTGCAGTATGAGGGCCAAGACTAGCGGCTGGGATCAGCTCCTGAATTCCACCTCAGTTATATTCTCACTTCATAATTACTAAGGAGTCGTTCATGGCAAAGAAGCGCGTAGGCATACTTACCGGAGGCGGCGACGTCCCCGGACTGAACTCCGTGATCAAGTCCGTGGTCTATCGAGGGGCCGAAATCGGGTGCGAAGTGATCGGCATCCGCCGGGGCTGGGAAGGATTGACGCACGTCGATCTGAAAGATCCGGCCAGCAAGTCGCGGTACATCCTGCCTCTCAATCGCGAGAACACACGCACCATCGACCGCACGGGTGGCACATATCTGCACAGCTCGCGCACTAATCCCACCAAGATGAAGAAGCTGCCCCCGGTGCTCGAGGGACAGAAGTTCGAACCCAAGCAATCGACGAAGAAGGGCGTGACCAGCACGGTGTTCGATGTGACGCCGGCGGTGCTCAAGAATATCGAAGCGCTCGGACTCGATTACCTGGTGGCGATTGGCGGCGATGACACCCTAAGCTACGCCGCGGAACTCGATCGGCAGGGCATGAAGGTGATGGCCGTGCCGAAGACCATGGACAACGATGTCCGCAACACCGAGTACTGCATCGGATTTTCGACGGCGATCACGCGCGCCATGGACGCGATCGAGCGCCAGCGCACGACGGTCGGTTCACACGAGCGCATCGGCATCTTCCGAGTGTTCGGCCGCGATGCCGGCTACACCGCTCTTTACACAGCGTTCGTGACGGCAGTGCGCTGCTGCATCCCCGAGTACAAGGTGGACCTGAAGCACCTGATCGAATTGCTGATCAATGACAAAAAGAACAATCCCAGCAACTACTCGCTGGTAATCCTTTCCGAAGGCGCCGAGTGGGAAGGCTACAAGGTGAAGGAATACGGCGAGGCCGATGCGTTCGGTCATCGCAAAAAGATGAGCGTCGCCGAAGATCTGAGCGACGAAATCAAGCAGACGACTGGCGACGAGACCGTGGTCAGCGACCTGACCTACGATCTGCGCTCCGGCAGCCCGGACTTCGTCGATCGCCTGGTGGCCATCACGTTCGCGAACATGGCCATGGACGCGCTGGAAGAGGGAAAGAGCGGATTGATGTCAGCCATCAACGAAGGCCGCTACGCAATGGTGCCGATCCCCGATCCGAAGCTCGGGCCGCGCAAGGTTGATATCGCTTCCATGTACAACACCGAGCGCTACCGTCCGAAGTACGACCACAAGATAGGACTGCCGATTTTCCTGACGCGTCCGTAATCAGTTTTTGAAAACTGGGTGCCCCACCCCCGCCATCTTTTGGCGTGGGTGGGATACTTGTTTTCTGTCGTGTCGAACGAAGCGAGACAACCCTATCGCCAGGCAAAATCCTCAGGTACTCAGTACACGCGGCGGAACATCCGGTTCCAGCGTGTCCCGTCGAAGAAGTGAACTACCTCGTGGGCGGTATCGGCGACGCGCTCTGCAATGCTCTGCTTCAGGTATTCATCCGGCGCGGTCTTGAAACTCCAGTAGATGAATAGCGGCGATCCGATGATGTTCTCGCGCGGAACGAATCCCCAATAGCGGCTGTCAAGGCTGTTGTCGCGGTTGTCACCCATGGCGAAATAAGAGTTCGGCGGCACGATCAGATCTCCACCTTGAGTTTGTTGCGGAAGCGCGGCACGCCACGGTGGCGTCAGTTGATCGTAGGGTCCCGGAGTTGCAGACGGAAAGTCGTCACGATACGGATCGTAGTTGCCCAGGCTGTGGATGACGTAAGGCTCGTTCTGCCGGACGCCGTTGATGTAAACCACACCGCCTTCGAGATGAAGGCGATCTCCGGGAATGCCGATCACGCGCTTCACCAGATGCAGTCCGGGTTCACCAGGCTTGAGAAACACGATGATGTCGCCTCGCCGGACCTGGTGATAAGGAATAAGCGGCATCCAGGACGTGGAGGGCGCGACGGAAATGCGATTGACGAAGAGATGATCGCCGATCAGAAGAGTGTTCTCCATGGAGCCGCTGGGAATCGCAAATGCCTGCAGGTTGAACGTGATCACGAAGATCAGGCAGACGGCCATCACCGCGTAGGCGGCGATGGTCTGCGGAGCAGTTTCCTTCGGCTTAGTGGATGGCTTCTTGCTGGAGAGGGCGGGAGTAGGCGTAGTCGTCATGATCGCTTTATCTAGTGTAAACAGTTCTGCCCCACCCAGGCGAAGAGGGCCCATGATGGGGCATGAAGCTATACGCTTCCAAGAGCAGCTACTGTACTGTGAGTCCCTTGTCGTACATGGATCCATAAATCAGGTACTGGCGCGTAGGATCAAGCGGGTAGCTGATCGTTACCCCTTCAACCTTCCCGCGCTTACTGGTTTTCGCCGTCAGCAGCGGATTGATGCCGGCCCAGTCCGTGGGAAGGCCCAGCGTCTTATATCGTGCGACGACTTGATCTCGCACCTTGGGATCGAAGTGGACTCCGTATCTGTCGACCAGCGCCTTGATGGCGTTGTAGTCGCCTTCGGCCTTGATGCGCATGATCTCCGCCAGCAATTCGCCCACGCCCTCGTGCATCTTCTTATAGTCGGTGACTTCAACGTAGGTCTTGCCGTCGCGGTCGAACATGCGTATCGCGCCCGTCTTATCCATGATGTAGTTGGCGATCAGCGCACGGTTGCGCGCGTGATCCTCCTCGATGGTATCGCCGTGCGGGATGCGACGAAGTTGAGTGAGCATCACCAGCGCGGCTGAGTCGTACATGGCCTTGGCGACCTGGTCCTGGTTGGAAACGAGGCCGAGTTCTTTGAGCTTGGGATCGAACGCATTCCACAGCGACATCAGGTCAGCACGCGCTTCTTCCAGCGTGGAAAAATATTCTTTGAGTTCAGCTTCCGAGCCATTTTTCAGCCGGGGACTCAACTTACCCGAGCCGTGGCCAATTACCTCGTGCATGGCGGTATGCAACTCCTCCGCTTCTTGCCCGTACTTGATGCTGCGCTCGATGATTTCGGGAGTAGCGCCGAACTCGCGAATCCCCTTGTGCTGCCCCGCCTGATCGAAGGCCCGGCTGGCGGCAGTAAAAAGATAGTTCTTGCTACCGTATTGCTCGCGGATCTCATTTTCGTTCGGCAGGTTGTCGCCGATGGTGTTGACGTGGAAATCGCCGGTTTCGATCAGCGTTTCCACGGCTTTGACGGTCGGTGGCGTGAATTGCGTCTTCTTGTATTGCGGCGCCCAGGGAGCATGCTGCTCGAAGTAAGCAGCGTTGGCGGCGAGCGATTCCATTTTCGCGGTCAACGGCTTGTCGGTGATGGTGACAAAGCTCTGCGAGCTGCCTTTCTGCCCCGCTGCATCCCGGTAGACTTCAATGAAGCCGTTGTCGAAGTCGACCGTGGGATTGTTCTGCACCCAGCTCTGGCCGAACTTGAGCCAGTCGGCGAATTCGCCAGTCTGGTAGAAGCGGATAAGGTCGCCGATGACCTGCGCCTGTTTGGGATCGGCAACTTTCTGCGCGTTCGCAAGAGCCTCATTGGCCTTCTTCAGATAAACAGCGTACAGACCCGGAGGAACCGAACCGTCAGGAGTGCCGGCGCGATAGACCTCTTCTTTCAACTGGCCATCGGGTCCTTTCACCACCCGCGAGTTCAGCGGATACTTCGCTTTGAAATCCTTGAGATCAGCGAGCGTAACGCCTTGATAGAAGGTGTTGGCGCTGGCCTGGATGATGTCCTTGCCGCCTTGCGGACTTTTGGCGGTATCCATCGGCTCGAAATCGGGATCGAAGAGCGATGCTTTCAGGTCGTTGACTTCTTTGGCGACAGCGTCAGCGGAGGTAAGTGCAGGCAGATCGGCGTACGGGCTTCGGAATGCCCCGTTCGTAAAAGCCTGGTCAGCGGCCTTCTCCAGCTCCAGGAAACCGAATTCAGGCAGGAACTTCTGGGACGTTTCGTCGCTATGATTCCCGCGGTTCGCCCAGAACAGTTTGGCGAAGTCGCTGATCTTCTTCATCGCCGCGGGATCGATGCCCTGCGGATGCGCAACGATTTCTTCCAGCAGCCGCTTCTGGCGAATTCCGTAAGCCGAAAGCTGATCGTAGATGATCGGGTCAATCGCGATCGACGCCTGCGAGAGCCAGTAAGCGAGTTCCTTCTCTTTCGGATCGAGCGAGTTAAAGCTCTCGGCATGAAGTTGCAGAAAGCCGGTGTTGCCGACGCGATCGACGAGAACGTGGGCGCCTTCGGCCGGGGCTGCGGGCTTCGAAGCGGTGGACGCAGGCGCTTGCGCCAGCGCAGGTAACGCGAGTGAGATCAATAAAAGTGCGACGAGTAGGCGAATGCCAGACATGTCTGGACACCTCCGGAGGATGCGGGTACTGAGTGTCACTGGAATGGTATATGACCGGAGCAGTGTAGGCGAAATTGTGGGTTGGATAGCAGGGCAGCCGGGATCGACTGCCCCACGTGAATTGTGATCTTAGCACACCGCGACCGGTGACACCGCCCGCGCCCGACGTTCCGCATACAGCGGGAAGTGGTCAGCCAATTCGTGCACCTGGCGGCGGATTCGCGCAAGCTGTTGCGCATCGGTGCGATGATCGAGAGCATCGGCAATCCAGCGCCCGATCTGCCGGAACTCGGTTTCCTTCATGCCGCGAGTTGTAAGCGCAGGCGACCCAAGGCGAATTCCGCTGGGTTTCATCGGCGGATTGGTATCGAACGGAATCGCGTTCTTGTTCACCGTGATGCCTGCTTCGCCCAGCGCCTTTTCGGCTTCGCTGCCCAGCATGCCCTTGGAGAAAACGTCCACAAGCATCACGTGGGTATCGGTGCCACCTGAGATGATGCGGTAGCCTTCCGTCTGCAGCGTTTCTGCCAGCACCTTGGCGTTCGCAACCACCTGGCGCGCGTAATCTTTGAAGTCCGGCTGCATCGCTTCGCGGAAGCAGACGGCTTTGGCGGCGATGATGTGAACGAGCGGTCCGCCCTGATCGCCAGGAAATACGGTCTTATCGATGGCCTGCGCATAATCCTGCCGACTCAAGATCATCCCCGCGCGCGGTCCACGTAGCGTCTTGTGCGTCGTCGTCGTAACGATGTGCGCGTGTGGCACCGGCGAGGGATGTACGCCGCCAGCAACCAGTCCGGCAAAGTGCGCCATGTCGACCATATAGATGGCGCCGACCTTGTCGGCAATCGCGCGCATGCGGGCGAAGTCGATGATGCGCGCATAGGCGCTGCCGCCGCCGATGATCAGCTTGGGATGCTCGCGCTCGGCAATCTGCTCGAGCTCGTCGTAGTCGATGGTTTCGGTGTCCTTCGTGACCCCATACGGCACGATGCGATACGTCTTGCCGGAAAAGTTCAGCGGATGGCCGTGCGTAAGGTGGCCGCCGTGCGCAAGATTCAAGCCCAGGATCGTGTCGCCCGGCTTGAGCACCGCGCCGAGCGCTTCCATATTGGCCGTCGATCCGGAGTGCGGCTGCACATTGGCGTGCTCGGCTCCAAAGAGCTGCTTGGCGCGATCGCGTGCAAGATTCTCCACCACATCCGCAAACTCGCAACCGCCGTAATAACGCTTTCCCGGATAGCCTTCCGCGTATTTATTGGTGAAGACCGAGCCCATGGCTTCGAGAACCGCTTCGCTGACGAAGTTCTCGGAAGCAATCAGCTCGAGGCCCTCGTGCTGGCGGCGCTCTTCGTTGGCAATGGCGTTGGCGACGTCGGGATCAACTTCAGAAAGAGGGCGGGACATGCGGTTGTTCATGGAGGTCTCTCAGTTTCAAGTCTATCAGTCGATCAGTTCATCAGTACTTCAGTTTTTCAGGTCTTCGGCGGTTCAACTAAACGCAATTAGCTGCTTCGATCCGCGACAGCTTCCGCCTTCTCGATCTCGCTGATTTTGTCGACCCGCCGTGCATGACGGCCCCCGAGAAAAGGCGTCTTCAGCCAGACATCCACAATGCGCTGTGCCAGATCGGTGGCGGTGACGCGAGCGCCCAGGGTAAGCACGTTGGCGTCGTTGTGCTCGCGGCTGAGCTGGGCGTCGGTTTCGCTGACCGCGCGTGCGGCGCGAATGCCTGGAACTTTATTGGCTGCGATCGACATGCCGATGCCGGTTCCACAGACCAGAATGCCGAGATCCGCGCGACGGCTAGCGACGTCTTCACTTACTTTGAGCGCGTAGTCAGGATAGTCAACGGATTCAGGTGAGTTGGTGCCTTCATCGAGGACCTCCAGCCCTTGGCTTTGCAGGTGGTCCCTGATTTGTTGCTTGAGTTCGAACCCAGCGTGATCCGCCCCAATGGCGATCTTCATGCCAACATTTTACGCCGAGGCGGGATTTCACCACAGAAGATTGAGGGACGCAGGATAACGTGGTGCCCCAGGTTCGCGTCCGTCTTTTGGACGCTAACCTGGGACCGTACACCATTGCTAGATAGCTATTTTCCGCTGGCTTGTCCGGATGCAACCGGCTTCGGATTCGGCGATTGCCGCTGAGAGTGCTGGTTGGCAAAGCTGATGCCAGCCTTGACTTCAGCGATCGCCTGCTGCGTCAATTGCTGAGCCCGGGTGCGATGTCCGCCCTTATCGCGTTCGGCGGCTTCCAGTTCGGCCTTTGCGGCCTGAAGGTGGTCAAGCGCAGCGCGCATGTGTGGCTGATTCTCGGCAACAAGGCTAGGCGTAATGAAGGCTCCCAGAAAGATGAGCGCAAGAATCCCTGAACACTTTCCGAATGTCTTCATGCATGTTCTCCCAAGGTTTGCGTATGGATTCTGCGGCAAACGGTGGCATCGAAAAAGTGGGATTTTGAACGATGCATCAGGAACGCCAACGTACATGTACCGTCAGGCGGCCGGAAGTATTGTGAGCGGGCGGTGTTCCAGCCGATAATGCGCGGGGAAGATACTCGAAACAGGAGGCCGACGTGAGTGCAGCCGGCACTGAGACGCAGACGCCGAAGGTTTACAAATTCATACAGTTCGACACCCAGACGTTTGTAGCGAGGATCACGCTCAACCATCCGCAATACAACGTGCTGACGGTGCCGATGATGACCGAACTGGCCGAGGCCATCGAGAGCCTGAACGGCCGTGGCGACATCAAGTGCATCATGCTGGATTCGTCGCAGAAGACATTTTCGGCCGGCATCTCGGTGGAAGATTCGCGCCCCGAGCGCGTCTTTCAGACCCTGGACGCGTTCACGAGGGTGTTCACGGCGATCAGCGAAATTTCGAAGCCGTTGATCGTGGCAGTGAATGGACCCGCGATCGGTGCGGGATCGGAATTGGTCGCTTTTGGCGACGTGATCATTGCCACGCCGAATGCGCGCTTCGCCCAGCCGGAAGTCAAGATGGGCGTGTTTCCGCCTTTTGCAGCCGTGATGCTGCCGCAGCTCATCGGCCCCAAGAAATCGTATGAGCTGATTCTGACCGGACAGGCGATCTCGGCCGAGGAAGGCTATGCCCTTGGCTTCATCAACCGCGTCGTCCCCGAGAAGGACCTAGACAAGACGATTGAAGAAGTGCTGGCGCGCATCGGCGAATTCAGCGCTCCGGTGCTGGAGATGACGAAGAAAGTGATCAGCACTACGCTGGGCTTGCCGCTCGAAGCTGCGATGAAGAAGTCGCAGAGCATTTATCTGAATCAGCTGATGGACCTGGAAGACGCGCAGGAAGGCCTGCGCGCGGTGCTGGAGAAGAGAAAGCCGGTTTGGAAGAATAGATAGCTGGTGGTTGGCAGTTGTCAGTTGCAAGTCGCCAGCAAAATAAGCCGCGGAGCGGCGACATTCGTAAGCCCAGCGCGTAAGCGCTGGGTAGGCAGGAAATATGTCCACGAGCCCCGGCAGGGGCGGCACCTGTCTCCAACGTCCAATTTTCTTGTCAAGAGCCGTTCCGACCCAAATTCTCTGCAACTACCTCATATCACGACAGAAATAAATTTCGCCAAAGTGTCCAGTAGGTCCCCTCAAAATTGCTACTCTGGAAATAGAACGTCGAGATTTGTGATCTGTTTCTCCAGTGCCGCAGCTATCCGCTTGGTGATCTGGTTTTTTCTGACAACTGACAACCGGCAACTGCTTTGTTATGAGGATTTTGAGATTGGCCTTTGCTCTGAGGATTTTGCAAAAACGGGAAATCTAAGTTGCTGAAAACAAGCCAAGTGCCCACTGGGTACCCCCCCGGGGGGGAGGGGTCGTGGCCCGCGCTTCTAAGAGATATTTCGGAATTTTGCACGCTCATTTCAGATCGGCGTGAATCTCTAAATTGTCGTATCGAAGCTGTCATGCCATCATCAATGCGCGATGTATCTCCCTCCTCATTTTGAAGAGAGTCGCCCCGAGGTCTTGCAGGAAGTGATACGCGGATACCCCCTGGGGACGCTGGTCACGCTCGCGTCCGACGGACTCACCGCGAATCACGTTCCGTTTGAGTACGATCCCGAGCCTGCGCCTCTTGGGACACTGCGCTGCCATGTCGCACGTGGAAACTCGGTCTGGAAGGACTTCGACAAACAGACGCCGGCGTTGGTGATCTTTGGCGGACCGCAGGCTTATATCTCACCCAATTGGTACGAGGCGAAGCGCGAGCATGGGAAAGTAGTGCCGACGTCCAACTATGTTGTCGTTCACGCCTATGGTCCCATGCGCATTATTGAAGATGCGCAGTGGCTGCATGGACTGGTTTCACGCCTCACCGAAAAGTTCGAATCGCCCCGCCCTCAGCCTTGGGCTGTGAGCGATGCCCCGCCGGACTATATCGAAAAGCAGCTTGGCGCCATCGTTGGGATCGAAATTCCAGTCGCGCGGCTGATCGGCAAGGCCAAAGCCAGCCAGAATCGCAGTGCTGAAGATCAGGCGGGAGTCGTTCGTGGCCTGCGCGAGGACGATCCTCACGATCCAATGGCCGAGTGGATGGAACGTCTACACGGGAAGAGTTAGTGCCCGCACAGTCGGCAAGGGATCTGCATTTGACTGTGTGGCGCGGACATTCCTGTCCGCGTGCAGTTAACTATCGAAATGCGCTGCGCACGAATCGCCCGATGTGCCACGCGTCCATGAATTTGTACGGTATCTCGCCGGTCGTGTAATGGCCGCAGGGAAGTATCGCAACGCGATGATTAAGGTCCCAGCGCTCGAACTCTTCCACCACCTGCTCAGAGAATTGCGGAAGGAACGTCAGGTCATACTTCGCATACACGATCAGCGACTTTTTGGGCCAGCGCGCGTACTTGTCGAAATACGCCATCGGGCTGATCGCCAGCCATGACTGCCGCAACGATTCGAGCGAGATCACATCCTCGATGCCCGCGCGGATATGCCGCGTGGATTGGCCGGTCCAGACCACATCGCCAAAATAAGTGGACGCGTGATTGAAGGCATTTACTTTCAAGCGCGGGTCGTGGGCGCTGGCGATAAAGGCGTAGCAGGATCCCAGACTGGTGCCGAGGATCCCGAACTCCGTGTAGCCCTGCGTTTCGAGCCAGTCGATGGAGGCGCGAATGTCGGCAATACCCTGGCGCGCAGCAGAGAGCGTGCGTCCAATGTTCGCCGAGACGGCATAGTCGGCGCGCTCGAGTTCCGCAGGGCGGCGAATGTCATGATATGGCATGCTGAGCCGCAGGCCTGCGACGCCGAACCAGTTGAAAATATTGCAGAGCGCGTTGTGACTGATGGCGTCAGCATTCCACTGCGGAAGCACGATCATGGCGCGCTTGCCCGTGGCGGGGAACCAGCGCGCGTTCACCAGGTTGTTCTCCGGAAAGGGCGAATGCACTGGCGAGGTAAAGCGCAGAAAGGTGCCGATTTCCTTCTTCTTCGGTTCTTGCAGTGTGCTCGCGCCCGTGCCGAAACGCTGGACCTCGCGCTGTTCGAGGCTGAAATCCGTTGGCGTGCGATAGGCGAAGAAGTCGTCACTGTGAGCGACGAGATGGGTGTTCAGCTCGTGGAAAAATTTCTCGGCGGCCGCGCCTTCGCGGGCGAAATTGCCGTTGACGCCGGGCCAGCCGGTCGTCCAGTCGGCGCCCCAGTCGAAGGGGCGGACAATGCGATTGGTATCACGCGTGGTGAGACGCGTCTCCCATTCGTACATCCATTTGGAATAGCTGCTGAGCACTGAGGAATCATAACAAAAGAAATCTCACCACAGAGGCACAGAGGGGACAGAGTAAAAATCAGGAAATTCGAAAATTGGGAGAGCGAAACCAAATCAGACCCGCTCGGGGCGAGCGGGCTCCATCAGTACGTCTATTCCACCGCGCCCTTAGAGCGCAGCAACGCCGCCGCTTCTTCGTGGTTGCGTTCGAGCGCGAGAGCGAGAGGCGTGACGCCGGAATCCATCTTGGCGTTCACGTCGGCGCCGCGCTCAAGCAGCAATTCGATCAATCGAAGATCGCCATTAGCGGCTGCGCTGTGCAGAGGCACGGAAGCCGAACTGCCGCGGGAATTCACGTCGGCGCCGCTCTCGATCAAGAGCAACGCGGCTTCGTAGCTGCCGGAAGCGACAGCGGCGTTGAGCGGCAGGTTCGCCATCTGGTTGCGAGAACGAGCGTTGATGTCCGCGCCTTGCTCCAGCAGAAGAGCCACGAGTTGAGGCTGCTTGAAGAACGCAGCCAAGTGCAGGGCGGTCCAGCCATCGCTGGAGAAAGCCTTGATGAGATCAGGCTGCTTTTCGAGCAAATGGCGGGCGCGATCGAACCGGCCCGTGGCGCTGGCTTCGAAGATATCGAGACTGGGATGGCGCTCGATCAGCAGGTTGGCGATGAGGGGCTGACCGTAATAGGCCGCGAGCAGCACCGCCGAGATACCGTTCTCGTCTTTTACGGCGGCACAGGTGGCATCGGCGGAAAGATTGGCACGTACCCCGTCGATGTCGCCGGCGCGAACGGCATCCAGAAGGCTTTTCATCGCTCACTCCGAAACAGAGCGATATTGTGCTCCGAGAAGAGACGCCTTGCCAAGCGCGTAGTTATTCGTAACGCAGGGCTTCCACCGGATCGAGGCGGGCGGCTTTGACCGCCGGGTACATGCCGAAGAACAGACCGACACTCATGGAGACGCTCACGCCAAGGACAATCGCCCACAGCGGAACGGATGAGGGTAACGACGGCATCAGGGCGTTGATGAGCAGGCTGATGCCGACGCCAATGATGACACCGACGGCACCTCCGGCGGCGGTGAGCGCGATCGCCTCGGTGAGGAACTGGCGAATGATGTCACGCCGGCGGGCACCCATGGCCTTGCGGACGCCGATCTCGCGAGTACGCTCAGTAACGGACATCAGCATGATGTTCATCACGCCAACGCCGCCGACGAGCAGGCCGATGGAACTGATGACCACGGTCATGAGGGCGACGGCGCTCATGATTTCTCGGAATTGCGTAGCCAGCTCTTCGGCCGAAGACATGCCGAAATTGTCAGGCTTATCGAAGGCGACATTTCGGCGGCGGCGAAGCACGCCGCGAATTTCGTCCTCCGCTTCGGCTTTCTTGCCGGGGTAGGCGAGCGCGCCGAGGAAGTGCTCGTCGTGCGCGGGATAGTGCTTGCGGTAGGTGTGATAGGGAACAACGACCTTCTTGTCAGCATTATCGTCGCGAAGGAACTGGCCCTTGCGTTTCTCGAGCACGCCAATCACGCGATAATTCACGCCTCCAACGATGATCTCCTTGTCGATGGGATCTTCGCCCTTGAACAGAGGCTCGACCATGTCGTGTCCGATGACGGCGACGTCCATGCGGTGTTCGTCCTCGCCGTCATTGAAGAAGCGGCCTTCGACGACATGCGCGTTGTAAACCTGCTCGTAGGAAGGCAGTGTCCCGCTGTAATCGAGGTCGATGATTTCGTTCTGCTTGTAGCGCGCGCTGACTGGTTCCCAGGCACCACCAACGCGTGGAAACACTTCGATGGCGACGTCCTTAACGTCGGGACATTCTTCCTGGACGGCGAGTCCATCTTCGAGAGTGAGAGGCTTGCGGTTGCGTTCCTCGGGCGAGAGACGGCCGATGCGGAAGCCCATCTGGAGTTTGAAGACGAAAACGGTGTCGACGCCGAAATCGTTGAGGTAGTTGCGTACGTCCTGATCGAGGCCGACGAGGATGGAGGCGACCGCGATCAGTGCGGTGACGCCGATGACGACGCCAAGAACGGTGAGGAGCGAACGCATCTTGTGATCGCGGAGATTCTCCAGCGCCATGCGTTCGTTTTCGCCGAGTTCGAGTCGCTTCTTCATCATCGTCTTACGACTCCGCACGCAGCGCCTCAATCGGATCGAGCTTTGCGGCTTTGCGAGCGGGATACACACCGAAAAACATTCCGACCGCGCTGGATACGATGAGCGCAACCAGAACCGCTGAAATCGGAACAGCCATGGGGACCGAAGTGGTGGCTTTGACGACTATGGTGATCAGCCAGGCCAGGGTCACGCCGATCAGGCCGCCGATTGCCGACATTACGGAGGCCTCGACCATGAATTGCAGAAGGATGTCACGACGGCGCGCGCCCAGTGATTTGCGAATTCCGATCTCGCGGGTGCGCTCGGTGACGCTGGCCAGCATCACGTTCATGATCACGACGCCACCGATGACCAGGAAAACGGAGACGATCCCGACCATGCTGGAGGCGAGCGATCCGGTGAGGTTGCGCCAGAGGTCCATGATGCTGTCGGAGGAGAGAATGCCGAAAGCGTCGTCTTCGTTCGGCGAGAGATGGCGCCGAGCGCGCATCAGCGTGCGGGCCTCTTCTTTGCTGCGCTCCATCCAATCGGCCGCGCGTGCCTGCACGTTGATGGTCAAGTCGAGATTGTGGCCGTATTCCTTGAGAAATGTGCTGACAGGGATATAGGCGAAGTTGTCCTGCGACTGGCCGAAGACGGTGCCGACGGGTTTCGCGACGCCGATGACTTCGTACTGGTGGCCATCGATCATGATCGGTTTGCCGAGCGGATCGGCATTGGGAAAGAGCCGGTTGGCGACATCAGTGCCAATAAAGGCGACGCCAGTGCGATGGTCGTTGTCGCTGTCGGAGATGAAGCGGCCGCTTTGGGGTTCGACCACGTCCATCTGGCTCATATTGGCGGTGACGCCACGAATCTCGGTGTCTTCAATGACCTCGCCGCCACTGCGAGCATTACCACTACGATCCCCGCGCGCGCCGACGGCGTTCGGCAGCCGCAGATTGTCGCGGAGAGATTCGTAATCCTCCCAGGTGACGTGCTTGTTGCGGCGCGTAGCTTTCACGAAGTCGGCGGCATTGGTGATGATGGGATAGCGCGTTACGAGAAAGACGTTGGAGCCAAGGTTGGCCACGCGATCCGCGATGTAGCGGTTGGTGCCTTCCACCAGCGCAACCACGACAATGAGCGTGCACACCGAAAGAATGATGCCGAGCAGCATGAGAAACGAACGCAGCTTGTGGGCGCGAAGCGTCTCAAGCGCAACTTGGGCGGGCTCGCGGAAGGTTGCGCGACGCGTGGACAGACTGCTGATCAGCTTGCGGCTCTCGGCCATCGATCCCGTGCGATTTGCGTCAGATTGCAAATGAAGAGACGCGCTAACGAGCGTGAAGCTTAACAGGAAAACGCGGAGTTTACAGAATTTATCGGCGGCAAATGTGGGCGGCGAAAAGCTTCAGTCGACCATCTGCCGTAGAACCCGTTTGCTGATGTTGCAGAGAATCTCGTAGGGGATGGTGTGCGCGAGTTTGGCGTGATCCCACGCGGTGACGCTGCAACCATTGAAGCCGCCGATGAGGCAGACCTCGTCGCCGAGTGCCGCGTTGGGAATCTCGGTGACATCGATAACCGTGAGGTCCATGGAGACCCGGCCGAGGACTGGGACCTGGCAGCCGCGAGTGTGAAAGCGGCCCTTGCCGGAGATCGCGCGGTTGAGGCCGTCGGCATAGCCGACCGGCAACACGCCGATACGAGTGGGACGGGTGGTAACGTAGGTTCCACCGTAGCCAACGGGGCGGCCGGAGGGAAGGTCGCGAAGCGATACGATGCGCGTCTTCCAGGAGAGCGCGGGCTTCAAATCAACGTAAGGAAAAACCGTTGCCGGGGCATGATTGCGCATGAAGGGCAGCGTATAGCCGTAAAGCGCAAGCCCGGGTCTCACCATATTGAAACGCGCTTTCGGCCGGCCGATCATGCCCGAGGTATTCGCCAAGTGGAGGTATTCGGGTTGGAGGCCGGAGGAGAGAATCGTCTCCTGGGCGTATTCGAAATTGGCTTCCTGCTCGGCCATCGCGGCAGAGTCGAGAACCTCGGCCGAGGCGAGATGCGAGAAGGCGCCTTCCAGCTTCAGATGAGGTGACTGGCGGATCTGCTCGACTGCGCGGGGAAGGTCACTCATGCTGATGCCGAGGCGCGACATTCCAGTGTCGATCTTCAAGTGGAAACGGAAGGGCTCGGCAACATTGATTCTGGCGGCAGCCTCTTCCAGAGCAGTGATCTGCCAGAGGTCGTAAGCTGCGGGAGTCAGGCGCTGGTGAATCACTTCGTCGGCTTCGCCTTGCCAGAATCCGGAGAGCAGGAGCACGCGCCCCTGGATACCGCCGTCGCGCAGGCGAACGCCTTCCTCGGTGCCGGTGACACCGAACCATTCGACACCCTCGGCTTCGAGCACGCGGGCGCATCCGACTGAACCGTGGCCGTAGGCATCAGCCTTGACGACAGCGCAAACGGTAACTTTTTCGCCGATGTGCTGCCGGATCGCCTTTAGATTGTGCCGGAGTGCGCTGCGCGAAATCTCCGCCCAGATAGGACGCATGAACCTTCCATCAACTGCTCTGAAATTCGATTATAGCGGGGACAGCAGGAATTGCTCTCAGGCAGAGAACTGAGGGGAAACCGGTTAGTAGACGCAGAGGAATCAGCAAAGTGGTCGGGGATCTGGACGGTAAGTGGATATATACACCCTGAGAACGGGATGGCATGATTCTCGGATTCGCTGCAAGAGAGAGCGGCAAAAGACTGTAATCATCGATTGAACTTATGCGAATCCTGGGAACGCTTGGGCGTATTTTTTTTGGCATTGCAATCACTGCCTTCGGAATTTTCTACCTTCTGTATGCTCATCTGGCGAATCCGCACGTAATTGGACCACCTTTTTTCCCGAGCCACCGTTTGTTGGCGTGGGTAGTGGGCGCGATCTTCTTTGCGGCCGGCGTAAGCGTCGCGGCGAACAAGAATACGCGACTGATGGCGGCGCTGACGGGAAGCGCGCTATTGGCGCAGATCGTGATCATTCATGCGCCGAGGCTTGCCATCAATCTACATGACCCGGGCCCGTGGACGAGCGGCTTCGAGGTGGTAGGAATTTGCTCGGGGGCGTGGGCGCTCGCCTCGGGCTTGTTACCGGTTGGAACGCAAAGAAAGCTGCTGACGGCGTTGCGCGTCGGATTCGCGAGTCTGCTCATAGTGGTCGGCGTGCAGCACTTCATGTACGCGCAGTTTGTCGCGACCCTGGTGCAGCGGTGGATGCCCTGGCATCTGTTCTGGGCGTACTTCATTGGCGTCGCCTTCTTCGCGACGGCACTAGCGTTGGTGACGGGCAAGGTTGTCCGCGTGGCGACGGCTATGCTGGGCCTGATGTTCTTCCTCTTTGTGATCACCCTTCACATACCGAGAGTGGCCGCGGCCTCCCATAATGGGAACGAGTGGACCAGTCTCTTCGTGGCGCTGGCGATGTGCGGAACATCCTGGATATTTGCCGGAGACGGGACAGGCCGGGGTGAACTGGGACGAATCTCTTAATCCGCGCAGCGATCAACCTCTAACCGGCTGAGCTGAAAGTACTTTTCACCGCATCCGCCACTTTTCTACCCATCCCGGGTTCTTGCAGTAGGCGTAATCAGTCGGGGCAATCCCTCGTCTGTTCAAAGGGTGCAAGTCCGCTTCCGGAATGAGACAATAGCTGAAAGACGTCTGCGCAGCTCGACCAAATTTGGTGGCTCACCGGGGATTTCCCGCGCGTCTAACTAAGCGTTTCTGATGGCTATTACGGAAATCCCGCCGTCCCGGATGACCGGGACAGAACCAGGCTTTGAGCCCGATTCTCCCGACACTTACGTCGATATGGACGCGCCTGAACTACTGGTTCAGGTGCAGGACGAGCTTGGCCGATCGCGGGTGCGCGAGGCCTTCTGGATCTCCGTTGTCGTTCACTTGTCGATCGTTCTGTTTCTGGTGAATTCGCAGCGTATTTTCGGGTACAGGCCGATCGCGGTGATGACTGCCGCCGATCTGATGCAGCAAAAGGACACAACTTTCCTGGCGCTGCCGCCCGATGAACAAAAGCTGACGGAGCGTCCGAAGAGCAACGTTCTTTCCGACAAAGACCGCATCGCCAGTTCGCGAAACCCCACGCTCGATCGCAAAGAGCTGGAGAAGATTCTCGATGCGCATCGTGCCGGACCACGTGGTCCGGAGAATCAGCCGCAGCAGCCGACACAGGCACAGGCTCCTGCCCCAGCGCAACAGCAGGGACAGCAGGCAAGTCAGGCGCCGCCACAGCAGCAGCCTAATAATCAGAACAACCAGACGGCACGCCTTGAGGGTTTGGCGCCGCAAAGGCAAGCCACATCGTCTCCCAATCCGTTTACGGCGGCCATGGCTCCCGGAAGCTCAACGGAACAAGCAGCGCGCGCCGCAGCCGCAGCGCGCTGCGGGAGGTTCCGTCGGTGGCGGCGACATGGGGATGGGGATTCGCGGGGGCGGCAATATCAAGAGCAATCTCGATATCCTGACGGATACCCAGGGTGTGGATTTTGGCCCCTATCTGGCGCGCGTAGTCGAGTCGGTGCGCATGAACTGGTACAACCTGATTCCGGAAGCGGCGCGCTCTCCGCTATTCAAGAAGGGCGTGGTCGCGATTGAATTTGCCATTATGAAAGACGGACGTGTTGCCGGCATGAAGCTGGACTCACCGTCTGGCGATGTTTCCCTCGATCGCGCGGCCTGGGGCGGCATCAGCGCTTCCAATCCATTTCCACCGCTCCCGGGTGAATTCCGCGGATCTTATCTGGGACTGCGGTTCCGCTTCTACTACAACCCGGATCGAAAAGACCTGCAGTAGACCGGTTCACCACGGAGAAACAGAGGCAAGGAGAGAAGCTTCGGGCCAAATCGTGTCCCGAGGTTGTTTTTCGTTGGGGTGAACTTGAAACCTGGTTCCACTTTGAATTCTCAGCCGAAGTAACGAGCGCGCAGACTCTTCTCACCGCAGCTCCGAACATCTATATTGCTACTCTTGTCCAAGATCATGAATACAACAAGAGTTTCCCGCCTGCTTACTTTGATCGTCCTGATCTGTTCCAGCATTTTCGTTCTTGCGCAATCACCGCCAATCGGTATTTTCGATGGTCACGCTGACGTGGGAGAGAATCCCAAGGCTGGTTCTGCGACGTATGACGCGGCGACTGGCGAGTATCGCGTGACTGGCGGTGGCGCCAACATCTGGGCGGCGGTGGATGCTTTTCACTTCCTTTATAAGAAGATGAGTGGCGACGTCACTCTCACTGCGGATGTGAAGTTTGAAGGCGCGGGCGTGAATCCGCATCGCAAGGCGGTGTTGATGGTGCGCCAGAGCCTGGACGCAAATTCCGCCTACGCCGATGTGGCGCGACATGGGAGCGGGCTCACGTCGCTGCAGTATCGTCCGACTGCGGGTGCCGAGACGATGGAGGTGCAGTCGAAGGATGACGCCCCGATACGCATACGGCTGGTGCGCCGCGGCAGTGAGTTCACCATGTTTACCGGCAAGCCCGGAACCATCTTGAAGGCCAGCGGCTCCGGCAAGGTAACGTTGGAGGATCCCGTATATGTTGGGATCGGCGTTTGCTCGCACGATGCCAACGTTCTGGAGACGGCTGTGTTTTCCAATGTGAAGATTGAAACGCCCGAGACGCAGAATCCGACGAACGTGCGGAGCAGGGTCACGATCTACGATCTGAAGTCGAAGTCGACGAAGGTGCTGTACACGGTCGATCACCTGGTGGAGGCGCCGAACTGGTCGCCGGACGGCAAGTACCTGCTGATCAATACAGGCGGTCGACTGTACCGGTTGCCGGTGAAGGGCAAGCATCCGCAGCCCGAGTTGGTGAATCTGGACGCGGCGTATCGCTGCAACAACGACCATTCGCCGTCGCCCGATGGGAAGCTCATCGCGATCTCGGCGGACTACAACAATGCCCGTGGCTCACAGGTGTTCGTGGCGAATGCGGATGGATCGAATCCGCGACTGTTGACGCCGAATATGCCGAGCTATTTCCATGGGTGGTCGCCGGATGGGAAATGGCTGGCGTTCGTTGGGCAGCGCAATGACAGTTTCAACATCTTCCGCGTGCCGCTGGCGGGCGGAGACGAAGAGCGATTGACGTCGGTTCCGGGCTACGACGATGGTCCGGATTATTCGCCTGATGGGAAGTGGATCTATATCAATACGATTCGCTCGGGAACTTGGGACATCTGGCGATTTCCAGCCGACGGCGCGGGTCCGAATGATGCCAAAGCCGAGCGCATCACGAGCGACGAGTGGGAGGATTGGTTTGCGCATCCTTCACCCAACGGGAAATGGCTGGTCTTTCTGTCGTTTCCTCCGGGAACGCCGGGACACGATGCGAAGCTGCAGGTGCAGTTGCGCATGATGCCGATGCCGGGAGCCGAAGTGGGAGCGAAGCCCGGGCCAATCGAGAAAGTGACGGAGTTCTTCGGCGGACAGGGGACGATCAATGTGAACTCGTGGTCTCCGGACTCGAAGCGGTTCGCGTACGTGGTGTATGAGGTGATGCCGGAGAAGAAGTAGGGAAGGGAAACGGCTCTAGATGGGGCATTGGGGAGCTGCCTGCGTGTGTGGAGTAGATAGCCTTTGGAAGCTGGCTTCGCTGGTTGTGATGCTGATGGTCTTTGCATGCATCGGTATCGGATGCTTGTTCAATCCAGACTGGGGCAATCAAGCACTTTGGAGGGGCACTTCGAAGAGGCGGCGAACTGCAGACAGAATCGAACCGCTTTGGCGTTTCGTTTGTCGGACTCGTATTCGGAGGATTTGCACTGGGCCTACTGTACGATGTGTTGAGGGGCTGCTTTTAGAGCAAGGAATGCTGAGCCTGTGTGGAATTGATCAGGATGTCGACAGCATAGCCCGGCACGTGAGTGCCGGGTCAGTGGTTAACAGTGGAACCTGCGAGTCCCGTCAGGGACGACACTAAATCCAAACTTCGCTATCAAAGTTTCCATTTCCGCGCTGTAATTCCTCTTCTTGTGATGTTCAGTCTGTTGATCGATGTACGCGATCGTAGCATCGGAGTGAGACATACTCACGCTGAACGCTGCGTATCCTTCTTGCCAGCTGAAGAACTTCACGCCAGCTTCGTCGTGCATCCAGCGCGATGAGTTTGCCTTTATCTTCTGCACGGTCTCGGCCAGATTCATGGTGGCAGGCAGACCCAGGAATATGTGCACGTGATCCTTTGTGCCGCCAACCGCATATGTTTTCGCGCCCAGGTTCTTGATGATTCCGGAAATATAAGCCCAAAGACGACGCAGTTGAATATCGGGAATCATTGGCAGGCGGCCTTTGGTTCCAAAGACGATGTGAACCCGGTTACTGATGAATGTGTGATGGGACATGTGTCGTCCCTTTCGGGACTCGGTCGATCTCGCGGTACCGTTCCCGGCACTCACGTGCCGGGCTATGCTGTTTCGAGTTTATGAGGAACGAGGGGTTATCGATAGAGAATGGGAGGTCGACGGAAATCTCTGGATTGCCCGAAATGGACCTTGTAGCAGTTGGTTGACCTTCTGACAAGATCCCGAGACGTGCACGAAATTTTGCAATATTGTGACTTCCCTGTTATCTGCACGCATCTAAGTTCGTCTGATTACGACTACTGAGGACCATCTTTCCCAATGAAGCGAGATTTTGCTCTCCGCCTTTTTGCTCGTTTTCCCGGTTCTTGCCTTTAGCGCGGAATATTCCATTGATCCGAACCATTCTTCGGCTCAGTTCACCGTGCGTCACCTGGTGATCTCGAATGTGAAGGGCGCTTTCAGCAAGGTGACAGGCACCATTAATTACGATCCAAGTAATCTGGCTTCCAGCAGTGTGGACGCGACCATTGACGTTTCAACTGTGGACACCCGCCAGTCGATGCGCGATGCGGACTTGCGCAGCGATCACTTCTTCGATGTGGCGAAGTATCCAACGATCACGTTCAAGAGCACGCAGTTCTATCGCGAGGGAAACCAGATAAAAGTGAAGGGCGACCTGACCATGCACGGCGTCACCAAGCAAGTCGTACTTGATGTGGATGGCCCGTCGGCGGAGGTGAAAGATCCGTGGGGTAACCAGCGCATAGGGGCCAGCATCTCGACGAAGATCAACCGGCACGATTGGGGATTGAACTACAACAAGATGGTGGAAGCGGGTGCCGTAGTAGGCGATGAGATCACGATCAATATTGATCTAGAGGCCACGAAGAAGAAGGCGGAAGCGGCGGCGAAGTAGATCACCGCAGAGGACGCAGAGATCTAGAACCTAACCACGGATTAGACGGATTAGCACGGATTGGATCAGAGTTTCAGATTTCGATGAAGGGGAAAGTCAAAGATCGGTGAAATCCGTACAATCCGTGGCTGAGCTTTTGAACTCGTCTGCGCCTCTGCCGTGAACGAACCCTACCAGATTCGCGAATCCCTCGGCCTCGGCTATGATCTAACCAGTTATTGTGCATGGGATAGGCATGAGATCGGGGCCGGGGGCGATTGCGCCGGGGCGGAAAACGAAGGGCTTCAAGGCCCTTCCAGAGATATGGCCGCTGCTGCGTCCGCGCCGCGGATTGCTGCTGCTGGGCTTCGGTCTGATGGTGATCAATCGGCTGTCGGGCCTGGTGCTTCCTGCGTCTACAAAGTTTCTCATCGACAATGTGATCAACAAGCGGCAGATCCAGATGCTCTACCCGCTGGTGGGAGTGGTGCTGAGCGCGACACTGATCCAGGCGATTACTTCTTACTCGCTGACACAGACGCTTTCGAAAGCCGCGCAGAAGCTGATCACCGAGCTGCGCAGCCGGGTGCAGGAACACATCGGCCGGTTGCCGGTCGCCTACTACGATTCCAACAAAACCGGCATGCTGGTGTCGCGGATCATGAGCGACGTGGAAGGTGTCCGCAACCTGCTGGGCACGGGTCTGATCGACTTCACAGGCGGAATCCTGACTGCCGTGATCGCGTTCGTGCTGCTGTTTCGCATCAGTCCGCTGATGACGACGATCGCGTTCGGACTGCTGCTAATGTTCATCTTCGTCCTGCGGCGCGCGTTTAAGGTAATTCGGCCCATCTTCCGTGAGAGAGCAAAGATCAATGCGGCGGTGACCGGACGCCTGACGGAGTCGCTAGGCGGCGTGCGCGTGATTAAGGGGTATCACGCCGAACAGCGCGAGCACTCGGTATTCGTAGAGGGTGTGAACCGGTTGCTGAATAACGTGCTGAAGTCGCTGACGGCGACATCCTTGTTGAGTCTTTCGGCGGCCGCGCTGATGGGCGTGATCGGCGCGATCGTAATGCTGATGGGCGCCCACTTGATTCTGGCCGGGAAATTAACGTTGGGCAGCTTCTTCAGTTACACCGCTTTCCTTGGATACTTGGCGGCGCCGATTTTCCAGATTGCAGCGGTAGGAACGCAGCTCACGGAGGCAATTGCCGGACTGGAGCGAACGCGCGAAGTCCTTGGAGAGCAACCCGAGGATGAAGATCCGCGGCGGACGGTCACGCTCAACGAGATTCGTGGAGAGGTGATCTTTGAAGATGTCACGTTCGCATACGATCCTTCGAAGACGGTGCTGCACGACGTATCCTTCATCGCGCAACCAGGAACAGTGACGGCGCTGGTGGGATCGTCGGGATCGGGCAAGTCGACGATTATCGGGTTGGTCTCGGCGTTTCACAATCCGAACTCGGGCAGGGTCCTGATCGACGCCGTGGACCTGGCGACCGTTAGGCTGGATTCGTATCGTCGGCATCTGGGCGTGGTGCTGCAGGAGTCTTTCCTGTTCGACGGATCGATTCGCGAGAACGTGGCGTTTTCGAAACCAGATGCAAGCGAAGAGGAAATCCTGCGGGCCTGCGCGATCGCGCGCGTGGATGAGTTCGCCGAGACGTTTCCGGACAAGTACGACACGATTATCGGCGAGCGCGGCGTGAAGCTTTCGGGTGGACAGCGACAACGGGTGTCGATTGCACGAGCGATTCTGGCCGATCCGGCGATTCTGATCCTGGACGAAGCTACGTCGAGTTTGGATTCAGAGTCCGAGGCGCTGATTCAGCATGGACTGCAATACCTGATGCAGGGGCGCACGACGTTCGTGATCGCGCACCGGCTGTCGACGATTCGACGCGCGGATCAGATCCTGGTGGTCGAAGGCGGACGCATCGTTGAGCGCGGCACGCACGAGTCGCTCTACGCGCAGAACGGACGATATGCCGATCTCTACAACCGACAACATGGGCTGGATCGAAATCTGTTCCTCGCGCCGGGCGAAGAGCCGCAGGAGGAAGCGTCATCTAGGGCCGACGCGAAGCGCGTGGCGAACGAGTCGGATGATGAGGCGCTGCCGTTGAGGACCGAGTTGTAGGCGGCAAACCACGGACGATCCAATATCTCCGATTGGTCTTACTTTCTATTGAAGCGGGTTCGGCACAACGTATGATGCTCCGGTCACACCACTGGGTAAGCTGATCAAGTTCGTGGCTTGCGAATTGATGTTGATGTACTTTCCGTCGTCACTGATCTGTCCACCAATGCAATCCGCATCCGCAACGGCACCTTTGGCGTTTAAGCAAACTGGGGCAGATTGCGGCGCGCAACCCGATGCGACTCCGTTACAGCTATCATAAACATAGATCATCTGACCAGGCAGGAGATATCCCGCGAGGGTATTGGATCCGCCGTAGTAGGTAAGGTAACGTCCGCCTTGACTGACACCAACTGCGTAAGCGCTGCCGTCGAAGGTAATCTGTGTTGCGCTGGGAGTACAACTTGTCGCACCGGCGCAGGTGTTTCCGAGAAATACCTGCCAGGCGCCGTTTACGTCACAGTTGTATGCGACCCATTGCCCATCGCCGCTGATAACCGGGGACCAGCAGCTCTTTGTCGTGTCAGAAAGGACTTGCGCGATCGGGGTGCATCCCTGAGCCGCCCCGAGGCACGTGTCGCCCAGTACGATTTCCCGATTCGGTGCCCCCTGTTGGGTATATACGGCGTATCTGCCGTCTGAACTCGTGTATGGAACTGTAAGAACCGATGTGTTAGTCGGATCGATAGCAATCTCTGCTGGATTACATCCCGACGCCGCACCGATGCAGGTATCGTAAATATAAGCACTGACGTTGAGGGACGGTGCCTGCGGCGGAGAGAGACCGTACTTGTAAGAGATATAACGACCGGTTGCCGAAGTTGAACCCAAAACAAGATAGTCTTGGGTCGTCAGTACCTGCGTGCTGGGGGTACAGACCGAAACACCGATGCAGGTATTAGAAAACTCAATGTCGGCTTTCAGAATCGTTGCGCTTGAATCGATCAGAGACGAAGCTAGATACTGTCCGTCGGGGCTTGGATTGCCAACCCAGCGAGCCTGCCTAAATCCGCTGCCGTCGGCGTAAAAGATAGTGGCCGGCGTGCAACCGCCGGGTGCACCCAGGCAAGTGTCGCGAAGATAGTTGCCGAACGCAAAGTAACGAGCGTTTGAGCTGAGAAGACCGTGGAAACCGATGAATACGGGTACCAGATTACCTTTAGGATCGATGGATGTCGGCGTAAGCGTGATGCCTTTTCCGCCAGCGACCAGGGACAGTGTCAGAGCGTTCGAAGACCCAGCATTCGGAGCTGGATTGGTGACCGTGACGGCAACATCGCCGACCAGCGTTGTAGGAATTCTTGCTACAAGCTCGGTCGAGCCATTGTAGATTGCGGACACCGGTTGGCCGGCTAGTTGGATGGTAGCGTTATTCAAAAAACCACTTCCGTTTACGTTGATGTACGCACCGCCGCCAGCAAGTGCCGATTGCGGTGCGATGCTCGAGACGACGGGAACCGGGCTCTCAACATTGAAGACCGCTACGTTCGAAATCCCGGCCGACGGCGATGGATTCTGTACGGTTACGGATGCAATTGTGGCGGCGGTCAGAGCAAGATCCGAAGCCGGAATACTTGTTGTCAGCTGGGTCGAGTTGACGAAGCTGGTTACCCGGATTGCGCCATTCCAGTAAACCAACGCACCCGATACAAAGTTGCTGCCGTTCACCGTGAGTGTGAAGCTGCCGCTGCCGAGAATGACTCCGTTGGGACTCAAGGATGCGATTGCGGGCTGAGGGGATTGAAGCACTACATCCACGCTGCCCGACGTGCCGCCGCCGGGAGCTGGGTTCGTAACCGTTACGGGAATATTACCTGGGGGTCCGCTGAGAGCGGTGGCAGGAATTGACGCAGTCAATTGAGTGCTGCTGACGAACGTGGTGGTAAGAGCAGAGCCGTTCCACATCACGGTCGAGCCCTGTACGAAGTTGGAGCCAACTACCGTTAGCGTTACGTTCGATGCGCCAATCGAGACGCTGTTGGGCGATGCCGACCGCACTGCAGGGACGGGATTGCTGGTCGGCGCCGTGTTGCTAGAGTTATTCGAACCACCGCACGAGAGCAAAGCAAAGCAAAGAGCAACACTATAAAGATGAACCAGCAACCGGATTGCACGCATAAATGGCCCCATCTGGAGTTTGTCACCAGAGATGCTACATGGGTGCAAGGCAAGAAATACAAAGAAGATTCAAATTCCTGAAAATGGAAATCGGAGCCCTTCCATTTTGGGGCCGTTAAATAGGTCACCCGCAATTCAACCAGCTCTCCTAGACCTTCTCTACCACCACGGCCGTTCCGTAGCACAGAACTTCAGTCACGCCTTGCATAATTTCCGTCGCGTCGTAGCGAACTCCTATGACGCCGTTGGCCCCGAGATCGCGCGCGTGCGCGAGCATCAGTTCGAATGCCTCGTTGCGCGTTTTCTCGCAAAGTTCGGTGAGGATGGTGATGTTGCCGCCGACGAGCGTCTGCAGGCTGGCGCCGAGCGTGCCCAGCACCGAGCGCGACCGAACGATAATGCCGCGCACGATGCCGGCATTGCGGGTGATTTTATAGCCGTCGATTTCGAAGGCCGTTGTCGTCATCGCGTGTGAGATGTGGCCGGTAGTTGCGCCAGTCGCCATGAGTCCTCCATTAATTCCGCGGAGCAGAGTAGGCCATTCGCACCAGCGTGCGCTGGGAGAATGGCAGATAAACCAAAGTCGCTATGGCCGCGAAAGCCAGTCCGAAGCCGATGTTGGGCACGAGCAGAAACGGCGCCAACTGCCCATAGCTCGTCGAGCGGAAACTCGACGGCGAATAGCCGCCGGTAGTTCACGCCGAGACCGGCATAGTCGAACGCGATCGCGGTCAGCAGGTAGAGTCGCAAGGGAATGCCGACCGCGCAAGTGACTATCACGGCGACGACCATCCATGTTCCATTAACGGCGAACAGCCGCTCGGTGATGGCGTCCGCCTGGTGAAGATGGGCGAGCGCGGCGATGTACATCGAGAGGTAGAGAATTTGAGATAACGCGAACAGCGTTCGTACGGTGCCGCGATGAGCGTGGGGGAGCGCGGGTTCGCTGGCCGTGACAGGAGTTTGCAGCGCGGTCGAACTTGGCTGCGCAACAGTAGGCTCGACGGCCTCGACAGGAGCGACGAAACGGTAGCCACGGCGTGCGAGGGTTTCAATAAATCGAGGATTGGAAGCGGAGTCGCGCAGCGCGTCGCGAAGTTTGTTGATGGCGGTATTCAGGCCGTGGTCGAAGTCGACGAAAGTGTCGGATGGCCAGAGGCGCAGGCGGAGTTCCTCACGCGTGACGATTTCATTGGGACGTTCGAGAAGCGCGAGCAGAACCTGGAACGGCTGATCCTGCATTTTGATTTTTGATCCATCGCGAAGTAACTCGCCGGTGCGCCGGTCAGCTTCGTAGAGTCCGAAGCGATAGCGGGCCGGGACGGCTGCGCGGCGAAGCACCGGAGAGCCCGCTTTTGGCTCGCTGGGGTGAGGTTCGGGAAGAAAGCCCTCGGACATGGACGGGGTCAGTTTACACCGCGGTGCGGGTATGGCGCGGGATACAATAATCGCTTGCCGGAAAGCGATGCCAAGACGAAGGCGGCGCGGGCACGCGTGTTGCGCGCGGAAACCGTTGGCCTGCTGGTGGTCGCGATGCTGATCCTAGGGATGATCCTGGCGCGCTGGGGACATTTCCTCAACTGGCATGCCCGTTAGCCCTCACGTGAATTCCAATCCTCAACTTGATCCGTTGCTGGTGGTGATTGTCGGTCCGACCGCCAGTGGGAAGACGGCGCTGTCACTGGCGCTGGCGGAGCGGTTCGGAGGAGAGATCGTCAATTGCGATTCGGTTGCGGTGTATCGCGAATGCGAAATCGGCACCGCCAAGCCTTCGCGGGAAGAACGCATGCGGGTGCCGCATCATCTTCTGGATATCTGTTCGCCCGAGGAAGAGATGACGGCTGGCGAATATGCGCGAAGGGGACGCGAGGTGCTGGCGGATTTGAAAGCACGGGGGGGACTTCCGATCGTAGTCGGCGGAACCGGACTGTATCTTCGAGCGCTGCTGGAGGGATTGTTCCCGGGACCCCAGCGTTCGGAAGAGTTGCGGCAGCGGATTCGTGCGTCGGCGACGAAGAAGGGGCCGACGTATCTGCATCGGGTGCTGGCGCGGATGGATCGCGCGGCGGCGGAGAAGATTCATCCGAATGACGAGCCGAAGCTGATTCGAGCGATTGAGGTTTGCCTGGCGGCGCGCGCCCCAATGACCGAATTATGGGAACAGGGACGAGAGCCGCTGCGGGGATTTCGAATTTTGCGGATCGGACTCGATCCCGACCGACAGGAGCTTTACACTCGCATCAATGAACGGGCGGTAAAGATGTTTGAGGTCGGGTTGGTGGAAGAGACGGAGCGGCTGTTGGGAAAATATCCGGCGTCTACGGTGCTGGGCTCGTTAGGGTACAAGCAGGCAGTGCAGTTGCTGAAAGGCGAGTTGACACGCGATGAAGCAGTTGCAGCGGCACAGCAGGGACATCGTAATTATGCGAAGCGTCAGATGACGTGGTTCCGGAGAGAACCGGAGGTTGAGTGGGTGAAAGGGTTCGGAGATGAAGTGGTGGCGCAGGCGGCGGAGATGGTTGAGGAGCGATTGAAGAATGCAGATTGAAGATTGCAGATTGCAACTTCACCACCGCGCTAGAAGCAAGCGCAATGTCCCTCGACTCGCGGTCGCCGATCCGCAAAATCGCGGATCGAACAGCGAGAGCGACCGCTTCGCTCGGAATGACAGATGGGGATACGCGCTCGTGATGTCGATCACATCTCGTTGTTTTTCTTTGGGGTTGTCTCCGCGTCTCTGTGTCTCCGTGCTGAAATCAGAACTCCGCAACTAAAGTTGACAGGCACGATGGCATCTGAAGTAAGCTCAGACTTCGGTATCCTGAGCTATATAGCACTTCTCCATACCTTCCAAACGGGCTCAGGCTGAGAAAAGGAAGCCATGGCCGAGATCAGCCAAGCCCGTCCGTCACATCCCGCTAAGTGGGTTCCGACCGTATATTTCGCGGAAGGGCTGCCGTTCTACGCCGTGAATTACATGGCCCTGTTCTTCTACCAGGACATGGGCGTGCGGAACACGCTGATTACGCTCGTGATCAGCCTGCTGGCGTGGCCGTGGACGCTGAAGCCGATCTGGAGTCCGCTGCTGGAGATGTACAAGACGAAGAAATTCTTCGTCGTGCTGCTGGAGGCGGTGGGCGGATTGAGCCTGGTACTGCTGGCTCTGTCGCTGAATATGCCGGGCTATTTTCGGTATTCCGTGGCGATTTTCGCAGTGCTCGGTTTCTGTTCGGCCACGCATGATATTGCGGCGGACGGAATCTATATCGCGAGCCTGACTCCGAAGCAGCAGGCGGCATACGTCGGATGGCAGGGCGGGTTTTACAACCTGGCGCGAATCTTCTCCATGGGCGGATTGCTGTGGATGATCGGCTTCCTCGGCGAACGATTCACGCGCGCGAACGTAGCGGCGCCGAACGTGCGTGCCTGGATGAGCGTGTTTGCCGGTCTGGGATTTCTGCTCGTCGCGCTTGCGCTGTATCACAGCCGCTTTCTGCCGAAGGGTGGTGAAGAGCGCGCCACACATACTGCCCGCGACGCGGCGAAGACGTTCGGCGACGTGGTCGTTACCTTCTTCCAGAAGCGAAACATCATACTTCTGCTCTTCTTTATCTTTCTATATCGTGCGGGTGAAGGTCAGGTGATCAAGGTCGGTCCGCTGTTCTTGCGCGCGGCGCGCGAGACGGGCGGGCTTGGGCTCACCATGCAGAAGGTGGGCGCGATCTACGGCACGTTCGGGAGTGCGGCATTCATCCTGGGCAGCATTCTCGGTGGATACTTCACCGCGAAGCTGGGATTGAAGCGGGCGCTTACGTGGCTGATCCTGATCCTGAATCTGCCGATGTTGGCCTACTGGTACCTGAGCGTGGCGCTGCCGACTAATCCCGTGCTGGTGACGGCGGCGATGAGCGTCGAGATGTTTGGGTATGGCTTCGGCTTCGTCGGCGTGATTTTGCTGATGATGCAGGAGATTGCGCCTGGGAAATATCAGACCGCGCACTACGCTTTTGCGAACGCGCTGATGAACCTGGGCGTGATATTGCCGGGCGCGGTCAGCGGGTTGATTCAGTCGAAGTTGGGATACACCCGCTTCTTTATATGGGTCATCATCGCCGCGCTGCCCGCGCTGATTTTGTCGCGCTTCGTTCCGATTCGTGGAGGAGCACAGATTCCAGAGTCAGAGTTGGCGGCCGAGGCAGGCGCGAAATAGTTTTTGGAGTGATGCAATGTCACATGCAGTCGCAGATACACAAGTCAAAGCATCCGGTGGGAAGCTGTCGCCGGGAACATCTGAACTGAAGGCCATCATTCTTGCTGCCGGTAAAGAGGCGATTACCGCGGATGGGCAGCCGCTCGTGCTTCAGTTGCTGGGCGAGCGCAGCATCCTTGATTGCGTGGTGCAGAATGCGCTGCAGGTGGTGCCGCCGAAAGATATTTATGTGGTCGTCGGCTATCGCAAAGACGACGTGCGCAAGGCGCTCGATGGAAAGTTTCACTATGTCGAGCAGGCGAATCCGCTGGGAACCGGACACGCAGTACTGCAGGCCGTGGATAAGCTGAAGGACGTTCACGGCAATGTTCTCATCCTTTATGGTGACACGCCGCTGTTTCGTCCGGCATCGATTCGCGGACTGCTGAATCGTCATAACCTGCGCAAGGCGTCGCTGACGCTGCTGACGGCTGTCGTGGATCGCCCGCTGCCGTATGGGCGCATCATTCGCGACGCGAATGGGCAGATCATCGACATTATTGAGGCGAGCGAGGCATCGGCGAAGGTGCGCGAGATTCGTGAGCTGAATGTTGGGGCGTACGTTGTAAATGCCGAGGCGCTGGCGGGTGCGTTGCAAAAGCTGACGCCTTCTCCGCGCGATGGCGAATATCGCCTGACCGACTGCGTGCATGAGTTGATCCGCTCGGGACTCCGCGTCGAGAGCTATCAGCTTTACGATCAGGATGAAGTGCAGGGCATCAACACACCCGAAGATCTGACGCACGCCGAGTTCATTCTGCAGAAGCGGCTCTATCGTCCGCGTCGTCAGGAAGAGCAGAACATGGTCGCGTTCGGCACGGGCGGCTGGCGCGCGATTATCGGCGAAGGCTTCACCATGCACAACGTGCGGCGGTTGTGCCAGGCGCTGTGCAACGAGATCACGCGACAAGGCAAGGAAAAGCGCGGCGTGATCATCGGTTACGACCGGCGTTTCCTGTCAAAGCAGGCAGGCGAAGCCGCCGCCGAGGTGTTTGCGGGCAACAATATTCCTACCATTCTGCTGCCGGAAGATGCGCCGACGCCGCTGATTACCTACGCGACAGCGATCAAGGATTCGGCATACGGGCTGGCGTTCACGGCGAGTCACAATCCTCCGGAGTGGAACGGCCTGAAGGTGTTTCATGGCGACGGATCGCTGCTGCTTGATCACGAGACGCGACAGATCGAAGCGGAGACCAACTCGCTCAGCACCGACGATGTGGTCAAGCTGGAGCTGGATCTGGCGCTCGAAGCCGGCATCGTTAAGAAGCAGGATTTCACCAATGATTATGTGGATGCCGTGGAAAAGCTGATTGACCTGGACGCGATCCGCAAGGCTGGGCTGAAGGTGATTGTCGATCCGATGTACGGCGTTGGTCAGTTGACGCTGGGCACGGTGTTGACCGAGGCGCGCTGCCGAGTGACGTTCATTCATGAGCGGCATAATCCTCTGTTCGGCGGGCGGTCGCCGGCTCCGAACCTGGAGGCGCTGCGGCTGCTTTCGTCGCAAATGCAGGAGGACGGATACGACGTCGGCCTGGCGATGGATGGAGACGCAGACCGTATCGCCATCGTCGACGAAAAGGGCGAATACATTTCGATCAACGACATCCTGCTGCTACTGTACTGGTACATGCACGAGGTGCGCGGTGAAAAGGGCGGCGTGGTGCGGAATCTGGCGACCACGCACTTGCTGGATCGCATGGCGAAGGCATTGGGCGAAAACTGTTACGAGACGCCCGTTGGATTCAAACACATTGTTTCGGGGATGCTGGATCACAATGCGCTGCTCGGCGGCGAGAGCTCGGGCGGGCTTACGATCCGTGGACACATTCTCGGGAAAGACGGCATCTTCGCGTCCGCGTTGGTGGTAGAGATGCTTGCGCGAACCGGGCAAAAAATTTCTGAGCTGCTTGAGCGCGTGTATGCGATTACGGCGCGACTCTACACGCTGGAAGAAGGCATTGCGGCAACGCCAGAGATGCGGATCGCGGTGCCCAAGCGATTAAGGGAAGCACCGAGCACGCACATCGGGCCATATAAGGTGATCGATATCTCGCACATCGATGGAACGAAGCTGCTGCTCGAAAATGATAACTGGGCGCTGCTCAGATTCTCGGGAACGGAGCCGCTGTTGCGTTTGTCGGTAGAGGCGGACACGCCGGAGAAGGCGAAAGAACTGATCGAGTGGTTGCGGCAGTTCGTGACGGCGTAGCAACAACGTTTCAAGTTTCACGTTTCGCGATCCCACACGTTCGCTGCGCGATGTGTGGGGCACCCGAGGTTCTGATCCCTCGCGTCCTGTGTGTCCTCTGTGGTGAATACTTCTTTATACGGAGAACTTCATGCGTTATGGCCATTTTGATAATGAAAACCGGGAGTATGTGATTGATCGTGTCGATGTGCCGGTCTCGTGGACGAATTATCTCGGCGTGAAAGATTTGTGCACGGTGATCTCGCATAATGCCGGCGGATATTCGTTCTACAAGAATTCCGAGCACGGACGGGTCACGCGCTTTCGTCCAAACGGTGTGCCGCTGGATCGGCCGGGGCACTACGTTTATCTGCGCGACAACGACTCGGGCGATTACTGGTCGGTCTCATGGCAACCGGTGGGCAAGGATCTGGCGAAGGCCAAATATGAAACGCGGCATGGATTGTCGTATTCGAAGTTTTCCTGCGACTATCAGGATCTGAAGGCTGAGCAGACACTGTTCATTCCGGTTGAAGATGATGTCGAGCTATGGGATGTGAAGATTCGCAATACGGGCACGAAGCCGCGCGACATCAGCGTGTTTGGGTATTGCGAGTTCTCGTTCCATCACATCGAGATCGACAACCAGAATTTGCAGATGAGCTTGTATGCGAGTGGATCGAGCTACGCCGATGGCGTGATCGAGTACGACTTCTATTATGAGCCATGGACCTTCCACTACTTCGGGTCGAGCTTCGATCCAGACAGCTATGACACGGTGCGCGATGCATTTCTGGGCAGCTATCGGACGGAGACGAATCCAATTTCAGTGGAGCAGGGCAAGTGTCACGGGAGCACGGAGCTGGGCGGGAATCATTGCGGCGCGCTGCAGAAGCGGCTGACGATTGCACCCGGCGAAGAAGCGCGGATCGTCTTCATGCTCGGCGTAGGAAATCGCGCCACGGGTAAGGAGATCAAGCGCAAGTATTCTGAGGTAGCGAATGTCGACAAAGCGTTTGCTGCGTTGAAGGAATACTGGGCGAAGAAGCTGGCGATCTTCCAATGCAAAACTCCGCATGCGGGCCTGGACACGATGGTGAACACGTGGACGCTGTACCAAGCTGAAACGTGCGTGGTGTGGTCGCGGTTCGCGTCGTTCATCGAAGTCGGTGGGCGCACTGGGTTGGGATATCGCGACACATCGCAGGACATCATGAGCGTGGTGCACACGAATCCGGGGAAGGTGCGGCAGCGCATTATCGAGTTGCTGAAGGCGCAAGTCAGCCTAGGATATGGCTTGCATCTGTTTGATCCGGACTGGTTCGATCCGGAGAAGCAGAAGGCGCCAACGTTCAAGTCGCCGACGATTGCGCATCCGCCAGATCGCAAGAGCCTGATTCACGGGATCGACCACACATGCTCGGACGATGCGCTGTGGATTGTGGTGTCGATCTGCGAGTACGTGAAAGAGACGGGCGACACCGCGCTGTTCAACGAGGTAGTAACTTTCGCTGAAGAAGGCGAAGCGACGGTTTACGAGCATCTGAAGCGTGCGCTGGATTTTTCTGCGGAGCAGGTGGGGAAGACGGGAATCTGCAAAGGGCTGCGCGCCGACTGGAACGATTGCCTAAACCTGGGCGGCGGCGAAAGCGCGATGGTGTCGTTCATGCATCATTGGGCGCTGCGAGCGTTTGTCGAGGCGGCAGAGCATCTCGGCTGTAAAGATGATGCGCACAAGTACACGGCGATGGCAGAGAAAGTTCGCGCGGCATGCGAACGGGAGTTGTGGGACGGCGAGTGGTATCTGCGCGGGATCACCGCGAAGGGGCTGAAGGTCGGCTCGCATGAAAACGAAGAAGGGAAAGTGTTCATCGAGAGCAACACGTGGGCCGTGGTGTCGGACACGGCGTCGCCAGAGCGCGGACGCAAGGCGATGGACGCTGTCGATCAACACCTCTACTCGAAGTACGGAATTCACCTGCTCTGGCCCGCGTATTCGAAGCCGGACGATGATATTGGATTCATGGGACGCGTGTACAAAGGAATCAAGGAAAATGCGGCGATCTTCAGCCATCCGAATCCGTGGGCGGTGATTGCCGAGTGCAAACTCGGGCGCGGAGAACGGGCGATGAAGTTTTACGATTCGCTGCTGCCCTATAACCAGAACGACATCATCGAAATTCGTGAGGCGGAGCCGTATTCCTATTGCCAGTTCGTGATGGGCAAGGACCACACAGCGTTCGGGCGGGCGCGGCATCCGTGGCTCACCGGCAGCGGCGGATGGAACTACACGGCGGCGACGCGCTGGATTCTCGGCATCCAACTCGGATTCGATGGCATGGTTGTCGATCCGTGTATCCCTGCTGACTGGAAGGAATTTGAGGTGACACGGCAATGGCGCGGCGCGACGTTTAATATTTCGGTGAAGAATCCTAAAGGCGTCGAGAAGGGCGTGAAGAGCGTGAGTCTGAATGGAAAGCCGTTGAGTGGAGCGATCGCGCCGCAAGCGGCTGGATCGGTGAATGCGGTCGAAGTGGTAATGGGGTAGCAACCCCGTTTCACGTTTCGAGTTTCACGAATCTCACAGAAGTGTGGACACCTCGCGCGGACAGGAATGTCCGCGCCACACAACACTGTAATTCCGCCTCTCTGTGGTGAACCTTGCAGAACTGCTATCCTTTTCCTATGTCGCTTCGCCGCTTTGTCTTTACTGCTCTGCTATCGCTTTTCCTGATTTCCGTTTCGCAAGCTGCGGATAAGGACCAGTACCATGCCGCGGGGCCGATTCACCTCGATAAAGCGGGCGAGAAGTGGGCCGAGAAGACGCTGAAAAAGATGTCGCTCGAGGAGAAGGTCGGGCAATTATTCATGGTGCGTGTCGGAGTGACGTTCACCAACTTCGACGGACCGGAATACAAATTTCTTCGCGATAACTTACGAAACCATCACGTCGGTGGAATCACCGTGACCGTTCCGGTCGATGGCCCGTTCCTGCTGCGCAACCAGCCGTACGAGACCGCGATGCTGATCAACCAGTTGCAGCGTGATTCGGATGTCCCTCTGATCACTGCGGCCGACTTCGAACGAGGTCTGTCGATGCGGATGTTCGGCGCATCGGTGTTTCCGCATGCCATGGCATTTGGAGCTTCCGGCCGACTGGATTTGACCGAACAGTTCGGCAAGATTACGGCAGAAGAAGCTCGCGCGCTTGGGATCCACTGGAATTTCTTCCCGGTTGCCGACGTGAACTCCAATCCGGCGAACCCGATTATCAATACGCGGTCTTTCGGTGAAGATCCTGTTCAGGTGAGTGACTTTGTTAACGCGTACATCAAGGGCGCGCACGAAGGCGGCATGCTGGCGACGGCCAAGCATTTCCCGGGGCACGGTGACACGGGCACCGATTCGCATCTGGAACTGGCGAGTGTGAGCGGCGACGAAGGCCATCTGGAGAAGGTGGAGTTGCTTCCGTTCAAACGTGCCATTGAGGGTGGGGTTGATTCCGTAATGGTCGCTCATGTCGTGGTTCCGGCGATCGAGCCCGATCCAACCCTGGTTGCGACGACGTCACGGCGGGTTACGACCGATCTGCTGAAGGAGAAACTTGGCTTCAGGGGGATTGTCATCACTGACGGATTGGAGATGAACGGACTGATGCGCCTGTATGCCAAAGACCCGAATCCCTCGGGAGCGGCGTGCGTGGCAGCGTTGAAGGCTGGAAATGACGTCCTGCTGATCCCGCCTGATCTGGACAGCGGATATCGCGGAGTGCTGGAAGCGGTACGCAGCGGAGAGATCCCGAAGAAGCAAATTGATGAGTCGGTGTTAAAGATCCTGAAGGCAAAAGCGTCTTTAGGATTGAACAGGGCGCGCCTGGTGGATATCGACAAGATCGGATACGAGGTCGGGCGTCCGGAGAATATCGCTGTCGGGCAGAAGGTTGCCGATGCAGCCGTCACGCTGGTTCGGGAGAGCACTCCCGTTCTGCCGCTGCAGCGCACAAATGTGGGAACTCACGGGTATGTGAATCCGTATACGGTGGTAGAGCGCATCTCGAACCGGGTAGTTGCGGTTCTCTTTGTCGAAGACATGCGCACGGACGCGGGAAGAGCGTTTGAGCGAAACCTGCGAGCGCGTATCCCGGATGCGAAGGTGATGTATGTGGATACGCATCTGGCGGGCGCTCTTTCCGATTCGGTGATCTCGGCTACGCAACAGGCCGAAAAAGTGATCGCTGCTGTCTATGTGGCGCCGATTCCAGGCAAAGTAGTGACGAACGCCAGTGGCGAAATGCGGAATACAGTGTCACTCACGGATGACAGCGGAAAGCTGCTCCATCGCATCCTGGAGGCGGGAGCGCCAAAAACCATCGTGATTGCGATGGGAAATCCGTATTTTGGGGCTGATTTTCCGGAAATACAGAATTACTTGTGCACATTCTCTAACTCGACAGTATCGGAACTAAGCGCGGTGAAAGCTCTTTTCGGAGAAGTGCCTATCAACGGACATCTTCCGGTTACGATTCCAAGCGTGGCCGAGCGCGGACAGGGGCTAAGCCGCGCACAACTTACAGGAGGGGGAAGTTCCCATGTTGTCTCAAGCCAAGTCGACTAGAGTGCTGCCTTTTTTGGCAGCGGTGCTGCTGAGCCTGTTCCTGTTCTCCTGCACCATTCATGAACAAAAGACGGCCGAAAACAAGAAGAAGGTTGATATCGACACGCCGTTTGGCGGGATCCATGTAAACACGGATGCGAAAGCTCTCGATACCGGAATGGCGGTTTATCCGGGAGCGCAACCCAAGGAAAAATCGAGTACTGCGAATCGGGATCACGACAACGCGAACGTGAACGTGCAGGTCGGAGATTTCGGAGTTCGCGTTATTGCGACCAGTTATTTGAGCGATGATTCACCGGACAAAGTCATCGGTTTTTACCGTGACGATCTGAAGAAGTATGGCTCTGTGCTGGAATGCCCGAAGGGCTTGAAAGAAACGCGCAACTCAGATGGCCCGCGGGAAATGGCATGTAATGATTCGGGCAGCTCAGAAAAGGGAAAGATGGATTTAGCTGTCGGAGTTCCGGATCGCCAACGGATCGTTTCGGTCAAGCCGCACGGCAATGGGACCGAGTTCGCGCTGGTTTACATACAAATGCGCGGCGGTAAGGGCGACACCATCTAGGAACAGTAGCCGCTCTGCGTGATGGCAACTACGCACCCAGTTGCAGGATGGGCGAGTGGTTGCCGCAGGCGTCGTTCACCATTCTCTGGAAATGCCGCTGACTATCGGGAAGATCCCTGTCCGGCAGGGACAAGGGCACCACCAACGAATAGGTGCTTCCGCAGGAAGAGCAACGGACGGCATCAGGCACGATGCGTCCGATTTTCATTCCGGCGGCCTCGAGCTCGATGTCTGAGTTCAGCCATTCTCTGCAAGCGATTGGATTAAATTTGAAAGCCATTGGATTCGTCTCCCGCCTACGCCGCCCGTCGTTGACGCAGGCCTTTCCCAATTGCATTTGAAATGTTGAAAAGCTTCCGAATGGGTACGCCGACGATGGTGCGTTCGGCGAGGGAATGCAGGCCCATCGACGCCGCGCAACCGCATTGCGTGCAATCCGGATTACCTCCGAACTGGCACGGTGTGATCTTCGTGCTCAGGTCCGCGGAGAAGGTTTCCGTCACCTGCGAAAAGACGCATTCATCCGGCGATTTTGGCGGCGAAAGAAACCCACGAATCATCGCGGTGTTCATATCGAGCTTGGAAATCTGCGGACGTAACCTTAAGAGTTCCGCAACGACGTATTGGCGCTGCTCCGGGCTGAGGATCTCCGCATCCGCGCTGCCGACTTGCGGCGTGAAGATGCTGACCCATATCTGGTTGGCTTCCGGACGCTCCTGCCAGTAACTCAGGAATTCTTCCAGATAGGTTGAACGTTTGAAGATCTGTGACGTCACCGTGCAATGAACGGTGATGTGGTGACCGGCGACGTTTTTCAGGATTCGATCGTACGTAGCAGGGGTGCGGCGAACGTCGTGCTCGGCAGGTAATCCGTCGATAGAGACGACGAGTTTAAAGTTCGGCAAATCCTTCCATCCACCCGGTATTTGCCGGAAGGCGCTGGTCACCAGTTGGACGTAGAGTGGACGTTTCGCCAACTCGGGAAGAAGAGAGATCAGTTCGCGATAACGAACCAGCGGGTCGCCTCCTACGATGGAGAGGTGCAAGGGCCGGAGTTCGTCGACGATTGCAAGCACACGCCGTACGAGAGCATCACCCTTCTCGTCGCTTAACTGCCGGAGAGTGACGCTTCCCCCAAGATGGCGTGGATCGTAGGCGTAGCACCCCGGGCAGCGAAGCGGGCACTCTTTGGTCAGTTCAATGGAGAGAAGCGGTTTGCGGCCATGAAGCAATGTGCTCCATGCCTTTACTGCGTCCTTGTGGTCCATGAATGATTTTCTGGCCAGCGTTATGGACTGGCTCGTTCGTGGCTCAGGATGTTGGCTAGGTTAATAATTTGGACGACGAAGGTAACGAGGCGACGAGGCGCCTAACAGCGGTACGTAACGAGAATGTCCAGTTTGTCAGATTCGGTAGAGAGATAAAGAGTTTCGGAAGTAACAGTGAGAAGGGGCGCTCCCAGCTGAGAATCCGGCAGAACCGATGCCTGGCAGATATGAAAGGTAAGAGGAGTTTTTGAATTCTGAACAGTCAGCGGAAGATCGACAAAGGGCGAAACCACAATGACAATGACGCATGTGACCAGCGTGATTGCAACCGCCGCTTTGAGAAATCCTGTGCCCATACTTCCTTGCGAGGCGAGCTCAATAAAATTGGTTGCGCCCCGATTGGCAGATTCCTATTCTTGCATACAGAGATGCGGTGGGGGCAAGTCAATTTACAGCTGAATTGCGCCTACGATTTATGATGAGGAACATGGTAAGGATACCCTTAGGACGAGTAGTTCTCCTTGGAGCAGCTTTAAGCTTGCTGGCGATTCCATCGATCGCGCAGGAACAAACGCAATCGGCTCCGGCAAAGCCGACCTTCCTTTCTCCCTCGCAACGTCTGGCCAACGCCAAAACCGTCTACGTCAAAAATGCGGGTGGAAGCTCCATCCCGTTCGACGTCATCAGTGGAGCTTTTGATGGCTGGGGAAAATACGTCACGGTCGATTCTCCCGAAAAGGCGGACCTGATCGTTGAGGTGACCTCTCCGGAGGACACGAAGGCGAGCACCACGAGTAAAAGCAGCATCTCGGCGGGCGGCACCCCGGAGCAAACGGTGACCACCAGCCACGAGATCGGCAGCGATCGCGTGAAGATGGTGGTGCAGGATGCCAAGTCGCACATTACGCTCTGGGCGGCATCACAACAGGCGAAATTGGCGATGAAGCAGCGCTCCTACAACGACAACCTCGTAGAAGCCGGGCAAAAGCTGTTTACACAATTTCATGACCGGGTCGAGCCGCCTTCAGCCAAGTAGCCAGCTGGAAAAGTTGCAGCGTGTCGTTGATGGCTGTTAGGGTGAAATCAAGTGGATCACGCGTGTCATAAATGCGGCGCGGTGCTGGAAGAGGGAACGGCATTCTGTGCGGAATGCGGCGCTCCACAAATCCGCGTACCTTCGGCGGAGCCGGAGGCGGTTCTGCCGCCAACTGCTTTCGAAAACATCCAGCATACTGGCGATTCCAGTGCTTTCCCTGCAAATCAGATCGATGGCCTCCTAAAGCAAAGTTCTGTCAATTGGTCGCAGGCGGTGCGTGCGGCAGGTCTTGCGGGCGTATTGCTCGGACTCAGTTGGGTGATTCCACCCGCGATGTATCTATTCTGGATGCTTGCTTGTGGAGCCTTCGGAGTAGCGCTCTATCACCGAAATAATCCGAATACGGAGCTTACGCGAGGCGTAGGCGCTCGCATTGGCGCGGTAGCCGGCGTGATCGCGTTTGGAATATTCGCGGTGATGACATCACTGCAACTGCTGCTGACCAGAGGCACTGGGACGATGAGAACCATGCTCCTGGAAGCGATCGAAAAATCACAGGGAACAAATCCTGATCCACGATCGGCGGAGTTGCTGCAGAAGCTGACTACGCCTGAGGGATTGGCCGTGATGGTCACGTTAGTCATGGTGCTGCTGTTCTTCGTGTTCCTCGGTTTTTCTGCGGTCGGGGGCGCTCTCGGTGTGGCTTTCTTCCGGCGCCGTGATACCAACTCCCGCCAGTAGGTTTCCGCTACAAAGGTTGCTTCGTCCCCAAAAAATATAGTTTCATCCTTCCGTTGACTCTGGCCAGAGTAGCGGTCCAGAATGCCCGCCTCACATTCCTTGCCGGAATTTCTTCCGGCGCATACGACATTCGATCAACTCGCGTTTCTTTCCAGGAGTGGTTATGAGACTGTGCCGTTTCGGTTCTGGCTCGCCCAGATACCTGCTGCTTCGTGGCGCCCTAGTTGCCGCTTTCTTGTGCGCGGCCGTGGGCATGTCGTTTGGACTTCAGAAATTACAGGCCGTTGGACCGGCAGCCGCCAGCCAGTCGGTTGAATTTGACGTGTTTTTGCCTTTGCAACATGCCGATCAACTTGATCAACTGTTGACCGAACAACAAACACCTGGTTCTGCTAACTACCACAAGTGGATTACTCCACAACAGTTCCGCGCGAAATTCGGACCGAGCGCGGCAGTTATTCAAAAGGTCTCGAGCACACTGCAAGGGTATGGGCTTACGGTTACAGCGACGCATTCCCAGGGTGTTCATGTTCAAGGTCAGGTGAGTGCGGTTGAGAACGCTTTCGGGATTCGGCTTCTGAATGCAGTCGCGTCGAATGGCCGGCACGCGTTAATGACGAGCCAACAGGTGTTTCTGCCCGCAGCGCTCCAGGAAGCGGGAGCACAGGTAGTTCACTTTTCGCCGATTATCCGGCAGCACGTGCATGCGATGAAGGGCGCGCCACTTGCGGCAGCTCCCGAGAATCGTTACAGCGCAATCGGTCCATACTGGTTCGACGACCTGAAACAGGCCTATAGCTATCCGTCGTACAAAGTTCTGACAGGCAAGGGCCGGACGATCGGGATCTTGATGTCGTCTGACTTTCTAGACAGCGACATCGCCGCATATTTTGCGCATGAGAAGCTGACCGCGCCAAAGGTGTTGCGACGCCCGGTGCTTGGAGGTGCGCCATTCGATCCAAATAGCGGTGCATCGTTTGAAGTTGAGTTGGACATTCAGCAGTCAGGCGGAATGGCTCCGAATTCCACGATCGTGGTGTACAACATTCCGGATCTATCCGACGCATCGATCCTGGCGGGTTATCTCTCCATTGTGGAAGACAATACCGTCGACATCGTGAATTCATCGTTTGGAGGAGCCGAAGGATTCTACACACCTCCGTACAACGGTGGCGTCGATTTCACGGGGATTCTGAAGGTGTACGACGATCTATTCAAGCAAGGAAATGCGCAGGGCATTACATTGGTGGCGAGCTCTGGAGATAGCGGCGGACTCGGCCTGCCCACTCCGCCATATCTCACCGCGACTCCCACAAATCCTCCATCGGTAGTTGCGAAATTTGTCCCGGGAATTGAGACGCCGGCCTCGAGTCCGCATGTCACTGCGGTTGGGGGAACGAATCTCGTGACGACGTTCACTACGGGGAGCTTGAATTCTGCCTACGTTAGCGAGAATGCTAATGGCGATCCTGAGGTGCCCTACGATCCTTACGGTGTAGGGAATCTGGTCTCGGGAGGCTATTGGGGCTCCGGCGGCGGGAAGAGCATCTACTACGCTAAGCCCGCTTATCAGAACCTGGTAAAAACAGGCTCGAAGACACGTACCATTCCGGATCTCTCGCTGCACATGGGTGGATGTCCTGGTGGCATTTCCGTCCTGCCCTGCGGCCCGGACCGCTCGTATGACGTGCTGGCATTTGATGGAGCGTTGTACGGGGTGATCGGAACGAGCGCTTCTTCGCCGGATTTCGTGGGATTGCTGGCGCTGAAAGAAGAATGGCTCGGCGGCACAAGACTCGGCAACGAGAACTTTGAAATCTATTCTCTCGCTGCTGCGCAAAATGCCCGTGTTCTTCCGTTTACGGTCTACCGCAACAATATTCCCGGCTTCAACGGGTTTTACCATGCGACCAAGGGATACAACCTGGTGCTCGGCAATGGAACGTTATTCGGCAAAGACTTCGCGCTTGCGCCCAAGGTTCCGTCGGCAGGAGTTCCGCAGACACCAACGAACCCGTAGTTTCCACGCAAGGTAAACAGAAAAGCCGCCCGAGGGCGGCTTTTCTAGTTTTACGATGAGGATCAATAGGCAAAACCATCGGGCTGCGATACGGCTCCGACGCGTACCTGGTGATCAATGAACTGCCGTCCCGCTTCGAGCGCTTTCTGGTTCAGCTCCATCAAAGACGACTTCTTCACGGCGTTTTGAATCACCGAGAGTGCCTGTCCAGGCGGGAGACATTCTGTTTCTTCCAGCAGCGCGCCGAGCATGACGACATTAGCGACCTTTGCGCTGCCGAGTTTGTCAGCGATTTCGGATGCGGGAATGCAGATTACGCGCGCTTGCGGGGCGCTGAAGTCTGCCGGGAGACTCTCGCGGTTGTAGAAGATGGTGCCGCCTCGAACAACCTGCGGTCCGAACTTGCGCAGGGAAATCTCGTTCATCGCGATCAAGACATCTGGCTCCGGAACGAGTGGCGAGCCGATGCGATCGTGTGACAGGCAGACGTAACAGTGAGCGCTGCCACTGCGCATCTCGGGGCCGTAAGAGGGAAGCCAGCTAACCTCGAGTCCTTCACGCATCCCCATTTCGGCGATCAAGACTCCGAGAAGAAGTGTGCCTTGTCCGCCAAAACCTGCTGCGTTGATTTTCAGATCGCGGGTGCGGTGGTGGGTTGTTGGACGCTGTTGCCGGGCGGATTCGAGCTCCAGCGCTTCGGCAACAGTTTTGTGAGGAATAGGAATGATGGTGGGTTCCGGTTTGCGATCGCGAAATACGCCAAGCGGGAACGCGGGAATCATCTTTTCGGCAACCCAGCGCTGTGCTTCAACCGGATCTTTCTTCCAGATGGTCGGGCAGGGAGAGAGAATCTCGACAAGCGAAAAGCCTGCGCCTTGCTTCTGCAGATCCAGCGCTTTCTTCACAGCTTTTCGTGCGCGCATGATGTTCTTGTTGTCGGAGAGCGCGACCCGCTCGATGTATACCGGCGCTTCGAGAGACGACAATAGTTCGGCGACGTGTATGGGATAGCCATCGTTCAGAGGTCGTCGTCCCCAAGGACTAGTGGTGCTGGTCTGACCTACGAGCGTGGTGGGAGCCAGTTGACCACCTGTCATCCCATAGATCGCATTGTTCACGAAGAAGACGGTGATGTTTTCGCCACGATTCGCAGCGTGAATGATTTCCGCGGTGCCGATGGCGGCAAGATCGCCGTCCCCCTGGTAGGAAATCACCAGCTTGTCTGGATGCGCTCGCTTGATGCCGGTGGCCACAGCCGAGGCGCGTCCATGAGCGGCCTGCACATTGCCCACGTCAAAATAGTAGTAGGCGAATACAGAACAGCCAACCGGGCTGACGAGGATGGTGTTGTCCTTAACACCTAGTTCTTCTATCGCGTCTGCAATCAGTTTGTGAGCGATGCCGTGCCCGCATCCTGGACAATAATGCGTCTGATGTTGCAGCTCGGCCTTACGCTCGAAGCGGTCATAAAACGACGTCGATTTCGAATGGATAATTTCGTATTCCAAAGCTGCCTCCCTAAGGACAGCGCAACTCGCTATCGGCTACTCACTACCAGCTCACTAACCTTCGCCATCAGCTGAGAATGTACTTCGTCGACTGATGGAACATTGCCGCCCGAGCGTCCGTAAAACTCGACGGGGACGCGTCCATTCAGCGACAGCTTTACGTCTTCGACCATCTGCCCGGTGCTCATCTCGACCACCTGGACGAACCGGCAGTGATTGGCGATGTCGATCAAGGGTCGCGATGGGAACGGCCACAGCGTGATCGGGCGAAATAGCCCGACGCGCAATCCCTGTGCGCGGGCCTGATCGACGGCGGATCGCAGGACGCGCGACATAATGCCATAACCGACGAGCAGGATCTCGGCGTCTTCCGTGCGATAGCCCTCATAGCGCGGTTCCAGTTGCTGCGCCAGGCGATATTTAGCGTCGAGCTTCTGAACATGACGCTCCATATCGTCGGGTTCCAGATAGATGGAGCTGATCAGGTTCTTGCGCGTCTCGGCGGTTCCGCACACGGCCCAGGGCTTCTCGGGGATCGCGGTGTCGACTTCGGCAATTTCGAGCGGCTCCATCATCTGTCCGACGAAACCGTCCGCCAGCACAACCACGGGATTGCGATAGCGATCGGCGAGCTCGAACGCCAGGATGGTCAGGTCGGCCATCTCCTGCACCGAGGCAGGCGCGAGCACCAGGTTCTTGTAGTTACCGTGGCCTCCACCCTTCACCACGCAGAAGTAGTCGCTCTGCTCAGGGGCAATGTTTCCGAGACCGGGACCGGCGCGCATGACGTCGACTACTACGCAGGGAAGCTCAGCACCCGCGAGATACGACATACCTTCCTGCATCAGGCTGAGACCTGGACCAGAAGAGGCGGTCATCACGCGGACGCCAGCAGCCGCTGCGCCGTAAACCATGTTGATGGAGGCAACTTCGCTTTCCGCCTGGATGAAAGTTCCTCCAACCTCAGGCAGCAGGAGCGCGGCGTATTCAGCGATCTCGCTGGCCGGGGTGATGGGATAGCCGTAATAGGCGCGGCAACCGGCGAGCACGGCTCCCTTCACGACAGCAACGTTTCCTTTACAGAGTTGACGCATTCTGCACCTCCTGAGCGGGCTTCGGGACCACCATGCGATATACGGTGATCGCGCCCGGTTCCGGACAGCAATAGAAGCAAATGCCACATCCGGTGCAGCCATCGCCGAGGTACTCGGCGGCGTGCACGCCGTATTGATTCAGTTCAGGTTCGAGGCGCAGCACCTTGGGTGGGCAGGACTCGACGCACAGGCCGCAGCCCTTGCATTCGTCGTGGTTGATTTCAACATTTCCTCTTGCTGCCATTGTTCACCTCGCAACGGCCAGCGCGGGCCGGTGCAACCACTTGGTTCGTTCGCAATAGTCGTAAAGCTCATTACGGAAATTCGGATGGGCAATCTGGATCAGCGCTTCGGCGCGCTCGCGGATGGTCTTGCCATGTAGATAAGCAACGCCATATTCGGTAACGACGTAGCGGATGAGTCCGCGAGATGTGACCACGCCGGCGCCCGGATTCAGTTGCGGCACGATTCGTGACAACGTACCTTTCTTCGCGGTGGAGGGCAAAGCGATGATCGGCTTGCCGCCTTTGGAACGCGATGCGCCGCGCAGGAAGTCAACCTGTCCGCCAATTCCGCTGTAGAAACTTTGTCCAATGGAATCGGAGCAGACCTGGCCGGTAATGTCGATCTGCAAAGCTGAGTTGATGGCTACCATGTTGTCGTTGCGCGCGATCTGGTGCGGATCATTGGTGAAGGCGTTGGGACGCAGCTCAAACAGAGGATTGTCGTTTACGTAGTTGAAGAGATCGCGTGTGCCGAGCATGAAACCAGCCACGATCTTGCGCGGCAGAAGCGTTTTACGGCGGCCAGTAATTACGCCAGCTTCTATGAGTGGAATCACGCCATCGCTGACCAATTCCGAGTGAACGCCAAGATCTTTGCGGTCTGCCAACAGAGGTAATACCGCATTCGGGATCCCGCCAATTCCGGTTTGCAATGTCGCGCCGTCTTCGATCAGGGTGGCGACGTTCTTGGCGATCGCTCGATGTAGATCGGTGACCTGCGCCATGGGCATTTCGCAAAGCGGGCGAGACGTTTCGACGAAAGCATTAATCTGGCTGACATGAATGAAACTGTCGCCATAGGTGCGGGGCATCTGATCATTGACTTGCGCAACCGTATAGCGCGCGCACCTGCTGGCGGTCATGGTGGTGTCGACACCGAGGCCTAGACTGCAAAAGCCATGCTCGTCTGGCGGGGAGACCTGGATCAGTGCCACATCGATGGGCATTGTTCCGGTTTCGAAAAGATCCTCGACTTCGCTCAGGTAGACGGGAGTGTAGTCGGCGCGGCCTTCGTTTACGGCGTCGCGAACGTTGCCGCCAATGAACATGGCGTTATGACGAAAATGGCCTTCCATCTCCGGCGCAACGTACGGAGCGGTTCCGAGAGTTAAGAGGTGGACGATTTCAACATCGTGAACAAACGGTGCCCGGCCCATCAGCGCTTCGACGAGTGCTTCCGGTTCGGCGCATCCGGGGTGAATGTATACGCGCATTCCCGAGTCGACGCAGCGCAACGCATCGCGCGCAGACATTAGTTTGCGCTTGTATTCCAGCATCCAAGCTGACATGAATCCGTCCTTCTCCTGCCACAACCTGGCCGTCGCGTCAGACTATCTACTGCTCATCGCGACAGTCTTGCCCTGCTTCCGCAGTTCTGCAGTTTCCTGCTCATATCCAACCGCCGCCCAATAAATGGCGCGGTCGAAGAACTGTTCCAGCAATTCCAGCATTTCCAGTTCGCCGAAGATTTCTGCGGGACGCTCGAGCGTCTCTTCCTGCTTCAGGTATTCCCACAGGTTTTCGCGAGTGAGAACAATGGCCCACATCAACTGACTGAGGGGCACACCCTGAAAGGAACGCCGCTTCCCGATCTCCGTATACCTTCGGGCAATGTCTGCTTCAGATTTGCCGAGCAGCCACTGGCCAAGATGCGTGTAGATTTCGAAAACGGCAGCGCGAAAATCTTCGGGCGGAACGTTGTGGAACAAACTGGTTTTGTCAGAAGCCTGAATTTTGAGCAGGAGTCGGTCGGCCAATTTATCGGAGTGAGTTTCGATCAGTCGCACTAAACGATAGGCGAGCATCATGGCGTCCTCCTCGTGGTCCCAGCCCGGTTCTCATGCGGCAAATGAAGGCAAGTCGTCGTGAAAAGAAGGTCTTGGGATTGGGCGAACCTCGCTTGGGGAACCTCCCCACAAGGTCTGCGCTATTACGCTACAGTTTGTTTCCAGGCGGGAGGAAAGGCCGTGATAAGTGTCACCAATTCCGGTGATTGCTATCACCAAAAGTGATTGCCCTATAAGTAGGGCTTATAGAGGGCTGGATGGGGTACGAGAGGAATGGATACACAGCATAGCCCGGCACGTGAGTGCCGGGTAAGGATTCGACCACTCTTTTTCAAGTCCCGGCAGGGACGCCACAGATTCCAAGCTTCTCCAGAATAGCGTCCATTTCTGCCTTGAAGTCTTTCCGCTCGTGATGCCGCGTCTGATTGTCGATGTATCCGATCGTCGTTTCCGAATGGGACATGCTCACGCTAAACGCAGCATATCCTTTTTGCCAGGCGAACAGCGCGACGTTTGACTCTTCATGTATCCAGCGTGATGAGTTCGCTTTGATCTTCTGAACAATCTCGGCAAGATTTGCGGTCGCGGGCAGGCCGATGAATATGTGAACGTGATCACACATACCGCGATCGCATAGGGCTTCGCGTCTAGTCTTTTGGTGATTCCGGCGATATAGGCCCACAAGCGGTGGAGTAGTTCATGTGGAATTGTCGGCCGGCGGTCTTTTGTGGAGAAGACGATGTGAATGCGGTTGCTGACGAATGTGTGATGTGACATGTGTCGTCCCTTACGGGACTCGCTTTTCTTGGTAGCGCGCCAACCCGGCACTTACGTGCCGGGCTATGCTGTGTGAACCATCCAGATACTTCTGATAGTCCTAATGACCATGAGAGACCAGATCTTCAATCCGCTTCCTGCCGCGGCTTGGTACCTCTCGGGTGAACACCCGAGGTTAATAATGCGCGCCCGGGTAGCGCGGATCGCCCCAGAGTTCCTACAATAGGGAAATGTCACGGTACCGAGTCATCAGGTCCCTTTTCTTTCTTCTACTTACATTTGTGACGGCGGCGATGGCCGACACGGCAGCCTTCGATCTGGTTGGCCCGCAGCTGGAGATCAAGGTCACGCGAAATGGGAAGACACTTCCGATCGCGAGCGTGCCCAATCTTCAAGCCGACGATCGCCTCTGGATTCATCCTAATTTTCCCGACGAGCAGTCGGTTCACTATCAGTTGATTGTTGCCTTCCTGCGTGGAACCACGAATCCCCCGCCAGATAGTTGGTTTATACGGGTTGAAGCGTGGGACAAGCGCGTGCGAGAAGAGGGCGTGGTGATTACCGTGCCGCAGGACGCTCAACAGGCGTTGCTGTTTTTGGCGCCACAGACCAGCGGAGGTTTTGGTGTGCTGCGCGGAGCAGTTCGCGCGAAGCCGGGCGCCTTTGTGCGAGCGTCGCAGGATCTGAATCGCGCCAGCCTGGATCGCACCCGACTCGATTTCTATCTGAACGCGGTGAAACAGACTTCGGACATGAATCCAGAAAAGTTGCAGGCGCGCTCAACTCTGCTAGCGCGCAGCCTGAACATGAAGCTGGACCAGCAGTGTTTCGACAAGCCGAGCGAGCAGCAGGCTCCATGCCTGACGCAAAACAGTGATCAACTGGTACTTGACGATAACCATAGCCAGTCGATGGTGGCGGCGCTAACTTCGGGGCCGAATTCCGATTTGATCGGGCAGATCAGCACGACGAAGCTGGCTGGCGGCGGGACGTACAGTCCCTACGTCGGATCGATTGTCGACATGGTTCGCGTGATGGAGTCATTTCACTCGCCGCAGTACCAATACATTCCCGCGCTATCTGTCCCCAAGGGTGAACAAGTCAATCTGCGGCTGAATAATCCGCCCTCGTTCCGCAAACCGCAGTCGGTTCTGGTGGTGGGATTGCCGCCGATTGAAGCCGCCCAATTACCGCCGCTGCGCGCAGTTGATCCGAATGCGGTGCTTTGTCTGCGCAAACCTTTGTTCGTGTTACCGGCCGAGGGCGCACCACTCGTGTTTTCTACGTCGATGGCGCGTGATCTCGTCTTGCATGTGGAGGACAAGTCCGGCCACAAAGTTGACTTGCCATTGCAGGCTGATGCGGCGCAAGGCGGATTTCTGGTTGAGCCGAAAGCACTGGCTGCAGCCAATCTGGACATCGAAGTGAACGGCAGCGTGCGCGGAACATGGGGATTTCAGCCGTTCACTGGGCCGACGTATCAGTTGTTCAGTTCGCGGGCTTCGAAGTGGGAAATCCCCGCGAGCGAGAAAGCTTCGTTGATTGTGGGGCGCGAAGATACATTGCATCTGAAGTCGCCGGCAGCTGCGTGCGTCGAGGAAGTGAGCTTTGAAGATGGAAAGGGTAAGAGCGCAAAGGCCGTGTGGAAGCTGGTGAAGCCGGATGAGCTGGAGGTGAAGCTGCCGCTGCAGGACGTGCCACCGGGTCCGGTGACCATCAGCATGAAGCAGTACGGACTTCTGGCGAGCGACGAATTGTCATTGCGTGCCTACTCAGAGGTTGGACATCTCGATCACTTCGCCTTCAATGCCGGTGATAAGCAGGGTGAGCTGCGAGGTACGCGATTGGACGAGGTTGCCAGCTTAGATCTGCAAGGGCTGCACTTTACGCCGGCCACGCTGTCGCGCGTCGATCAGAAGGATGATCTGCAACTGGTGGCGGCCGATGCCGTGGCTGCGGCTGCGCTGCAACCAAATCAAAACCTGACCGCGAAGGTGGAGCTGAAAGACGGACGAGTTCTGGCGTTACAAACAACCGTGCAGTCGCCCAGACCGAAGGTGACACTGGTAAGCAAGAACATCGAGGTTGCGAGCGACGCTGCAGCGGCCCGCATGCGCTTGACGAACACCGATGACCTGCCGCTGAACGGGAGGCTGTCATTTCTGCTAAAAACGGAAACGCCTGCGACGTTTCCGCGAGGCGAAAAAATCGAAGTGACGGGGCCGGACGACGCCTTTAGCACTGTGCTCTCTGTCGCGGATGGATCCCTGGTGTTACAGGACTCGCAAACGGTACTCGCGTCGCTGGATCCGTTGAAGTCTTTTGGACCTTCTGCATTTGGAGCGCTACGTTTTCGCCCCGTGAATGCGAGTGGCGTTGCGGGCGAGTGGCAGCTTTTGGCGAACCTGGTGCGCGTCCCTAGCTTTAAGGACGTTCACTGTCCCGACACGCCCGACAGGCAGTGCACGTTGAGCGGTGCGAATTTGTTTTTGCTGGATTCGGTGGCGTCGAACTCGCAGTTCACCAGGAGCGCAACGGTTCCTGCCGGTTTTTCCGGAGCAACACTGAGCGTGCCGCGCCCGAACGGTACACTTCTCTATTTCAAGCTGCGTGATGATGTAGATTCGGTAAATTCTGTGGCCCTGCCGGTGTTGCCGGAATGAAGGAAGGGCACGGTTGAAGCCGTGCCCCCGGGGATCAATCTACGTGTGCTTCGGTGTTGTTTTTTCCAGCAGGTCCAATAGAGGTTTGGCGGCTTCGGTTGGCTTGACTTGTCCTTCGCGCACGATCTCCTTGGCGCTGAGTTCCTTGCCATAGACCGTCTTGTTGGCTCCATTATCCGAACGAAGGGTGGAACCAGCCAGGGAAATGCCGGCAAAGATCCCGCGCGCACGCGACCAGGAAAGTATTTCAGCTTTCATGACAACGTCGGTTTCGGCGGAAGTGGTGCGACCAACAGGACCAGCCGCGACAGAAGCGTCGGCGCCTAACTTCACTTTGCTCGACATTACGGAATTCGCTCCGCTCTCGTTCATCACGAGAAGCACGAAGTCAGTTGCCTGACCCCCGATCTGGAAACCGACGCTGCCGCCTTCCAGCGCGAACATGGCCGGAGCGCTCCACGGGCCGCGCAGATCCTGCCCGGATCGACAGGTAATCACGCCGCGTCCATAGCTGGCCCCTACTACGAAAGCGGCTTTCTTTACTGACGGGAACACGATGACGCATTCGGACTTATCCAGCAAGTCCCGCGGGATTCCCTTATCTGGCGTAGCCAGGATTTCCTTCAGGACTGTGTAGGAATCCTGCAATCGCTGGTCTTCCTTCTCCTGGGCGAACACACCAATACCGAAAGACAGGAAGAGGGCAGCAATCAAAAACTTTCTCATTGGACACTCTCCTCGTATTTTGGGGCCGAACAATCGTGAGATGCAGAACCTCGATGATTGGAGGCAACGAATTGTAGCCGGGCGACCGCACTTTTGTCTTTTAGAGATGCGGCGCTGGCCTCCCTTTGCAGGAATCAGTCGGCTCGTTCGGGCAGATTTCTTCATCGAGTTGTGACGTGGAGCGTAACCTTTCCTGTAGTGAACGAGTTTAAGTCAGTGAGTAAGGGCTCCGCGGAGAACATGCTTGAAGGCTGTTGAACCAGCAACTGATGAGCGGCTGGCGATTGAGGCGGCACAGCGCGATCCCGCGCGCTTTGCCGAACTGTATGAGAACAACTTCGAGCGCGTTTACGCATACATTGCGCGGCGCGTCGGCAACCGCGAAGAAGCGCAGGATCTGACCGCGGAAGTGTTTCATCATGCGCTAGCCAACATCGGTCGCTATGAGTGGCGAGGCGTTCCGTTCATCGGATGGCTCTATCGGATTGCAGCCAATGCAATGGCGGATCGCTGGCATCGTGCGGCGCGCGAAGCGCCGGGTGGCGAAAGCGAGTCTATCGAGGAACTAGGTGTTGACGATGAAATCGAGCGCCGCGTCATGCTGCTCGAGTTGGTCGACAGTCTTCCGCCCGATCAACGTCTGGTGGTGATGCGGCGCTTTGTGGACCAACGGAGTATTCGTGAGATAGCTGCCGAGTTGAAGAGATCTGACGGAGCGGTCAAACAGCTCCAGTTCCGCGCGTTACAAACGTTGCGAACGCGTTTGGAGAGCAATCATGGCTAACGAGAATTTGTACGATCAACTGGACGACAAGATAAGCCAGATGCTGGCTGATCAGAAGTTGCAATCGGCGACTGAAGGGCAGTTGGAACCGAGCGATCCAGGTCTGCAAGAGTTGCTGGCGGTGGCTGGGGATTTACGAACGATGCCAAGCGCCGAATTCAAGGCAAAACTGAAAAGCGATCTATTAGAGAGTGCGAGGCCGCAGATTGCCGCAAAAGGGCGATCGTTACAGGAGGAGTCGATTCTTCCTTCGCTGTTTGGCGGGTACGAAACGTATCCGATGCATCGTTCCAGCTTCGCGGCATCGTTCGTGGCGCAAGGTGTTGCCCTCGCCCTGGTTCTGTGGTCTGGCGTATGGGTGGCGGGCCATGGCGAAGCAATCAAGCAACAGGTAATCGGAGTGGTCACGGATGTGAGTCCGTACATTCTTCCTCCCGCGAAAACGCAAGCGGGAGGCGGCGGAGGTGGCGGCGATCGCGACAAGCTCGAAGCTTCAAAAGGTGCAGCGCCGAAGTTCGCGCGCGAGCAGATCACGCCACCGGCAGTGGTGTTGCGTAACGATCATCCGAAACTTGCCGTCGAGGCGACCGTAGTGGGTCCGCCGGATATCAAATTACCGGCGTTCCCGACGACTGGTGATCCCATGTCGAAGGTGTTTGGTCCGCCGTCGAATGGAACCGGATCCGGAGGCGGTATCGGCAGCGGAAGCGGTGGTGGTGTTGGCAGCGGGTTTGGTCCTGGAGTTGGACCAGGTTATGGCGGCGGGATCGGAGGCGGAGTCTATCGCGTGGGTGGAGGCGTAAGTGCGCCGAGGGTACTCTATGCGCCCGATCCGAATTATTCAGAAGAGGCCAGAAAAGCAAAGTACCAGGGAACAGTCGTGCTGTGGGTCATCGTTGGACCGGATGGGCGTGTGCGTGACGTGCGAGTGCAACGGACGCTCGGGATGGGTCTGGATGAGAAGGCAATTGAGGCGGTGCGAACCTGGAAATTTGATCCAGCCAGGAGGAATGGTCAACCTGTCGCCGTACAGGTGAATGTCGAGGTGAATTTCAGGTTGTATTGAGGCTTCGTGATTCAACCGACCCGATGTGATCTTCTACTGCAGAGCGTCGAGCACTGCGCCGTATGCCGGTTTCTTCTGATAGTTGCTGTCCCATGGCAATCCCCAGCCGTATCCCTGGAAGGATGTGGGAATCCACGAATACTTGTCAGTAAAGCCCCAGGTCTGAATCATCTTGCATGCCGGTTGCCGGGTACAAGCGTCGACAATTTCGCCGTAGAGCTTTGCCTGTGCAGCGAGATTCGCCGGACTATCCGAATCTAATCGCACATCGAGTTCGGTGATGTGGATCTCCAGTCCGAGATCGGCGAGGCGCTTCATATTGGTTGCCAACGACTGCATGTTCTCGGGCGTATCGAATTTCAACGTGTGATGCATCTGCAATCCAATACCCGCAATAGGGACGCCGCGATTCTTGAAGTCACGCACCATGGCGTAGATCGCATCCGATTTCTTGTTCACGATCTCGGCATCGTAGTCGTTATAAAACAACTTCGCGGCCGGATTGGCGGAGTGCGCCCACTCAAATGCCTGCTCGATATACTTCGTCCCTTGCTTGGCAAAGCCGATGCCCGGCTGGTCGTACCAGATCGAGGTGCGTAATGTGCCATCATCGTTGAAGGCCTCGTTGACGACATCGTAGGCAAACACTTTTGTTCCAAAGTGGCCGACGACGGTTCTGATGTGATCTTCCAGGATGGAGTTCAGCTGGTTGGTGTCGAAGTTGCTCTGCGTGACCCAGTCGGGATTCTGCTTGTGCCAGACGAGCGTGTGACCTCGGACTTGCAAGCCGTGTTTCTGCGCGAAAGCTACAAGTTGGTCAGCGGCGGCGAAATCGTAGGGCTCCAGGTCGGTGTTCGGCCGCGGATGAATGGGCCGGAACTTCATCGCATTTTCCGGCTCGACGGCACTGAACTCGGTTGTGAGCGTGGTTGCGTAATCGCTGTCGCTCAGATGAGCTGGATTGACCGCTGTGCTGATGATGACGTCGCGGCGGGTACCCGCGGCTTTGAGCGTCGTCGCCTGAGCCGTACTCTTCGACTTCGAGCGGTGATGCGGGAATATGGCAAGCATCGCCATGGCGAGGACTACGCAGGTGGCTCGTTGAGCTTGCCTCGATGTACTCATCGTTGCAGTTAACTCTCCGCTTTCCCGATATTTGAGAAACTCCGAATTCTACGAGAGCCCGCTCCGAAAAGCACTCCATAAGAGACCCGAGTAAGGCAGACAAATTGCGAAGCGCGGCGTGCCTGCCGCAACTGAGGAGACGTCAGGCGCTTGTTTACGCGGACAGGCATTCGTCTTGCTAACGCTCTGGGTTACCCTCAGTCTAAGAGCCTGGAGGGAAGAGCTTGAACCTTAGGGAGGTGCTGCGCCAGACGGTTAGTTCCATAGCGGCGCACAAAATGCGCAGCTTCCTGACCATGTTCGGCATTATCTGGGGCATCACTTCGGTCATCCTTCTGGTTGGCTTAGGGAAGGGGTTCGATAAAGACCAGAAAGAGCAGCTCAAGACGATTGGCGTCGACCTGGCGATCATTTGGGGCGGGCGCACCAGCGCGCAGGCGGGAGGTTATGCCGCCGGCCGTCCCATTCATCTTTCTATCGATGATGCCTACCTCATCAAGCAGCAGTGCTTCCTGATCAAAACCGTAAGTCCGGAATTGCGCCGCAGCGTGCCAGAAGTCAGCCGCTACAACGCGGCGTCGCGTCCGGTTCGTGGCGTATGGCCTGAGTATCAGCGCTTTCGCTCGCTCAAGGTGCAGGAAGGCCGCCTGATGTTTGACGAGGACGAAACGGAAGGCCGGCGCGTGGTGGTCCTCGGAGTCGAAGCGCGCGATCAGCTGTTTCCGGGAAAGCCGGCGATAGGCGAAACGCTGACGATGTCGGGCGTGCCCTATACGGTCGTCGGCGTATTAGAGAAGAAGAAGCAGAACGGCAGCTACGGCAGCGGTCCCGATAACACGCAACTGTTCGTGCCATATACGTCGATGGCTCGCGATTTCCCTCCACCAGAGAAGCCCGGAGTATTTAAAGGATGGATTAATAACCTGGTGGTCGAAGTTGTCGATCCTGCTCAACATGAGGCAGCGATCAAGCAGATCTATGAGGTGCTGGGGCGACAGCATCACTTCGAAGCCGATGATAAAGACGCACTCTTCATCTGGGACACGCTCGATGGCTCCGAACTGGTGGAGCACATCTTCAGTATCATGACGATGTTTTTTGGCGCCGTGGCACTGATGACGCTATCCCTCGGCGGTATTGGTGTAATGAACATCATGCTGGTTGCGGTCACGGAGCGCACGCGCGAGATCGGCGTACGCAAGTCGCTGGGTGCGACGGCGACCGACATACGTAACCAGTTTTTTGCCGAGTCGGTGGCGCTGATGGTGATCAGCGGTTCCGTCGGCATGGTGATCGGGTTGGGGTTGTGCATTCTGGTGAACAAGCTGCCACTACCGGACGTAGTGCCGCATCCGATCGTCTCTCCCATCGCCATCATCGCATCGTTGTTGACGCTGGGTCTGATCACCGTGGCTGCTGGAATGTATCCGGCGCAGCGCGCGGCCACGCTCAGCCCAATTGAATGCCTGAGGCAGGAGTAAGCATGTATCTGAGAGAACTGATCCTGCAAAGCTGGGCCGCACTACAGCGCAATCGTTTGCGTTCGGTGCTGACGATGATGGGCATCGTTTGGGGTCTGACCACGGTGGTGTTACTACTCGGCTACGGCGAGAGCGTGACCAAGGGCATTGTGAATGCGTTCATGGGGATCGGCAACAACGTCATCATGATCTGGCAAGGACAGACCAGCATGCAGGCCGGAGGGCAGCGTGCCGGGAAACCCATCAAATTCAAGTACGAAGACATCCAGGCGATTCGCGATGAAGCCCCGCTGGTGCGCGCGGTAAGCGCCGAGTGGGATGACGATTTTCCCTACAAGTATGGCGACAAGGTTCGTTCCATGTCGACCAAAGCGATCCAGTATCCCTACCGCGACATGCGCAAGCTGATCATCGCGGAAGGCCGCTACTTTGAAGAAAGCGATTTTACGGAGCACCGTCACGTGCTGATCTTCGGGCCGAACGCGGCAAAGGAAGTCTTCGGCACGCGGGACCCAGTGGGCGATCACGTGACCATCAATGGGCAAACGTGGGATGTGATTGGATTGCTTGCGCTGAAGATTCAGGACTCCTCGAACAACGGTCCGGACAACTGGAACGTCTTCATACCGTTCGAGAGCATGCAGGATCTCAACGATAAGCATGATCCTACGATGATCGTTTTCCAGCCGGTCACTGCTTTGCTTCACTCGGCCGCGTTGCAACAGGTTCGCGACGTGATGGCGCGGCGGCACAATTTCAATCCGAAGGACGACAAAGCTACCCCTGAGTGGGACACCGTGGACAACGAAAAGGAGTTGGATCAATTTTCGCTCGCGCTGAGGCTGATCCTCGGACTGATTGGCGCGCTGACTCTCGGCGTTGGTGGCGTGGGCGTAATGAATATCATGCTGGTGAGCGTCACCGAACGCACGCGTGAAGTGGGCTTGCGCAAGGCTCTGGGCGCCCGCAGGCGCGATATCGCGTTCCAGTTCCTGGTGGAAGCGCTGGTGCTGACATTCGTTGCGGGAGCCATCGGCATGGTTGTTTCCGTTTGTCTGGCGCATGTTATTCCACCCATGCCGCTCTACTCTGCGCTGTATAAGACCGCAAATCACGAAGGCGATATCTTCTTGAGTACGTCGACGAATGTGATGGTGATCGCGTTTCTTATCCTGGCGACGATCGGCGTGATGTCCGGCATGTGGCCGGCATGGAAGGCGGCGAACATGGAACCCGTGGAAGCACTGCGGTATGAATAGCGTCTGCAGCCGAGTGCAGCAGCTCAGGGGTAGATCCCGTGAGCTAGGTTCGCAACCGAAGCAACAGCTCGCGGTTTATCAGCATTGAGAAACCGGATCAACAGGGAAGTCAAGATCACGCACATCACCGCTGCCCCCGCCGAAAATGAGACCAGAGCCCTGCGAGGCGTAAAGCCGGTCAGATACATGCCGATCCCCATCCCTTCAATCGATAGAGTCATGAGTAACATGAAAGCGATGAGTGCAGGAGCCAGCACGAATGCCATTGCTTTTCTACGCAGGAGCATGACTGCACAGATGACCACTGCTGGAAGTAGCGTGGCCAAGTCCAGAACAGCAGCAGGATGAGTGAATAAGCCGGTTTCGACAACCTCCTGCGGCGCCTTTCCCGCGAGCAGCGGCGGAACAGTTTGCTGCAGCCACTGAGAGGCGGTCAACAACGCGAACAACAGAAGTAACACAGCTGTGGTTTTCACCGGAGCGCGCGGGCTATATCGATCTGCAATTTCCTGGAGAGGGATGGAGCTCAAGCTTCCGAGGATTCCATAGACACTGAATCCCAAAAGTCCGCAGTAAATGAAGAATAGCTGGTTGAAGTGAACGGCCAACGTGTAGAAGATCGAACTGTACAAAATGCAAAGCATCGTGCCGAGCCAAATCAGTCGCGCTCGGATGGAGCCGCGATACGTCGCGATTGCGCTCGCCAGTAACACCGGCACGATCACCAGCAGATTGACCGCATCGCCCGCCATACCTTGGACAGCCCACTTGAATTTCTCCTGCGCGTAAGTCGGTGGCCAAAAAAGGCCCGCGAGCGCTGTAGCAGCGAAGAGCGCCGCGAGAGGCACGCTCATCCAGAGGACAAAAGGGTAGCGCTTCTTCATGACAACATCTCCTGTTGACTGTCTATGGAGAAGACGCCTGAATCGAGCTGCGCATTTCCGCTTTTCTGCGTGGCATGGGATGGCGTGGTTCGAATTTGGGAATCACCGGTTTAGCCAGATATGCAGGCCCACGCAAACTGCCAGAGCGACCATGACCCAGTAATGCCATGCACGCAGCGACGAGCGCTTCGATCCGGGCAACTGGAGATACAGGCCCAGGATTACTTGGGTCAGCAGAAGAAACCACGCGGCGGTCGCGAACCAGAGGCCCGCAAGGTTCATGCTTGCCATGTGTCCGGGCTTCATGGCCATCCAGCCATGTGCTGTTCCGAGCGTCAACAAGAGATATCCAATCCAATAGTGTGGCCACATGCGTTCGAGGTACGGATTGGTGTACGAGGCCAATCCGAGCGCCGTGCTCAGAGCCGTGCGGCGCAATAGATACGGCAGGACGATTTCAGCTCCTAACAAAGGAACAGCCGCCCAGCCGCTGGCGCTAGTGACAAAATAGCTCAATAGCATCTCAGCGCACTTGTACGTATCCGGTCAGGATTACGATCTGCTCGGCATCTACGTGATGATCGGAGTCGAGTGTGCCGGTAACGCGGATGACTGCCGACCGGCGCAAATCAGCCGGCTTGCCCATCACATAACGCGTGCTGGGGCCGGCCTTGATGGTCACAGTTGTGGCGGTGCGCAGGTAACCTGCTCGGTTTGCTGATTCAGCAGTGTGCCAGAGATCGTGCCACCCGCAGCCAGATCCCCCACCTCGATCACGAGTTTTGTTTTCGTTCCCGGCGCGGTCCTCGAGAACTGTTGCGCACTGGAAGATGCGGCGTCCGAACTCATTTTGCGGCCTCGCTGAGCGGCACCCAGAATCACGACCAGCAGCACAAGAACAGTGATCGCAACCAATGCGACCCAGACGCGGCCTGCACGCTGCAGGGGAGAAGTGTTACTCATATCGACCTCCGCACCTCGCATATCGGACGAGGCAGGGTCAAAGTGTGCAGCCTGTACTGAGGTATAGAGTCAAGCAAGCTGGAAAGCCTATTTGCGGACAGTTGAGGGCGTCGCCACAGGGCAGCGCGGAAGCTGACTCTGCAGTTGCTGCAGCATGCCGCGGAGCTGACGGCGCATTACTTTCAGCAATTCCAGCTTTTCGTCCACCATCTGGAGCTTTTCAGCAGTCATAGCGGCCATGGTGCGGCATTCGCGAGAATTGGCCGCCTTCGAGGGGAGGCGCGCGATCTGATGATGCAACTCGACCATCTGACCTATCTCGCGCAATGTGAACCCTAGCTTCTGTGATTGCCTCACAAAGAGCAGGCGTTCCAGGTCGGCTGCCTCATAGCAGCGATACCCGGAGGACGTACGCTGCGGCTCGCGCAGGATGTGCTTGCGCTCATAAAAGCGGATCGTCTGGATATTCAGCCCGGCGCGTTTAGAGAGTTCGCCAATGCGCATGCGCCATTATGAACCCTCTACTTGACTAGAGAGTCAAGTCCCGTGATCGCCGGAAACAAAAAGGCCCGGCGGTTGGTCTGCCGCCGGGTCCCACTTCTCTCGTCTTTCAACCCTGGTTCCCTCCGCCCGAGTTCACCTGGGTTCTACGATCGAGGAATCTGATTGTCCGAAACCGGCCGCCCTTGTCGACGGCCGGACTGGCGAGTGTTCATCAGGAGGCCGAACCACCCACCGGCGCGGCCCCGCTCCTGTCCTATGTCAGGAAGAATTCGCGGACTACGTCGCTCCACTCCGCGCCTTCGATGTGCTGCGTGAGGTCGTCGCTGGCTACTCCACCATCCTGCGCCAGGGCGCCGAGCGCCATCGGGAATCGCCGTTGCAGACGGCCGGCGGCTTCTTCCGTCCACCAGCGAGCCAGTGCGCCGCCCAGCAGGTTACGGAAGTTGGTCTTGGCATCGGGCGATTGTACGGTTACCAACCAGCCTTCACCGTAGGGATCTTTGCGCGCCATTTCCGGATTGCGAATGGCTTCTTCGTTGATGTCGGCCACACTGCCTTCGATCGGCGAAACCATGTCGACCTTCTTGCCGTTGCGCATCACGGTCCAGATCTTCTGTCCCTGGCGCACCCACTGTCCACGTTGGGGAAGCGTGATCTGTTCGACTTTGCCTATCATCTTGGACGCGAAGTCGTCGATGCCGATTCGTACCAGGCTGGGACTCTCGTTGAGCGCCCAAGTGTGACCGGGGTGATACCGCAGATTCTCTGGAACCCGGAATCCATTGATCAACTGAGGCTGCAGTCGAGCTTCTGGAAGAATCTGGTTCGCTGCACGCGCCGGCTTCGTTGCCATCTGAACTGCTGGCTTCTTGCTGAAGAAATGATCGATAAGAAGGAAGAGAACGAAAGTAGAGAGCACCATTATGACTGTCATTGTTTTGATCTCCATCTGGCGCGTTTCTGGATTCACTGCACTCGCCGACTTTGTAAAGGCAACTGCCTTGCCAAACTCCAAGTGAGCGCAGACTGGCGATGAAGAACTCCGCAAAGTAGCGGAAACATTGAGGAATTTACCTACAACGATGCAGGGCGCTGCTTTCGCCGAGCCCCGATGTAATTCACAGCACCGCTGAATAGTTCAACAGCGAGATGTCGCGGAAAGTCGAAATCAAGCCACAGATCAACGTTTTCGCCGACTTGCAGGTATGCTTAATTTCTCTACAAGTGATGCTGAAGAACTTTACGGATTATTTACAAACCCACTTATGGCGGGCATAGAAAATTTGAATTTCCCTTCACGCAGCCGGCACGTTATCTATAGTTCATCCTTGGCACGCGGGGGATCCCCTTCAAAACACCGCAGCAGAGGAGGCGTTCAGTTTCGCGAGACTTAACGCCGAGCGAGGACAGTAAGGAACGATAGTTAGCTGGTTTGCACGATGTTCGCCGCCGCGAACAAAGAGATAGATGTAATGGTCAATTCTCCCAACTGACCGGCAGTTCGTTTTAACGCAACGTGGGTTCCGTGCCAGAGTTCAGCGGCATTTGCCTTCCCGGGCGACTCTGGCAGCGACCCGCGGCTTCCGTAAACCACTTCTAGTACTCCGAACCAGTCTTCTTCTTCGTCGTCAGCTGGAGTGGGCACTCACACGAGTGCCCACTTTTTTCTTTTTGCCTATTGCGCCTGTCCCTTGACTACGAATCCGACTGGCAAGTCGCCGGTCGAAGTCTTCAACTTGACCACGAAGACATAGTAGCCATCGTCGTTCTTGTAGATCGACGGAAAGGTATCACCGTCTGGCGGAACCATGCTGAACACTGCTGGATGGGGAGTGCCGGCAGCCTTTTCGCTGAGCGCTACCAGTTGTTCGCTGCTCAACGAAGCGGCGGGATCCGGGTCTTCGGCTGGCGTGAGCAGCACAAAGTCACGGTTAGGTGAGACGCCCATGTGGTTCCCGTCATTTGGGAGCAGCTCGTAACGAAGAACGTATGAGCCGGGCCTGATGGGCTGGCCCCGGAAGTCAGTAACCTGCTTGGGAAATCTGATAGCTCCGACAAACTCCGAAGGGGAAAGCTCAGGATAGTTTGCCCCTTCCACATTCTTGCCGGTCCGCGCTGGCACTGTGGAACGAAACCAAACCTCGCAAATCACGGTTCCGTCAGGGAGTGCGACGCGGTAGCCCTTGGCTTCCAGGGTCTTGCTGACGGCTTCCGGAAAGGATCCTACCGGGGCCGCGCCGATCATCTCGACTTTGGCGAAGCTAAGAGAAGAAATCAGTAGCAGGAACAGAATCGTTGCTGTGCGACGCATATTTCCGCAGGATAGAGATACCCAGACCTGTGGACAAGTGCGCATGACACAGCATTGCGCGGATGGATTCGGACAGCGCTGGCCCTACTCTCCCGCGGCCGCGACTTCCGTCTTGTCCGACACGGCAAAGGTGCCGACGAACGCACTACGTTTGTCGCTGATTGACCAGGTCTCGCCCAATCCCGGACCGCGGTATTCATCGCGCAGTGCGACAGCCGGCATTGAGTGCGACAGATTGGTCAATGGCGGATAGAACGTAATCTCATTGCCGCAGAGATGGTCGCGATCGTTGATGGGACGGGTCTGCACGGTGGCGAAGTTTCCGGCGCGCAATAACGCAATTCCGTGATGCTCGCGCACGACCTCGAGGCTAACCGGCGCGTAAACCACCCGCTCCACATTGGCGGTAAGTTTGCCGGTCATGTGGTGCGCGAAAGCGACCAGAGCTGCCCGCTGGCGAGCGTTTGCCTGATCGTCCACGATGAGAACGGATTTGGCTGGGTAAGGATCGGCGTAAGGATCGCCAAGCGTGGCCTTCGCGCGAACCACGACGACTACCGCTAATCCATTCAGAGAAACGCCGTTCCATTCTCCCTGGTCGACGCGCCAGCCGAGAATGGCCTCATTCCCGACAAGATTCACTTCACCATTGGCGAAACACTGCCCTGTGTACACATCGGCACTGCGGGTTTCGACATAATCGCCCTTGATCTGCTGGCCGACGGCAACAGCGGTGATTGCGATCAATAGGATCGTGATGGCGGAAATCTTCTTCACAGCGTCCTCCCCACAAAGGCTGCTCATATTCTCATACAGCTAGATGCAGGATGCAAAACCCAGGAATTTGGCGGATTCGGTGCCTATGAGCAATCTCCTTCGCATTGTTCCTGGCTCGATGCAAGTAGTGCATCTCCGGCTATAATCTTGTCCCGAAACACTGATTGCGGAACTTATCGCTTCCCAACCGAATTGGGCGATTCTGGGGATGACTATGACAACTGCGTCGAAGAAGACTGCGAAGAACTGGTTACTTGGCAGCTTGGTCGTGTCGATTCTGATCTTTGGACTAGTTCTGGTGGCCTTTGCGAAGAAGGAGAAAGAACAGGGGAGCGCGGCTGCTCCGAGCCTGGCAACGTTCCCAGTCGTGGTCGTCGACGGCTCTGGAAAACCAGTAGGCGGGTTGCAGCAAGCGGATTTCAGCGTAGAGGAAAACGGTAAGGCCCAGACGCTGAGCAGTTTTCGGATTGTGTCCGCGAAGCCGGCCGCGAGCGTGGAACACAAATCCGCTTTCGGCGAGTACAGCAATTCGTTTGAGGCGGGAGCTTCCGGTACGACGATTCTCGTGCTCGATACGGTCCACACGCGAATGGCAGATGAATCGAACATCCGCCAGCAGTGTGTGACCGCATTGCGGCAACTTGCCGAGAACAAGCAATCCGGATGGCTGCTGATCAATTCGATGAGCGGTCTGCACGTGTATCACGATTTCCGCCTGTCCCCAGAACAGACATTGCGAGCAATCGAAGTAGCCGAGCATGGGAACAAGGGCCCGAACGCCGACACGAAGCGCGCGAGTGAAGATCCGGCAGTGAATGCCGACGCGGAGCGGTTAGCGAGTTTTCTTCACGGAGTGGACTCGAATCCCACTGCGGCGATGACGCCGCTTCGGTTGATGCCGGTGCGCAGCTTCGATGCCATGGGACAGATTGCACAGGCTTCGTCCGGACTTGGGTGGCGAAAAAGCCTGGTGTGGATCGTCGAAGCTTTGCCGGTCAACATTAACGTGAAGGACGGCAAGATGCTGATTGGCGAGAACATCAGCTCGGGTGCTGCTTTGTACGGAAAGAGCATGCCTTCGGGCGAAGCGGCCATGTCCGACAAGGACGCCAAAGCGTTCAATGATTTGTGGCACGCCACGCTGGCTTCGCTCGATGCAAACAACGTCGCAGTTTATCCGGCAATCATTGGAAATGCAGGGGCGCAAGCAGCCGGACCGATGGGAGTGAGCCAGAACATACAGGGCGGTCTGAGTTCGATGCAGGGCATCGACACACGCGGCGCCGCACTTTCGCTGGCGGAAATCACCGGAGGACGCGCGGTTCTGATGCCAAACGACATTGTTCCGTTCGTGACCGCAGCAGCCGCCGATTCGTCGCAGTACTACTTGTTGGGTTACATGCAAGACAACAAGTTGCCTTACCAGCGCGTTACGGTGAAAGTGCGGGACGCGGCGAAGCAACTCGCTCCCGCGGGCGCCGTGGCATGGCCGAACGCAGCGGAAAAAGACAACTGGGAGAAACAGAACCTGATCACTGCCCTGGTGGCGCCGATCGAATACACGGGAGTGCAATTCACTACGGTAGTGAAGGGAACCGAGGCAGACGGCGATAAGAAGAAAGTCTCGTTTCGAATTACGTTGCCACCGGATACCGACACGATCGACGAAGCGCAGTCGTCGGTGAACATCGATGTGGTGCTTGCGGCGTATGACGCGTCCGGAAAAGAAAGCGCACAAACGGTGGACCGCGCTGGCGGCCAGTTCACTCCCGAGGTCGTACAAAAACTGAGACAGGCCGGTCTTGGTATCAGCCGAGAACTGGATCTATCTCCGGGCGAGTACCGGGTAAAGATTGCGATCAAGAACAACTACAACGGACATATTGGAACGGTGGCTGTTCCGGTCAGCGTGAAATAGCTTTTCGCAATTCCTGGGTTGCAATACGGCGCACGGGTGACTCTGACAAGCAATGCACGAACCTCTGCAGGTGGACTTCACTTCCCGAATTGGGAGATCCGGGATACCCCCTCCCCCACCCGTGTCCCGCATTCTAAAGGGCTTACGGGCATGGGATGAGGCTTGTCCCGGCAAACAAAGGACTTAGTCCGAGTCGTCCGATAAAACAAAGGAGTTAACTGCAGTAGTCATTGATTAGTAGTTAGAAAAAAGCAAAATCAAAGACGTCTCGAACTCCAGCACCTATCTCTATTGTGACAAATTCAGGGGGACCTACCGGACACTTTCGAGAACTTTATTTCTGCTGTTGAATGAGTCGTTTGGCGAGATTTCGGCGATTTTGGGGTCTTGACATCTCTAACGATGTCGGCTCCCCGAGCGTGTAACCTTTGGAGCTGCCAGCAATGAGCGTTCGGGAGTAAGGATCCGACGTCGTTGTTCAATCAAGGAATCTTGGGGAATTGTGATCTCGCGTGACCGGAGATGCGAGGAGCGCGTAGAGTTCCAGTCATGAAGAAAGTCGCGGTTTCAGCGGGAGTTTGCATTGCCCTGCTTCTCATTGTGCTTTGTGCGAAGTCCACGCCCCAGTCCGTAGACGCTGGGAGCGGACTGAGACTGCGACTCGTGATACCGAACCCGGAAATCTGTGTCGATTCGAAGTCGCTGGCTTTCGAGGTTGTGCTGACAAACGAAGGCAGCCAATCCCTCGCTGTTTACAAATCCAGTTTGTCGGAGTTTGCGTTTACCCGCGAAAAGCGGGAAGAAGGTAAAACTACGATCCAAAGATTCGAAGACGATAAAGATACGCCCACGGAAGCAAGCGCAGCGGCGAAGGAACAGCCGATCACGATCAAGCCGCACTCTTACATCGTGATTCCGTTTAAGTACGATATCTCAGCCACATTCTTCTATGGAGGAGATGTCTACTCGATTACGGTTGGATATCGAGATATTGCGACGAGAGCGGCCGGGAATGCCTTCGTCGGGCACGAAAAATCGAATGTGGCGCTGTTTCGCAGGATTGGGTGCGAGTGACGAGCGCGGACAGGAGTGTCCGCGCCACACAAAAATCAGCGACACACTCCCGTGCCGTGGCAGGCGCGTCCTTTCTTGTTACAGTTGCCGGGTTCGGCCAGTTCGCCATCGGGGCCGATGCAGGTCTGCGTATACATACACCAGTAGAGGCCTTCATTCGAAGACTGCACAGTTGGGTCAGGCTCAGCCTCGATGAACTGTCCTTTCCATCGCAAGGCGGTGCAGAGATCGGGATGCGTGGTGTCGAAGCGTTCGAGATCGCAATGTTGGTTGATCATGCCTGACCTCCTTTGGCAGCCTGCAAGAGAGCGCGTTTCACAGCTACTTGCGTCAGTTGGATTTTATAAGCATTGCGACTGAGCGGCTTGGCGCTGGCGACGGCGGCTTTACCCGCGGCGGCGGCGGTAGCTTCGCTGATCGCCTTCCCGGTGATGGCGTGCGCAGCTTCGTGCGAGAGCCACGGTATGGGTGCGACCGCTCCAAGAACGATGCGCGCCGATTCCACGGTGCTGCCATTCATCTTGAGCGCGACCGACGCCATCGACATCGGCCAATCGAACGAATACTTCTGGCGAACCTCATACTGTGCGGTTTTCAGATCGGCAGGCGCGGGCAGGAGGATGTCGGTGACGATTTCGTTGGGCTTGAGATCGTGTTCGCGTTGAGCAATATCTCTTGTGAGTTTTCCGAGAACGCCAGTGCCTGGTATGACAAAGAACTTCTCGAGTGCGACTTCACGCGAGCCACTAGGACCGAAGATGCGAACGGAAGCACCGTAGGCAATCAGCGCAGGCGCAATCGTCGATGGGCTCACGAAGAGCGCCGGTCCATCGTTGCCGAGAATCGCGGCGTAACGGTTGTCTCCGGCGACAAGCATCGACTTACCTTGCGCATCGAGCGCAAGGAGCCCCATGCCACTGCGGTAGTACCAGCCACGAGGACGCTGGCAGAGATTGCCGCCGATGGTGGCCATGTTGCGGATCTGCGGGCTGGCGGCTTCGTCGACAGCCCAGGCGAGCATCGGATAGTTGCGCTGGACGTCGACGTTATCGGCGAGCTGAGACAGTTTTGCGAGGGCGCCGATCTTCAATCCGGCGCGCGGAGCGAAGCTGATGGTGTCGAGCCCGGCGACAGATTTGATGTTGACCAGGCGCTTGGGAGTCTCGATGTCGTCCTTCATCAGCGCGAGCAGGTCGGTACCTCCGGCGAAGATGGAGGCCTGCGACCAGTCGGCACCGAGCAGTTGTACGACCTGTTCCTTGGAGGTGGGAGCTGTGTATTCGAAGGAATGCATCAGGCTTCTCCTTTCGCGGAGCTCTTTTCGTCTAGCGCGGCAAGTACTCGGTCGGGCGTGAGCGGCAGGAAGGGCACGCGCACTCCGATGGCATTCGCGACGGCGTTCGAAATGGCAGCGCCCGGCGAGATCACCGGAGGCTCGCCAAGTCCGATGACGCCGCGCTCGTCGTAACCCTTGCCGGTCATCATGTGAACGACAAGTTCGGGTATGTCGCCGTAACCAGCGAGGCGGTAATGCTCCATGTCGGCGTTGAGCATGCGACCGGTGACGGGGTCGAGGACTTTCTCTTCATAGAGCGAGTAGCTGATGCCCATGATGAGTGCGCCTTTGCACTGGCTCTCCGCGGTCTTCAGGTTGATAACGAGGCCGCAGTCCTGCACGGCGACCATTTTGTTTACGCGCACAATGCCGGTCTCGATGTCGACGGAGACGTCGGCCATCTGCACGCCACCGACGCCGCTGTTGGTGAGATCAGGTGGTTCGGCTTTGTTAGGATTCTGACCGTGCACGGTGATCGGCATTGCGCCGATGCGGGCGCAGGCGTCTTTCCAGGTGAGACTTTGGCTCGGATCAGAGGTGACGAATACTTTACCGCCCTTCGCCGAGAGTTGATCGGGCGTGGCGTTCAGCGCCGGAGCAGCCTTCGCGAAGACCTGCGTGAGCGCATTCACCGATGCGCGCCGGGTGGAACTGGTGACGCCGCCCGCGGTGGTGCTACCACCCGAGCCGCCGGAGACGGGATACTTGCTGTCGCCGTAGAGCAGATTGATCTGGCTGATCGGAATGCCGAGCGTTTCGGAGGCGACCATCAGAATAATGGTGCGCGTACCGGTGCCGAGATCCTGAGTGCCCATCTTGATCTCGACTGCGCCATCGGGATAGACAGTGAGATCACAATTGCTGGCGTGGCCGCGTCCTCCCCAGGTGTGCATGGAGAGGCCGAGGCCCTGCTTGATCGGGCCAGCGGTTTTGTTACCGCGCGGATGCCAGCGCTTTTTCCATCCCATCAGTTCGTCCGCTTTGGCGAACTCCTCCGTATAGGTCTTCGCGCGCGGGCCAGCCATGTCGATGTTCTTCAAGATGAAGGCCATCGGATCCATGTGCAGCCTGGCGGCTAGATCGTCGAGCGGGCACATGGTGAGCACGGCGGCCTGGGGATGATTGGGCGCACGCCACGCACGAGCGGGACCCGCATTCGTCGCGACCGACGTGTGATCCAGGCGCTGATTGGGAATGTCAAATATATATGGGATGGGAGGCATGCCACCGCCGCCCGGTCCGCCGGTTGCCCAGGAATTGGACTGCCAGACGAGAAGCTCGCCCTCTTTGCTGGCGCCGACTTTGACGCGAGCGAACGCTGACGGGCGCGCTCCAGCGATCTCGAGTTCTGCGCGACGTTCGAGCATCATTTTTACTGGCGCGCCACCGGCTTGCTTGGAGAGCTGCGCAGCGACGATGCTCCAGCGATCGGGACTGAACTTGCTGCCGAATCCGCCACCCACATTCTGCTGCCTCATGTGGATGTTGGAGGCGGGGACGCCGAGCGGTTGCGCCATCTGGCCAGCCATTCCGGAGACGTTCTGGGTAGAGATTTGAACTTCGATGTGATCGTCTGCACCCCAGGCGGCAACGGCGCCGTGTGGTTCGAGACAGCAGTGCACGATAACCGGAATGCCGTAAAGACCTTCACTGACGACGGCAGCTTGTTTGAATGCCGCGGCAGGATCGCCTTGAGTCTTGGCGGCTTGTTTCTTATAGGGAGATTTCGGCTTTTCGACCGCGGGCTTGACCTTGGCGGTGCGGATGACTGCGAGCACGTTCTTGTCGACACCCTCTTTTCCGGCAGCGTCGAGAAATTCCTGGGTGGGCTGGAAGGTAATGCCGTCGCGCTTAACGCGCGCGATCACGTCATCGTCGTCGACCTGGTTCTGGAACATATTAATAAGGTCGTCCATGGAAAGTGGGCCGGTGTCTTCCTGCGCGCCCTTAGGTTCGGACCCGTCGTCGACCATATGAGGCAGAACCTGATATTCGATCTTGATGGCGCGGACGGCGTCTTCAGCCGTGCCTTCGTCGACGGCCGCAACGCCGACAATGTCATCCCCGGCCCAGAAGATTTCAGTGCCGGGTCCCTGGACAACTTTGACGGCCTTCACACCGGGCATCTTTTCGGCGGCGCTGGTATCGATGCTGACTACCTTGCAATGAGCGTAGGGAGAGCGGGCCATCAGACCATAAAGAAGATCGTTGGAGCTGAAATCATAGGTGTACTTGGCACGCCCGGAAACCTTGTCGGGTCCGTCGACACGCGACACGCGTGTGCCGATTACCGAGCGATCTTTCGCATCAGGCCACTTATAGGTAGGCATCGGCTAAGCTCCTTTTGTCCCGGATTGCGCTACACCGCGAATTCCGTCGTAGGTTCCGCAACGGCAGAAGTTGCCAGCGAGTTCCTTGCGCGCCTGTTCGGGCGTGGGATTGGGATATTTATCGAGGAGCACCTTGGTGGCTAGCACAAAGCCGGGCGTGCAGAAGCCGCATTGCTGCGCGTCGTGGTCGACGAACGATTGCTGTATAGGATGAATCGTCTCGCCACGCGACAGGCTCTCGACCGTTTCGATCTTTTTCCCTTGGGCATCGATTGCCAGCACCGAGCAGGCATAGACGGTCTTGCCATCCATGAGCACTGTGCAGGCCCCGCATTCGCCGCGATCACAGACGCGCTTGGCGCCGGTAATCGCGAAATTATTGCGCAAGGCATCGAGCAACGTGACACGCGGCTCGAGCTCCGCGCTGAGCTTTTCGCCATTCACCAATAAGGTGATGGGAACTTTGCCGGGCCCGTAGACGGGTACTTCTTCCCCAGCAGCCATCACCGTTTTTGGGCTGACGACAATGGGGACAGTCGCTGCGATGGTAGAGATCTTTAGAAAATCGCGCCGGGAGACACCGGACGATTCATGCTCTTCGATTGCAACAGGAGAATCAGGATCACGCCGTTTCATGAGACCTCTCGCGAACTGGTGGTCTGGTGATAGGAACGAAGTGGACTACGCAGAGTCATTGTCGGGATCGACGATCAGAAAAACCGCGAACCTTCGCAAGGAAGATAAGTATACAGAGTTACGAATGAAGTGACGATGGAGGAGCGGCGGTGGTTAGCAGGGGTAATTACGAATTCGGGAAGGAGAAAAGCGGCATGCCAGGCATGCCGCGCAAAGAGGATAGGAAACTACTTTTTCAAGGTGCGGATGAACTTCACGACATCATCGATCTGGGCGTCCGTCAGTTTGCCGGCATAGGCGGGCATCTTGGGGGCTTTACCCTTTTCGATAACGGTCTTCAGGTCGGCATCGGATTTGCCTTGGACGTCAGCTCCACCGAGAGCAGGAACATTGGCCATTTTGCTGGTTCCGTCGGCTCCATGGCACATCGCGCACTTCGCCTTATAAAGGTCGGCGCCGGAGTCAGCTGCGAAAGCAACGCTGGCGGCACTGAGCATAAGTGACAGTGCAAAAGCACAACATAAGACTTTTCTCATTCGAATGATCTCCAAAACAAAGGGGGTTTTAAACCTACATCGGTTCACAAGGGGCACCTGAGGTGCCACATTGTACGCCGCGCCATCGGGCTTGGAATGAGTAAGTTGCGTAATTCTTCAACAGTGTTGGCCGTGAAGTTCAGCGCAAAAATCCACTTACAACGCGTGATATGCCGCAATCGGCGAGTGCGAAGGCTGGAGTAGCGAATCGGTAAGTCGCTGATTCGATAACGATTTCAACGCATCTTGGAGGGAACGAATTTTGGCAGGAAGGGTGCTTTGTATCCGCTATATCCCGTTGTGTACGGAGTGAGCGGTGGAACCCACGTTGATGGTAATTGGAGTGAATTTCAGAACAGCTCCGGTCGAAATCCGCGAGCGTTTCTGGATCAGTGAGAGCCGCCGCTACGAAGCCCTGGTCAGTCTGTCTTCCTCGACCGGGATCGAGGAAGTGATGGTTCTGGCCACCTGCAACCGGACGGAGTTTCTCGTCTGGACCAGGGAAGCGAGCGCAGCAGCAAACACCATTTTGAACTTTCTGACCGCACAGTATGGGTTACGACTATGCGAGTGGAAACACTTCTATCGCTTGCTGGACGAAGCCGCTTTGGTGCACATCTTCCGGGTAGCGTCGGGTCTCGATTCGATGATCATTGGAGAACCGGAGATTGTTGCGCAGGTGAAAGACGCATGGGCGCTGGCGCAGAAGATTGGTACCACGGGAAGGTTTCTGGACTCGGTTCTGCAGAAGTCGCTTTCAGTTTCGAAACAGGTGCGAAGCGAGACCGCGATCGGCCAGTGCGCGGTATCGGTTCCTTACGCCGCAGTCGAGTTGGCGAAACAGATTTTTGGGACGCTGGACGACCGCAAGATCCTGCTGATGGGCGCGGGAAAGATGAGCGAACTCTCCGCCAAATACCTGAAGAAGTACGGCGCGACCGATGTGCGAGTCATCAATCGCACTCTGGAGAACGCCCAGGAACTGGCAAAACAACTCGGTGGAACGGCCTATCCATTCGAGCAACGCTGGCAACAGCTGGTGGAAGCAGACATTGTGATCAGTTCGACTTCGTGCCCACATCCGATCTTCAATCGTGACGAGGCGGAGGTGATTCGTCGCGAACGTGCTGGACGCCAGCTGCTGCTGGTTGACATTGCCGTGCCTCGAGATATCGATCCGGGCGTTCGAGACGTGCACGGGATTTTCCTTTACGATATCGACGATCTGGAGAACGTGGTCAAGCGGAATGCCGGAGACCGGGCGACAGCGGCCAATGCCGCGCAGGAGATCATTAACCAGGAAGCGAAGTTCTTCCGGCGCAAATTGATGGCGGAGCGGGTGGTACCCACGATCGTGGCATTGCGGTCGCGGCTCGACGAGATTTGCCATCAGGAGCTGGAGAGCTTCCGGTCAGAAGCAGGGCCATTTACGGCCGAGCAGGAGAAAGCCCTGGACTCGCTGACGACGCGGATTACACAACGGATCTCGAACCAGCTGGCAAGAGAACTGAAAGAGCGAGAAGAGAGAACTGAGCAGGATCAATTGGCGGCGGCAATCCATACGCTGTTCCACCTGGAAGAGCGACAACAGCCAGCGCTGACATCGGCATAGGGGTCGAGGGAAGAGGATGGGCAGTTCGAACAAAGCACGCCTGCAACCGCAGACGAAATCCGGCATGTGGACTACCACCCAGGCATACACGCTGGGAGTGGTGTGTTTAGTGGCCGGACTCGCAATCGGCTACCTGCTGCGCGGGTCGGATGTGATCACATCAGGAGCTCCGAGCAATCAGGCGGCTGCGCCAGCGAATCCTTCGCCAGCCAGTTTCCCAATGCCAAATGCGGGAATCAATTTGGGTGCCCAAACATCCGAGGCCGTGGACAAGGCAGCGGCGCCATTAATCGCACAGTTGCAGGCAAATCCAGACAACGCCGAAGTCGCGACCCGGATTGGCAATCTGTACGACGATGCCAAGATGTATCCCAAGGCGATTGAATATTACGAAAAATCGGTAAAACTGCGGCCGGAGAATCCAGATGTGCTGACAGATCTGGGCACGGCATATTTCTACAATGGCAATTCGGATCAGGCGCTCAAGGATTTCGATCGCGCATTGAAGGTGCGTCCGAACTATGCGCAGACGTTGTTCAACATGGGCATCGTGAAGTGGCAGGGGAAGAACGACATCAAGGGCGCGGTGGCCGTGTGGAATAAGCTGTTGCAGACGAATCCGAATTATCCAGACAAGCAGAAAGTGGAAGATATGTTGGCGCAGGCACGGCAGCAGGGAATCCAGTAGTGGTCAGTGATTAGTTTAGTGGTTAGAAAACCTAATTTTCATATAGGCGCGCACGGCCACTCCGCATGCCACCACTCAGGCAGGGAGCTCTGGCGAACCGTGAGACGCGCCGCCCGGAGGAAGCCGGCCTTATCCTCACTCATAGGGCTTCCTCCGGGTTGTTTTTTCTTAGTCTCTCAGTCGATCAGTGTTTCAGCCGCGCACTTTTTGAATGAGCTGACGGACTGATAGACTGACTTATTGAGAGACTTCATGCAATTTCATTGCGCCGCAATTCTTTTTGATCTCGACGGAGTGCTCGTGGACTCGATTGCCGTTGTCGAGCGGCAGTGGCGCATATGGGCGCAGAGACACGGGCTCGATCCTGAATACGTGGTTAACGTAGCGCATGGACATCGCACCGTGGAGACGGTCGCGATTGCTCTGCCGGATGGCGATCACGCGGCCGAGGCGGCTGCCGTGGAACAGGCTGAGATCGAAGACATCGCGGGCCTGAAGGCCGGGATGGGGGCGGCGGAACTGATTTCGAAGCTGCCGCCGAATCGCTGGGGCGTGGTCACCTCGGGCACCCGCGCGTTAGCCACGGCGCGACTGCGAACGGTAGGACTGCCAGTACCGTTGCGCATGGTTCCTGCCGATGAGGTCACGAAGGGGAAGCCTGATCCAGAGCCCTACCTGAAAGGCGCATCGCTACTGGGACTGCTTCCACAAGATTGCCTGGTATTCGAAGACGCTCCGACCGGTATTCGCGCCGCCAGTGCGGCTGGGATGCGGGTGTTCGGGATTCCCGGAACGTACGAACCAAAAGATTTGTCGCATGCCGATGGTATTGTTGCCAGCCTGCGCGAGGTGGACGTCACGCCGAATGAGGACGGGCTGGTGGTGACGATCGGGGGGTAGTCGTTGATTGCTTCCAGATAAGGTCGGCCGCCGCGAGCGCAGCGTCTTTAAGGAAACTGGTCGAAGAGCCTCGAGATTTTTATCTATCCGCTTCGCTGACTAGGGCTCCTTCGATTCGGGCCTGCGCCCTCACTCAGGATGACAGCTGTGGAGAGTTGCGCTTTTCGGAAGTTCTAATTTCCCTCGTCACATTGTTTCCGACAATTAGTTTGTATAATCCGCCACTGGCCCGAACTGTGCCAGGGAGTTTTGATTCGGGTCGAGGAGCCATCATGGGTCGACGTGCCACGGCAATATTCTTCACGATCCTGATTTTGCTTTCTTCTGTTTATGCCGCGCCCAAGAGAGAAAAAGCTGCAACTCTGCCGGCCCGAGTTTTTGCACCCTACATTGATCTCGCGAAGGCGACCAGCACGCTGGAGCAAATTCATGTTGCGTCGGGAACGAAATATTTCACGCTGGCGTTTATTGTTTCCGGGGGAGGGTGCGTGCCGGCATGGGGCGGCAATCTTCCGGTCGCGACAGACACGGCGATCGCGGGTCAGATTACGGCTCTGCGGAAAGCCGGCGGAGACGTGATCATCGCTTTCGGCGGGCAGGCTGGGCAGGAACTCGGGCTGACCTGCCCGGATGTGCCGAGGCTGCAGGCAGCGTACCAGGCTGTGATCGACAAATATAAGGTGAAGCAAATCGATCTCGACGTCGAAGGAGATGCGATCGACAACCAGGCATCGAACGATCGTCGCAGCCAGGCGCTGACAACGTTGGTGGCAGCGAATCCGGGGCTGCGTATTTCCTATACGTTGCCGGTATTCCCCAGTGGATTAATTCCGAGTGGCATCACCCTGCTGAAAAGCGCCGTGACGTACAAGACTCCGGTGCACGTGGTGAACCTGATGACTATGGACTACGGAAATACCGTGGACGCGGGCGGCATGGCGACGAACGCCATCAGTGCCGTGAACGGAACGCTTGGGCAGGTGAAGTCGATTGGGCTGAAGACGGGGATTGGGATTACTCCGATGATCGGCATGAACGATTCGCCCGGCGAAACATTTTCACTGGCCGACGCCGAGACGATTCTGAAATTTGCCACCGCACATAACGACGTTGCACTGCTGTCATTCTGGTCGGTGGGCCGTGACAGCGGCAGTTGCGTGGGACAAGTATCCCCGACGTGCAGTGGTGTTGCGCAGAAAGACTGGGAGTTCTCGAAGACGTTCCAGAAGTTCTAAAGAACCGTTTCACGTTTCACATTTCGCGACATACATCGGGCAGCCGGGTCGGCTGCCCCACGTGAGTGGTGGAGCCTACTGAACTGGTCCGGCGTACTCTATTTTGGAATCGACGTGGGTGCGCTGGAAATCGCGATTGTCCATCGACAAGGAAATATCGCGGTTCAGGAAATAGAGCACCTTCAGGCGGAACTCGGTTCCGAAGCTTGAAGGAAACCACACGCCATCTTCCTGACGCTTATATTGCACGCTGAAACCTATGCCCGGAACATCGGTCCCGAGAAAAGTTCTGACTGCGAACGGAATCCGGCGTGAGAGCTTGGTGAAGACCAGGATCGGCTGGAACTCCTCTTTATCAATGTAAGCTTCGCCCGCCCAATCGATGTCGTTCTTGTTCTTCGGTCCGAAGCCGATGTGATAGGCATTGCGTCCCTGGAATGTCTGTTCGCCGATCAAGTGAAATTCGTATTTCTTTTGCTCGGTGGTCCGGAGAGGGAAGAGATCGGTGGCGATACCGTCCTTCGAATGTGACTCTTCGTCGAGGCTCACATGTACGCCATGTTTCTGCTGGGATTCGGGCGATGAAGTGTCTTCGGTCAGATCCTCACGGAAAGAGCGAACCAGCTCTGCATCGATGCTGTCCGCGTCGGGGCGGGGCTCACCCTGAAAAGCCTGGTACTTACCCTTGTGGATATAGCGACCGGTGAGCAGCTTCATCTGCTTCGAGGTACCGTCGGGGCTAGGAATGACGTCGTAGTCGGCGGTTTCGTCGCGCATTAACCTGCCATTGGTTTTATGAGTGACCACATGGACGTGCTGCTTGTAGACGTAGTTCTTGCGCAACTGCTCGGAGCGGTCCTGATTGGCGGCGACGCGCGCCATGATTTCGTTGGCCGTCAGGGAAGGTTGTGGTTCCTCAGCCGCGAAAAGAGGAGAGATGGAGAAACACAGGATCAAGATCCAGCGCAAAGCAGACATACTTCGACCCTCGAACATAGGTACGAAAAGAAGACGGTATGAGGATGCGAAATATTACGGGGTTTTTGTGTCGTCCCTCGCCGCACGTAGTCAGAGCAACTGCTGCGGTCGCGGGCGAGGGCGCCCGCGCCCGCTATTCTCCGCCCGGAAGTTGGGTCCGAAATACGCTACTCGCTCGAGGTAGGGTCGATCATGGTGCGGACCTGCGACACGCTGTTTGCAGGGAACCCTCCGCGGCTGGCGTGCTCACGAACGGTCTTCTCGTCAGGCGCGATGTAAACGCAGTAAATTTTGTTGTCAGTGACGTAGCTGTGCACCCACTGGATCTCGGGTCCCATTTCGCGCAGGATCGAGCAAGATTTTTGGGAAACAGCCTGCAATTCCTGTGGCGAGAGCTTACCTGCGCCGGGGATTTCGCGTTCGATCACAAATTTAGGCATAGATTCCTCCGTGTGATTGGCACCACTATTGTGAGCAATAATCGCTACGATTTTGACTTCGTCGCCGTGCCATCCATGATAGTGGCGAAGTCGCCGCCTGCGGGTGCTATCTCGAACTTGAACGTGTAGGAGGTAGGCGACAGCTCCTTGATACTGAATCGTCCCTTCATCTTTTGACCGCCCATATTTTCGTCACTGGTCCAGACCCAGGTGGTTCCGTCGAAAGTGCCAGCAGCATGTTCGGCCTCGCCCATGCTGTTGTATTCGTCGTAGGTGTACATCTTCGTGTTGGGGTCGAAACCCATCACACTGACGCCGGTGCCGTTGCCCATGGCGCCGCCGTTGAAGTCGATATGAGAGACGAGAAAGAACCCGCCATCCATCCAGGTGTTGTGCTCGGTCTCGGTCATTTTGCCACCGGGACCCCATGGACCGGGTTTGAAGTCGCCCGCAAGCGTCCAGTTGCCATTGAAGTAGTCGAGATTCTTGTGTTCCGGGCCGGGCTTAAGAGGCGCCGGGGCCTGTGCGACGAGAGCCAGTGTGCAGAAAATCACAGCGAGAAGTGCGATAGCGCTCTTCATCCATAGCCTCCTGAGGGAACCGGTGAATGCCAAAAAGAGAATGCCCCGAACAGATGCAGGGCATCTTAGGTGGAGAGGGTGGGCAAGTCAATGCGGACAGGGGAAGAGCATTCAAGCACCAGGCTATCAAAAGTTAGTTCGCATGGTGGGCCGAACTCGATGCTCTGAGGGCTCGTTATTCAAAACTAGCCCAGCACTGCTCCGTCTAGTGCGGCAGCTGGATTGACTTGCCTGATGCCGCGGAGCGTCTCGCCGCGTCCAGGATTTCCGTGACGATCACGTTGGTCTCGAGCGACGACAGTCCTTCCGGCCGTATCTCGCCACTAACCACTGCTTTGAGGTATGAGAGGGAATTGTCGTAAGGAGCGGGTATCGCCTTCGCGGACACCTGTTCCTCATGTCCTTCTTCGCGCTGCACTCGGATTTGGTCACGACCGACTGTAATGACAGATCCGGTCCTTCCGTACAACTCCATATCCTTTCGGCCAAAGGGCCAGTTCCAGGACGCCTGAATGATGGCCTGTGTCCGCGGATAGGTGAGAATGATCGTCGCCTCGTCATCGACGTTCCGATATATCTCTGGCTTGATCCGTTGCGTGACTGCCGTCACGGTATCGGGGCGACGACCCTCCATCAACCAAGTCGCGAGATCAGCGCCATAGCAGCCAAAGTCAAAAAGAGCACCCGCGCCGTTGAGCTTGGGATCCGTAAGCCAAGCGAGAAACTCTGGCGGGACGTTGATCTCCTTTGGACCTTTGTGGCCATCGTGCACCACAATCTTGCGGAGTTCGCCAAGTGCGTTCTGCCGTACCAGTTCATATGCTGCGTGGTTGCTGGGATACCAGGTCGTTTCGTAATTGACGAGCACGTGAATTCTTCCCTGCGCGGCAGATTGTTGAATAGCCCGAGCGTCCGCAAGACTCACCGCGAGAGGCTTTTCCATCATTACGTGAACCCCGAAACGGGCACAGACCTCCACCACACTTCGGTGGTCATAGGTATTCGTGTAGACGAGTACCGCTTGCGGGTGACTCGCTTGAAGCATTTGCTCCAGACCTGCAAAGAGCACCTTGGAGTCGAGGCCGTAGCGAGACGCATACTTCATCAAGAGTTGTTGATCAGGTTCGGCAACTCCAACGAGCTGAATGTCAGGGCTGTGCAGAGATTGTTGAAAGAAACCCTCTACGTGCCCGTGAACAAGCCCAACGATGCCCACTCGAAGAGGTGCGCTTCGGGCCGCCTGCGCGGACGATGCCTGGGCAAGAGCCCCTGGCAATAAAACCGAACACAGAACGAAAATCAGCATAGGGAACGAACGCACGTACTCTCCTCCGAGTTGGAGGGACAGTTTAGTGGACGGCGGCGGTTGATCCTAGTGCGAAGAGATTTACCAACAAACAAGATAGATGGTGGCAAGGCGATTTCGCGCCACGTATCCCTGAGCAGTTTGTCTCCTGAACAGCTCTTCCCGCCAATGTTGAGAGCCGCACTTCTGATCAAAAAACGGGTGGATCGAGCCGGTGCTTATAGTCAGCGTGCATTCACTTCGTTTACTATGCGCTTCACACATAGGAAAACGAATCCCTGATGGCAGCTCCTGGAACTTCCCTGGGTCCCTACTCAATCGTCGGCTCTATTGGAGCCGGAGGTATGGGCGAAGTCTATCGCGCGCGCGACACTCGCCTTGGACGCGACGTCGCAATCAAGATCCTGCCGGCGCAGTTTGCGGCCGATGTGGAGCGCCTGCGGCGCTTTGAGCAGGAGGCGCGTGCGGCAGCCGCGCTCAACGACCCCAATATCATGGCGATTTACGATATCGGAACGCAGCCGAATGGCGCGCCTTATATCGTCAGCGAGTTGCTGGAAGGCGAAACGCTGCGTGATCGTCTCCGTACTGGGCCGCTTCCCCAACGTAAAGCTACCGAGTGCGCTGCGCAGATTGCGCGTGGTCTGGCGGCTGCGCACGACAAGCGCATCGTTCATCGGGACCTGAAGCCCGAGAACATCTTTATTACAAAAGACGGGCGCGTAAAGATCCTGGACTTCGGTCTGGCCAAGCTGATCGAGCATGGCATCGGCGATCAGCAGACGTTTGCGCCGACAGGTGGCGCCACCAGTCCGGGCATGGTGCTGGGCACCGTGGGCTACATGTCGCCAGAGCAGGTGCGGGGACAGGAAACCGACCATCGCTGCGACATTTTCAGCTTCGGCGCGATTCTTTACGAGATGCTCTCCGGCAAACGCGCGTTCCGCGGGGAGACCGCCGCTGACACCATGAGCGCGATCCTGAAAGACGATCCGCCGGAGTTGACGGAAACGAATCGCGCAATATCGCCAGCCATTGAGCGCATCGTGCGGCATTGCCTGGAGAAGAATCCGGACGAACGTTTCCAATCCGCGCGGGATATCGCTTTCAACCTTGAAGCACTGTCCAGCATTTCTTCGGGGTCACAGCAGGCGGCTGCCGCGACCGCGGTTGTCGGCTCGTCTCGCTCGCGGCGCCGCGCGATATTCGCTGGAGTCGGAACACTGGGCCTACTGGCCGTTGCTGCACTGGCCTGGTGGCTGGGCGCGAACAGCAGTCGTGGAGATTTTCCAACATACAAGCCGATCACCTTTCGGCGAGGATCGATTGGCAATGCACGTTTCGGTTCCGATGGGCAGACGGTGATCTACTCGGCTTCGTGGGAAGGAGCGCCCAGCGATATCTATACCGGTCGTACGGACAGCCTGGGTGAGCGCCCGATGGGATTTGCCAATGCGGAACTGTTGGGCATCTCCTCTGCGGGCGAGATGGCGATTCGCACGAACACGATTGCCATGGGGGGATTCGCGCGCCGAGGATTGCTGTCGATCGTGCCCACCGCGGGTGGCGCACCGCGACCAATTATCGAGAATGTGCAAGACATCGACTGGACCGCGGACGGCAAGCAGATGGCATTGATACGGTTCTCGCCGCAGAACGACCAGTGGCGACTGGAGTTTCCCCGGGACAAGGTGCTGCTGGCCGGATCGGGCTGGATGAGTTGTCCGCGCATCTCGCCGGATGGGAAACACATTGCGTTTTACGATCATGGCAATTCCAGCGGCGATGACCGCGGAGCAGTCGCGGTAGTTGACTTGAATGGAAATAAAACAGTGCTTTCGGGGGGATGGGCGAGCCTGGAAGGTCTGGCCTGGTCGCCGAGTGGCGATGAGATCTGGTTCACCGGCAGCCCTGGCGAGATTCACAATATGTACGCAGTGACGCTGAACGGCAAGGTACGGCGCCTGGCCAGCATGCCGGCCGACGTCGAACTGCAGGACGTGAGAGCCGACGGCAAAGTCCTGCTCAAGAAGCAGGCATGGCATTTCGAAATTTATGGCGGAGTAGAAGGCCAAGCAACGGAGCACAAGCTTGACTGGCTGGACTGGTCACTGCTGCGGGCCATGTCTAGCGACGGCAAGTACGTGCTCTTCGAGGAAGAGGCTGAAGGCGGAGGTCCTGACTATACGGTCTATATGAGGCCGACTGATGGCTCTCCCGCCATTGCGCTGGGGCATGGGGTGGCAGTCGCCTTCTCGCCTGACAATCAGTGGGTGCTGACGTCGACCACAAAGTCGCCCGCGCAGTTCGTACTCCAGCCTACGGGGGCGGGGGAGTCGCGGGTCGTTACTCACGATCAGATCGATCACCTCGGAGCTCGCTTTTTACCAGATGGTAAGCGCGCCGTTTTTTTAGGCCGGGAGAGCGGACACGCTGCCCGGATTTATCTTCTCGATCTCGAAAGCGGCGACACCAAGCCGATCACGCCGGAGGGCGTTGGCGGCAGAGCCTTGTCGCCGGACGGGAAATACATCGTCGTTCTCGCGAAAAATGTCTGGATGAAGTGGCCGGTGGAGGGAGGGGAGGCGACGCCCATCGCTGGTCTGAAGTCCGATGACCTTGTGGTCGCGTGGACTGGGGATGGCAAACAGCTGTATGTGTGCCGCCCTGACGAACTGCGTCCGCGACGCGTCTACCTGTTTGATCTTGTCAGCGGGAAGCGCACACTGTGGAAGAGCCTTGGGCCTGCGGACTGGACGGGCGCGCCGGGAGCCTCAATTCCGGTTGTCAGCGGCGACGGCAAACATTATGCATACATGGTCAACCGTTCACTCGGCGACTTGTATGTGGTGAGCGGTTTGAAATAGGGGACGCGCTTTCCTCTGTTATGGGCGGAGAGGAATGTTCGCCGTATCACATGCCAGGCATCTTCATTCCCGCGAGTTTGCGGGCGAAGCTGGCCTTGCCCATGTCCTTGAACATCTTCTTCATCTGCGCGTACTGGCGTAAAAGATTGTTCACTTCCTGAACGGATGTTCCGGAGCCACGGGCGATGCGCTTGCGGCGGCTGCCGTTGATCACCTCGTGATGATCGCGCTCGTGCGACGTCATGGAGTTAATAATTGCTTCCACGCGATTGATCTGCTTTTCGTCGACGTGGTCGGCCATTTTCTGCATGTTGGCGAATGGTCCGATGCGCGGGAGCATGCCGAGAATGCTCTGGAACGATCCCATTTTCTTGACCTGGCGCAGCTGATCGCGGAAGTCTTCGAGGCTGAAGCCATCGCCAGCGAGCGCTTTCTTGGTGAACTCTTCGGCTTTCTTCTTATCGACTGTAGCTTCGGCTTTTTCGATGAGCGAGAGGATGTCGCCCATGCCGAGGATGCGCGAGACGATGCGATCGGGATGGAAGGGTTCGATGGCGTCGTACTTTTCACCGATGCCGATGAACTTGATGGGCTGGCCGGTGACGTGACGAATGGAGAGCGCCGCGCCACCGCGGGCGTCACCGTCCATCTTGGTGAGGACGACGCCAGTGAGCGAGAGCTTCTTGTGGAACTCGTCGGCGGACTTGACCGCGTCCTGACCGGTCATGGAGTCGGCGACGAACATGATCTCCTGAGGATTGAGCAGCGACTTCAGTCCCTGCATTTCTTCCATCAGCTGATCGTCAATGTGCAGACGTCCGGCGGTGTCGACGATGAGGATGTCGCATCCGCTGATGACCGCTTCGCGGCGCGCTTCCTTCGCGAGGCGAAGAACGTTCTCGGTGTCTGCTTTCTCGAGGTTGCCGACATAGATCGGCGCCTTCACCGCATCGGCGACAACTTTGAGCTGATCGCGCGCGGCCGGACGGTAGACGTCGACGGAAACGAGCATGGGGCGATGTCCGCCCTTCTTCAGCCAGTTCGCGAGTTTGCCGGAAGTGGTGGTTTTACCGGAACCCTGCAGTCCGGCCATGAGAACGACGGTGGGCGGCTGCGAGGCGAACTTGAACTTGGCCGTGTCCTTGCCGAGAAGTCCGACGAGTTCGTCGCGAACGATCTTCACGATCTGCTCGGCGGGAGTGAGGGCGGTCATCACCTCGGCGCCGAGGGCCTTCTCGCGGATGTGGTCGATGAGGTCTTTGACGACCTTAACGTTGACGTCGGCCTCGAGCAGGGCGAGGCGAATTTCCCGCAGGGCTTCGCCGATATTTTCCTCGGTGATCTTGCCCTGTCCGCGCAGGTTCTTGAAGGCGCGATTCAGTTTTTCGCTTAGATTCTCAAACACAGGGACATTATAGAAGACCTTTCACCACAGAGGACACAGAGGTCACAGAGAAACCGGGGCTAAAGCCCCTCGTTTCCTATGAGGAACGCGGCCCTAAAGGGCCGCTCTTCCACGAATCGAGTTTCTTCCACGAATCGAGCGCGGACAGGAATGTCCGCGCCACACAAAATGTTTGAGTTTCAGCGCGGACAGGAGTGTCCGCGCCACACAACCGCAAGCCACACAACCGCAAGCCACACAACCGCAAGCCACACAATCGCAAGCCACACAACCGCGAGGCCACACAATCCAAGCCACACAATCGGCCACACAATCGCGAGGCCACACAATCGTTATGCGGTCAGTACGCTGTTTTTCAGGACTTCTGCGGCGCGGGCGGCGCGCCATTCTTTGAGTTTCTGGCCAATCTCCGGCTTCTTCTTCGCGATAATGGCGGCGGCGAACAGAGCGGCGTTCGCGGCTCCGGCTTTGCCGATCGCAAATGTTCCGACCGGAACGCCCTTGGGCATCTGCACGATGGCGAGCAGGGCATCGATTCCGCCGAGGCTGGTCGCCGCGATGGGGACGCCGAGTACGGGGATCGTCGTCTTGGCGGCCAATACGCCCGGAAGGTGCGCGGCGCCACCGGCTCCTGCGATCAGGACTTCGATACCGCGGCCTTCAGCGGTGGCGGCGTATTCGAGAGTCTGGTCAGGAGTGCGATGCGCGGAGAGCGCGCGCACTTCATAGGGAATGCCTAGTTCTTTGAAGACTTCGGCAGCGCCAGACATGATCTCCAGATCATTCTTGCTGCCCATGAGGATACCAACTAGCGGTGTGGGATTCGTGCTCATAGGTGAAATAGGGTAAATGAAAGATCGGTAAAACGCGAAATCGGGAGCAGCGAAAAGCGCGGGCGAGGGCGCCCGCGCCACACTCGCTATCCCACCTCTGCCAAAGGAGGGCAGAGATAGGGCACCCTCAGTCGGTTCTAGCTGCGGAGTAGACTTCTTTGGCCGCCACAACGGTGTTGGAGTGAATGGTTACGGTGTCTTCGACATTGCGGGCGTAGCCGCCGGCGTAGGTCACCATCACCGGAATTTTTCTTTCACGCGCAGTGCGGAAAACGAACTCGTCGCGCCGCTTCAAGCCCGGGATCGTTAGATCAAGGCCGCCGAGCTGATCTTCGCGATAGGGATCGGCTCCCGCTACATAACAGAGCAGATCGGGCTGGAACTGATTGAGTCCGGAGGTGAGCGCCCGGTCGAGCCAGGAGAGGTAGTCTTCGTCCTTGCAATGATCGGGCAGGTTCACGTCGATCGAAGAGGGTGGCTTCCAGTGTGGATAGTTGTTCTCCTGGTGAAGGGAGATGGTAAAGACATCATCGGCGGGAACTTCGCTGGTGGTGAGCGTCCCGAGAGACGGGATGTTCACCTGGGTACGAGAAGCGATCTGTCCGGGCTCGCTGCGTTGGGGCGCGAAGATGTAAGCGGTGCCGTTTCCCTGGTGAACATCGCAATCGATGGTCATCGCGCGCTGAATCTTCTTGTCCTTCTGCATGCAGCGGATAGCAACAGCCACATCGTGGATCATGCAGAAGCCTTCGCCATGGTTGGGGAAAGCGTGATGAAATCCGCCGCCGATGTTGAAGGCGACTCCATCGCGTAGCGCGCATTCGGCGGCGAGGATGGAGCCGCCCGCGGCCAGCCAGAAAGCATCGACGAGTTCATAGGAGTAGGGAATCTCCATGAGCAACTCTTCTTTGGCCGAGAGCGTGCCGTTCTGCAATTTGTAAACGTATTCGCTGGTATGCACGCGGAGAATGTCGCGATCTTCGGCGGGCTTGGGTTCGAGGAAGTCGGCGGGTTCGGCGACGTGCGACATCAACAGCCGGTCATGAATGTGACGGTATTTCTCGGCGGGAAAGACATGTTCGCCGATGGGAAGGATGTAGCGGTCGCTATAAACCAGTTTGAAGGGCAGCATGGACGCCCGGCGTGATTCCGAGTTGCCTCGACCATTACGCTGGAACACAAGAGATTACAGTAGTCAGTAGCCAGAAGTCAGTAGCCGGTAAACGCGAGGCATTGCCGCTGAAAACCTAAAAGCTACAGTTCACGACGGCGTTGCCGGGAAACGACGAGATCCGAGAGGCGGAAACGTGGCTGGCGGCGAAGATCGCGAACCAGGTCGTCGGCTTCTTCAGGCGAGTCGAAGGGACCGTAGCTCAAACGGTTCGAGACGGGTCGTCCATCGGATGAATTGCCAAGCGCAAGTTCTTCGATAAACCACAGAAATTCGGGGTCAGGCATGAGCGCAATGTAGCAGCGCGGCGCGAATGGTGAATCAGACAAACGCCTGAGTCATCAGAGAGTAAATCTGCCCGGACAGGGATGGCCGTACGTTGAGTATTCAAGATAAAGTGTGAGGCAACGCGCAGCTCCTACTAATTGTGGTTGTTGATACGAATCTGTTCAAACATACAATTTTCTGAGCTGCTGGAAGTTGAAACCTGCGGAATTGGTGGCTATTCTACGGGCCTCCGCAGTCTTTTGGGGTGATTGCTCATGGCGAGTACTGTCTGGAAGGGCCATCTTACGTTTGGCCTGGTTTCGTTGCCGGTGCGCCTTTTCAGTGCGGCGCGCGGTGAAAGTATCAGTTTCAACCAGCTGCACAAGAGCGACAACTCGCGCGTGAAGCAGGTACTCTTCTGCCAAGTCGAGGATAAGCCCGTGCCTCGCGAAGAGTTGGTGAAAGGCTATGAGTACGAGAAGGGCAAGTACGTCGTGGTCGACGAAGAAGAGATCAAGGCGGTTGCGCCTGAGACTTCGCGCACCATGCAGATCCTGGAATTCGTGAAGATGCAGGAGGTCGATCCGGTCTACTTGGACGCTTCCTATTATGTTGCGCCGGATGAAGGTGGCGAGACTCCCTACGCGCTGATGTTCGAAGCGCTGCGCAAGAGTGGATACGCGGCGATCGCAAAAGTCTCCATGCACAACCGCGAGCACGTGGTGGTTCTGCGGCCGGGCTCAAAGGGAATCTTCCTGCACACGATGTACTACACGGATGAAGTACGCGCAGTCGATGAATTCCGCACGGACACCAGCCTGATTAAGGACAAAGAGCTGGAACTGGCGACGATGCTGATCAACTCGCTGGCGGCTCCGTTCGAGCCGGCGAAATATCACGATACGTATCGCGACAACATCAAGTCGCTGATCGAAGCCAAGGTGCGAGGCAAGCAAGTGGTGCAGCCCACTACGGTGGAGCATCGCGCGCCCGTCATTAATATTATGGACGCGCTGAAGCAGAGCCTGGATCAGATGAAGAAGAAGCCGGCGCAGTCGGTGACCGAGGAAGCGGCAGCTGCTCCTGCGAAGAAAGCTGCGAGCGGAAACGGAAAGCGTTCGCGGAAAACGGCGAGTGAAAACGCATGACCGCCAAAGAGAATTGCGAGAATACGAAGCTCGTCGGCTACGATCCCACGGGCGAGTCCGCGGTGCTGTGCAATGAGCCGGGCGAGTATTGCTCGGAGTGCGAGATGGTGCTTTGTCCGAGCTGCCATGCAGAAGTCGCAAACCATTCAATCTCAGTGAAGAAGCCGCCCGCCCGGGTGCCGTCCGAAATGGAGCGCGAGATTCGGAAGTCGCACGGGTAAACTGAGATTCTTCTCTCCCACCTCTGCCAAAGGAAGGCAGAGATGGGGCACCCGCAGTTCTTGTTTCTCTCCCACACAAGCCAAAAGAGGGCTTGAATGGGCCACCAAGTTTTTGTCATCCTCGCAGTTCTGCGCATTCACCAAATCTTATTGAAGTTTTAACCGCCCGCTAATGTGGAGTGCATAGCTTCAATCCAGAGTTCGATCCGTCACCGAGGATGGGGGCGGACCCGAAATGCACTTTCCCTTAAAAGGTGAATAACATGAAGCGACAGATTGCGATTCTGGTCGTGTTGGCTGCTGCTCTTGTCAGCGCCGCATTTGCCGGCGAAGACCGGGACGCCAGAGATCGAGATAGAGACTTCCCGCGGCTAGACCACGTATTCCTCATCATGATGGAAAATCACGGGTACAGCCAGATCATCAACAACCCGAACGCGCCGTTTACTAATCAATGGGCGAAATCCGCGAATCTCGCGACCAACTACTTTGCAGTCGCGCACCCGAGCCTGACCAATTATCTGGAGGTGGTGGGCGGATCGAATTTTGCTGTGCTGAACGATCATGCTCCAGACTGGGGCAATACCAGCTGCTCACCGAATATCGTTGCTGCGACCATTTCGTTAGATACGTCGTCGTTTCCGAATATTTGCCCGATCTGGGGCACGGGGACGGACGCGGCAACGCCGGTTCTTGATCCGTCCAATGAAGGAACAGCGCAGGCGCCGGTTGTCGAAATCGATGGCGTGAAGTCGATTCCAGCCAGCAACAACATCGTCGGAAAGACGATCGCTGACCAGCTTGTCGATAAAGGCCGCTCGTGGAAGAGCTACCAGGAAAGCCTGCCATTGGGCAGCATCTACGGAGTGAATTACTCCGACGGATTCTTCACGAATCTTACTGACTTCAGCAAGGTAAATCCACAACAGACTCCTGCCTTCGTTAACAGCAACATCGTGAATCTGTACGCGGTGAAGCACAACCCGTTCGCTTACTTCCGCAACGTGCAGGAAGGGCAGGATTCGCACAACAGCTTGAAGAACACTGTTGGATTTGAAGCTCTGTACGCCGATCTGGGATCAGGGCGTGTTCCCTCGTTCTCGTTCATCGTGCCGAATCAGTGCGACGATCAGCATGGACAAGGAAACGCGGGACCGTTCTGCAACTATGATCCGACGGACAACGGAACGCAGGCGGGACTGAATCCGGCGCTGATCTACCAGGGAGATGTGACGCTGCAACGACTGGTCACGGCGATCAAGAAATCTCCAGCGTGGCGCGATGGCAATAATGCGATCGTGGCGGTCTGGGATGAAAACGACTACAGCGCCATTCCAAACACGAATCAGGTAGTGCTGATCGTCGACACCAATCACGGTCCTCATGGAGTGCAGAGCAGCCAGTTCTACACGCACTTCTCATTGCTCAAGTCGATCGAAGCAGGCTTCGGTCTTCCGTGCTTGAATCACGCTTGCGACAGCGGGTCGAAAGTGATGAGCGACGTTTTCGGCTGGAACTGGTAACAGCAAACTGAATAGATAGGGAATTGGGGCAGCCTCAACCAGGGCTGCCCGTTTCTTTTGGCGACTCTTTGGCGCTGGAGGAGCCGTATGACCCGCATCCGGTGCTTGGGAATGACGGACCGGAGTTCATCTTCATTGCAGTTCTTCCAGAATCCCATTGAGTGGAATACGAATCCAGTCCGGACGGTTTTCTAACTCGTATTCCACCTCGATCAATGCTTTTTCGATTGTGTAGGCCTGTAGTAGCGCCGCGATTTCCTGCCGGGTCGGCGGAATGAAGCCGGCCTTGCCTGCAGCGTCTAAATATCCACGCAGGAAAAGTGTACTGACCCACTGGTACCAGGCTTTCGCCCAACGTTCCAGCTGCGGGTGGGATTCGCTTCCGGAGACGATTCCGGGCACGTGGTTGAAGAGAACGGCGTGCGCGATGTAGTGGAAGGAGCGAATCATGCAGGCGACATCTCGAAAGGCAGAACGTTTGATACGGCGCTCGCTCAAAGGCTTGCTGGTGTCACCGTCAAAATTCTGGATGAGGAAATCTCGCCCGGTGTAGAGAATGTTGCCAAGATGGTAGTCGCCATGATGGCGGATACGGGTGCACGAGATGCGCGTATCGCGGAGAGCCAGCAGACGAGCGCGCAAGAACGATTCACGCTCGAGCACCGCACGCGCTTCCGTTTGGGCGATTGAAGGAAGCAAGTCGATGCTGGCACGCAGCGCATCGAGTGATCGACTCATTTGCGCGATCATCCCGTGGAAAATAGAAAGACGATAAAACTCGGTGAATGGTTCCGGCATGAAGTCAGCAATTTCGGGACGGCTACCCAGCGCAAGATGCATTTCGGCGGTGCGGCGTCCAAGCAGCTCCGGGCTTTCACCATGAGGAGCGAGCAGCTCTGCCATCACATTGGGTACCGGACTGTCGAGCAGATTCAAAGGCGTGCCGGTTACCAGATCTTTCAGGCGTGGATCGTTCTCCGGGATCGCCAACGCGCGTTCGAAATACAGGCCAAGGTGGTCGAGCGTATAGCTCCACGCATTGGCAGCGTTCGGAACATAATTGTTCAGGACACCGAGAGTGGTGACCTCCTGAGTTTCGTCGAATGCGCGACGGTATTCGATGGCGCCAAGCGTCCGCAGCGCATTTTGAAAGTCAGTGTAGTTAACGAGAAATTCGCCGATCTCGCGGTCGGGATTGATGCCAGGCTCGATCTGGCGATAGAGCTTGAGGGTGAAGTCGTCTCCGAGTTTTATGAAGGTGTTGCGTCCTATGGTATTTGCCTGCGGCTCCAAATTGGAGCGGACCGCTCCCCAGGCTTTCCGGAACGCGCGCGTGTGACTTCCAAGCAGCTCACCTTGCTCACCCTTAATACGCCGGCGACGAACAATCGCCTTGAGTAAAGCGTCGCTGAAGTTTCGATCGAAAACCGAACCGTACAGGATCGCAGGACCATCAGCGATGCCTTCGACCTTGCAAAGGACATTCTGTGGCCGTTCGTGAAGGAACGCTTCCGCATTCCCGCCGGTTTCCAGCGACAGGGGAGCGACGTAGCTTTGCGGGTCGCCGTCACTGAAATCAACATGAATCAGGAGCACATTCGCTGTGGTGCTGGGCAGCGGTATGACGTCGTCGGTCACGACCTGCCGCACTGTTCGGTTTTTCGGGAACCATGCTCGCGTACGCAGAACGCGTGCCAGAATGCGAGAAAGGGCACGCCGCGTACTCGCGGAAAACAAATTCTCCGCTTCTACCTTAATGACCGGCAGATGATCGGCGCCGGTGACCGCGAGCGCTTCCTCACCAGGCTCCTGGGGTTGCAGGTGGAACCACTGGAAGGCGTGGGGGCCCAGCGAAAGCGAATAAGTCTCACCGCCGATCGCAGGAAATCGGCTGCGGCCAAACACTTCGACCGGCACCAAACCAGCGTGTTTGGCCAGATCAAGCTCAGCAAACTGCGTGAAACGGGAGAGGTTTGCAACCACGAGGATCTTCTCGTCCTCAAACTGGCGTACGAAGGCCAGGACTTTGCGATTGGTGGGAAACAGGAGCTCGAATGTGCCGCGTCCGAAGGCAGGATGCTGTTTCCTCTGCGCAATCATTCGCTTCATGTACCAGAGCAGCGAATGCGAATTGTTCTGCTGCGTTTCGATATTGATCGCCTCGTAGTGGTACTCGGGGTCGATATTTACCGGAAGATAAAGCTTCTGCGGATTGGCGCGCGAAAACCCCGCATTGCGGTCGGGACTCCATTGCATGGGAGTGCGCACGCCATTGCGGTCTCCTAAATAGATGTTGTCACCCATGCCGATCTCGTCGCCGTAATAAATGACCGGCGTACCCGGCAGGGCAAGCAGCAGGGCGTTCATGAGCTCGATACGGCGGCGATCATTCTCGAGCAACGGAGCCAGACGACGGCGAATCCCGAGATTGATCCGTGCTACGCGATCGTGGGCATACGAGCGGTACATGTAGTCGCGTTCTTCGTCGGTCACCATTTCGAGGGTGAGCTCATCGTGGTTGCGCAGGAACATGGCCCACTGACAGTTTTCCGGAATCGACGGGGTGAGACGAAGGATTTCTGTGATCGGCGCACGATCTTCCATGCGCAGGCCCATGAACAGCCGCGGCATGATGGGGAAGTGAAAAGCCATGTGGCATTCGTCACCGTCGCCGAAATAGGCAACGGCGTCGTCGGGCCATTGATTTGCTTCGGCCAATATCATCCGATCGCGATATTTTTCGTCCACATGCTTGCGAAGATCGCGAAGCGCGGCGTGAGTTTCGGGCAGGTTCTCGCAATTCGTGCCTTCTCGCTCGAACAGGTAGGGGACCGCATCCAGGCGGAGACCATCCACCCCCATGTCGAACCAGAAATCGACAGCGGCGAACATAGCTTTGCGAACTTCAGGATTGGCCCAATTCAAATCAGGCTGGTGAGAGTAGAAGCGGTGCCAGTAGTACGCCTTGGCGACCGGATCCCATGTCCAATTGGAGTTTTCAAAGTCCTTAAAGATGATGCGGGCGTCGCAATACTTGTTGGGAGTGTCACTCCAGACGTAGAAGTTCCGCCACTCGCTTCCGGGGGGCGCGTGGCGTGAGCGCTGAAACCAGGCGTGCTGATCGGAAGTGTGATTGAGCACAAGCTCGGTAATCACCCGAATGCCCCGGGAATGCGCTTCGCGCAGGAATTTCTGAAAATCCTTGAGCGTTCCGTACGAAGGATGAACGTTGGTGTAATCGGAAATGTCGTAACCATCATCCTTCAACGGAGATGGGCAAAACGGCAAAAGCCAGATTGCGGTGATACCGAGATCTTCAAGATAAGGCAGCTTCTGGGTAAGTCCGCCGAAGTCGCCAATCCCGTCCGTCACGCTGTCATAGAACGCGCGAACGTGTACTTCATAGATGATGGCATCTTTGTACCAGGTGGAGCTTGCAGGTAAGGTCATGAATGCGCTTGGGAACTCAAGAAAAGGATGAACCCGCTACGATATTGATGCAAATTGTAAGCTGATCGCAGCACCTTTGTAGTCTGGATCCACTCGTGTCGTGCGTGTCGTGGTCCGGAGCGGCCTTGGGCCGACACTGAGAAGTTAACCTTTTTACGGAAACGTAACTACACCCTCGACGTCAAATAGGTCTACATTGCACAGTACAGGAGGCAGGTGTGGGTAGCCGGCTGCTGATCGTAGACGACGACGCGCGGGTAACGGAGTTACTCTCCCGCTATCTGGCGTCTGTTGGATACCTTACCCATTGCTCCCTGGAGGCAGCCGAGGCAATCCGATTAATTGATGAGAACGATTTTGATTTGCTGGTGGTCGACTCCCTTCCCAACTTCGCAAGCCGAGAAGTAATCACCCGGTTCCGGCAAAAGAACCTACGCGCCCCGGTGATTCTTTTTACCGGAAACGTAAGTTCAGAGGCGCTGCGAGTCGCATTGGACGCCGGAGCCAACCTGCTGCTCGAAAAACCGCTGGGAATGCCTGAGTTCAGCAAGGAAATTGAACGGTTACTGGCCAGCTCGGTATAAGTCAGCGAGCAGAAACTTTTGCCTTATTGGTGAGTCTGCGGGCGCAGGTCCGGCAGCATCTTTTCCAGTGCTACCCAAAAGCGGCCATTTGTAATGGTCTTGGAGTTCTTGTTTCCGAAGTCGATCACCTTGGCCAATCCGGTTAGCCGCGGTCTGCCTGGCTTGAACTTGGCGGGTATGTAAAAGGGAATTACTCTTGCCATCGACCTGCTCCACTGCTGAGCTGAGTGCTCACGAAGGAATGTAGCTGGTATCCTGGCGCGTCACTGTGACCGAAAAGCCCGCTGGTTGTGACTTTCGACCACGGGATAATAGTTTCTTTGTCGGATTCCGTATTTCGCTAAGAGCTCATCCGTGGAAGTTAGGTCGCTGAGGAAATGATGAAAACGGCCTGTGTCGCCCTTCTCCTACTGTTGCTCGTATCGGTCGGGAATTCGGAAGAAATCCTGGTTGCGGCCGCCGCCGATTTAAACCAGGTGCTGCCGATCATAGCCGAGCGTTTCGAACACGAAACCGGCAACCGGGTGAAGCTTTCGTTCGGTTCGTCCGGCAACTTCTTCGCGCAGATTCAGAATGGCGCACCGTTCGATCTGTTTTTTTCCGCTGATATTGATTTTCCAAAACGTCTCGAATCGGCAGGCTTCGCCGAGCCGGGCTCGTTGTATGAGTATGCGGTGGGAAAGATTGTTCTGTGGGTGCCGAACGGGTCCGGTGTCGATATAAGCCGAGGATTGCCGGTGGTGCTCGATCCGGGAGTGAGGAAGGTCGCGATTGCGAATCCGGCACATGCCCCGTATGGCAAAGCCGCCGTAGCCGCCTTACAGAATGATCAACTCTATGACCGGGTAAAAGACAAGCTGGTGCTTGGAGAGAATATCTCGCAAACTTTCGAATTGGTGCATAGCGGAAACGCCGACGTGGGCATCGTTGCACTGTCGCTCGTGCTTGGTCCAAAAATGAAGGACGCGGGGAAATTTCTTCTGATCGCGCCGGCCTCCTATCCACCAATTAAGCAGGGAGTTGCCGTGATGAAATCTTCGGCGCACAAAACTGCCGCTAAAGAGTTCCTTGAGTTCTTAAAGCGTCCTGCGACAGTAGCTCTGATGGAACAGTACGGATTCGAGGTACCGAAAACGAAATAGTCGACGTCCTCTGACCTGCCAGAATCGAGTCGGAGCGGCAGATCTGGGAAGAGAATCTGGCGGTCGAGTTACGAGGCCAACTTTGAATGATCAATAAACTGCCGCGCCGTAGTATATCCGGAGCAGCGCTCACTGAGAACCGTGCTGAATCCGTTTGCTATAATCGGTGTGCGGCGAAGCAGTTCCTGTCTACGTTTCAAGCGCTGCCGCATGTGTCGGGGAGTGGCTCAGCCTGGTAGAGCACCTGGTTCGGGACCAGGGGGTCGGAGGTTCAAATCCTCTCTCCCCGACCAATCTTTCTCTCATATATTCAACTACTTATGCAGCTTTTGCCCCCTTCGCTTTAGCCTGTTTTTTCGGTACATTCGGTACAACTGAGGGCAATTTGAATCCTATGCCGCATTTTTTCGCCCACGTTTTGCGAAGAGTTTCATCGTCTTTCGCCCTGTCGTAAAGGTCATCCATCGAGGTTCCCGTATGCCCCATCCAGTAATCACGAAGTCCTTTTGGGCATTCAGTCTGATTTCGCAAGTACGTGTTCCGGAAACGACGAAAAGCATGGTTGCCGGCTTTGTGCGTACCCTTTAGTGGGTTCACATAGCCAAGCCCCTTAAGAGCTGGGTGTAAGTGGCGCTTGATAATATTCGACGAGGAGAGCGGCTTTCCATTTCGTGTCTGGAACAAGAATCCGCTCGCTCGCGTGCCGATGAATTCCTTCAGCAGATTAGCAACGTCGGGGTGAAGATCCACTTGCCGAAAAGCACTTGCGGTCTTCAACCGATTCTCCACCTTACAATGCCGAGCCTTTTGGCTGATCGTGATGGTCGCGCAATCAGCGGAGAGATGCTTATCGATTTCAATTCCCAGCACCTCGCCAATGCGTGATCCACTAGCTGCAGCGATGATGAAAACCATCCGCTCTCGTGGCATTAGCCAGTTCGCCAAACCGGTCATGGTTTCGGAGGAGAACGACGGTCTGTTCTGCTTCGATGCTTCCACAATGGGCATGTCAATGAACTCATGGTTCCACTTGCGCGGATAGATCTGGTTGCCGTCACTGTCGAGAACCGACGCCACGACCATCTTGGGCACCTGTAAGTAATTCTCGACGGTCTTCGGCGACAACTCTTTTTCCAACATCGCAGCTACAAGCCGCTTCAAAACTGCATTGTTAACTTCGGAGACCGCACAATCCCCAATGTGGGGATTGATCCAGTTTCTCAGGATGCGTTCCCAATCTTCGATTGTGCCGGGCGCAACAGGTTTACGTTTACGGTTTCGTATACGCTCAAGCCAGCGGTTTGACTGTTCATTGAATGTAACGATCCCGGTCTTCTGTGGCTGAACAACTTTGTTGAAATGCTCAACCGTGTCGGCACCGCTTTCGGCGATGATTTCACGGGCGCGCCGTTTGCGTTCGGAAGCTGACAGACGCCCCGGGCCGGAGATTGGGCAGATTTTTCCTCGTGCGTGTTTCCTGTTCTCGTGCCCCGGAACATCTATCCAGTACCGTACAACCCACCATTTGCCACTCTTTTCGGGGTACCCATTTTGACCAGTGCGGCGGGACATTGATTTTCCTATCCGCTTCACTGGTGTCGCGATTGAAAACTTACTGGGGCAGCCCACCAAATGCAAGCCGGAGTGGTATATCTTCGGATCCGAGCACGCAGGCCGACTCAAAGAGCTGCCGATCTCGTCTCCGCAACGGCCGGGACGAGTCGGATTAACAGGTTGTCGGAGAGGCGCAATTCCCTGTGGGCCGCATTGAACTCCGCAGCTCCCGGAATGTGCACCGGTTGGGTTCTTCACGAAATCGTTCCTTCACCAATCTATTGGTGTGCTCACTATGGCAGGAGGAGCAGGGCGCAAATCAACCCTAGAACTCGCGAGCCGAAACGATCTCGCCACCCTCTAACCACAGAAGTGCAGAGTCAGTGCCAACTGAGCGCTAGCATGTGCCGTCGCGCGAGCTGCCCCACGGCGCTCCGCCGCAGGCCAGTACTCGCCTTCGCGTGCCGTTCAGGCACACATTTCCTCGCGCTCTTCTTGTGGATTTTTGTGTGGGCAGAGAGGTGTAGATCCCACTTTCGGCGAATGCGTTTCTTTTGCCCTTTGGTTAATCGGTGATGTAGATGACCGAAACCGGCTATACGCTGCCGAGACTACAGTCTGAGCGAAGTTGCTCGCCGCGTATGTGACGATCATCACCGATGCATGTGATATCGCCGACGGAACGACCACGCAGTAACCAAGGGCCACGACGCCGACGGCACATCCGAAACGCAATCGGAGCCTTTTGGTACAGCAGAGCACTACATCTAGCCACGCTTTTGCTTCAAGATCCTAACGATCTCGGATAACGCCTGTAGGTCTGCTTTATCCCTACGCCGGTTCAGAACCGAAAGCATCCACCTGTACGTTTCTGCCGCGGACTCGAAATCGGGTCTGATTCTTGATTCAGAGCTGATTCCGACTCGCGACCGAAATCGCTCCAATAAACTCACAGCCTGTGCTCGCGATCCCAAGTATTCAGCCAATATGGCAAGGCGCAGCGAAGACTGTAGGTCCGACGCATCTTCCAAAGTCTCCGCCAGTGACGTTTTTAATCTCGCGCGACCGCGTGTTGTCAGGGAGTATTCCATACGTCGCCGGTCACCCTCTTTGCCCTTGGAAACGAGCTTCTGGCCAAGGAGGTTGTTGAGAGCGGGAATAGACGCGCCCACCGAGATGCCGGCCTGACGGTGGAATTCGTATGGCGTAGCCAGCCCTGAATCGATCAAGGCGAGGAGAAACAGCGCTAGGCTACTTGGCGAATCAGATTTCACATATCGAAGATATACAACGTGGCCACCGCGTCGAGTGTCTCCGTAGGTTCGTCGAGGCTACATCTTTGCCATGAGGCATGGCAACGATGCGATGTCACGGCCAGACCTCCTGGGTTCTGGTCGAGAATCGGCGAACGATTCTGAGGCTGTTTAAAGAGGGAGTGTTCCGATGGAAGATTCGCCCACGAAATCCTGTCTCAGAGGATGTGCTGATCGCAACGCCTAGCGTCAGTAGAGAAGGCATCAGTAAGAAGTAGTGTAGACGCAGTCTGGCGACGGATAAACAACCCTGCAACTCCGACTGACGTCCGTTTCACAGGACCGCTGGAACAGGATAACTGATGGGATAACGACGTCGGCCCCCGCGAGGTTGCGAGTAGACTTTTGCGGAATCCAACCCAAAAGGCTCGGACCACGTTTTGAGCTCGGCCCGTTCCCGTTTCATCGTGCGGTGTTGCCCACCAGACACCTCTTCGGTAACCACATCAATCATGTTGTCGTCATTAGAAGTGTGCTCCACTTGCCGAAATGTAGCCGGAGTCGGGGCAGTAATCTGCAAATCCGCTATCCTCGTAGCAAGGAAATTTCTCGCGGAAATTGCGACATCATATCTGCCTGTTCGTAATTCGACGCTGATATTCGCTTTCGCAAACCTTGTGCTATTTCTCGGTTGAGTTCATCGTGAAAGAGAACGCAGCTTGTCGGATAGAGACGATCAATTTCGGTGTTCGACCCACACTGAGGATTGCGTTAGCCGGAGTTACGGCTATCGAGGTGACGCGACCGTCTGAGTGCCGACAGACAAACTGGTGATGACAGTTTTCCCCTGGAAGCTAGCGGACACGGTCACTATTCCGCCTGCTATTCCAATGGCCAGACCGGTGCTGCTGATCGTGACGATATTCGAGTTAGATGAACCCCATGTGACCTGCTGTGTGAGATCTTCGATCTGGCCGTTGCCCAACGTGCCATTGGCCGAAAATTGTTGGGTTTGCCCAGACTGAATCGTAGTGTTGACCGGCGCAATCGTTAGGCTTACAAGGTCATTTGGGCCGCGGAAAAACTCGCCGCAAGACGCTGTCAGGATCAGGATTGCGGCGAGCCCAATCCTGTCGATTCTTCTCGAGAGAGTCTCCAACTTTCACCTCCCGCGGGATCACCGTGCGGCGCGTTCTGCGCGCTCACTTCGGCAATGCAAAAAGCGTGGCTTCGAGGACCTCCCAGCCGATTATGCTTCGACAAGTAACAAATCCTTCCACCAAGCTGCGCAACGCTTCGATACTTAGATCGCGTAAGACTGAAGAAGGCATAAACGCTGGCTGGCTGACGCAGCCTATGGGCGAGGCCGTCAGGTCGGTCCCCCACCAAGCAGGCAAATCCCGGTCTGTGTGGTCTCCCGCGCGGAGGGCCGATAATGCTTCGTCTACGACCCTTTCGCACCCTGTTCGGTTTCAAATGCCACCTTACCTTCCTCGGAAAATGAGCGAAATCCTTCGCTGCTTATCGCAGTGTGACGGCAAAGACGTCCATGCTGGTCCAGTCAAATACTCTTTTCAACTCTGAAAATCTGGCTTGATTGCTCTAGAGCAAGGAACGAATACGAGTTACCTGTTAACTTTATCGCTAATACGCAGAACAACCCAATGACGAGGGGTCGGTGTTCTTTCCCACACCAAACGGACCCGGCCCTGAGTCTAAGTCAAATTTTCGAAACAGTATCTGCGATAGACGTTGCTAGAACGATCCTTGCAACCTCATACTCCCTGCTTTTCGGCAGAGGCAGCGGCCTATGTGCTGACTAGCTCTGCCGGTTCAAAGACACACACCAGTTTGCAATCCGAGGCAGGTAGACTCGTATTCTCGATGAAAAAGAGATTTCTGGTAGCCCTCATTACGCAAGCCAATGATTTTCAGGCTGAAGAAGCCAGGGCCGTAGAAACAATTGCGCCGCGACTGGGCGTCGATGTCCGCGTTATCTACGCAGAAAACGACGCCATCAATCAAAGCCAACAACTGCTAAAGGTGATACAGGGCCCGGTAGCGGAAAGACCGGATGCAATTATCGTCGAACCCGTAGGTACAGGCTTGGTGCAGGTGGCACGGGCGGCGGTCACAGCCGGCATCGGTTGGGCAATTCTGAATCGCGAGGTCGACTACGTCCCGGAATTGCGACGCCTTGCGAAGGTTCCCGTGTTCGCGGTTGCGTCTGACAACGAGGAGATCGGAAGAATACAGGGAAGGCAGTTTGGTGCCCTGCTCAAGAAGAGCGGATCTGTTCTCTACCTCGAGGGACCGGCGACGGGCAGCACGGCACCCCTTCGAACGCTCGGGATGAACACCGCCAAGCCAAGCTACATCGATGTGAAATCGCTAAAGGGAACCTGGACCGAGGTGAGTGGTTATAACGCCGTGCGTGCCTGGTTGCGAATCTCCACCTCCAAATCTCTTAATGTAGGCGTGATTGGATGTCAGAACGATGCCATGGCATTGGGTGCACGCACTGCATTCGAGGAGCTAACCGACGGTGAAGAACGAAAAAGATGGCTTCAGTTGCCGTTTACAGGATGTGACGGAGTTCCCTCGACAGGTCAGAATGCCGTACGAGAGGGAAAATTAGCAGCAACCGTGATCGTTCCCCCAAACACGGACATCGCATTGGAAATGATGATGATGGCGCTTACGAATCGAAGCTGGCCACAGGAGAACACCCTGGTGACGCCCAAGTCGTTTCCTTCCATTGATCAACTCGGCGTTAGCAAAACCGGTCCGCACGCTTCTTCTGAGTCCAATAACTGACGAGAGATCCCCAGCGTAGCTCGATAATTGCGGGAGCCAAGTGGCGAGCGTCAAGACTTCATCAATAGAAGCCGCTATAACGTCATAGCCCGCCCGGGTCAAAATCTCGTTCCGGGTGGCCAGCAAAGGCAGATCATCACTAGCCGAAAGAAGCCTGACCTTTCGCATAGGTAGACGCCCTAAATGGAGTGCTGAGGAGGCAGTATTCTGAGGAAAGTCTCTGGTTCTGTCAAGATTCCGGGCCGGGGGTGAGTCATTGCAATGGGTACAGAGTGATAATTTCCGCTCCGTAAGTTGCAATTACCAGCCGATCACGGCAATTTTGTACACCAGCAGAATCGGTATGGTCGCTAACGCGATCCAAGCGGACAGCATATAACGTCGGAAGAAATACAACGTCACGCCCGCCCAGCAGGCGGAAGCCGCGATCAAAGCGCCGCCAACGTAGAGCGAAGCTGCTGCGGTCGAGAAGTTCGTGCCAAGGACGTGCTTGAGCCGAAAGAACTCACCTAGAGTCCTGACGACGATAAGGAATTCGGTAGTAATTCCTATCTGAGCCCAACGTTCTTTAGTCACGCGGAAAATTGTAGCTTGGGGCAGCCCTCGAAGACTGTTTCGGCTTGTGATTCACAATCCAGCGTAGACGAACAAAAAGCGAAAGTGCTAGACTGCTCCGCATGAGATCGCATGCGTTCGAATACGTCCAGCACGCAGACGAGTTGGCCCAGGAGGTCGTACACGCTTGGGTGGTGAACGCGAAATCCGGGAATTCTGAGTATCTAACGCCTGAGTTTAAAGATGTGTTCGACAAGGCGTTTGAATACCGCCAATCCAAGAAGATCGCCGACAATCATCGCGAGTTCAATATTCTTACCGACGAAGACGCCATAGCAGAGCGCACCTCTCGCGAGATATTCGCCGCCGCTTACAAGCGCTGGATAGAGCGCGAAATGAGCATGCTCATGGAAGCGATGTAATGGACGAAGGCCGCAAACGCGTGCTGCTGATTGCTGCGGCAATCCTCGCCTCCCGGAAGTTGAGTAGCGAATCGGTAACGCCCGGGCAGAGTCCGCGTGTAGTGGCGGCTATTGATGATGCGCTAACTTGGGCAAAGCGATTGATGGATGCAATTGATCGGAAGTTCCCCGCGAACAATTAAAGTAAGAAATATCACGCTGAGATACGGAGCGATAATCTCCGTTATCGCCAACTAGCCTCTTCAGGGCAGACAATCTAACGGTTTGCAGCAACTCGCTGCAATCGCCATGGCTTAGGAGCAGGTACATCTGGCGGAACCACCATACGAAAGTTTGCTTCATTACTCGCGACCAGCCTAAGTTCCGACTGCAATGAGTCTCCTGACCCATCCGTGCTCTTAATCGTAATACGAAGAATGTCGCCGTTCACACGAGCGTCTGTGATGGGGTCTGGGTCTTGACCGTCGCTTGCTTCAGCTTTCGTCAATTCACCAGCTTTGTTCACTTCGATGTTGAAAGGGCTGACGTTTCCGACGAGCTTGTTTCCCTTGATAGCAAGTGTCACCGTGAAGAATGGGCTGCCTTGGAAATTGGCTTTCCATATCCCAACAAACTGCTTCGCATTCGCCGCCGTTGCTGGCGCGTACTGTTGTGCGGAACCCACGGCACTAAAAAGAGTAACGGACATCAAACACGAGAGCGTCGTGCTTACGCGCCGCACGTTTCTTGCTGAGCTGAGCATCTTTGATCCTCCTCATACAGGCTCACATCTCGTTTAGAGTGTCGTAGAGTCTACCCCCATTTATCGGGAGTCGCACACGGATTCCTAGCGATATATCGCGTTGCTGTTGAAAAAGTCGGTTGCGGGACTCGCCTCGAAAAAACATCGCGTCAGGATGCTCTATAAACGATTTCCTCGCATCGGGTATACATTTCAGGCCACCCGTTTTTCGGGGAAACGGAGTTTTTCAACAGCAACTCGCCATACCACTCACAATGTCTGTCTGAGATTCGCAAGAGAGGCCCGCTCTCGAGAGCGATCCGGCTAAGCTGCAGAGTGTCGTTGGGATTTGTCCGGCAACTTAGACAGCATGTGCCCGTAGAAATACGCGTGACAGATCGGACACAGACCGTGAGAGACGTTACGTTGCGCTGGTTTCAGGTTGCCCGGCACCCAATCCCACTGATTTGAGCAATCGACTCGGCGACTCCTTCTGCAGTGACTGCACACAGTGATAATCCCGGCATCACTTAAGTACTCTGGGCCGAGGACGAGCGCTGGGCGTCTTCCTTCCATCCGATCCTCCACGCGCAGTGCGTTGATAACCGCATACCCGTTAGGTTCTTCGACGGGGAGGATTTGCATCTCGAAGGTGCGGTACAAATCAGGACTCGAACATTCGTAATCGAACTCGACCACGGTGTCTCGAGCACTGGCAAATGCAGCTTTGTAAAACTCGAGCAGCTCGGGCGGAACAAAGTCCATGATTATCGAACCGAGGACACGATCTGACAACGCTAATCCACCGTTGTTAGCAAGGGCAAATCGGTCCCAGGCTGGGTTGCAGTAAACGATCCGCAGGTCGCTGTTGAGTTGGTAAGCGACATCTCTGGATCCCTCGAGGGTACTAATTGGTAAGGCACCCCCGACGGGTTTGGAGCGGGTTGAAAAAGCATATTTCATCAGTCGTATTTCATGAATGAGTGTACAGCCTAGCCAAACTCATTGCGCTTAGCCCTCACAGGGCTGGGGCGACCACGGAGGATAACGTGTTCGATAAGCTTGGAACTTCGTAATGGACGTGCTGTTTCAGTCGATTCCTGCCCCCCTGCGATAACTGTTGATATATCTCGTTGCTGTTGAAAAACTCGGTTGCGGGACTCGCCTCGAAAAAACATCGCGTCAGGATGCTCTATAAACGATTTCCTCGCATCGGGTATACATTTCAGGTCACCCGTTTTTCGGGGAAACGGAGTTTTTCAACAGCAACGGGATTTATCGCCAACAATCAGTCCAACTTCTGTCCGGTGATCACCGTGGTGACCCAAGCCACAACAGCCCACACGCCGGGCAGGGCAGTGAGAATAACTGAGAAGAGTACTCCTGCTTTATACAGTCGAATGCGAGGCACCCCTCTGTTGAGAACGAGTGTCGCTGTCCACAATCCAGCCGAGCGTATAGCAGATATTGGCGAAGAAGCCGTAGACAAATGGGCCAACAATCATTGCAATTGGCTCTTCAAAATCAACCCCGGGCTTCACGGCAGCAGAACCAGCAACCCAGACGAGAATCCATGTAACGAATCCCACCGTGCCTACGTAGAGATTGAATCGAAGGCGGCGATCTTCCCACCAGCTAATAATTCCTCGCTTCGTGCTTACATCAGATTGACTACTCGGCCAGCTTAGCAATCGTTCCATAATTGAGAGTATCAGCTGTCAAATCGTATCTCATCCTGACATAGGTGGTGGTATAGAGAGTTGCTGTTGAAAAACTCCGTTTCCCCGAAAAACGGGTGACCTGAAATGTATACCCGATGCGAGAAAATCGTTTATAGAGCATCCTGACGCGATGTTTTTTCGGTGCGGACCCGCAAACGAGTTTTTCAACAGCAACGAGATTTCACAACAGTAATCCCCGAACTCGGGGTTTGCATTCTTCGTTTTCGCGGTGATTAACTAGCTCCAATGGTCCTATCGCTACAGCAAACGCTGCCCGAGCTGGCTGACGAACTCTCAAAGCTGCTTGCCGCCGCTGGTCACGACGATCTGGCCAAGCAGATAGCCGACCTCAACATCGTAAGTCGGTGTCATTGCGGAGTTGACTTCTGCGCGACCTTCTACACGAAACCAAAGCCCAGAGGGTATGGCGCTGGTCGCAAAAGTATTGATTTGGACCCGCCACAGGGAATGATCATTCTAGACGTGGTGGATGGTTCTATCGTTGAGGTTGAAGTGCTGTATCGAGATGAGATTCGGAGAAAACTGCTGGCGGCAATACCGTAGAGGCACATTTGTCAGTGGTAAGCCGATTTATCAACACTAATCCAGCGGTTCAGGACTCTATCCGCTTGAACCGCTGCCAGTGGAAACTAGCGGGCTCCGGCTAGCAACTGCACTTCACATGCGCCGTGTACGCAGGAAGCTCCAGAATACGTAGCACAGGAAGAGGAGCGTAATGCCTCCACCAAGCCCCCAAAAAACCTCTTTGCTCAGGAAATTACCGATAACACTGATGGCATAAATTAGGGCAATGCCCACCAAAGTAATCCATCCCATCTTCTTCTGTTGTTGCTTATTCACAGGCACGGCTTAACACGATCTAAATCGATAGCTGGCGTGAACGGCGAATATCACTCTCTATCTCAACCTGAGATACCGAGTGGTATCGAGATTTCGCAACACCTAACTGCGGCAGCCCGGACGGTACGATAACTTCCTGTTTGCCGACCACCCACCAAGGAACGATCAAGGCAGCCGTAGTGAGTGTAATGGGGATGTTACGTCAAATGACTATTCGCGGTGACGTGCTCACGCAAGCGCGCAGTGTGATGACGATGGTGGAGGCCGACCCGACGATCGTGCAACCATGCTAGGACGAGCGCGAGGCATCCTAAAGCTATTGCGGCTGACCCAATCGGCTGTCGATATGAAACATGAGTGCTGTCAATATCCACAGCCACAGTGAACATCACCAGCCAAAACATGAGCGATGCCTTGTCGATTCGGCTAAGAACATCTGTCTTCGTGAACCGCACGCAGACAAGGGCACTGACGAAAATGAGAGCCGTAGTTGAGATCGACCACCAACGCGGAACGACAATGAATGGGTTATTTATGAGATGCCCGGTACTAATCATCAAAAGCCCATTCCAGATGCCGTAGCCGATCCAACCTGCGAAGTATTTTGCCCACCATCTGATAAGCAGGAAAACCAGAACGAACGCAAATAGCATAGCGAACAGGCCTTCCCACCGAGACATCCTTGGCTCCGAAACTACGCCGAGTGCAGTCTGCGATCCCCCAAGAACGCCTGCCATCAAAATAATGCCAAGCACGATGCCGCCACCCACTTGAAAACCGTGTACAACATGGTACTTGCGCTGTTTTCCTTCCGTTGTACACGGCTTCCCAAAGAGAGCGTAGAGGCCTGCGCACAGGAGTGCGAGAGCAGTCGCTGCTAAAGCGCACATTGCCACCAGCGCCCCACCATCAAGTTCCATGACTGAGCATTATGCTTCAAAACTGGTTCGTGTAGCGCACCAACTGTTGATACCAGGCGATTACACTCATAGTGCTAACCAGCCGCATTTTGGGCGTATCACGGGCAAACCGGAAACTACAAATGGATAACTGTTCGGAACGGAGATTATCACTCACAACCGTTTCTTGATCGCTGTGAAAAGCCATTTACCTACTGGTTATTGGTGGTATGGAGATTTCTCGCCTTTTCACTGGAATTGAAGAGCTGATCCACCAAATCTTCCTGAATTCGCGTGGTACGCTCCAACAGGAACCTTACAAACACATCGGAGAACGCGTGCTCCTCGTGGATGACGCGAACCATTGGCAACTCGCTTTCTTGCGATCTTTCGAGCGAAGTCTTCTCGGTTTCTTTCTTCGCATAAACTAGCCAGCCACTTCCAACGTTAGCGACGCCCCCTCCAACCCCAATGCTTCGGCCTTCACCTCGACCAATCCCTGCTTGCCGATTGGCCTCACTACGACAAGACACTCGCCGTGGAATGTGTTTCGCCGAGGCTGGCGAAAGCTGGCTACATCCTTCGGATTCGCATTGCCCGTAGCAGCCAACTCACACGCACCCGTTACGGTAAAGCTCACCGGGATTACTGCATCCGGAACCAGCCGGCCAGCCTCGTCCACGACCTGCACCATGACATAACTCAAATCATCCCGAGTATTCTTCAGCCTGGTTCGATCGGGTCTAAGCACTAATTTGTTCGCCTTTCCCACCGTAATGAACGCAATTCTTCCTATTGCGCCCCCACCCTGGAAAGCCACAGCATGAAGCTCGCCGGACGCATAGGGCACGGTAAATTCCGCTTTCAACGAATCATTCTCCGTCAAGGTCTTCGATTCCAATTCCTTACCGTTTAGCAGCAACGTGACCTTGTCTCCTCGGGTATATACGCGCACCGTGAGCGGCGTTCCCTCCATACCGGGCCACGTCCAGCTCCGCAACTCGTCGCTCCAGCCCCAATTACCCACATGCTCCTTCCAGCGTTTGGGTAGAGGCCGCTGCACCGCCATTTCCACCTTGCTCCGGTGCCATACCACGTCGCGAAAATACGACTGTGGCTTTTTGTTTCCGATCAAGTCTATGTCGCCGCAAAAGGAATTGAACCACGGATAAGGTCTCGAATATATCTCAGGTGTGTCGTCTGCGCTGATGGTCGCGTGCCCAATCCCGGACTCGCCCAGGTAGTCGATCGCGGTCCACACAAAGTCACCCAGAACGTAGCTGTTCTTCTCCACCGCCTGCCAATTCTGGAAGGCCTGATTGGGGAACGACTCAGTCCCCATCATCACGCGCTCAGGATATTTCACATGGTCGTTCTCGTACTCCGAGAACTGGTAGTTGTATCCGCCCACATCAAGATAGGTGAATGCCGGCTGTATATCCTGCCACTTCTGGCCCGGATGATCCCACGACGAGCAAATCGCCGCCGTGACCGGACGGGTCGGGTCAAGTTTGTGCGCAGCCGCTTGCAGCGCCTTGCCGATTTCCACTCCATGCGGTTCCGCCCGCTCATGGATCTCGTTCCCTATGCTCCAGAAAACCACGCTCGGATGATTGCGATCGCGCAGGATCATCGACTCCAAATCGCGTTGCCACCAGTCTTTGAAGTAAAGGTGGTAGTCCTGCTGATTCTTGCCGGTTTCCCAGCAGTCAAAGGCCTCGTCGATCACCACCATCCCAATGCGATCGCACGCATCCAGGAATTCGCGCGAGGGCGGATTGTGGCTGGTGCGAATCGCGTTATATCCGCTCGCCTTCAGTATCTGAACGCGGCGCTCTTCCGCACGCGGGATACAAGCCGACCCCAGCATGCCGTTGTCGTGGTGCACACAACCGCCTTGCAGCTTCAGTGGCGCACCATTGATGCGCAAACCGCCCACTGCATCAATTTCAATCTTGCGTATGCCCAGGTGCAGCGCCGCCGCATCCCCGACTTCTCCGGCGCTCTCAACGACAATCTCCGCACGATAAAGGTTCGGCTCTGCAGGCGACCATAATTTCGGATTCGAAGCCTTTACCGTGCAACTGGCAATCGCCACCCCATGCGCGCCCACATTGACCGGAACAGAGGCTTCACCTGCAAGAGAACCCGTCTCATCCAACAGCCGCGCGCGCACCGTTGCCCTGCGCGCCGCTGGTGCGCCGTTCTCCACCTTCACATCCAGGTTCACGGTCGCCGTGTCTGTCGTAACCTGCGGCGTCGTCACGCTGATTCCGAATTCAGGGAATCGCAAGTCTCCCGCCACATTCAACCAGACTTTGCGGAAGATGCCCGACCCCGCGTACCACCTGCTGTTCCGTCCCGTGTTGTTCACCTTCACGGCAATTACGTTTCTGCCGTCCTTCAGGTGTGGTGTCACGTCGAATGCAAACGGCGTCCAACCACAGGGATGGTTTCCCAGCTTCACGCCGTTGATCCACACATCGCAGTTCATGTAAACGCCTTCAAAGCGTAGTTCGACCTTGCCGCCATCCGAAACCTTTGGCTTGTCGAAGGCCTTCCGATACCAGCCCACGCCGCCCACGGTCCAGCCGGTGGCAATCTGGCCTTCACTCGTGTACGCATCAAAGGGTCCGGTCTTAAGGGGAACGGTTCCCTCGGTCCAGATCGAACCTGCGTCCTCCGGGTCAGCGCCCGGAAGGTCTTCAATGCTCCAATCATGCGGCACATCCAGCACCCGCCAAGACGTGTCATCGAACACTGCCGCCTCTGCGCTATCCAAGTCGCCGCGATGGAAACGCCAGTCTTCAGTGAATGCCAAGGCGCCAAATTTCCTCAAAGCATCTTCAGGCCAAGCGGCAGTGCTCTTCATCGCCTGTTGTTCGCCCAGTGCGCCGAATGGCGCCATTGCGGCTAGAGCCACCCCGGTCAGCGCCTCAAGTGCCTCGCGCCGCGTCCATGTCAGTTTGTTTCCGTCATTCGTCATCGCACCTGTATCGGTCATATTCACCTTCCCCGCAGAAAATGTTGTGCAACATGCAGCTACCCCAACTGGCAGTCGCAGCCATCTCATGGCTGCGCACCGATGACCAAGAAGTTCCTTCAGCTTCCCTGCAGGCAACCGGGAATATGGTCAACAAATCGACAAGCTCAACAGGCGCGTCGCAACGGCATTTATACGTCGCAAAGATCAACAGCCTGCCTGAGACTCGTAAGCGGATCTCCAACAGGCATAAACTCGTGTGCCACATATCCTTTGAAGTCCATAGCCGCGATCGCGTTCATCACTCCGATCCAATGGATTTCCTGCTGGTCATTCAGCTCGTGCCTGCCAGGAACGCCCCCCGTATGAAAGTGCCCCATCCACCGGAAGTTATCGCGGATGGTCTGAATCAAATCGCCCTCCATAATCTGCATGTGATAGATGTCGTAGAGCAGTTTCACATTGGGGGAGTCGACTTCCTTGACTACCGATACACCCCACGCGGTGTGGTCGGCCATGTAATCGTGATGATCCTTTCGGCTGTTCAGCAATTCAAGATTGATGATGAGTCCATGATCCTCGGCGATCTTCTTTAGGCGATTCAAACCGGCCACAGTATTTCTTGCGCCTTCTTCATTCGACATTCCACCGCGATTTCCAGAGAACGTGATCAAGCCGGGAACGCCCATCTTCGCTGCCAGAGGAATGTTCTTGCGAAAGGCCGCTTCGATGGACGCATGGTTCTCAATCCGATTCAGAGCATTGGATATATCGCCCCCCCCGGCATCGCCCAGGGTGCAGACCATACCGTACTGCCGTGGAATACTCCATTCCTCCGGCTGCAATAGATCGATGCCTTTCAAGCCAATGCTTGCGGAATAGGCGCATAGATCGTCCAAAGCGATCTTTTGATAACACCAGCGGCAAACCGCCTGCCGAATTCGCCCCTTTCGAACAACCCTATCCAGCGGGCCAGCGGCCGGCGCCTCTGCAAATCCAATCCCAGGCGTTATGGCAAGTGCGAGTCCCGCCTTCAATACGTCGCGCCGAGAGACTCTCTGTTTGATCATCGTTGCCCGTTTCTTCGATCCAACACCTACTCCTTGTTATGTCCCATTTCTTCGAAATCGAAATGAGACTCAAAAGAGCAATCGCCATGATTGCGACAATTGCGAACCCTATTGCTGGGATCACGAAGAGCAGTGAAAAGCTCCCCATCCCAATCGTCATATATTGAGGTGAGTAATAGCAGCCCGCGGAAAGCTGGCAGTTCGGGTACCGAGCATCGCCGCAATGACAGCCAAAGAACAACGAGAAATAGCGCGAGCGCGAGGATTGCAATCTTAAACGTGTTTTCAGGTTTCCAGTACCGCGCAGTGAGCAACATCAATACGACGGTCCAGATTATTCCGAGCAACACGATCGCGAGTAAGCAGTGAAAGTAAACAAGGGGATGAGGATGCCAGCGCTCAAGCGTGTTTGGGTTGGTCATGGAACGGGTCAGAGCCAACTCTTTCGTCGCGACATCCTAACCTCAGCGGCTCCTCGCCTCAATAGGTTTTAGCGATTGTTGACGATAACGGAGATTATCACTCTCTATCTCAGAGTGAGATAGTGAGTGGTATGGAGATTTCGCAACACCTATCATAGAGGTCTGCTGCATGAAGGGTGAAGAGATGAGAATCGTCCCCATCGTCCATTGCGCCGATGTCGAGAAGTCGTTGACGTTTTATACCGGTGTTCTCGACTTCAAAAAGAAACATGGCGAAGCCAAGGATACAGATTGGGTCATCGATCTCGTGCAGGGGGATGCAGAGATTCAATTGTCGCAGCACGCGGGGGATGGTGCATTTGGTTGCGCGATCAATGTTCGTATCACCGACGTGGACGGCCTGTTCAATAGATACCTGGAGCGCGGTTTGGATACCAGCGGCCACCAGGATTCGCCAGTGCATCGTGGCCCCGTGGATCAGACGTGGGGAATCCGAGAGTTCTACGTAACCGACGCCGATGGCAACACGCTGCGTTTCGGTGAGCCGATTCGATAAGGCAGGATTCCCGGATCTAACGTGTCTATGTGGTCTCTAGTGAAAAAGGTCAGAGACCAACGTTCGCAGAGACACGCGTCCACACGCCTTCTAATAGCGCAGGCACCCACTTTTCGGCGGGGCAGCGGCTCCAACTCTGACTGAGGAAGACGATGTCACGATTCGCTGCGCCTTTGCTCGCGCTTCCCAGCCCAAGGATGAAGAGCGAGCCTCTTCTAAAGGGACAACCGCCGATCTCTCCAGAGGTTTTCGCCTGGCGTACAACGGTGGTTGGTGCAAAGAGGCATTCGTCCACGGCAGCATCCGTCGTTATTGAAGATCGAAGAGCTGGGTCCGCAGCAAGTTGCCTCATTTTATGCAGGCCATCAACAATGAGCTGACGAGCTGCAATTAGCGCGATAACGCCAGCCAGATCGCCATTCACCATGGAAGCGAGGAGCGTTTTGGCCCGTTCCAGCCTGCCGCTGATGCGCCACCCCAGGATTCTCAGGACATTGGAAGAGCTTGCAGCCTCAAGCACCATAGAGGCCGCTGCCGAACTCTCCTCAGTGGCCGTGAACGTTTCCACGAACAATCTTCCTATGCTCTGCTGCACGAGCAGGCAGAGCTTCTCCGCAGTTCCGATCCCTCTGACCCATTCGGCCAGGGGCTCCAATTCAGCGGGTCCGTGTTTCACCTCGTCGGCCCTGACGTTTAGTCTCGACCACAGTTCGTCTTGCGCGGCGGCGCGGCTGGGGTTGGTGCGCGGCAGCATAGTTGGGAATAATCTGCCGTTGACCGAGAAAATACGGAGCATTTTCCGGAGACTCTGCACGTTGCGAACGGGACCATGTCCTATGAAGTCCCGGTCGAACCTTGAATCGTTTGAAACTGTTCGGATCTCTACCGGATCCGTGACGACGACAATATCAGTGATGCCGGGAATATACGTGCGTTTCATGCTGGGATCACTCATCCTATGCGACGAGATCGTTTTCGGTATACAGCGAGCTGAGGAGCAGGTATTCCAAAGGACGCCCCCCCCCGGCCCTATGTACAGGGAGTGGAGCGTACAAGTTAAAACTGGGATGAGGTCAGCAGCTGGCCAGGAGGTCTCCTGGCTGGTGACAAATTATTACACGGGGGATGAGAATAAATTCGAGTGAGGCACAGGGCAACACATGAAAGGCATGCCGAAGTCTGAGCTGCAATGGGCATTGCTTCTACTCTTGATCACAAAAGAAATCTGCTGCTCACCACGGCTGAAGGAGCTGTGACATACGAAGAGATGTACAACCACCTCATTGAGGAACGTAAGCGATAGGTCTCGGCTATCCCGAAATCATCGATTCTCGAACCGCTACACCTGATCTCACTGCCGGGGAAGTTCGCGCCCTCGTCATGTTCTTGCGCGGCTTAGGTAACGTTAACAAACTCGGGCCGACCGCTTTTATAGTCGGTACTGCCGTTGCGTTCGGAGTGATCAGAATGGCCGGAACCTTGTGCGAGGATCTATGCGCGATAGCTCCATTCTGGAAAGAGGAGAATGCGCTGACGTGGATCGCGCAGGGTGCGCCCATGGAATTTATCGGCGCTTAACCTCGAATAGCTCGTGACGTCACCACCGGACGCTGTGTTCCTTGTAGAAGGCATTCCGAAGATTAATTGCGCATTGCGACGGCGTCGGCGGCGAACATATCGGGAGCGATTCCGACGAAGGGCGCGAATACCAGACTTGCTATGGGCTTTGCCCGTATCGCCTTCTATCAGAAGCTCGCCCTTGTCCCTGCCGATACCATCGAGTCTTCGCGGCTCTTGGTTGCTCGAAACCGTGTCTACAAAACGGAGGAAATCTATGAAACGAGAAATCATTCGGGTCGAGCCACTTGCGACCTACCTCGAAAAGTACAAGGCGCCCGCTTCGATGGTAACTAAACACGGCGACACTATTTACGTCTCAGGCTCTCCGCCGTTCGATCCGAAAACCGGAGAGATTGTCCGAGGGCCTATTGAGCGCCAGACCGAGATCGTTTTAGACCAGCTTAAGCTCTGTGTCGAAACGGCGGGTTCGGCCTTGGAAAACATCCTGAAACTGAATGTCTACGTGACTTCAGTAGATATGTTTCCTGCTGTTAACGAGGTCTACAGGCGTTACTTCCCGGAGAATCCTCCTGCTCGAATCTTTGTCAACGTTCCTGCTTGGAATGGCGGCTTCGACATCGAGGTGGACTGTATCGCCGCGGTTCTTTAGATCTGTCGAGTGTCACTTTGATTGCCAATCTCCCGCTGCTCTTGTGGGCGCGGTGAGAAGGCTACGAATACAGAATATCAACGTCTGGGCCGTGACTGTCGATAACGGAGAATACCACTCACTATCTCACCTTGAGATAGTGAGTGGTATAGAG